>NZ_JAFNNI010000001.1:0-657252 GCF_026536935.1 Gilliamella sp. B3127
CCAACGTTAAGCTGTTGAGTCGTTTTAAGTGTAATTCGGGGCAGAATTGGTA
The DNA here is from genome assembly GCF_026536935.1 of Gilliamella sp. B3127. NCBI lineage: Bacteria > Pseudomonadati > Pseudomonadota > Gammaproteobacteria > Orbales > Orbaceae > Gilliamella > Gilliamella sp. B3127. Next base: position 53 of record NZ_JAFNNI010000001.1, read on the forward strand.
AAGAGAGTCGTGTAAAATATCGAGTTCGCACATCTTGTTGTCTGATTATTGATTTTTCGCGAAACCATTTGATCATATGACAAGATGTGTATCCACCTTAACTTAATGATTTTTACCAAAATCATTAGGGGATTCATCAGGGCTGAGTATTATCTAAACGTTTTAACCACATCTGATAATCTGGTGGTGTTGGGCACCATGCTTCTTGCTCTGCTTTGCTATAAATATCGGTATCAATAGCATGAATAGTCGAATGAAATAAATCGCATATTTCAGTTGCATAGGTTGGTGAGTATGATTTTACTTCGATTTTAGATACAGAATCCCGTTTAGATTCTGTTGTATAACTTCGACTGTCCATTATCATGGTTCTCCTCATTTTTATGATGTTATTTTACCACCTTATTTGGTGTCTGGAATTATTAAACCATTACAAAGAAACCTTTATACCTAGAGGGGAGGGTACAAAGTTCATAACGAAGCATCCTAAAAAACACCCGTTCCCATTTATACGCACAACCGCGAATTGAAATAATTTTTTTGATTACTATTACTAAATGGGTAACCATAAATATCTATGTTTGAGTAACTCAAGCCAATGCAATAAATCTGCTAGCTTTTTAGCAGATTACAAATTTAATACTGTATGGTGGAAATCACCATTCAGCTACTTAATGATCAAGTGAAATATTAACATATTGATTATTAAAAATTTCAATATTTGAATTGTCCGTAATATTAATATAAATCATATTGTTATATATGTGATCTAAAAGATATAGATGTATGTATAGTAATGAATACTTATGAACACTTAAAAAATAAGTATACATGATATAATATATTAATATATATAAAGTTTTTTGTGTTTATGTATAGTATGTATAGTTATCTGATAAATTCCAAATTAATGGGGGGTAATTAAATAAGTAAAGTATAGGGATGTATTTCCCCATTGGGTAGGATTTATTAATGCATGATAATAAGTTGTGCGTAACTCAAACCTAAGTAACAGGTTTTATCAATGGCGAGAGCGTAACCCAAATATTGGTTACGGTATCTAGATAGAGTTAATGATTAACAAGTTTTAAATTGCGGTTACCTGACAATGAGACATTCCCTTTACTGGCTTGCTCGACAAAGTCGCCCCACCAGTCAAGCATAATACGCTTTTGTTGCTCATACTCTGCCTTGTTGTAGGCTCTTCTCACTGCGTTTTTATCAACGTGCGATAATGCGCTTTCAATGACATCATAATTAAAGCCTTGCTCGTTTAAAGCGGTACTAGCTAAAGCTCTTAATCCATGTGCAACTAACTTATCTTTGTATCCCATGCGCTTTATTGCCATATTAGCGGTTTGGCTACTCATTGGTTTGTTATAGGGAGGTCTAGCAGTAGGAAATACAAACTCACTTTTATGATTAATAGTTTTCATTATCTCAAGGATAGCTAATGCCTGTGATGATAAAGGTATATTGTGTGGTCTATCCATCTTCATGCGTTCGGCAGGAATACTCCATAATTTTCTATCAAAGTTTATTTCGTCCCACTTAGCCCCTACGGCTTCACTTGGTCGCGTTAAAGTTAGCAATTGCCATTCAATAACGCATCGAGTTTGTAGTTCAATATTTGCCATAGCCAGTGCTTGCATAAATTCGGGTAATTCAGTAGGGGGGATAGTTGGCTGATTTTTAACTTTTGGGCTATTAAAAACATCGGTAATTCTAGCGAGAGGGTTATTATCGATAATTCCCATATTGACAGCATAATACATTATTTCATTAATTCGCCGACAAACTCGCTTAACTGTTTCGTATTTATTGTTGTTATTTAATGGCTGTAGTGCATTAATTGCTTTAATAGCTGTTACTTGGTTAATGGGAATGTCTTTTATATATGGGAAAACATGATTCTCTAATGAGCGCCAAGCTTTTTTTAAGGTTTGTTCTTCTAATCCTTGTTCGGTTTTGAATTTAAACCATTTTTGAGCCATAGCATAAAAAGTATTATTGCTAGCTTCTTGTTGTAGTTGCTCTTGTTCTGCCTTATGTTCTTGAGGATCTATACCTTGTTTAATTAATTCGCGTGCTTCGTCCCGTTGTTTTCGCGCTTGTTGTAGCGAAACTTCTGGATAACTTCCGAAGCTTACAGTAGTCCTATTATTAGTTATAGGGCGGTAATATCTGAACTGCCATATTTTTGCCCCCGTTGACTTAATAAGTAAAAGCAAACCATTTCCATCATAAATAGGATAATCTTTACTTTGTGGCTTGGCATTCTTTATTTGTGTATCAGTCATTGGGGTTACTTTTTTAGGCATACTTTTCTCTTATGGGACTATGAAATTATTTTAATATGTTTGCGTAGTCCTTAATATAGTCCTAAAAATTCTGGCTGTAAATGTATCTTACTGGTGCTTAATGAATAACAAAATAGGCTTTAATCCTTGTATTTGTTAGTTTTGATGTGTTTTAAAGGATTTAAAAGAATGTTAATGAATATTGAATTGGTGCCGTGGGCGGGACTTGAACCCGCATGCCCTTAGAGCACTACCCCCTCAAGATAGCGTGTCTACCAATTTCACCACCACGGCGCCGTTTTTATTCTGGAATATCTGAAGTCGGATTAATACTCTGTGGCTGTATAACAGGATCAGTCGTTGGAATTACTTGCCTATTACTGTTCGAGTTTTCTGTACTTTGCTGTGTATTTGTATTATCGCCAATATTTTTGAAATCATCGCTGATATTAGTTGTTTTTGAGCTACCAATATTAGACAAAATAATACTTAATGCAAAAAATAACACACCTAATATTGTCGTTGTACGTGTAAGGAAGTTTCCACTACCTGATGAGCCAAATAGAGTCGCAGATGCACCCGCACCAAAAGATGAGCCCATGTCAGCACCTTTTCCGCGCTGAATTAACACTAAAACGATTATCGCAAGTGCGATAATTAAATAACCTATAATTAATAGTTCGTACATTTCAACCTGTCAATTTTATGTTATAGAACAGAATTTATTGATGCGAAATATTAGCGAAAGAGTGAGCAACAAGCAAGTATATTTTGTTATTTTCTGTATTTATCATAATCAATTGTACGTTTTTAGGGAAAAATAAGTATAATGTCGCCATTTTTAGTCTCGCAAATTCTGTTGTATGAAATTTATAGTTAAACTTTTTCCTGAAATCACGATCAAAAGTGAGTCTGTTCGTTTACGTTTTATTAAAATATTAACGAGCAACATTCGTAATATTTTAAAACATTCAATTGATGATGTTGCAGTTATTCGCCATTGGGATTTTATTGAAGTTCGCTCTAAAGTTATAAATAGTGAAAGTCAAATCTTAGAACTATTAACTCGAATTCCTGGTATTCACCATATATTAGTAGTTGAGGAGCTTAGTTTTGTCGATCTACATGATATATATGAAAAAGCGTTTAATCATTTTGCCCCTTTAATTGAGAATAAAACATTTTGTGTCAGAGTAAAACGTCGTGGTAAGCATGAGTTTACTTCAATTGATGTAGAGCGTTATGTTGGTGGAGGGCTGAATCAGCATGTTTCGACAGCTAAAGTAAAATTAACTCGTCCGGATGTAACAGTTAATCTTGAGATAGATAAAGATAAGCTATTATTAGTTAAAGAACGCCATGCAGGAATTGGTGGTTTTCCTACAGGAACTCAAGAAGATGTTATTTCTCTTATTTCTGGCGGATTTGATTCTGGTGTGTCGAGCTATATGTTTATTCGACGAGGCTGCCGAGTCCACTATTGCTTCTTTAATTTAGGTGGAAAAACTCATGAAATTGGCGTTAAACAAATGGCTCATTATTTGTGGAAGAGATTTGGTTCTTCTCATAAAGTTCGTTTTATTGCCATTGATTTTTCGAATGTAGTAGGTGAGATTCTTGAGAAAATTGACGATGGGCAAATGGGCGTTATTTTAAAACGGATGATGATTCGTGCTGCTTCTATGGTTGCTCGACGTTATAATGTTGAAGCGTTGATTACTGGCGAGGCATTGGGGCAAGTATCAAGCCAAACTTTAACTAATTTACGTTTAATCGATAATGTGAGTGATACTTTAGTTTTACGTCCACTAATAACGTATGATAAAGAAACTATAATTAATCTTGCTCGTCAAATCGGTACTGAAGACATCGCTAAGACAATGCCAGAATTTTGTGGTGTGATATCAAAAAATCCTACAGTAAAAGCGTTGAAAGAGAGAATAGAAGAGGAAGAACAAAATTTTGATTTCTCTATATTAGATAAAGCAGTTGAAGAAGCCGAAAATATTGATATTCGTGAAATTGCTAAACAAACTGACAACACAATTACACAAGTCGATATGGTTACAATATTAGAAGATAATCAAATTATAATTGATATTCGTTCACCTGAGGAACAAGAGGATAACCCATTAGAAATTGAAAATGCCGATGTTAAGCTCATCCCTTTTTATAAATTGGCGACACAATTTGGCGATCTAGATCAATCAAAACAATATTTATTGTATTGTGCGAAAGGTATTATGAGTAAATTACAAGCACTTTATCTTATTGAACAAGGATTTAATAATATAAAAGTGTTTAAACTATAAATCTTAACAATTATTTACGACATTATTGCATTTTATCTATATAATATTTCTAAAAATATAAAATAAATTACAATAATAAAAAACCAATAGAAAAATTATAAATTTCTTAATTAATGAGGGTAGTAATGAATAAATTGCTCGTAGTTGATGATGATCCAGAAATTGCCTCTATGTTATGTGAATTATTAGAATTAGAAGGGTTTGAAGTCGTAATAGCTAATAATGGTGTTCAGGCTTTAGATAAATTTGATGATAGCATTGATCTTATTTTACTTGATATTATGATGCCAGAAATGAATGGGTTAAGTGTATTATCTCAACTAAGAAATAAATATACTGTTCCAGTAATTTTCTTAACAGCTAAAGATAACGAATTTGATAAAATTATTGGGCTTGAGCTTGGTGCTGATGATTATATCTTAAAGCCGTTTAATGATCGGGAGCTTATTGCTCGAATTAACGCATTATTACGTAGGAAACGTTGGGATAATATGGCTGTAACTTCTGGTGAGAAGTCAGTTCAATATACCATTGATAAACTTACCGTTAATCGAAAGCAGCAATCTGTTTCATTTGATGATAAATATATTGAATTAACTGGCACTGAATTTCAAATATTATTACAACTTCTTGAAAATGCTGGAAAAATCATTTCAAGAGATGATTTAAGCGAAAACGTATTAGGTAAAGAATTTTTACCTTTAGCCCGTTCAATTGATGTTCATGTTTCTAATTTGCGTAAAAAACTCCCCCCTCGTAGCGATGGTTTACCATGGATTAAAACATTACGTTCAAAAGGATATCTGTTTGTTGTAGATCAAAATGATGATGTATTACAAAACTAGCTATTTCTTTATATGGTAAGAATATATGTGGATCTTTGATCGCCTAACAATTAGAATTTTCACAATATTCTTACTTACTATTGCCTTCTTTCTTATTCTAGTAATGGTCTTGCCAAAGCTAGACTCTCGAAATTTAACCTATTTAGCTAATAAAGATAAAGAAAGTGGTAATCTGCTGGCTAAAGAAATCGAAAAAGATTTAACCAAGATTCCTAAAGATAGTTTCCGTTGGTGGATGAGATTCATAGTTGTAATGGATAATCATCAAAAAGCTGGGCAACTATTATTTATTGTTACGCCCAATCAACAAATTATCACAGCTGATACTAATAATATCGATTTAGTAAAAAGTTTTAGTGAAAAATCTCACGATGTTGATGATCCAGCTAAAAAAATCTATGATAACCAAGAAATTATTGGTCCTTTCTTGCTTCATTATGCTAATGAAGACTATCAATTATTTTTATTACAACCTGCGTCGGATATTCAGTCTCAATTTGTTAATTTAATTTTTGATCATCCTTTCTTGCTTTTGACATTAACGATGTTGGCAAGTACGCCATTCTTGTTGTGGCTATCTTGGAGTATTGCTAGACCAGCACGTGGATTGCGGTTGGCTGCTGAGCAAGTAGCCAAAGGTAATCTACAACAGTGGCCAGAACTCGAAAAAGTTGGATCATATGAATATAAAGCAGTAGGGGCAAGTTTTAACCGTATGCTTCGAGAGTTGAAAAGGATGCAAGAGTTACAGCAACGATTGTTTTCTGATATTTCTCACGAATTGCGGACACCATTAACTCGATTGCAATTAGCAACTTCACTGCTACGTCGTAAACAAGGTGAAAGTAACGAAGTTTTACGAATAAGTGATGAAGCGATAAAGCTTGATTCAATGATTGGTGATTTATTGTCATTAGCAAGGAATCAGCATGATAATAACGAAGTTCGTGAATATAAACAGTTAGATGAATTATTTAAAAATGTTTTAGATAATGCGACTTTTGAAGCTAATCAAATTTCAAAACAATTTTCAATTCTTACTCCCCCAACTAATAATACAATTTTGTGTTATCCAACGGCGTTATGTAGCGCGCTTGAAAATGTAGTAAGGAATGCATTTCGTTATTCAAATCAGCGAATTGATGTTAATTTTATTATTCAACAACAAACTGTAATTATCACTATCGATGATGATGGTCCAGGTGTTGCTGATAGTGAGTTAGAGCAAATATTCAGGCCGTTTTATCGTACTAATGAAGCTCGTGATCGTGAGTCAGGTGGCACAGGTTTAGGTTTAGCCATTGTTTCTAACGCTATTACTCGAGATAATGGCACTGTTAAAGCAGAGAAAAGCCACTTAGGTGGACTTAGAATTGTGATAGTATTACCTCTTCAAAAACATTAACAGCTAAGAGAAATAATTGTGTCAAATGCATCTTTAAATATTGTTTTATTTGAGCCTGAAATTCCTGCTAATACTGGTAATATCATTCGTTTGTGTGCTAACACTGGTTTTAATTTACATATTATTGAGCCAATGGGATTTTATTGGGATGATAAAAAATTGAGACGAGCAGGATTAGATTATCAAGAATTTGTTGATGTAAAACGTTATAAAAATATTGAGTGCTTTTTAGATGAGAACCAACTTGATTTAGCTTCTCAAGTTTATGCCTTAACGACAAAAGGTCAAAAACCACACAGTGAAGTAAATTATAAATCAGCTGACTTTTTGATGTTTGGCCCAGAAACGAGAGGTTTACCAGCAAAAATTCTTGATGCATTGCCGCAAGATAGAAAAATTCGGATTCCAATGGTTGCTAATAGCCGAAGTATGAATCTGTCTAATTCAGTTGCAGTAGTTGTTTATGAGTCATGGCGACAGCTTAATTATATCGGGGCTAAATAAATTTAAATTTTGATTTTTAATTACCAAATAAATGAAAAATTTTTGCAGATGTTTAACTCAAAAACCCCGTTCCTCAACTCAAAAATTTAATTTAAATTTTTTTACTTAAAAAAAAGAGGTCATATCGACCTCATTATTTAAATAATTATTTTGATGAATTACTATTTAACGCGAGAAACGTATTCACCTGAACGTGTATCAACTTTAAGTACTTCACCAATTTGCACAAATAAAGGAACACGTACAACGGCACCAGTTGATAATGTAGCTGGTTTACCACCAGTTCCCGCTGTATCACCTTTTAATCCTGGATCAGTTTCAATAACTTCTAATTCAACAAAGTTTGGTGGAGTAACAGCAATTGGTTGACCATTCCATAAGGTTAAAATACATTCCGCTTGATCGACTAACCATTTAGCATTGTCACCTACAGCTTTTGCATCAGCAGAAAGTTGTTCAAATGTATCATTATTCATAAAATGCCAAAACTCACCATCTGTATAAAGATAAGTTAAGTTCATATCAACGACATCAGCCGCTTCAACAGATTCTCCTGATTTAAATGTTTTATCAACAGTTTTACCAGAAAGTAATTTTTTAATTTTTACACGGTTAATTGCTTGTCCTTTACCTGGCTTGTAAAATTCATTTTCAACAATTACACACGGCTCGCCATCTTGCATTATTTTAAGACCAGCTTTAAACTCATTAGTACTATAAGATGCCATAAAAGCTCCAACTATCATTCTGAATTACAAAAATGAGTCATATTATACAGCAAAATGTTGAACAACCAAATAAAGATGAGTGGATTTTTGATCTCGCTAATGTAGTGACAGATATCAAAAAGCTTTATCATTGTCTGGATTTAAATTCTGAGGAAATTTCTTTACCCATGTTACAGGCAAGAAAGCAATTTCCACTTCGTGTGCCTATGGCTTTTATAAATCGAATGAAAAAAGGTGATCCTCAAGATCCTTTACTGCTTCAAGTACTTTGTGATGAACAGGAATTAATAAATGTACAGGGTTTTACTAAAGATCCTCTTGATGAGCAACATAACAATATTCCAGGATTACTACATAAATATCATAATCGCGCATTATTAATGACTAAAACTGCTTGTGCGATTAATTGCCGTTATTGTTTTAGGCGACATTTTCCTTATCATGATAATCAAAGTAACAAAAAGAATATTAGTATCGCATTAGAGTATATTGCACAGCATACCGAACTTGATGAAATTATTCTTTCGGGGGGCGATCCTTTAATGGCAAAAGATCATGAAATAGCTTTTTTAATAGCTGAATTAGAGAAATTTCGTCATATTAAGCGTTTACGTATTCATAGTCGTTTAGCGGTGGTGATACCTAATCGCATTACTTCTGAGTTGTGTCGATTATTTGCAAAAACACGTTTACAAGTTGTGTTAGTTACCCATATTAATCATCCGAATGAAATTGATAATAATGTAGCTCATGCCATCAAAGATTTAAAGAAAAGTGAGGTAACAGTACTAAATCAGAGTGTTTTATTAAAAAATATTAATGATGATGCTGATGTGCTAGCGAAGTTAAGTAATAAGTTATTTTCAATTGGTATTTTACCTTATTACATCCATTTATTAGATAAAGTACAAGGTGCGGCTCATTTTTTAGTCGATGATGATGAGGCCAAAAAAATCATGCGGCAATTGACAAAAAAACTATCAGGTTATTTAGTTCCAAAATTAGCGCGTGAAGTTGGTGGTGAAGCAAGTAAGCGAGTTTTAGCTATTAGTGATTAATGAAATTTGAAAAGGTCCTTACAATTTATGTTTCAAAATCCCGTTGACGAAAAATAAAATAGACTCTATAATTCGGACCTCTTTAATTAATGCTGTGGAGTTTATACTCTACAACTTGTTGATAAATTAGATTTGGATATAAATCGTCATGAAACGCACATTTCAACCATCAGTATTAAAACGCAATAGAACTCACGGTTTCCGTGCTCGTATGGCTACTAAAAACGGTCGTCAAGTTCTTGCTCGCCGTCGCGCTAAAGGCCGTGTTCGTTTAACTGTTGCTAGCTAATTTAAAGTTGAGTGACTAAACTCACTTTTCCTCGGGAGTTACGCTTGTTAACTCCCTTTGATTTTAATCATGTATTTCAAGAATCTATTCGTGCAGGTTCGCCTTTCCTGACTCTAGTTACACGTAAAAATAATCTAAGTCATCCCAGATTAGGCTTTGCTATAGCTAAAAAACAGGTTAAAAGAGCCCATGAGCGTAATCGTATTAAACGGTTAGTCAAAGAATATTTTCGTCACCACCAACATCAGTTTCCTAATATCGATTTTATTTTGATGGCTAAACAGCCTGTTATACAATTGAATAATCAACAATTAGTTGAGACATTAGATAAACTATGTCAGCAAATCATCAAAAAAAACTAAGTAAATTAATATTAATTATCAAACAGCATGTTTATGCAGTTAAAGCTTTGATTATTAATGTTTTTATTTTTATTATTAGTTTATATCAACGTATCATTAGTCCGTTATTTGGTCCTAAATGTCGTTTTACTCCCAGCTGTTCACAGTATGCCATAATCGCATTAAGGCGATTCGGATTGATAAAAGGTGGTTGGCTAACGGTCAAACGTGTATTAAAATGTCACCCTTTACATGAAGGAGGTGAAGATTTTGTTCCTCCTAAGAAAACTAAAACCAATAGAGAAAAACACTAATGGGATCTCAACGTAATATATTAGTCATTGCTTTACTTTTCGTTTCTTTCCTGATTTGGAAAGCGTGGGTAGATGATCATGCACCAAAACCCCCAGTTGCTAACCAATTGACACAACAAATAGGTGAAGATAGTTCAACAGCGGATTCAGTGCAAGGTAAAACTATCACAATAAAATCTGATGTATTGTCATTAACGGTTAATACCTATGGTGGCGATGTGCAATCTGCTCAATTGTTGAAATATGAGCAGTCTCTTCATTCGGGTACACCTTTCCAACTACTTACTTCTAAACCTGATTTTATTTACATTGCTGAAAGTGGGTTAACAGGTAAAGATGGTCCAGACAATGCAACTCAAGGCTCAAAAAGACCATTATATCAAACTGATCAATCTGAATATGTTTTAGCTGATGGTCAAGATGAGTTGAAGGTTCCATTTACCTATCAAGTTAATGGTGTAACTTATACTAAATATTACATCTTACATCGTGGTAATTATGCTGTTGATGTACAGTATGACGTGAACAATCAAACCCAAAATCCGTTAGAAGTATCAATGTATGGTCAGTTGAAGCAGACTATTGAACTCCCTAAAGATGCCGTTACTGAAGGCGGTGGCGGATTAGGACTAAGCGCATTTCGCGGTACAGCTTATTCCAGTGCCAACACTAATTATAGTAAATATAGTTTCAGTGATATCAAAGATGATGCGTTAGAAGTCAAAACTGAAACTGGCTGGATTGCTATGTTGCAACACTATTTTGCTTCAGCTTGGATTCCTACGCAGGAACAAAATAATTTATTCTATTCACGTGCAACAGCTAACAATTCACAAGCAACAATTGGTTTTAAAGGTGAAACAACAGTTATTCAACCAGGTGAAACGAAATTAATTAATGCCAAATTATGGTTAGGTCCTGAAATTCAAAGTGAATTAAAAGAAACAGCTAATCATCTTGATTTAATCGTTGACTATGGTTGGTTATGGTTCTTATCTCAACCACTCTTTTACTTATTGAAATTTATCCATAGTTTTATTGGAAACTGGGGCTTTTCGATCATTGTGATCACTTTTATTGTGCGTGGTATTTTATTCCCATTAACACGAGCACAATATCGTTCAATGGCTAAAATGAAGTTATTGCAACCTCGTTTACAAGCATTAAAAGAGCGTTATGGTGATGATAGACAAAAAATGAGTATGGAAACAATGGCACTTTATAAACAAGAGAAAGTTAATCCTCTTGGTGGTTGTTTACCATTATTGATTCAAATGCCTATCTTCCTGTCATTATTTTACATGTTAGGTAATACGGTTGAGCTACGTCATGCTCCATTCGCTCTTTGGATCCATGACTTATCTGCACAAGATCCATATTATGTTTTCCCATTGTTAATGGGTGCAACTATGTTCTTAATTCAGAAGATGTCACCAACACCGGTTACCGATCCTTTACAACAAAAATTAATGACTTATATGCCATTAATCTTTACGGTATTCTTCTTATGGTTCCCATCAGGTTTAGTTTTATACTATATTGTAAGTAATTTATTTACGATTGCTCAGCAACGTATAATTTACTGGGAGCTTGAGAAAAAAGGTCTACACGAAAAGAAAAAGAAATAGTATTGCCAAAAAGGAGGATTAAGATCCTCCTTTTTAATAGTTATTTTTTGGTATTGATGTGATGAATATACAACAACAATTTAATTTAATTGGTAACGAAAAAGGTTATTGGTTTGTTAGTCAAAATGGGCGATTATGGTTGCCAAATGGCGAAGTTCCTCATGGTATTGCTAGTGAATTAGGTTTTACCAACAAACTAGCTCAACCAATTGGTGAGTGGAATGGGCAAACCGCTTGGTTGATTTGCCAAGAAATGAAAAACTCTATGTCAACGATTCGCCCCTTACTTAATAATACTGATCAATCATTATTTAATATGGCTGGCAGAGCGGTACAATTGTCTGAGTTTTATCGTTCTCATAAATATTGTGGTTATTGTGGTCATGAGATGCATATTAGTAAAACAGAGTGGTGTTGTTTATGCAGTAATTGTCACCAACGTTATTACCCACAAATTTCCCCTTCAATTATCGTTGCTATTCGAGATAAAAATAAAATTTTATTGGCAAAGCATGTTAGGCATAATCAAGAAAATTTATATACCGTTTTAGCTGGTTTTACAGAGATTGGTGAAACAATGGAAATGACGGTTGCCCGAGAAGTGTACGAAGAGTCAAAAATAAAAATTAAAAATATTCGTTATATTGGTTCACAACCTTGGCCGTTTCCTAACTCCATGATGATGGCCTATTTAGCTGATTATGAGAGTGGTGAAATTACTATCGATAAAAATGAGTTAGTCGAAGCAAATTGGTATCATTATTCTCAATTACCTAAAATACCCGAATATGGCACGATAGCAAGACGTTTGATTGAAGATACAATTATACTTTGTCGTGAATATGATGAGTTTGGTGAGTAAAATTCATCATATTCACTTAATTAACAATTTATAAATATTCAATGGTTCTGGTTAAATCAATTTTACTTGAACCTTCTCCTACTGTTTCACAAACAGCTTTAGTCCAGTCGTTATTTTCGTTATAAGCGAAATAGGTACAAGTCTCAGTTGATTCTAACTCTTGTTCATTTTTATCATTGATGATTACATTACCTTTTGCTGATAATTTATATGTTCTAGTAATTGTTTTTTCGAGCTGATGATTAGTGTTATAAACTATATCTTTCTCTCTCACTAAAACGGGCAGTTTAGTTCGTTCATCTGATTTTATATAAGCATTATATAAAACTTGTTCAACCAGATCGCCGTTATAAATAATTTTACTATTAAAAACAATATTATTATCGGCAAAGTTGGATAAGGTTGTTTCAACTAAATGACCTTGTTCATCAAATTCATTAATTGCAACAATGTCACCATTATCATCTTTCATACCAATAATATTTTTTGAATCGTCAAAAGAAACATCGTAATTATTCCTAACATCTTTCATGCCATAAATATATTTGGCTGTATCATAGTTTATTTCGCCATATAAACCTTCAAGATCATAATTCTGTACATAACCTTGAGCATTATAATTGATCGTTTTTTCTGTCGGTCCTTGGATTTTTTGGTGTTTGATCAGTTTTTTATGAGGTAGGAGTTCTGGTTCGGTATGAAAAAGATAACTATTACTTACCAATATTGATGATTGGGATTTAAATTCATTATTTATATTTTTGTTTATAGCATTATTCTCAGTTTGGGCCTCTTGATTTTTGCTTGTACTTGAGGCGGTATTTGTTTCTGCCTTTTTTTGATTATCACATCCCGTTAATAAAAAAATAGTCAAAAAGAATAGATAGATATAATTTTTCATAATATTAGTCTCTTAATGTTAGAGTTAGAGTTTTATTTATATCTAATAAAAAAGCTTAATCAACTTCAGTATTTTATTGCAATCTTAGTCTGTTTAGAGCATAAATTTGAATTTCATTTGTATTCGTTTCTTATAGATAAGCTTTACAAATATTAGCAAATTGGAGGTCAAAGATATAGTTTTCGTCAGAATTTTTATTTTTAAATTAACAGATTACTTCGAAAAAAATGATGAGGTAAGAAAATTTAAATATTGATCATATCAATCTGCGATAAGTTGCCGATTGATATGAATCAGATAAAACCATCAATGCTCTGGGTTATTGAGCCATTGAGCTATTTGTTTGGCAAAATAGGTTAAAACCCCATCTGCACCTGCGCGTTTAAAACAGAGTAATGATTCCATGATGACAGATTTTTCATCTAACCAACCGTTTCCAATTGCGGCCATCAACATTGCATATTCTCCAGATACTTGATAGGCAAAGGTTGGTACCGCAAAAGTGTCTTTTACTTTACGAACAATATCTAGGTAAGGCAACCCAGGCTTAACCATTACCATGTCAGCACCTTCACTTAAATCTTGGTAAATTTCTTGTAATGCTTCATTAGCGTTGGCCGGATCAAGTTGATAGGTTTTTTTATTACCACCTTTAATGTTTTTTGCTGAACCTACAGCATCACGAAATGGTCCATAAAAGCTAGAGGCATATTTTGCTGAATAAGCCATTATTTGCGTATTAATAAAATCATGTGATTCTAGCCCATTACGAATTGCGCCAATTCGACCATCCATCATGTCACTAGGTGCAATAATATCAGAACCTGCTTGAGCTTGAACTAATGCTTGTTTAACCAAAGTACTAACAGATGTATCATTTAAAACATAACCACTATCATCAATAATACCGTCTTGGCCATGAGTGGTATAAGGATCGAGTGCAACATCACTTAAAATTCCGAGTTCTGGTAACTCTTTTTTTAGTGCCCTAATTGCTTTAGGAACTAATCCATTTTCGTTATAAGCTTCTTCAGCTAACAGTGATTTTTGAGAAGGCTCAATAGCAGGAAACAAAGACAATATAGGAATGCCTAATTTGGCAACTTGCTCTGCCTCTTTCACTAATACATCAACGCTCATTCTTTTAACATTGGGCATTGATGATACAGATTGAATAATATTTTTCCCTTCAACGATAAATACTGGATAAATCAAATCATCAACTGTTAAACGATTTTCTGCAACTAGGCGACGACTAAAATCATGAGCACGATTACGACGTAATCGTCTTTGGGGATATTGACCGGTAAAGACTGATGACATATAAATACCTATATTTTTGATTAAACGGTCTTATTATCTGACTCAAAAGTAAGATTAGCAAATAATTTGTTATGTCGTAATTATACGATATTTTACTTTACAACTTATATGATTTAGAGGTAAAATTGCGCACTAATTTTTAGTCCCTTGTGATATTAACCAAATTTGAGGTGAGAGGCACATGCCAGTAATTAAAGTACGTGAAAATGAACCTTTCGATGTAGCATTACGTCGTTTTAAACGTTCTTGCGAAAAAGCAGGAGTTTTAGCTGAAGTTCGTAACCGTGAATTTTACGAAAAACCAACAACTATTCGTAAACGCGCAAAAGCAGCTGCTGTTAAACGCCACGCTAAGAAATTAGAAAGAGAAAACGCTCGTCGCACTCGTCTATATTAATATTTATACTGAAAATTTAATTTATTTATTTTTTTAATATAAAAATTTTAACAAGCCGTACTTTTACTACGGCTTGTTGTCTTTGTGTAATGCCATAAATGGTTGAATTTTATCATGAAAGGTCTTATTCCTCGCGATTTTATTTTAGATTTGCTTGCCCGCACAAATATCCTTGATGTGATAGGTAAGCGCGTTAAAATGAAAAAAAAAGGAAATAACTATTTTGGTTGTTGTCCTTTTCATGATGAGAAAACCGCTTCTTTCTCATTAAGCGAAAAAAAGCAGATTTACTATTGTTTTGGATGTGGCGCTACTGGATCTGCAGTAAATTTTTTGATGCAATATGAGCGATTGTCTTTTCCTGAGGCAATTGAAGAGATAGCTAGTATGCAAGGAATCCGTGTTCCATACACGGATAACGAAAATAATCAAGCTGATGCATCAAAGCAAATTGAATCTCGTAATGTTCGTCGAGATCTTTATTCATTGATGTCTAAAATAACTGATTTCTACCAGCAGCAATTAGCATTATCGACTTCGGTAGATGCTCAAAAGTATCTTGAACAACGCGGATTAAACGCAGAGATTATAGCTAGGTATAAAATCGGTTATGCACCTAATTCAAAACAACTAACTTTTCAAAATATAGTTAAGACTGAAAATGAAGTGGTGCTATATGACAAGGCAGGGATGTCTGTCAATAACGATATAGGTAATCGATATGATCGCTTTCGTGGGCGTATCATGTTCCCGATTCGCGATAGACAAGGTAATGTTATCGCTTTTGGTGGAAGGACGATCTTCAATGAGTCGGCGAAATATCTAAATTCACCTGAAACTCCTATTTTTCATAAAGGTTTTCAATTATATGGACTTTATGAAGCACAAGAAACTAATCGTAATTTAAAGCAATTAATAATTGTTGAAGGTTATATGGATGTTGTTTCTCTTGCACAGTACGGTATTGATTACGCTGTAGCTGCTTTAGGAACAGCAACATCAGAAGAGCATATTAAGCTTCTATTTAGAGCAACAGATTCCGTAATATTTTGTTACGATGGTGATAAAGCCGGGCGAAATGCTGCATGGCGAGCGCTTAATGTATTACTACCTTGTTTGATTGATGGTAAAGATATAACTTTTGCTTTTTTACCACAAGATGAAGATCCAGATAGTTACGTGCGTAAAGTCGGAAAAGATGGCTTTGAAGATTACATAAAAAAGGCGCCTAACTTATCTGAATTTTTGTTCGATGAGTTATTAAAACAGGTCGATTTAAAATCAGCTGAAGGTAAAGCTAAATTGAGTTCACTTGCTATTCCTTTACTTGAACAGGTAAAAGCAAAAGTATTTAGACTTAATTTACTTCAAAAATTAGGGCGTTATTTGGGGCTATTGGATCTATCCCAAATTGAACAATTAATCGCAAATAATAATATAAGCGAAAATAGAACTATTGATTCAGCACCTGTGCCAAAAATGAAATTGACCACTATGCGGATTTTAATTGGTTTGTTACTTCAATACCCAAATCTAGCTAAAATGGTATCTGATATTAACGTTATGAGGCAAGTTAACTTAGCGGGAATTGATATATTTATTGAACTACTTGAATTATGCCAACAATATCCAAATATAACTACAGCACAAATATTAACAGAATGTATTAACCGACCATATTATAAACAGCTAAGTCGTTTAGCAACCTGGGAGTACCATTACCAAGATGATGAAATAGAATCAATTTTTTCTAATACTTTAAAAGAGTTATATGATAATATACTCGCCCAAAGGCAAGATGAACTGATCGCAAAAGAGAGAGTCTCCGGATTAAGTACCGCAGAGAAAAAAGAATTAGCGACACTAATACTTGTTTTATCAAAAAAAGACTAAATATATAGGGTATGTGTAGAAAAATACTTTTTATTCTGCACATATAATACACATGACCGAATAACTAAATGGTGATACTTTATGGAGCAAAATTCTCAATCACAGTTAAAACTCCTAATTATACGGGGTAAGGAGCTGGGATACCTGACCTATGCTGACGTCAATGATCACTTGCCTGAAGAAATCATTGATTCAGATCAGATTGAAGATATTATCCAAATGATCAATGATATGGGGATTCAAGTACTTGAAGAAGCTCCAGACTCAGATGAATTATTACTTTCAGATAATGTTCCAGATGAAGAGGCAGTTGAAGCAGCAACAGCATTAGTTTTATCTAATGTAGAATCAGAAATAGGTCGAACTACTGACCCCGTACGTATGTATATGCGTGAAATGGGTGCGGTTGAACTATTAACCCGTGAAGGCGAAATTGATATCGCAAAACGTATTGAAGATGGGATTAACCAAGTTCAAACCTCAGTATCTGAATATCCAGAAGCCATTACTTATCTCTTAGAACAATATAATTTAATCGAAAGCGGCGAAGTTCGCTTGTCCGATCTTATTACTGGTTTTGTCGATCCGAATGCTGAAGAGTCAGAAGAAGAACTTCCTGAAGAATTGGAAGACGGTGAAGAAGAGATTGATATTGACGATAGTGATGATGAAAGTGAAGAAGAAAGCGATTCTTCAGCTGATGATGATGTCTCTATCGATCCAGAAGTAGCAAAAGCGAAATTTGCTGAATTACAAGAGCAACATGATAAAACTTCTGCTGCAATTAAAAAATATGGACGTGCTCATAAAAAAGCACAACAAGAAATTGAAAATCTATCTGAAGTTTTCAAACAATTCCGATTAGTTGGCAAGCAGTTTGATATTCTTGTTAATAATATGAGAAGCATGATGGATCGAGTAAGATCTCATGAGCGTATTATTATGCGAATTTGTGTTGAACAATGTAAAATGCCGAAAAAACAGTTTATGACTCATTTTACTGGCAATGAAAATAGCATGGACTGGTATAAAAAAGCGAGTACTGGTAAAGGTGCATTTGCTGCTAAATTAAAAGAATTTGAATCATCAATTGAAGAGCAAATTAAAGCTTTACAGCAAATTGAAACAGAAACTAATCTTTCTATCGAACAAATCAAAGATATTAATAGAAGAATGTCTATTGGTGAAGCTAAAGCTCGTCGAGCCAAGAAAGAGATGGTTGAAGCAAACTTACGTTTAGTTATCTCTATTGCTAAAAAGTATACTAATCGTGGTTTACAGTTCCTGGACCTTATTCAAGAAGGTAATATTGGATTGATGAAAGCGGTTGATAAGTTTGAATATCGCCGAGGGTATAAATTCTCAACCTATGCAACGTGGTGGATTAGACAAGCGATCACTCGTTCAATTGCTGACCAAGCAAGAACAATCCGTATCCCTGTGCATATGATTGAGACAATTAATAAACTAAATCGTATTTCTCGTCAAATGCTTCAGGAAATTGGGCGTGAACCAACACCAGAAGAGTTATCTGACCGCATGCAAATGCCTGAAGAGAAAATTCGTAAAGTACTAAAAATTGCAAAAGAACCAATTTCAATGGAAACACCAGTCGGTGATGATGAAGATTCACACTTAGGTGATTTTATTGAGGATACTGCACTTGAGCAACCACTAGATGCAGCTACATCGGAAAGTTTACGTAGTGCAACACGTGATATTTTATCTGGTCTAACACCACGTGAAGCAAAAGTCTTACGTATGCGATTTGGTATTGATATGAATACAGACCATACTCTTGAAGAAGTAGGTAAACAATTTGATGTAACGCGTGAACGTATCCGTCAAATTGAGGCTAAAGCATTACGTAAATTACGTCATCCTAGCCGATCTGATGTTCTTAGAAGTTTCTTGGAATAAATTATAACTTTAGCTAAATCGCCACTTATGTGGCGATTTTTTTAACTTATCAAGCCAATATCATGAATATACTTCAACGATTTAAAATTGATCCATTCTTGCTGACTTTGATTTGCGTTGTGACTACAGCAAGTATTTTTCCATGTAAAGGACAAGCAAAAGTGTTATTTGAAAATCTTACAACTTTTGCTATTGGTCTATTGTTTTTTATGCATGGTGCAAAACTGTCGTTTGATGCGATAATTGTTGGTATAAAAAATTGGCGATTGCATCTGTTGATATTTACTACTACCTTTGTAGTATTCCCTATTTTAGGGATGATGATGCAGGTACTGGTTCCAACTTTTTTATCAGAAGATCTTTATTTAGGCTTTGTATATCTTTGTGTCCTACCAGCTACCGTTCAGTCAGCCATTGCCTTTACATCAATTGCAAAAGGCAATGTTGCTGCTGCAATCTGTAGTGCTTCTGCATCGACCCTATTAGGTGTCTTTATCACACCGGTATTAGTTGGATTATTAATTCATACTCAAGCTGCTGCTTCAATGAATATATTAGATGCCATTGAATCTATTATGCTTAAACTGATGGTGCCATTTATTGTCGGTCATTTATCAAGACGTTTTATTGGTAAATGGGTTGATAAATATAAAGGTGTAATTTCTAAGACCGATCGTATATCGATATTATTAGTTGTTTATGTGGCTTTTAGTGATGCAGTGGTTAATGGTATTTGGTCGAAAGTCAGCTTTTTATCTCTTTTAGAAATCATTGTGTATTCAATCATCTTATTAACTATTGTGTTATTAATTACGACTTATAGCTCGAGATTCTTGGGTTTTAACAAAGAGGATGAAATTACTATTGTATTTTGTGGCTCTAAAAAAAGTTTAGCGAGTGGTATTCCAATGGCTAGTGTAATTTTTCCTATGTCTATAACAGGCATAATAATTTTACCGCTAATGATTTTCCATCAAGTACAATTAATGATCTGCGCTGTTTTAGCTTCTCATTACGCGAAAAGAAAAATATAAAAATTGTTTTGCTCATTGGGTTATTCTCAAGGATAATAGAAGCGCTATTAACAACAGAAAGATATATTATGTTTCATCTATTTGCTGATTTAGAATTTTCTACGATTATATTACTAGTTTTAGCGCTATTTTTTGTTCTTTTTTATGAGGCAATTAATGGATTTCATGATACCGCAAATGCAGTTGCGACAGTAATATATACTAGAGCATTAAAAGAACAGCTTGCTGTTTTTATGGCTGGTATGTTTAACTTTTTTGGGGTATTACTTGGCGGGCTTAGTGTTGCTTATGCAATCGTTCACCTTTTACCTACTGATTTATTACTTAATGTAAGTTCTTCTCATGGACTTGCGATGGTCTTTTCAATTTTATTTGCTGCTATCATTTGGAATTTGGGTACTTGGTATGTAGGTATTCCTGCTTCTAGTTCTCATACTTTAATTGGTGCAATTATTGGTGTTGCATTGGCCAATGCGTTTATTATGGATACATCAATCATTGATGCACTTAATATTCCAAAAATGATACAAATCTTTCTATCATTAATCATTTCACCAATTGTTGGTCTTGTTATCGCTGGATTAATGATTTTTTTATTACGAAAATATTGGACCCGTAAAGGTCAAGGTAAAAAACGTAGTAAAAAAAGAGAACGAATTTTTATGACACCAGAACAGCGTGAAAAGCTATATGGTAAAAAGAAACCGCCATTTTGGATTCGTATTATGCTTATTATTTCAGCCGCTGGTGTAAGTTTCTCGCATGGCGCAAATGATGGGCAAAAAGGTATTGGTTTATTGATGTTAGTATTGATGGGCATTGCACCCGCTGGTTTTATTGTTAACATGGGGGCATCAACTTATGAAATTACCAATACCAGAAATGCGATTCATAATATTGAAGAGTACTTTATCACTCATAATGATGATCTCAATACAGTAATTGGTAAACAATCAGCAGTTGATACTGCAACTCCTGAAAATGATTTAAATAAATATCATTGTGATTATTCTCGATCCTTCACTACGTTAAGTATTGCTAACAATTTGTTCAATAAAATTAACGATTATGGTTCGCTTAATGTAGATCAACGTTCTCAAACTAGACGTATTTTATTATGCTTATCTGATACGGTATCTCATGTTGCTAAACAACCAAATGTATCAGCAGAAGATAAACAGTACCTAAAATCATTAAATAATGATTTATTAAAAACAATTGAATATGCACCAATTTGGATAATTATCGGAGTAGCTTCAGCACTTGCAGTTGGCACAATGATTGGTTGGCGGCGAGTAGCTATTACTATTGGTGAAAAGATTGGTAAAAAGGGAATGACCTATGCACAAGGGGTTTCAGCTCAAATTACTACAGCGTTATCAATTGGTATAGCAAGCTATACAGGAATGCCTGTATCGACAACACAAGTCCTTTCTTCATCTGTTGCCGGTACGATGATTGTCGATGGTGGAGGAGTGCAAAGTAAAACGATAAAAAATATTGCATTAACCTGGGTTCTTACTTTACCTATTTCAATTTTGTTATCTGGGTCACTTTTTTGGCTTGCTCAAAAATTAATTTAGTAGTAAAAAGGAAGAATAAAATCTTAATTTAATTAGAGCGTCAAAATAGGAAGGAGTGAATATTATGGCTTATAAACACATTTTAGTCGCAGTGGATTTATCACCTGAAAGTGAAGTTCTTGTTGAAAAAGCAGTCTCAATGGCTAGACCATATAATGCTCAAATATCACTCATTCATGTGGGCATCAATTACTCTGACCTTTATACAGGCCTAGTTGATATTAATATGAATGATATGAAAGATCGTATCACTGAAGATGCCCATATTGCATTAAATAAATTAGCTGATGATGCAGGTTATCCAATTGCACATACTCTTTCTGGTAATGGTGAATTTGGACAAGTATTAATTGAAGCTATCCACGAATATGGTGCAGATCTAGTTGTTTGTGGTCATCACCAAGATTTTTGGAGTAAATTAATGTCTTCAGCACGCCAGCTAATTAATAATACCCATATCGATACATTGATTGTTCCTTTGAAAGATGATGAGCCATCCGAAGAACCATCTAAATGAAACATACGATATGAACCCGCCTTGTAGCGGGTTTTTTTATATATTTTTATCTAAAATTTAGATAGTTATATTTTCAAACAAGTTGTATATATTTTGGCACCTATTTTTCTTTTCATTCAATATCGTTATACACTTGTAATTATTATGAAGGAGATTGGATATGAATATTGCTTTAGTTACTGGTGCTTCTTCTGGCTTTGGTAAAGCAATTTGCCGAAAACTTATTACTGATGGTTATAAAGTAATTGGTGCAGCCAGACGACTTGATAAATTACAAAAACTTGCACAAGAATTAGGTGATAATTTTTTACCGCTAACTCTTGATGTGACAAAAAAAGACTCTGTTGAAACAATTTTGTTACAGCAGCCTAAAGAGTTTCAGCCTATCGATATATTAATTAACAATGCAGGATTAGCTTTAGGTTTAGCACCAGCATATGAAGCTGATTACAATGATTGGGAAACAATGATTGAAACCAATGTTATTGGATTAGTGCATTTAACATATCAAATATTACCTGGCATGGTAGAGCGTAACTATGGTTATATTATTAATCTTGGATCAGTAGCCGGTACATATCCGTATAAAGGTGGAAATGTTTACGGTGCAACAAAAGCATTTGTTAAGCAGTTTAGTGCTAATTTAAGAACAGATTTATTGGGTAAAAAAATCAGAGTAACAAATATCGAACCCGGATTATGTGGAGGAACAGAGTTTTCCAATGTCCGATTCCATGGTAATGACGAAAAAGCTGCTGCGGTTTATAAAGATGTGGATTTTATTACACCAGAAGATATTGCCAATACCGTCTCATGGTTAGTTAATACACCAAATCATTTTAATGTGAATTCAATTGAAATTATGCCGGTCGCACAAGCTTCAGCAGGGTTATCAGTTTGCAAAGGAGTTTAAGGTGAAATTAAATTACCATTATATGATACCGAGGTTTTAAAAAAATAATAAAAAAGTGAATTGAAAAACAAAATAGACTTGCACTTATGTTAATGGATTGCTATTCTTCTTATTTGTGATTTTGATTGAGGTTTTAGCAATGACATTTTCAGAAGTAACAAAAACATTTGCGACAAGCTTACCTGGTACCGATTCGTATGTAAAACTACGTAAGGCTATGAGGTCATTAATCCAAGAAGATCCGAATAACGCATCGGTTTACTTTTTAATTTTTGGATTTGCTCGCACTTATGTGATGTTATATGAAGATCAGGAAGTTTCACCACAATTTGCTGAAGACAATCAAAAATTAATGTTATCGTATCTCAACATACTTGATGAGGCATTACAAAAACAAAATGCCGAAAGTATCTATCAAGCCTTAAATAAGGTAGTGAATGAATACGAAAACAGCAAAAAGGTATTTTAATTATTTACAGCCTGACATGAAAATGTCGGGCTGTTTTGTTTAGGGTTTAGTTAAGGAAAAATAATGAAAATGGTAATGATGATTTCAGGCATTATTGGTACCACCGGCACTATTATGAAATATAGGGCGGGTTGATTTTTCCTTAAAAATATCGAAAAACCCGCCCCCAAAGGCGGGTTTTTTACTTTTTGAAATAAAAAAGTTCTTAAATAGAAATTAAAGTAAAAAGAATTCAAAATATTAGTTTTATCAGTATTTTTTAAAAATTGCATTTTGAATTATCATTGGCATAAGTTAGAAAAATAAGTAAGGTGTGATATGAAAGTTTTAAAATTTGGAGGAACATCTGTTGCCAACGCAGAACGTTTTTTGCGTGTAGCAGAGATTATTGAAAATAATGCTAAACAAGAACAAACGGCAACGGTTTTATCTGCACCAGCTAAAATTACTAATCATCTAGTGGCAATGGTTGAAAAAACCATTGCAAAACAAGATATCCAAACTAATATCTACGATGCTGAAAAAATCTTTGCAGACTTACTAGAAGGTATTTCGAAAGCGGTACCTAATTTTGCCTATGAAGAAATGAAAAAGTTTGCTCTAGATGAGTTAAATAACGTTAAACAACTATTAGAAGGTATTCGGCTATTAGGTCAATGTCCGGATAGTATTAATGCAAGTATCATTTGTAGAGGAGAAAAACTTTCGATTGCAATTATGCAAGAATTGCTTAAAGCGAAAGGTCATGCTGTAACAGTTATTAACCCTGTGGCAATGCTGATTGCTGAGGGGGACTATCTAGAGTCTACAGTTGATATTGTCGAGTCATCGCATCGAATCAGTGAAATGCATATACCTCCAGAAAATATAATTTTGATGCCAGGGTTTACCGCTGGTAATGAAAAAGGAGAATTAGTTGTTCTTGGCCGTAATGGCTCTGATTATTCAGCTTCAGTATTAGCAGCGTGTTTACGTGCCAACAGCTGCGAAATTTGGACTGATGTTGACGGAGTTTATACTTGTGATCCTCGAATTGTGCCTGATGCTAAATTACTAAAAACGATGTCTTATCAAGAAGCTATGGAACTATCGTATTTTGGTGCAAAAGTGCTTCATCCAAGAACAATATTACCTATCGCTCAATTTCAAATTCCATGTTTAATTAAAAATACTAATAATCCAGATGCAGCAGGCACGTTAATCGGCGCTAATGTTGTTGATAGCTCAACACCAGTAAAAGGTATCACTAATTTAAATAACATGGCTATGATTAATGTATCAGGTCCAGGATTAAAAGGCATGGTAGGTATGTCAGCGCGGGTTTTTTCCGCTATGTCTTATGCTGGTATTTCTGTGGTACTTATTACGCAATCATCATCTGAATATAGTATTAGTTTTTGTGTGCCTCAAACTGAACTCTACCGAGCTGAAGAGGCATTAAGTGAAGAATTTTACTTAGAGTTAAAAGATGGCTTACTTGAACCAATTGAAGTTATCGAAAAATTAGCAATTATCTCAGTTGTTGGTGATGGTATGCGTACTTTACGTGGTTTATCGGCTAATTTCTTTACTGCATTAGCCCGTGCCAATATTAATATCGTAGCAATTGCTCAAGGCTCCTCGGAACGCTCAATCTCGGTCGTCGTTGATAATGATGTTGCCGTAATGGGTGTACGTGTGACGCATCAAATGCTATTTGGTACTGACAAAATGTTAGATGTGTTTGTTATTGGTGTTGGTGGTGTTGGTGGTGCATTGGTTGATCAAATTGGTCGGCAACAAAAATGGCTTAAAAACAAACAAATCGATTTACGTGTTTGTGGTTTATTTAATTCCAAACACGCTGTACTTAATCGGGATGGTATTGATTTAACAAATTGGCGCGATCAAATAAAACAAAGCGAGACCAATTATACTCTAAATAGCATTATTGATTTTGCTAAAAATAACCGTCTCCTCAATCCAATTTTAGTCGATTGTACTTCAAGTAGTGATGTATCAGATAAATATGTTGATTTTTTAGCTAATGGTTTTCATGTTGTAACGCCAAATAAGAAAGCCAATACAAGTTCGATGGCTTATTACCATCGTTTACGGCAAGAAGCAGCTAATAGTAAGCGAAAATTTCAATATGATACTAACGTTGGTGCAGGTTTACCTGTGATAGAAAATTTACAAAATCTACTGAACGCGGGTGATGAATTAATCAAGTTTTCAGGGATTTTATCTGGATCATTGTCTTTCATTTTTGGTAAGTTAGACGAAGGTATGTCATTGTCAGAAGCAACTAAATTAGCGAAAGAAAAAGGTTTTACCGAGCCTGATCCTAGAGATGACTTATCAGGAACAGATGTCGCAAGAAAGCTATTAATTTTAGCTCGGGAGGCTGGATTACAACTAGAACTTGATCAAATTAAAGTTGAGTCAGTATTACCAGCTGAATATTCTAAAGGTAGTATCGATGAATTCATGGCAAAATTACCACAATTAGACGCTCAGTTTAAAGAAAAATCAGAAAAGGCAGCTAAAGAAGGAAAAGTGTTACGTTATGTTGGTAGTATTGATGGAAACCAATGTAGCGTTAAGATAGAATCTGTTGATAATGATGATCCACTTTATAAAGTTAAAAATGGTGAAAATGCTTTAGCATTTTATACTAGGTACTATCAACCAATTCCATTAGTATTACGTGGTTATGGTGCTGGTAATGACGTTACAGCTGCGGGTGTGTTTGCCGATATTTTACGAACCACATCTGGAAAAATTGGAGGCTAAATGAGTCAAAAATCATTAACTGTGTATGCACCTGCATCAATGGCAAATATTAGTGTTGGCTTTGATATTTTAGGTGCAGCAATCAATCCAATTAGTGGTGCGATGTTGGGTGACTGTATTACTATCGAGTCTGCAACTGAGTTTAGCTTTACCAGCCAAGGTCAATTTGTTAAAAATTTACCAAAGGATCCCAAATTAAATATTGTTTATCAATGTTGGCAGCGTTTTTGTAAAGCCATGGGGAAAACATTACCGATAAAAATGACGCTTGAAAAAAACATGCCAATTGGTTCTGGATTAGGTTCAAGCGCTTGCTCTGTTGTTGGTGCTTTTGTTGCGTTAAATAAGTTTTTTAATGAACCATTTAATAAATTTGAATTGCTCTCCATGATGGGCGAACTTGAAGGCTGCATTTCTGGTAGTGTTCATTATGATAATGTTGCTCCTTGCTATTTAGGTGGAATGCAACTTATTCTCGACGAAATGGGCATTATAAGTGAGTCAATACCTCATTTTGAAAATTGGTATTGGGTGATGGCTTATCCTGGTATTAAAGTTTCTACAGCTGAAGCTCGAGCAATATTACCAGCTCAATATCAAAAAGCCGATTGTGTCGCGCACGGTCGTTACGTAGGTGGTTTTTTACATGCTTGTTATACTAAACAACCAAAACTTGCAGCAGCAATGTTGATTGATAATATTGCAGAACCTTATCGTAAACAATTGCTACCTAATTTCGATGAAACACAAAAAAAGGTCAAACAACTTGGTGCACTAGCCTCGGGTATATCAGGCTCAGGGCCGACGATGTTTGTGGTGGCCGACAACCTTGAAACTGCACAGCAGATTGAGTCGTTGTTAAAAAGTTCTTATCTACAAAATGAAGAAGGTTTTACTCATATTTGTAAAATAGATCCACAAGGTGCAAGAGAGATTTAAGTTATTAAACAAAACAATAATATTAAATCAATAAGAAAACAATTAAAGCATAAAAGAATTGGAACACATTATGAAACTGTATAACTTAAAAGATCATTCAGAGCAAGTTAGTTTCGCGCAGGCGGTACAACAAGGTTTAGGGAAAGAACAAGGTCTATTTTTTCCAGAACAATTGCCAAAATTTTCATCAGCAGAAATAGAAGCACTTTTAAAAATGGATTTTATCACACGTAGTGCCAAAATCTTATCGGCGTTTATTGGCAATGAAATTAGCGATAATGATATGCATCGACTAGTGCAAAACGCATTCCAATTTCCAGCTCCAGTTAAATCAGTAGAAGATGATATTGGAACATTAGAACTTTATCATGGCCCAACATTAGCATTCAAAGACTTTGGTGGACGCTTTATGGCTCAGGCTTTAGTCCAAGTGGCAGCAGATAAAAAGATTACTATCTTAACAGCAACCTCTGGTGATACTGGTGCTGCTGTTGCCCATGCGTTTTATCACTTACCCAATATTCGTGTAGTGATTTTATATCCGGAAGGTAAAATTAGTCCGTTACAAGAAAAACTATTTTGTACTTTAGGCGATAACATTCACACAATTGCTATTCAAAGTGATTTTGATGCCTGCCAAGCTTTAGTTAAAAAAGCGTTTGATGATGAAGAGCTAAAAACTACAATTGGTTTAAACTCAGCTAACTCGATTAATATCAGTCGGCTTTTAGCTCAAATTTGCTATTATTTTGAGGCTTATGCACAGCTTACGCCAAAACAACGCGAACAATTAGTTATTTCAGTACCAAGTGGTAATTTTGGTGATTTAACTGCTGGTTTACTAGCTAAAACGATGGGGTTACCAATTAAACGCTTTATTGCTGCTACTAATGCTAATGATACGGTTCCACGTTATTTAGAAACAGGAAAATGGGAACCCCATAAAACTGTGGCAACATTATCAAATGCTATGGATGTTAGTCAGCCAAACAACTGGCCAAGAATCGAAGAAATTTATAAACGAGAAGGTTGGGTACTTAAATCATTAGGGCATGCTGCTGTTTCTGATTCCGTTTCCGTAGAAACGGTTAAGGAATTAGATAAAAAAGGATATTTATCCGAGCCTCATGGTGCTATTGCTTATCGTGCATTACGAGACCAGTTGCAAGAAGGGGAGTATGGTTTATTTTTGGGTACAGCTCATCCAGCTAAGTTTAAAGAAGTAGTTGAGGATATCCTTGGCCGATCAATCTCACTACCACAACCTCTGGCTGAACGAGCTGATATGCCTTTACTTTCTCACCATATGCCTGATGATTTTAATAAATTACGTGATTTCTTAATCTCATTGACATGGTAAATTCAATTCCCGTCACCAGATTGGTGACGGTTTTTAGCTTTTTTGAATTACAAGTTAATTAATAGAGCTAGTTTATATTACTTTGTTGATAACTTGTTTAAATGGCTAATTTCGGCTATTGTAATGTAAGTTAAAACGTTATCAGGATATATTTATGCACTGTCCGTTTTGTAATGCAGATGATACAAAAGTTATTGATTCTCGTTTAGTTGGTGAAGGGTTTCAGGTTCGTCGTCGTCGACAATGTGTCGAATGTAATGAACGTTTTACGACATTTGAAGTGGCTGAATTAATTATGCCTAATGTTATTAAAAGCAATAAAGTTCGCGAACCTTTCAATGAAGATAAACTCCGAAATGGTATAAAACGAGCACTAGAAAAACGCCCTGTTAGTTTTGATGCAATTGAAGATGCAATTACTCGAATTAAATCGAAACTGAGAGCAACAGGAGAAAGGGAAGTACCGGCCAAATTAATTGGTAATTTTGTTATTGAAGAGCTTAAAAATCTTGATAAAGTTGCCTATATCCGTTTCGCATCTGTCTATTTTAGCTTTGATGATATTGAACAATTCAGTAATGAAATTGCTAAGTTACAACAAAAGTAATCCTCATTATGACTATGAATAAAGATCAATTTTATATGCAGCAAGCTATTGAGCTTGCTAAACTTGGTCGCTTCACTACTACCCCTAATCCTAATGTCGGTTGTATCATTGTTAAAAATGATCACATCATTGGTAAAGGTTTTCATATGAAAGCTGGTTTACCTCATGCAGAAGTCTATGCACTAAAAATGGCTGGTGATGAAGCTAAAGATGCTACGGCTTATGTAACGCTAGAGCCTTGCAGCCATTATGGAAGAACGCCTCCTTGCGCAGATGCACTGGTTAAATCGGGAATTAAACGAGTTGTTATTGCTATGCAGGATCCTAATCCCAATGTCGCAGGACAAGGTATAAAGAGATTAACTGATGCAGGCATTGAAGTTTGTGTTGGCGTGTTAGCTGATCAAGCCGAAGCCATTAATAAAGGCTTTTTAAAACGGATGCGAACAGGTTTGCCATTTGTACAACTAAAAATGGCAGTTTCTTTAGATGGTAAAATAGCTATGGCATCAGGCGAAAGTAAATGGATAACCTCCGTTGCGGCAAGACAAGATGTTCAGCAATATAGAGCTCAGGCAAGTTGTATCTTAAGTACCAGAAAAACAGTTCAGGAAGATAATGCGAGTTTAACGGTTAGATATAATGAATTACCTGATTCAATTAAAGAAATTTACCCTTCTACCAAAATTCGTCAACCTATACGAGTGATAATCGATAGCAAAAATCAAATGACGGGTGATGAAAATATCTTTAATCAGCCTGGTGAAACTTGGTTGGTTAGAAAGCAAAATGTTCTAATATCATCACCAAATACAAAACTTATCATTGAATCATCAAACAGTCATCAAGTCGACTTATTAGAATTATTATCCATATTAGCCAAGCAGCAAATAAATTCTGTATGGGTCGAAGCTGGATCTCATTTAGCCGGTGCGCTAATTGAGCAAAATCTCGTGGATGAGTTAATCATCTATTATGCACCTAAATTGCTTGGTCATAATGCACAAGATATGTTTGTATTACCTCACTTACAAAAACTTTCGTTAGCACCTCAGTTCCGATTTGAATCTGTTGAAATGGTGGGTGATGATCTGAAAATAATGTTGAGGAACGGGGTTTTTTGATAACTTTTATTTAAATATATTGTGCTATTTAACAATTTTTGAGTTGTTAATATTCTATTTTAACGATTAACTATATCTCTGTAATTTAGAAATTAAAGTACAAACTGAGTATATTTTTACACTACTTAATCGGTTCAGTTCCTTTCTAGGGTTTATCGTTTACAACTTGTATGATAAATTTTATCTGTTTTTGAGTTAGGTATTTATCTTTTAACATAGGATGTGAAATGGCTAAAGTATCTTCGGCACAATTAAAGCGGCGATTGGAAATTGCTGCGATTGTGCGCAAAAATGGAGAAATAAAAGTTGATGAGTTATCTGACATGCTACAGGTTTCTCATGTAACTATTCGTCAAGATTTAACATATTTAGAACATCAAGGGTATTTAAAACGTTTTTTTGGGCGAGCTATCTATATTTCGCCTGAAGATTTTATTAGCAATTCAAACAGTGTGTATCCAAGTCGTTTGGCATCATATCTTAATGCTGATAATAGTGATGTTAATTTAGTAAAAACTTGTCTAAATTATATTGAAGATGGTGATACAATTTTTTTAAGTCATGGTCATTTGATTCGAAAATTGATCCCTTTTCTGCATAGCAAAAAATCATTAACAGTTATTTTAAATGATATTAATAACGCGAAACTGGTTAGAGAATTCTCAGATGCAGAAGTGATTCTTGTTGGTGGTTTTTTAATAAATGGTAATGTACTACAGCATCCTAACTTTTCATCATCTATATTAACGCAATTCCCAATATCACATTTTATATTCGAATTCGCAGCTATTAATACTAACAATTATTTAGCTATTCAAGATATTGAACATCAAGAACTTTATCAACAGATATTAAAAAATTCAGATCATTCTATCGGTATTTTACCGCCAAGAATCAGCAGTAATGATAATCATACTATTGGTAAATTAAAAAATATGGATGTTATTATTTTATCCCGCTCCGCTGTTAATGAATATCATCAACTATTGCTTAATTCTAATTTTAAACAACATACAACAACTAAATATTCTGTAACTTACCATAATGCATTGGAGGCCTAATTAACATGGATGTTAAAATTTGTACAATGGGCGAATTGTTTGTTGAATTTGTTGCTAAGGAATTCAATCAACGTTTTGATTATACAAATGAATATATTGGACCATACCCTAGTGGAGCCCCAGCTATCTTTGCAAATCAAGTTGCCAAATTAGGTTTTCCAGTTATCTTTTTAAGTTGTGTTGGAAAAGATCCTTTTGGAAAAATGTGCATTAACCGACTTAAACAAGATGGGGTAAATGTTAATGGGATTACTTCTCATAATAAAGTAAAAACAGCTAGCGCATTTTCAACGCAAATTGGTCCAAAAGAGCGAAGTTTAATTTATAACGTTTTAAATAGTGCCTGTGGCTTAATTTCATTTGATCATGTGAATGAAGCTTTATTAAAAGACTGCAATCATTTACATATTATGGGATCATCACTTTATTCATTTCGAGCCATTGATGCGATGTGCAAAGTAATAAATTTTATTAAAAGCCATGGTGGAACTGTTTCTTTTGATCCTAATTTGCATAAAGAAATGTCGGAGATTCGTGAGATAGAACAGTCTTTTAGTTATATATTAGAATTTACCGATATCATTTTGATTAATGAAACACAAGTTAGGTATTTTTCTGAAAATTATGAAAGTGATGAAGAAACGATTAAAGCTTTATTGGAGAAAGGTATCAAACATCTCGTGGTGAAAAAAGGCAGTGATGGTGCAAATTATTATTGTTGCGATGATAAAAATAATATTAATACAATTTATTCTAAGGGTTTTAGTATTGATGCGATTGACCATTCGGGTGCTGATTACTGCTTTGATGCAACTTTTGTGAGTTTACTACTGTCAGGATTTAGTGTTGAACAGACTTTAATGTATGCAAATGCTTGTTATGCGTTGTCTTCATCTTATAAAGGACCAATGGAAGGAACATCATCCCTTATCGCGATTGAAAAATTCTTATCGGAAAATATAAATAATTAATCTTATTTCAAACCCTAAAAAAAATCCCAATAACAATGTTATTGGGAAAACATAAGGAATAGGAAAACAATGAAATAAATGCATTGTTGTACATATTATGCACTCTTTTCAGATAAATTTTAGTTAAGATATGCGTAGGTTTAGTTAAATTGTTAGTATTTGTTTTGTTAATAAGTAGTAAATCTTTTAACTGATTTCGTTATAAGAATATTTCAAGTAATGAATTTAAAAATAATTTCCCATGCTCTGTGATTTGCCAGCATTGGTTGTTATCAATCAAATATTTTTTTTCAATAGCAGTCGATATCTGCTTATCAATAGAGTGTAAAGGTAAAAAAGTTCGTTGTTCAAATTCGGATTTAGGTGTGGCTTCAAATAATCTAAATCTATTCATAAAAAATTCAAATGCTAACTCATCTTTAGGGACAGTATAAGATTGTTCCAAATAGCGTCCTTCTAAATATCCTTTAGGATGTTTTGTTTTTACGGTGCGAATAATTGTGCCATCATTTTGGGTTAATTTTCCATGAGCACCACAACCAACACCGATATAATCACCAAACCGCCAATAATTTAAATTATGTTGGCATTGATAATTGGCCTTTGCATAAGCAGATGTTTCATATTGTAGGTAACCATGCTTAGTTAATAATTGATGGCCTTGTTGATAAATATCCCATAACATATCATCATCCGGTAAAACAGGCGGTTTAGAACCAAATAAAGTGTTAGGTTCTATTGTAAGTTGATACCAAGATAAATGTGGCGGTGCAATTTCTATTGCCTGTTTTAGATCACTCAATGCATCACATACTGTTTGATTAGGCAAGCCATGCATTAAATCTATATTAAAGCTTTTTAACTTTAAATTTTGTGCTAATTTTCCAGCATCTATTGCTTCTTGCGGATTATGAACTCGTCCTAATTTTGCAAGCTTATCTGCTTGAAAGCTTTGTACACCAATTGATATTCGATTAATTCCAGCTTGTTGATATCCCTTAAATCTTTCTACATCAACTGAATTAGGATTGGCTTCAATTGTTATTTCTGCGTCGTGATTAATTGGTATAATTTTATTTATACTCATTAATAATTTATTAATTAAATCCGCGGAGAAAAGACTGGGTGTACCTCCACCAATAAAAATAGAGTCAATAGAACGATCATTTGAAAGCATGACGTCTTGTTTTAAATCATTAATTAAATGATTTATATATGCTGAATAATCGGGCGTTTTCTTCATGTTATGTGAATTAAAATCACAATATGGACACTTTTGTACACACCATGGCATATGTATATATAAACTCAACGGGATTTTATATTGAACCATATACCTTTCCTCAAATTTTTAAAAAAAGTGTCAGCAACTGATAAGAAATAGCTGGCTATATTACTCCAATTTAGTAAAAAAAGCTTTTATTCCGTTTTTATAATTCGAATAATGCGCGTACAATTAATGACTAAAGACGATGTTCGCCAAGCAAATTAGATAGTTAGGAGTAAATATGAGTATTATTAAGCAGATTTTAGATAGTGATTTATCAAGTACATCAGTGAGTACATCAGTGAGTGCATCAGTTAATCAATGTACATTTGGTGAATTGCCTGTCATAGTGATTAAACATAAAACGTGTTCAGCAGCAGTATCGTTACAAGGTGCTCATCTTTTATTTTGGCAACCATCAACAGAACCGACACCGGTTATTTGGTTAAGTCAAAAAGCTAACTTTAAAAAGGAAGTTGCAATTAGAGGGGGAGTACCAATTTGTTGGCCATGGTTTGGTAAATTGGGTGATCCTATGCATGGTTTTGCGCGTCTGGTTGAATGGAAATTAGATTCTTGCAAAGAAGATAATAATGGAGTGAATTTAACTTTATCATTAACTAATAATCAGCAAACAGAACAGTTTTTCACAAAACCTTTCCAAGCTTGGTTAACCATTCATGTTGGACAAACGTGTGAAGTGAATTTATCTTGCACTGGGGATTTCGAAGCAACAAGTGCATTACATACTTATTTTGAAGTTAATAATATTAATGATGTCACTGTTAAAGGTTTAGGCGATTCTTATCAAGAACGCTTAGCAGTTGAAAATAAACCATCAATTTCAGGGCAACTTACCTTTAATCAAGAGGTTGATCGCATTTATACCCATGCGGATGACTCAATCCTTATTACCGATGGTAAACGAACAATTAAATTAACTAATGTTAATGCAAGTGATGTTGTTACTTGGAATCCTTGGATAGATAAAGCTAAAGCAATGGCGGATTTTGCTGATGAAGAATATCAATCTATGGTATGTGTTGAAACGTGTCGTATTAATAAGGCGTTAAAATTATCGCCAATACAGAAATCAACATATGGATTTAAGATTGAAGTTATTTAATCATTAGGTTTTGATATTGCAAACGCAATCAATATAAGACTATATCTTTATTAAACTGATTATTTGATTGCGTTTACAATCATAACACTTTATAATCCTTAGCGCTTTTTAGAGCATCAATTTTATAGCCAACTACTGGGTCGCCTGTAATTGGTTTTTTATTTAGAATAAACAAGAGAAATCAATATGTTTAAATTTAAAGCAGAAGTTAGAAAAGAGCATGGTAAGGGTGCGAGCCGCCGCCTGCGTCACGCTGGGCAGTTCCCAGCAATTGTTTATGGTGGAACAGAACCTGCAATTTCTATTGTGTTAGATCACAATCAAATTTTCAATATGCAAGAAAAACCAGAGTTTTATTCTGAAGTACTAACTATTGAAATTGACGGTAAAGCAGTTAAAGCTAAAGTGCAAGCAGTACAACGTCATCCATTTAAACCAAAATTAGTTCACATGGATTTTGTACGCGCATAATCATATGTTTGTTGAAAAATCATTCAACAATATCTTTAAATAAAAGGTCACCTAAATGGTGACCTTTTATTTTTTACTATAGTCTTAAAACGACAAATACCTATTGTTATAATTTATTCTATTAACTTGATGTATATTGGTATCAAACATAATAAAATAAATTGTAGATTACACCATTTTAGGAGAAACTCATGTCTGATATCCCAGCTTGCGATTTGGTAATTTTTGGCGCTAAAGGGGATTTAACAAGGCGCAAACTATTACCGTCTCTATATCAATTAGAAAAATATGGAAAGTTGCCAAAGCAGACAAAAATTTTAGGTGTAGGTCGAGCTGATTGGGATCAAGCCGCTTACACTGAGGTTGCAAAAGATGCGTTAACCACATTTATGACTGAACCACTAGATGAAAGTATTTGGCAACGTTTTAGCCAACGCCTTAACTTTCATAAGTTAGATGTTAATGACATTGCCGGTTTTAATTTATTAAAAGATAAGCTTGAAAAGTCACATCCTGCTATTTTCTATTTTGCGATGCATCCCAATGCCTTTGGTACGATTTGCCAAGGGTTAGCTGAAGCAGGTTTAAATCAGGCTCAAAATAGAATTGTAATGGAAAAACCACTAGGTTTTGATCTGCAATCATCAAAGGAAATTAATGATTCAGTTGCAAAATTTTTCAGTGAATCACAAGTTTATCGTATCGACCATTACTTAGGAAAAGAGTCAGTTTTAAATTTACTCGCACTTCGTTTCGCTAATCCTGTATTTGCTTCGCTTTGGGATAGAAATTCTATTGATCATGTTGAAATCACTGTTGCAGAACAAGTAGGAATTGAAGGTCGCTGGGGTTATTTTGATAAAGCGGGTCAAATGCGTGATATGGTGCAAAACCATTTATTACAAATTCTGACGATGATTGCCATGTCTCCACCTGCAAATCTTGAAGATAATAGCTTGCGTAGAGAAAAGATTGCTGTACTTAATGCATTACGTCCAATTAATAAAGCAAATATCCGTGAAAAAGTTGTTAGAGGACAATATACTGCAGGGTTTGTTAATGGTATCAATGTTCCTGGTTATTTAGAAGAAGATGGTGCAAACAAACAAAGTAATACGGAAACATTTGTTGCTATTCGAGTTGATATTGATAATTGGCGTTGGGCGGGTGTGCCTTTTTATTTACGAACCGGAAAACGTTTACCAAGCAAGTGTTCTGAAGTAGTAGTTTATTTTAAATCTTTACCCCTTAATTTATTTAGTGAGTCTTATTCTGAACTACCGCAGAATAAACTAACAATTCGTCTACAGCCAGATGAAGGTATGGATATTGAAATTTTAAATAAGGTGCCAGGATTAGACAGTACACATAATTTACAAACGACTAAGTTAGATTTAAGTTTTAGTGAAACTTTTCATCAACAAAGTGCTGATGCTTATGAGCGGTTGTTACTTGAAGTGATGCGAGGAAGACAAGCATTATTTGTTCATCGAGATGAAGTAGAGGCAGCTTGGAAATGGGTTGATTCAATTATTAGTGCCTGGAAATTAGATAATGAACCACCTAAAACTTATCCTGCTGGTACTTGGGGGCCTGTCGCTTCGGTTGCTTTGATAACTAAAGATGGTCATTCATGGCATGAGTTTGAATAGAGGAATTTAACAATATGTTTACATTAAAAAAATATCCAAATAGTCAATTATTAATTGAAGATTTAGCTGCTTATATTGTCAAAGATTTGAAACAAGCTATTGATAAAAAGGGACATGCTTCTATTGCTGTATCAGGTGGTAAAACACCTATTCCATTATTTAAACTATTAAGCCAACAAGATTTAGATTGGCACAATGTTTTTATTACA
Source organism: Gilliamella sp. B3127 (assembly GCF_026536935.1). NCBI lineage: Bacteria > Pseudomonadati > Pseudomonadota > Gammaproteobacteria > Orbales > Orbaceae > Gilliamella > Gilliamella sp. B3127. The sequence continues at coordinate 37,151 of NZ_JAFNNI010000001.1, forward strand.
TTAGTAGATGATAGATGGGTAGATGATACCGATGATGCTAGTAATGAAAAATTAGTGTTAACTTACTTATTACAAAATAAAGCTAAATTGGCCAATTTTGTAGGTTTAAAAAATAGTTGTGATAATCCATTTGATGGTGCAGAAATTACAGACAAAATTTTAAATAAAATTCCTATGCCTTTAGATGTTTTAATCTTAGGAATGGGAGAAGATGGTCATACTGCCTCACTTTTCCCTGGTGCGGCAAATTTGCGGGCTGGTTTGGATATGAAATCAGGTCGCAAAGTTGTTGGAATGACTCCATTGACGGCTCCATTAGACCGCATTACTTTAACATTACCAACTATTTTAGATAGTCAAAATATCTATCTGCATTTAGTTGGAGAAAGCAAAATGCAGGTATTACAACAAGCAGAAAAGGGAGATGATATTAATCAAATGCCAATTCGTGCAATACTGCAACAAAACAAAGTCAATGTAATTGGTTTTTGGACAGCATCTTAACTGAACAATCAACTTTGCCAGTTTTACTGGCAAAGCTCTCATTTCTGGTCTTATATTAAAACACCTATTGAGCTATTTTTAATTATTAATAAATTGATTATTTGTGACTTTTTTTATTATTAGTTTGTTTCGGATATTAATAAACACTGTTAATAATTTCGTCTTACCATTTCTAAGCGCTTCACTTAATTTGTTAGTGCTCACTTATTATCTTATTAATTTCTTAAATTGTTAGAAATTAATTGATTAAATATCTATTATTTTTGTAACTTTTGTGGTAAAAAGTGGGGTTAAGTGGTAAAAAATAGGTTTTTAATTAACATATTGATTTTTTAATAATTTAAAAACAATAAAAATTAACAATTACGGTGCTTTCATGTTTAGTGGTGCAATTTCAGTCAATTTAGATAGCAAAGGGCGAATAGCAATCCCTACTCGTTATCGTGAATTTTTGCCTGATGGTTTAGTTTGTACCATTGGTTTATATCACCCCTGTTTGACACTTTATTCAATGATTGAATGGCAAAAAATTGAATTACAGCTATCAACATTATCAACAGTTGTTGAAGCAGAACGAAGAATTAAAAGACTATTATTAGGTTATGCAACGGAATGTAATTTAGATAATGCAGGACGTATTTTACTTCCACCAACTTTACGTACTTATGCAAAACTAGAAAAACATACCATGTTTGTTGGCCAATCTAATAAATTTGAGATATGGGATGAAGCAATTTGGTATCAACAAATTAGTGATGACATTGCCACATTATCAACAGATGTTGAAAACTTATCAGAAAATTTAAAAAGTCTAACAATTTAATAAGAGTAAATAAAGATGGATTATCAACATAAAACTGTTTTGTTAAATGAAGCTGTGGCTGCATTAAATATAAAAAAAAACGGTATTTATATTGATGGTACTTTTGGGCGTGGTGGTCATTCTAGGTTAATTCTTGAACAGTTGGGTGAACAAGGGAAACTAATTGCAATTGACCGAGATGAACGTGCTGAACAAGCCGCACTTAATATAACCGATCCTAGGTTTACTTTTATTCGAGGAGAGTTTTCGAATGTACATCAATATATCAATGATTTAGGGTTGTTAGGTAATATTGATGGCTTTTTATTAGATCTGGGGGTTTCATCTCCACAATTAGATGATCCTGAAAGAGGATTTTCTTTTATGCGAGATGGACCACTTGATATGCGGATGAATAACCGCAAAGGTGTAACTGCAAGTGAGTGGTTACTAAATAGTGATGAAAATGATATCGCATGGGTTTTAAAAACTTTTGGGGAAGAAAAGTTTGCCAAAAGGATTGCACGTGCAATTGTGGAACAGAATAAAGTTTTACCAATTACTCGTACATTAGAATTAGCAAATCTAATTGAAAAAGCAACACCGAAAAAAGACAAAAATAAACACCCAGCAACACGCTCGTTCCAAGCTATTCGCATTTATATAAATAGTGAATTGGAAGAAGTTGAGCAAGCCTTAAATAGCAGTTTGTCAGTGCTTGCTGCTCAAGGAAGACTTGCAGTTATTAGTTTTCATTCATTAGAAGATAGAATTGTTAAACAATTTATAAATAAACAGAGTAAAGGTCCTAATTTACCAGCTGGCTTACCATTAACAGAACAACAAATTAAACAATATGGTGATGCTAAATTAAAATCACTTGGCAAAATTAAGCCAAGCAATAATGAAATATATGGTAACCCGCGTTCTCGAAGCGCGATATTAAGGATAGCAGAAAGGAAAAATGAATAGTAACAATGAAATTTATCAAAGAACAAGTGTAGATATACACAATCAAAAAAGACCCAGCAAAAGTTTATTTGGATTAATCCTTAGTGATTTGCTCGGCCATCAAAAAATTTCATTATTGTTATTGGTTTTTATTATTATTTCTGCTGGAGCTGTATTAGTTATAACCCAGCAAGTCCGTAAACAATTATTTGAACGTGAACAATTATTACTCGAACAAGATGTTTTAGAAAGTGAATGGCGTAATTTAGTTATTGAGGAAAATGTACTTGCTGATCCAAAACGTGTTGAAGATAAAGCTAAAAATCAATTGGGCATGTCATATGTGACACCGCAAAATGAAACCGTTATTGTGATAAAGAGTAAATAATGAAGTTTGCTAATAAAAGAGATAATGTAAAACATACTACAAAGTCGAATAAAGGGAATAAATTAAATAGTAAAAAACAAATTTTTACCCTCACTCGATTTTATATTGTTTATGGTTTTATTATTTTAGCAATTATTGGTTTACTTGTCCGATTGGCAATTTTACAAATAATAGAACCTGATAAGTTAATTGCTGAAGCCAATAAACGCTCAATTCGTCATCAAGAAATGAGCGCACCTCGAGCAATGATTACGGATCGTAATGGCAGAGCATTGGCTGTTAGTGTACCTATGTATGATGTTTGGGCTGATCCGAAAATTGTTGTACAAAAAGGTGGAGTTGATCCTAATGATATCCGTTGGCAAGGATTAGCAAAGACATTGAATATTCCAATGTCGACACTAGAGCAAAAATTGAGTAATCCATCGATGCGTTTTGTTTATTTGTCTAAACAAATTACACCAACAATATCGGATTATTTAAAACAATTAAAATTACCTGGTATTTCGTTTGCCAAAACATCTAAACGTTATTATCCAGCAGCTGAAAATATAGCACAATTAATCGGTTTAACTGACATTGATGAAAATGGAACGGAAAAAGGTTCAGAAGGAATTGAAAAAAGCTTTAATAAATGGCTGATTGGTGAATCAGGACAACGTGTTGTTAGGCGAGATCGTGTTGGTAGAGTTATAGAAGAATTAGAAAGGACTGAAAGTGAAGTTGCTTCTGATTTGACATTAAGTATTGATGAACGTTTACAATCGCTCGTTTACAGTGAACTTAGTCAAGCTGTGGAATTTAACAAAGCTGATAGTGGCACAGCTGTTTTAATTGATGTTCACACGGGTGAAATATTGGCCATGGCAACCAGTCCATCCTATAACCCGAATAATCGCTCTTCAATTGATTATAGTTTATTACGAAATCGAGCGATAACAGATGCATTTGAGCCAGGTTCAACAGTTAAACCTTTAGTTGTTATGGCTGCATTAGAGAAAAAAATAGCTGATTTAAACACGGTTATTGATACTAGACCTTTTTTGGTAAATCGTTATGAAATCAAAGATGTGTCTTATCAAAAAGCCCTAAATTTGGCTGGTATCCTTGAAAAATCAAGTAACGTCGGTGTGAGTAAGTTAGCTTTACAAATGCAATCAGGTGACCTTGTTGAGTTTTATAGCCGTTTTGGGTTAGGACAACCAACTGAACTCGGTTTAGGTGGAGAAGTGAGTGGTTCAATTGCTGCTGATAGAACAAGAAAATGGGCTGATATAGAAAGAGCGACGTTTTCTTTTGGTTATGGATTAAGTGTTACCCCACTACAGCTAGCTAGGGCTTATGCAACTATCGGTAGCTATGGTGTTTATCGACCTGTTTCAATATTAAAAATTAACGAGCCAGTAGAAGGTAAACGTGTTGTAGCTGAAAAAACAGCTAAAACAGTAGTGCAATTAATGGAAGCGGTTGCTGTGACTGGAGGTGGTACCAAAGCTTCTGTCCCTGGATATAGTGTAGGTGTTAAAACGGGTACAGCTAAAAAACTATCTGGTGGACGATATGTTAATCAATATTTAGCTTATACCGCTGGTATTGCACCAGCAACAGGACCTAAATATTCACTGGTTGTTGTTATCGATAATCCAAAAGCTGGGCAATATTATGGTGGTTCTGTTTCAGCCCCTGTTTTTAGCCGTATTATGGGGGGAGTTCTTAGAACAATGAATGTAAAACCAGATCGTCAAGTTGATGGTCAAATGATTGTATATTAATAGGTAATAAATAATGGCAACAAGCACATTTAAAACTTTATATAACTTATTAGGTGGGAATCAACTACCAGTAGATGATTTCCCGCTTAATCAATTAGTAATTGATAGTCGGAAAGTGCAAAAAGGAGATGTGTTTGTAGCTATTAAAGGGTATACCGTTAATGGTAAAGATTTTATTCCTCAAGCAATTTCATCAGGTGCTGTACTTGTTCTAACTGAAACAAACAGAAAATCAAATGATTTGAAAATTGATTACCTAAATCAAAAAGACGAGAAAGTTATTCCACAAATAAGTGTGTTTCAACTTTCTCAAAAATTATCAAAAATTGCAGCTGATTTTTATCATTCGCCTTCTAAACATTTATCTGTAATTGGAGTAACAGGGACAAACGGTAAAACGACAATTACGCAGTTGATTGCACAATGTGCAACTTTATTAAATAAAAAATCCGCATTGTTAGGCACGATTGGTAATGGTGTTTACAATCATCTCGAACCCTCGCCAAACACAACTTTATCTGCTGTAGAAGTTCAGTCTTATCTAGCTGATTTTGTAGCAAAACGTGTTCAAGTTGTGGCAATGGAAATTTCTTCCCATGGGTTATCGATGAATCGGGTAAAAGAATTACATTGTGCAGCGACAGTATTTATTAATCTAAGCCGAGATCATCTTGACTATCATAAAACGATGAATAGATATGCTAAGGCAAAATGGTCGCTATTTAGTTATGATGAAAAAGAAAAGCAGGTAGCTAGTTCAGGAAAAACCATTATTAATTATGATGATGCTTATGGACGACGTTGGATTGATAAATTATCAAAAGCTACTGCAGTATCATGCCAACCTAAGTCATTGCGACGCTTGAAGATGATGGACAACCCTTTTGTTGGTGTGTCAATGATTGAATATCATGATAAAGGTGCCGAAATTCATATGGAATCAAGTTGGGGTAATGCCATTATTCATAGCCGATTACTAGGTGAATTTAATGTATCAAATTTACTATTAGCAATCGCAACATTACTAACACTTGATTATCCATTTTTTGCAGTAGTCAATATGGCATCGTACCTTAAGCCAATATGTGGTCGCATGGAAGTGATACACGTGAAAAATAGCCCAACGGTAATCATTGATTATGCCCATACACCTGACGCTCTACAAAAAGCATTACAAGCAAGCCGCATTCATTGCAAAGGTAAATTATGGGTGATTTTTGGCTGTGGAGGCGATAGAGATACAGGTAAAAGACCATTAATGGGGGAAGTTGCTGAACAGTTTGCTGATAAAATTGTATTAACTAATGATAATCCTCGTACTGAAGATGAAATAAAAATTATTCATGATATACAAGAGGGGCTAACTGACGTTAAAAATACACAAGTTATTTCTGATAGAGTTGAAGCTATCACAAAGACCCTAGCTCAAGCCAAACCTGATGATGTTATTCTAATAGCTGGGAAAGGACATGAAGATTATCAGATTATAGGTATAACAAAGCATCATTATTCAGATCAAGAAACCGTAAAACAGATTTTAGGAGTAGAGAATCAATCATGATTCCTTTAGATATTAAGCAAGTTGAAAAAATAGTTAATGGGACTTCTTATCATATTCAAGATGAGAGATTAACTATTGGAGAAATTTGTACTGATTCACGAAAAATTACTCATAAATCACTATTTATTGCATTAGTGGGTGATAAATTTGATGGTCATTTATTTGCTAAACAAGCTATTAAAGATGGAGCTTGTTTGGTAATTGCTAATCACAAACTCGACGATGATATTCCTCAAATAGTAGTAAATGATACCCATTTAGCATTAGGTCAAATCGCTTCATTTGTGCGAGATCAAAGCTCAGCTAAAATTGTCGCGTTGACTGGTTCATCAGGTAAAACATCTGTGAAAGAAATGACTGCTACTATTTTACAGCAGTGTGGTGAAACACTTTATACTCAAGGTAATTTTAATAATGATATTGGAGTTCCATTAACGTTATTAAGATTATCAAAGCAAGATCAATTTGCAGTTATTGAACTGGGTGCAAATCATATTGGTGAAATTGCTTATACCACTCGTTTAGTTAAACCAAATAGTGCACTCATTAATAATATTGCTTTAGCTCATATTGAAGGTTTTGGTTCACTTGAAGGGGTAGCAACAGCTAAAGGTGAAATCTTTGAAGGGCTTTCAGAAAACGGCATCGCGATTATTAATTTAGATAGTTGTTCTGATAATTGGTTAAAAGAGCTAAATAATAAAACTGTTTGGACCTTTTCTTTACATAATTCTTCTGCTGATTTTTATGCTAGTAATATAAAAGTAATGGATCAGACTATTTTCACATTGTGCACACCAATTGGTGAGAGTGAAATCACCTTACCATTAGTTGGTGAGCATAATGTATCTAATGCAATTGCTGCTGCAGCTTTAGCAATATCAGTAGGTGCAACTTTAATAGAAGTTAAGAAGGGATTAGCAACGTCGAAATCTGTGAAAGGGCGTCTTTACCCAATTAAATTAAATCAAACTCAATTAATTTGGGATGATTCCTATAATGCTAATGTTGGGTCAATGTCGGCTGCTATTAATGTTTTAGCAACTCAACCAGGTTATCGAGTTTTAGTCGTAGGTGATATGGCGGAATTGGGACATAACGCAAAAAATTATCATCAACAAATTGGTGAATTAGCTAAACAACAAAAAATTGATTGTGTTGTCAGTGTTGGTGATTTAAGCGAATTGATTAGCCAATTTAGTGGTGTTGGACACCATTTCGTTGATAAACATAAAGCAGTTGAGTTTTTGTTAGCGTTATTACAAAAATATCTAAACTTAACTATGTTAGTTAAAGGTTCACGTAGTGCAAGAATGGAAGAACTAATCACAGAAATTCAATTAAAAACAGGTCAGGATTAAAAATTATGTTGGTGTGGATATCAGAATATTTAGTTAAATATTTTACTTTTTTTAATGTTATTTCTTATCTAACGGTAAGGGCTATTCTTGCGTTATTAACATCATTGGCAATTTCGTTAATTATGGGGCAAAAAGTAATTGATTGGCTTCAAAAATTACAAATTGGTCAAGTTATTCGCCACGATGGTCCTGAATCTCATTTAAGTAAGAAGGGAACACCAACAATGGGTGGAACGCTTATTTTAGCTTCTATTTCGTTTTCTGTTTTTCTATGGGCAGATCTACGAAATCCTTATGTTTGGGTAACCTTATTTGTTTTACTTGGTTATGGTCTTGTTGGTTTCGCTGATGATTATTTAAAAGTTATCCGTAAAAATACTGCGGGTTTAATTGCTAGGTGGAAATATTTTTGGCAGTCAGTTATTGCATTAATTGTGGCTTTTGGTCTTTATGCATATGGGAAAGATAGTTCCGTAACAGTATTAGTTGTTCCTTTTTTCAAAGATGTTATGCCGCAATTAGGGTTATGGTTCATTTTACTGACTTATGTGGTTATTGTTGGTGCAGGTAATGCAGTAAATCTTACTGACGGTTTAGATGGCCTAGCAATTATGCCAACTGTGTTTGTAGCTGCTGGTTTTGCTCTTGTTGCTTGGGCGACAGGTAATGTTAACTTTGCTGCATATTTACATATTCCATATATCAAATTTAGTGGCGAACTAATGATTGTTTGTACTGCAATCATTGGTGCAGGTCTTGGCTTTCTATGGTTTAACACCTATCCAGCGATGGTTTTTATGGGTGATGTAGGCTCGTTAGCTTTAGGTGGTGTGTTTGGGATTATCTCAGTACTACTGAGACAAGAATTTTTATTATTAGTAATGGGTGGAATTTTTGTTATAGAGACTTTATCCGTAATTTTACAAGTAGGTTCGTTCAAATTAAGAGGTAAACGAATTTTCAAAATGGCACCAATTCACCATCATTATGAATTAAAAGGTTGGCCAGAACCAAGAGTAATTGTTCGGTTTTGGATTATTTCATTGATGTTAGTCGTAATTGGTTTATTAACCTTGAAATTACGTTAAATAAAATAGAGTAGGATTGCATCATGGTTGACTATCAAGGTAAAAAAGTTGTTATTATCGGATTAGGGATAACAGGACTTTCGTGTGTTGACTATTTTCTTGCTCAGAATGTTATACCGAAAGTGATTGATACACGTTTATCTCCTTCAGGATTAGAGCAATTAGATGATCGTGTTATTTATCATTTAGGAAATCTAAATATAGACTGGCTATTTGATGCAGATCTGATTATTGCCAGTCCTGGTATTGCATTATCTACACCTGAATTACAAAAAGCCGCTGAAAAAGGTATTGAGATTGTTGGTGATGTCGAGCTTTTTTGCCGTGAAGTTAATCAAGATAGAAATAAAAAAATTATTGCTATTACAGGGGCAAATGGTAAAACAACCGTTACTACATTGGTTGGGGATATTGTCAAAGAGGCTGGATTAAAAGTTGGCGTAGGTGGCAATATCGGTGAACCTGCTCTTTCACTATTAAAACAAGATTGTGATATTTATGTGTTAGAACTTTCGAGTTTTCAGTTAGAAACGACATCAAGCTTACAAGCTTCTGTGGCAACAATATTGAATATTTCCGAAGACCATATGGATCGTTATCCTCTTGGTTTAATGCAGTATGCTGAAGCTAAACAACGTATTTATCACAATGCAAAATGTTGTGTAATTAATCATGATGATAAATTAACTAAACCAAAGAATAATCATCACCACTGTGTTTCATTTGGAATAAAGGCTGGAGATTATCATTTAGATGATAATTATGAATACTTGATTGCACAACAAAAGCCAGTCCTAGCGACTAACGCAATGAAATTAATTGGATGTCATAATTATTTGAATGCATTAGCAGCATTAGCTATTGCCGATAGTTTAAACATTGATCGTGATTCAAGTTTGAAAACTATTGCTAATTTTCAGGGGTTACCTCATCGCTTTGAGTTAGTATTTGATAGTAATGGGGTAAAATGGATTAATGACTCTAAAGCAACAAATGTAGGTAGCACAGAAGCTGCTTTAAATAGTGTTATATGTAATGGAAAATTGTTTTTGTTGCTAGGTGGAGATGGCAAATCAGCAGACTTTTCACCTTTGATTCCTTATTTAAAAGGTAGAAATATTGAAATTTTCTGTTTTGGACGAGATCGAAATTTACTTGCTAATTTAGCTCCTAATATATCAACGATTACAGAAACGATGGCTGAAACTATTGAATGTATAGCTAAAAAAGTAGCACCAAAAGACGTGGTGTTGCTTTCGCCTGCTTGTGCAAGTTTAGATCAGTTTAAAAATTACATTGAACGCGGAAATCTTTTTGCACAACTTGCTAAGCAGTATACTCAAAGGGGTGAAAAATGACATTCTTTTGGATAAGAAAACAAGTAAATCCAAATATTCCTTTCGATAACCAGTTGCTTTGGACAGTGATTGGTTTAATGATATTTGGTTTAATTATGGTGACATCCTCATCAATGGCATTTAGTGAAAGTGCTCCTTTCTTTTATACCCAACGCGAGTTAATCCAAATTGGAATGTCGCTATTTTTAATGTGTATAGCTTTATATATTCCTATGCAACGTTGGCAACAATTTGGATCAGTTTTATTAATTATTTCAATTATTATGCTGATAGTTGTTTTGGGGATTGGTTCTTCAATTAATGGTGCGTCGCGTTGGATTCCGTTAGGTGTTTTTAATTTTCAACCAGCTGAGCTTTCTAAATTATCATTATTTCTATTTTTAGCAGGTTATCTAGCTCGTAAATCAGATGAAGTTCAAAACGGATTTTGGGGCTTTTTTAAACCTATGGTGGTGATGGCTGTTTTATCAATTTTATTACTAAAACAGCCTGACTTAGGTACGGTGATTGTATTATTCATGGTCACAATTGGCATTTTATTTATTGCTGGTGCACAATTATGGCAATTTATTGCCATTTTACTAACTGGGGTTGGTGCAGTTGCTTGCCTTATTTTATATGAATCTTACCGTTTGACACGTTTAATGACATTCCTTGATCCATGGCAAGATGCAACTGGAGCCGGTTATCAGCTTGTTGCTTCATTAATGGCTATTGGTAATGGTGGTATAACTGGACAAGGAATTGGTAATTCTATTTTTAAATTACGCTATCTACCTGAATGTCATACTGATTTTATTTTTTCAATTATTTCAGAAGAGTATGGATATATCGGTGTCGTAGCTTTGTTGTTATTACTTTTCTTTCTAACATTTAAAGCATTAGCTATAGGATATCGGGCGTTAAACGAAGGATCTCAATTTTCAGGCTATTTGGCTTGTGAAATCGGCATTTGGTTTGGTTTTCAAACTTTTGTTAATGTTGGTGTAACATCCGGTATGTTACCTACAAAAGGTTTAACTTTGCCATTTATTAGTTATGGCGGCTCAAGCCTTATTGTAATGAGTATTGCAGTTGCAATATTACTAAGAATAGATTTTGAGTTTAGACAACAACAAGCTCAAGCAAGAATAAGGTCAATTAAATAATGAAAAAGTTATTAGTCATGGCTGGTGGTACTGGTGGGCATGTATTCCCTGGTATTGCTGTTGCTCGTCATTTAATGAAACAAGGTTGGCAAGTAAGATGGTTAGGTACAGCTGATCGTATGGAGGCACAGTTAGTGCCTGAAAATGGAATTGAAATAGACTTTATTCAAATATCAGGACTACGTGGCAAAGGTAAACTAGCATTATTAAAAGCGCCTTATAAAATATTGAAAGCTGTTTTACAAGCTAGGAAAATTTTAAAAGCGTATCGTCCTGATGTTGTTTTAGGTATGGGTGGGTATGTTTCAGGGCCTGGTGGAATAGCTGCCAAAAGTTTAGGTATTCCAGTAGTACTACATGAACAAAATGGCATTGCGGGATTAACAAACAAATATTTGGCTAAAATTGCAACTAAAGTTTTACAAGCTTTTCCAACAGCATTTAAAAATGCTGAAGTGGTTGGTAATCCAGTTCGTAGTGACTTATTAACAATTGAAGAACCCAGTGAAAGACTAAAAAATAGACAAGGCCCTATTAGAGTCTTGGTTATGGGTGGTAGTCAAGGCGCCAAAGTAATCAATACTGTTGTTCCTCAAGCAATTTCAAAATTGTCTGATAAATTTATTGTTTGGCATCAAACGGGCAAAGGAATGTTAGATGATGTAATTAAATCTTATCAGAACTGTAACATTAACCAATTAACAGAATTTATTAGTGATGTTAAAGAAGCCTATAGCTGGGCTGATATAGTTATTTGTCGAAGCGGTGCATTAACTGTGAGTGAAATAGAAGTTGTTGGTATTGGTGCTATTTTTGTTCCTTTTATGCATAAAGATCGCCAGCAATTTTGGAATGCAAAATCTTTAGCTGATATTGATGCTGCTAAGATTATTGAACAGCCTGATTTTAATGTTGATTCATTATTTCAATTACTTTCAAACCTAAGTCGACAAGAATTAGTTGAAATGGCTGTAAAAGCGAAAAGTTTATCCATTATAAATTCGACAGAAAGAGTGGCAGAAACACTGATTTCAGTGGTAAAATAACGAATTTTATTTATAATTTTAAGTAACAGTTTTGTTAAGTTCTGTTTGAGATCAAAAAATGACTTTACTTAATAAATAATTAACCAGGGGTTTAATAGTGAATACTAAGGAATTAGCTGAATTAAGAGCAATCATTCCAGAAATGAAACGTGTCAAACATATCCATTTTGTGGGTATTGGCGGTGCCGGAATGGGAGGGATTGCTGAAGTTCTTGCTAATGAAGGCTATCAAATTAGCGGTTCTGATATTGCTGAAAATGCAGTAACACAACATTTAGAAACATTAGGCGCAAAGATTGTTATCGGACATGCTGCTGAAAATGTTCTTAGTGCAAGTGTTGTTGTTATCTCATCAGCGATTTCTCAAGATAATATAGAAGTCGTTGCAGCTAGAGAAGCTCGTATTCCTGTAATTCAACGAGCTGAAATGTTAGCCGAATTAATGCGTTTTCGATATGGTATAGCTATTGCAGGAACCCATGGTAAAACGACTACCACAGCAATGGTAACTGCTATTTATGCAGAAGCTAAACTCGATCCAACTTTTGTAAATGGTGGTTTGGTTAAAGCAGCAGGAACCCATGCTAGATTAGGTAGTAGTCGATATTTTATTGCAGAAGCCGATGAAAGTGATGCTTCATTTTTACACTTACAGCCTATGGTATCTATAGTAACTAATATTGAACCTGATCATATGGATACTTATCAAGGAAGTGTTGAGAATCTTAAACAAACCTTTATTTCCTTTTTACGTAATCTTCCTTTTTATGGATTAGCTGTTATGTGTTATGACGATCCTATTAATCGTGAATTGTTACCGATTGTTGGTCGTAAAATTATCACTTATGGTTTTAGTGAAGAAGCCGATGTTGTTATTAAAAATTATCGTCAGGAAAGAGGCGTTAGTTACTACACAGTATGTCGCCCAGATCATAACGATTTAGAAATTGAATTAAATGCACCTGGTAAACATAATGCCTTAAACTCAGCAGCAGCAATTATCGCTGCGACTGAAGATGGTATTGATGATAATTCAATTATACAAGCCTTAGCAAAATTTGCTGGAACTAGCCGTCGATTCGATCTATTAGGTATTTTTCCTGATGGAAATGGAAAAGATATTATGATGGTTGATGATTACGGACATCATCCAAGCGAAGTTAATGCCACAATTCAGGCAGCTCGAAATGGTTGGCCTGACCGTAGATTGGTGATGTTATTTCAACCACATAGATTTACGCGTACTCGTGATTTATTTGATGATTTTGCGCAGGTTCTTTCTCAAGTTGATGCGTTAGTTATGTTAGATGTATATTCTGCTGGTGAACAGCCTATTGCAGGCGCAGATAGTCGATCACTTTGCCGTTCAATTCGTAATCGTGGAAAAGTTGATCCAATTTATGTTTCTGATTTAGATCTTCTAGCTGAAATAATGAAAGAATTATTACAAGGTGGGGATTTGTTATTAACTCAAGGTGCTGGAAGCGTTGGCCGAGTTGCCCGTCAGTTAGCCAGTAGCCAACTATTTTCAAAAGAGGTTTTATAATAATGGTTGATAAAGTTGCTGTGTTGTATGGTGGGACCTCTGCTGAACGAGAAGTATCCCTAAAATCAGGTAAAGCAGTATTTTCAGGGTTACAAGAAAATGGTATTGATGCTCATCTTATCGATACTAAAGATCATTGTATAACAAATTTGAAGCAAGAAGGGTTTACTAAAGCTTTTATTATTTTACATGGTCGAGGTGGCGAAGATGGTATTACCCAAGCTATTTTAACTTATCAAAACATTCCTTATACCGGAAGTGATGTTTTATCATCAGCTTTAACCATGGATAAGTTAAAAACAAAACTAGTTTGGAAATCACTTGGTTTACCTGTTGCTGATTACGTTATGGTTGAAAAATCGCAATTAATTGACATTGAAAATATTGTTAAAAATCTTGGATTACCATTATTTGTTAAACCAAGCCATGAAGGCTCAAGTGTTGGTATGACAAGAGTTGATAAGGCAGAAGAATTAAAAGCTGCTATTGATGTTGCATTCAAATATGATAATACCGTAATGGTTGAATCGTTTTTATCTGGCCCTGAGTTTACCGTTGCGATAGTTGGTGATGAGGTTTTACCAGCAATTTACATTAAGCCTGCTACCAATTTTTATGATTATGATGCAAAGTATTTGTCAGATAAAACCCAATATTTCTGTCCAAGCGGATTATCTGATGAAAAAGAACAAGAGATTCGTAAATTAGCTTTAGATGCTTATAAGGCGGTTGGTTGCCGAGGTTGGGGTAGAGTGGACATTATGTTTGATAATAATGAAAAACCATATTTACTTGAAGTAAACACTGCTCCAGGCATGACAGACCATAGTTTGGTACCAATGGCAGCAAAAGAATACGGATGGTCATTTAGTGAATTGGTTAAACGTATTTTACAATTAGCAACCATATAATTGGCTTTATTTTTATGAAAAAAGTCCGACAAGCAGCGCACAAACGAGAACATCAAAATAGAAGAAGGTTGCTTGTTTTTCGTAATTCAGAACAAATGATAGGTTTTTTGTTCTTTATTATAATTATTTGTATTAGTGCCTGGGCTATCAATTGTGTTAAGAACTGGATGGAAGATCCAGATCAGATGGTTTTATCACAATTGACTTTAAGTGGAGAGTATACTTACACAACTGAAGATGATCTTCGACAAGCAATATTAGGTTTAGGATTGCCAAATACCTATATAGGACAGGATGTTGACGATATTCAACAAGAAATAATGCGATACCCTTGGGTTAAACAAGCTAGTATCCGTAAGCAATGGCCGGATAGGTTGATTGTTTATATTGAAGAATACAAACCTGCATTTTACTGGAATGATTTATATCTACTTGATAATGCTGGCAATGTATTTAGTGTGCCATTAGATCGTTTGGGTGAATTGCAATTACCTAGGATATATGGCCCTGAAGGTAAAGCAAAAACAATATTAGAAACGTATTTTAAGCTAGAAGAAATTTCTAGAAAGTTAGCTAATAACAAGTTTGCATCAGAAATTAAAGCAGCTATAGCTGATGAACGTAATGCTTGGCAATTGCTGATTAAACAATGTACAGCTGATTTATGTTCTGAAAGTCAGGATATAAAATTGATAGTTGGTAGTGAAAAAATAGAACAACGCTATCAACAATTTATTAAATTATTTCCTGAAATTCAGTCTAGAATGCCAGCTGATGAAAAAATAACGGCTGCTGATTTGCGTTATGAAAACGGCATCGCAGTACAACGAGAAAAAATATCGCAATAAGGAATAAATAAAGGCTTAAGTATGAAAGCAACAGAGAAAAAATTGGTTGTTGGACTTGAAGTTGGCACATCCAAAGTACTTGCCCTTGTCGGTGAAGTGCTTCCTGATGGTGTGGTCAATATTATAGGTGTTGGACATTGTCCATCGAAAGGCGTTGATAAAGGTGGTGTAAATGACCTTGAATCAGTTGTTAAATCAATCCAACGAGCAGTTGACCAAGCTGAATTAATGGCTGATTGCCAAATATCTTCTGTTTATTTAAGCCTATCTGGTAAACACATTCGTTGTCAAAATGAAATAGGTATGGTGCCAATTGCTGATGAAGAGGTTACTGCAGAAGATGTCGAAAACGTAGTTCATACAGCTAAGTCCGTTCGAATATTAGATGAACATCGTATTTTGCACGTTATTGCTCAAGAGTATTCAATTGATTTACAAGAAGGCATTAAAAATCCTATCGGATTATCTGGTGTAAGAATGAAAGCCAAAGTTCATTTGGTCACCTGTCATAATGATATGGCAAGAAATATCGTTAAGGCTGTTGAACGTTGTGGTTTAAAAGTTGATCAACTTATTTTCTCTGGGTTGGCTTCTAGCTATGCAGTCTTGACTGATGATGAAAAAGAATTAGGTGTATGTGTTATTGATATCGGTGGCGGAACAATGGATGTTACTGTTTATACAGGTGGTGCATTACGTCATTCGGTAGTTATTCCTTATGCTGGCAATGTTGTTACTAGTGATATCGCTTATGCATTTGGTGCACCACCAATGGATGCTGAAAATATCAAAATTCGTTATGGTTGTGCTGTCGGTTCATTAGTTGGTAAAGATGAAGTTATTGATGTGCCGAGTGTTGGAGGACGACCATCACGCTCATTACAAAGACAAACATTAGCAGATGTAATAGAACCACGCTATTCAGAACTTTTATCTTTAGTCCAAAAAGAATTACTAGTGTTACAAGATGAACTTAAGAAACAAAATGTGAAATATCAGTTGGCAGCAGGGATTGTTTTAACTGGTGGAGCAGCTCAAATTAAAGGCATGGTTGAATGTGCTGAAAAAGTTTTTCAAAATCAAGTTCGTATTGGACAACCTTTGAATATTTCAGGATTAACTGATTATGTGCAAAAGCCTTATTGTTCTACAACCGTAGGCTTATTGCACTATGGAAAACAAAGTTTATTAAATGATGATACTAAAGATAGCAATAAATCATCATTGAAAGGGATAGCTAAAAGATTGACCGGTTGGTTTAAAAAAGAATTTTAGCTAATATATTTAATAACTTCGTAGACATTGTAGCTGGTTATCTGTACAATGTTGTTAGATCGTAAATTTGGAGATAAGTTATGTTTGAGCCTATGGTTGCGGATGATGAGCCAGCAGCAGTCATTAAAGTTATTGGTGTAGGTGGCGGCGGCGGTAATGCTGTTGAGCATATGATTGCTGAACATATTGAAGGCGTTGAGTTTTTTGCAGCAAATACTGATGCACAAGCATTGAAAAGAATTAAAGTTGGTCAAACTATCCAAATCGGTAATAATGTGACCAAAGGACTTGGTGCTGGAGCTAATCCAGAAGTGGGAAGGAATTCAGCAGAAGAAGATCGTGATGTTATTCGTAGTGCGATTGAGGGTGCCGACATGGTATTCATCGCAGCCGGAATGGGTGGCGGAACAGGAACAGGTGCAGCTCCAGTCGTTGCAGAAATTGCTAAAGAACTCGGTATTTTAACTGTAGCTGTTGTTACAAAACCTTTTGGATTTGAAGGTAAAAAACGTATGGCTTTTGCTGAGCAAGGTATTGCTGAGTTAGCTAAACACGTTGACTCTCTTATCACAATTCCAAATGATAAATTATTAAAAGTATTAGGTCGAGGCGTTAAGCTATTAGATGCTTTTGCTGCTGCTAATGGTGTTTTAAAAGGTGCAGTACAAGGTATTGCTGAATTAATTACCAAACCAGGTCATATCAACGTTGACTTTGCCGACGTTAGAACAGTAATGTCCGAAATGGGTTACGCTATGATGGGTTCTGGTCGTGCGAGTGGTGATAACCGTGCCGAAGAAGCTGCTGAAATGGCTATTTCAAGCCCGTTACTTGAAGATATTGATTTATCGGGTGCACGTGGCGTGTTAGTTAATGTTACAGCTGGTCTTGATCTTGGTTTAGAAGAATTTGAAACTGTTGGTAGTACTGTTAGAGCTTTTGCTTCTGACAATGCAACTGTGGTTGTTGGTACTACATTTGATCCAGACATGTCTGATGAAATTCGTGTGACAGTGGTTGCAACTGGTATTGGTATGGATAAACGTCCAGAAGTTAAAATTAATAAGCCAGTTACATCACATGGTTCATTATTTGGCCAAACAAATCATTTGCCACAGCAACAAGAGGAACCAATGCCTAAAGTTGTTAATGAACCAGCGGTTTCTCCAATGGAAGAACATAAAATTTTAGATATTCCTGCTTTTATCCGTAAGCAGGCTAATTAGTATTGAACTTATTTGATTTCTTATTGTCTAATGGATAATGGAAGCGAATAAAAAGAGTAGGTGCGAAGTGAAACAAAGAACCTTAAAAAAGACAATTCAAGCAACTGGTGTCGGTTTACATACTGGCAAAAAAGTTACTTTGACTTTACGTCCTGCGCCAGAGAACACAGGTGTTATTTATCGCCGTACAGATTTAAATCCGTATGTTGATTTTCCTGTGGATGCAAAATCTGTGCGTGATACAATGCTTTGTACCTGTTTGGTTAATGAAGATAATGTTCGTATTTCAACTGTTGAACATATCAATTCTGCATTAGCTGGGCTCGGTATAGATAATATTATTATTGAAGTAAATGCGCCCGAAATTCCAATTATGGACGGAAGTGCAAGCCCATTCGTTTACTTATTATTAGATGCTGGAATTACTGAGCAAAATGCACTGAAAAAATTCATACGAGTTAAAGAAACTGTTCGTGTCGAAAATGGTGATAAATGGGCAGAAGTAAGACCATATAGTGGTTTTCGATTAGATTTCACTATTGATTTTCGTCATCCAGCTATTGATAACAGTTCACAACGTTACCAATTGGATTTTTCTTCAGAGTCTTTTATTCGTCAAATCAGTCGTGCAAGAACGTTTGGATTTATGCGAGATATTGAAGCATTACAATCTAAAGGATTATGTTTAGGCGGTAGCTTAGATTGTGCAATTGTTGTTGACGATTATAAAGTTCTTAATGAAGATGGTCTTCGTTTTGAAGATGAATTTGTACGTCATAAAATGCTAGATACCATTGGTGACTTATACATGAGTGGCCATAATATGATTGGTGAAGTAGTGTGTTATAAATCAGGTCACGCTTTAAATAACCAACTATTGCAAGCGTTATTAGCTAAACAAGATGCTTGGGAATATGTCACCTTTGATGAAGAACAAAATGTTCCTGTTGCTTTAGGTACAAGACAGCTTGTTTTAGCATAAGTCATTAAAATCGTATTATAAATTTACTAACGCTTCCGATTTGGAGGCGTTTTTTATTTTAGAATCAATGAGATAATCATAATGAATAACAGCCATTTTTTTGCTCATTTATCGCGTTTAAAACTAATTAATCGTTGGCCTTTAATGCGTAACGTGAGAACTGAAAATGTATCAGAACATAGCCTTCAAGTTGCTTTTGTTGCACATGCTTTAGCGATAATTAAAAACAAACGATTTAATGGTAATGTTAACCCTGAACGCATAGCATTACTGGCTATGTATCATGATGCATCAGAAGTATTAACGGGTGATTTACCGACACCAACTAAATATTACAACCCACAGATCACATCTGAATACAAAAAGATTGAAAAAATAGCTCAAAATAAACTCATTAATATGTTGCCAAAAGAGTTACAAGATGACTTTAAAACACTAATTGATGACGATTATTATGATGAAGATGAAAAAAGCATTGTAAAACAAGCAGATGCTTTGTGTGCATATCTTAAAACAATTGAAGAGCTTAGTGCGGGTAATAATGAGTTTAGGTTAGCAGAACAACGATTGAAAAAAACATTATCAGATCGTAATACTCCAGAAATGGATTATTTTTTAGATGTATTTGTCCCAAGTTTCAGCTTATCATTAGATGAAATTACAATGGATGAATAGTTTTAGTCAACTGAGTAATCATTTACAGCACAATTAATAACGAAGTAAATAAACTATTTTTGATAAATATAACGTTTTACTGGACGGCCAATTGGTAAATAGGTCAAATGGCTTTCTATTTCTCCTAACTCTTCTAAATAATCAAGATATTTCTTAACCGATATCCTAGATAAAGGAATCAATTCGATAATATCGCTCATAGAGAAATCTTGTTGATAGTTAACAATAACATCTCGAACAGATTGTAAAGTTTGTGAGTCGATTCCCTTTGGTAATCTATTTGTAGTATTAAAGTTTTTAGTGAAAATTCGATCATCTAATTGATTCTGGTTTAGTATTTCGGAAGATGATAATAGGCGAATCCGTTCTTGATATGAAATCAAAGCCGTACGAAATCTCTCAAAAGTGAAGGGTTTAACAATATAATCAATGACTCCTAAACGTAATGCGGTTTGGATATCATTGGTATTACATGCGGCGGTTACCATAATAATATCTATTTTAGGGTAACTAATTCGAATATATTTTAACAGATCAAGACCATTTAGTTTTGGCATAAAAACGTCAAGTAACAATAGATCAATATGATTATCATGGATAAAATGTAGCGCTTGTTCTCCATTAGTAACAGTTGCCACTAAATTAAAACCAGGAAGCATTTGCAAATATTTTTTATTGAGCTCTGCTACCATTGGATCATCTTCAACAATTAAAACTTCTACCATATGATTATTTTTTCCTATAAATCTCTTCTAATGGTAATAATACCTTAAAGCAAGTCCCTTTTTTATTATCAGAATCACATAATTGTATTTGCCCATCTAACTCATCAATACTAGCTAACACTAAATAAAGCCCAAAACCACGATTATCGCCCTTTGTCGAATAGCCTTTTTGAAAAATATATTGAATATCATTTTCAGAAATACCTTCACCATTATCATTGATTTCAATCTGAAAATTAGAATTATCAATAACTAAACTCACCTTTATCTGCTTATCATCCAAAAATTGTACTGCATCAAGTCCATTATCAATTAAATTACCAAGTATTGTAACTAAACCATGTGTCACAGATGTATCTGCTATTGGTGCCAAAATACCATCAATATTAAACGTTAATGTCACATTTAGCTCACGTGCTCGGCTAAATTTACTATTTAAAAACCCTGCAATAATTGGATCTTTAATATATTGACTAACAAGTTTAGATTCCGCTTGTTGATTGCCAATAATTTCTTCAAGATAATCAATTAATTCAGATTTATTGTCATTAAAGGCTAACCCATAAATAACATGTAATTTATTATTAAACTCATGAGATTGTGAACGTAAAGCATCGGCATAACGATTAACTCCTGTTAAATTTTCTGCCAATCTACGTACTTCTGTCATATCTCTAAACGAAGCAATAGCTCCAACTAAAATATCATTAACAAATAATGGAGTTCGATTGGTTAGTATCACCACCCCATTAATATTTTGTTCACAATCATATTCAGCTTTTCCACTCATCATCACTTCATGCAGTCGAGTATTTGGAATAAAGTCACCAATAGGTAAGCTTATAATATTTTCTTTATCTTTTTTAATGCGCAAAATTCTAATTGCTTCATCATTGATCTGTGTAATTAATCCATCTCGATTGATAACCACAATGCCTTCTTTTACCGTTCGGATAATAGCATTTCGCTCAGCAAATAGCTGTGCCATTTCAACTGGCTCAAGGCCGTATAAAATTTTCTTTATATTGCGAGATAACAAATAGGCCAAAAGAATAGCTATCGATAATGAAGCAAACAAGGATAGCCAAATCGGCTGACTTGTTCTTGATGCTAAATGATTAATTTTTTGCAAGGTCTGACCAACTAAAACTACACCAATTTGTTGATCTTTATCATTCATAATTGGCTTAAATGCCCGAACAGAATCTCCCAAAGTGCCTTTCGCAATTGAAGTATAGGACTCACCATTTAATGCGCGCTGTTCATCTCCGCCGACTATAGTTTGACCTATTTTATTTTCATCGGGATGCGAATATCGAACGCCTTGCATATTAAATATCACAATAAAATCAGTTTGTGTTAATACTCTGGATTGTTCTGTTGTTTTTTGAATGGAAGCAATATTTTGTGGTGTTGGATTTTGTATTTCGTCAATGATACTTTGTGATGTAGAGATAATATTTGCGATATTCTCAACTCGTTGGCGAGAGTTGATAAGATATTCGTTATTCACTACATGAACAATATAAATATTTTGTGCAATAACTGAAAGTATAAACACTAAGCAAATCAGGCTTATTAACTTAACTTTGAGTGGTAATTTATTAAATAAATATCTCATTCTCATTTACTGTATAAAAAGCGATCACTTACTATCATAACTTATTAGGCAGGAAAACCTACTAATAAATTTCGTATTAGTAGGTTTTTAGCTAATTTAATCGACTATTAAAGATTATTTGCTGCATTTTTTACACTTTCAGCAACCACCTTGGCTACATTAGGTTCAAATGCATTTGGCAATATACAATCAATTGATAGTTTGTCAGGTGTAATGATATTGGCTAATCCTTTTGCTGCTGCAAGCTGCATGGCCAATGTAATATTTTTTGCTCTAGCATCTAAAGCGCCTCTAAATATGCCAGGGAATGCTAAAACATTATTAATTTGATTCGGATAATCACTACGCCCAGTACCGACAATATAAGCACCAGCTGCTTTAGCTTCGTCTGGGAATATTTCTGGTGTTGGATTTGCCATAGCAAAAATAATTGATTTTTCTGCCATCGTTTTAACCCAATCTGCTTTTAATACTCCTGGGGCTGAAACACCAATAAACACATCAGCACCTTTAACCGCATCTTGTAATGTACCTTTTTGTTTGTTCTTATTGGTTCTCTTCGCCATGGCCAAATGGTGAGGTGGTAAAGAAAGATCATCTTCGGATAAAATACCAATCTTATCGACAATTTTAAGATCGGTTACTCCAGCGGCTAATAACATATCGGCAATTGCTAAACCAGCTGCTCCGCCACCGTTAATCACCACCTTGGCCGATTCGATCGACTTACCTGCAACTTTAAGTGCATTATAAAGCGCTGCTAATACAACGATTGCTGTACCATGTTGATCATCATGGAATACAGGAATATCTAATAATTCTTGTAATCGTTTTTCAATCTCAAAACACCTTGGTGCACTAATATCTTCTAGATTGATACCGCCAAATGAGGGCGCTAATGCTGCTATATGTTTAACTAACTCATCTGGATCTTGAGTATTAATTGATAAAGGTATTGCATCAACATCTGCAAATTGTTTAAATAAAATTGCCTTGCCTTCCATTACTGGAATTGCTGCTTCTGGCCCAATATTTCCTAACCCTAAAACAGCTGAACCATCAGTGATAACCGCAACTAAATTACGTTTACTGGTATATTCATAAACTGAATCGGGATTTTTAGCAATTTCTGTGCAAACTGCCGCAACCCCTGGTGTATAAGCAACACTAAGATCTGCCATTGAATTAACAGGGACTTTCGAGTGAGTTTCAAATTTACCGTGCATTTGTTTACTGATTGCTAACGCTTTTTCTTGTACTGTTGTCATAATGCTTACCTTTTTAAATACTTAAAACTATATTTAATATTTTTTGAGATCAAACCAATATTCATCTCAAACTGCTTTTAAAACTTCTTATTCATTCTTTAATGTTTATAAAACTACATATGTAAATAACGCATCAGTGCCGTGGTGCATATCACCATTAAAGCTCCCCCTAATCGTGTTGCAACTTGAGCAAAAGGCATCAAGTTCATTCTGTTGGCTGTTGAAAGTATTGCTACATCACCAGTTCCACCCATTCCACTTTGGCAAGATGAAATAATAGATGCCTCAACTGGATACATTTTTAAGAAGAAGCTACAAACAAATCCTGTCATTGAAACAGTGAAGACGATAGAGATAATGGTAATAAAGTATGGGATAGTTAATACCTTAACTACGCTATTTAAATCTATATAAAGTAGCCCAAGTCCTGCCATTAATGGAAAGGTAAAGTTTCCTGAGATAAATTTGTACCATTGTTGGCTTCCTCGTTCGACACTCGCTGGTAATAAACGAAAATATTTAACTACAGCGGTAGCAATAATCATTAAAACAGGACCAGGGAAATGAGTTACTTTTTCTAAAATCATACCGAAGATAAATAGCGTAGCTAAAATCATAACTGCGCCACTCATTGCACGAGCATCAAGTGGTGTCTTATCATCTTTTAACGCTTCAGCTAAGCCATCAAATTCAATTTTTACTAATTGACCGTGCCCACTTAAGTGAGGTTTAACTTCACCAATTCGGCTCATAATCGCCGTAAAAGTGATTGCAAAAAAGTTACCTACAACAGTTGCAGGAATTAATGCGCTAACAAAAACATTATAATCTTGATTAAGGATATTGCTGTAGGCATTGGAAAGTTGCAAAACACCTTCACCAATTCCTCCTGCCATTACTGGTGAAACTGTATAAAAGAAGGCGTGCTCCCAATCATCACCAAAAGCTACGGCGACACAGACGCCAACAAACGCAGCTAAACACATACCTAATAGCATCGGAATCATCATTCGAATAAAGCCTTGAACTAAAATAACTCGATGCATACCAAGAATACTACCGCACACTAAACTGGCGATATAAAAGAGTAAAAAGTTAGAGTCTTTCATTAACATCTTTGTTGCTGATAAAGTATTCTCATCAAAAACGTTGTAGTAAACCAATAATGAAGGAACGATAAGTGACAAAATGGCAGGCGCGCCAAATTTTTTGAAAAATGGAATATTCTGCCCGACAGTGCCTAAAAACCAACCTAAAGGTAATATCACAGCAAAACCACCAATAAGGCTTTTAGGTAGCATATCTAATTGTGCAGCAATAATAACGATAATCGAACAAACTAAAAATATGGGGAGGGGAAGTGAACCTATATACATTTTGTTTTCTTTTATATCTTGTAACATACTCATAACTAAACCTCTTTATTTTTTTATAGCACATATGCAGTATAGTTATGCAGAAAGAAATCAGAAGAATAAGAAAGTTAACTAACTAGTTTTGTAACTAATGTAAGTATCTTAATAATTTTATGATTGATTTATATAGGTTTTTATGACAAAGTCACCTTTAAAATGGAAGAATTAGTAATGACTAATTTATTAGAAAGACTTTTATCAGTTATCTAATTAAAGAATGGATTGATGTCAAATTTTGACTATTTTTAGACTCAAAAAACCCCGCTCCTCAACTTTTTTTATACATCAATGAATCAACAATTTTTGTATTGTTTATCTAATAGATAACAAATAATTTAGGGAATAATAAATTAAGGAGTTAGTTTAATTTAATGAAAAGAAGGATATTACTTACTTATTAGCTTATTATTTTATAGCTAGTCTTCATTCATCCTTTAATTTAACTAATTGATAGCCATTTTCAGTTGGTTTAATTTCAAAAGTTCCTAAATCTCGAACTGTTCTATCTTCTACGTCTTCACAATCGCCAGAACGCGAGAATAAATTGATTTGTAATCGAAGATGTGTTTCATCAATTTTTTCAAAAGTACCTTCCGAACCGGTAAAACAATCGTTACCACACCTAGCAGAGTATTTTGATAAGAAAGTACCATTAGTATTAAAAGTTAGCGAGTTACCGTAAATAAATTTCGTTCCATCCGAACTTATATGTAATCTTTCAGCGGGGGGATTGGATAACTCAAATAAATCCAATTTATGATTTACTACTTTATTAATTTGCCAAAAATCATTTTTCCAAAAGTCATTTATGTCATTTTGTGCAAAGCTAGAAAATGGAAGCAATAATAAAAAAAGAATTTTTTTCATGATGAGTTTTACTTTTTAAAAAGTTTTGATAAAAATTGTGTATAGATTTTAGACTAAAAAAAACCGTTCCTCAACTGTAACTTTTTTTGAGGATGCAGTATTAATGTAATAAACAAGCTTGAATTTTATCGACTTCTTTATTGAGTGCATCAATAACTAAATCTGGGTGGGCTCTTTCTAAGGTTTTTACATTTTCAAACCCTTCATTGCCAATAGAACCAGTATATTGTTGAGCTTGTTTGATATTGCTAAATAGGTAACGGATATTTTTGGCATTGCGAGTTGCGGTTAATGTATAACTAACGAAGTATTTGGATTGTGATTGATAATTGGTAACAGCGTTAGCAACAATATTATTACCTTCAACTAATTTGATAGTATCACCACCATTTATCGTAATTGCTTGTTGAGAAGGCATATTATAATATGGCCACCATGCCGAACTTAAATAGTTTTCACGGCCCAAAACTACTGGGCTATTATCAAGTTCTTGTGCAATACAGAGTGATAAAGAAGAATGAAGGACGGTAATCGGTTGTGAAGTGCTGTATTTATTTATGATATCCACACCTGACGTGTTTTGAGTAATTTCTACACCTTCCGTTTGATAGATTGACAGCATTTTCTGAGAAGAACAACCAGTTAGCAACGCAACTAAAACAGTAAAACCAATTAACTTTCTCATAACTCATCCTTCTTTGCTTGATTAGTTTAATTCTAAACGGTTATAAAAGTATTTACCAGTATTTAGGTGAGAAGGATTTAAATATTTTTTAGCACTAAAGCTATTAAAAATATTCTATTTATTGTTGTGAATTAGTTATAATTTTTTAAAGAAAAATGAGAGAAGTTTGTCTTTCTCCCATTTAATTTATTAATCTTCTTTACCGCGAATTTTACGTGATAACCGTTTAAATCCGTGAGTAAATTTTTTAATTGCCATAGCCATGAAAGGAACATTAATTTTAATACCAAAGCGTTCACGTAATTCGATTGCATCATTGGCTTTAGTTAACCAAATAAAACCGGAGTTAGTTAAGTCTATTGCTTTGATTTTACCGTCTGGAGTTAAAATAAAGTTACCACCATGAACATCGTTTGAAACAAGATTATAGCTATGCAGTTTTTCAATGCATGCTTTAACTTGTTCTCCATATTCACGCATTTCATCCCATGTTAATGAGCGTCCTTCTATAAAATTAAAGATCATATAGTGGCGATTGGTGGTTTTATCAAAAGCAACTAAATAGAGTTCATAAGCGATATCGCATTTATCCAACGAAATTTTAGCTAGCTTACGAATTAGATTAAAATAAAAATCACCAGTTATTTTAGCAATAAGTCTACGTTCTAAACGATGCTCAACACCGCCATCAATTTTGAAAATAAATTTAGATTGATTGTGATTAATTAGATAAGTATATCTCTCAATTTTATCACTTGGATCGAGTAGCTCATGATGTCCTTCTTCGGCCAAAAATTGGTCAAAAAGTTCCAAATAATTTATCTCATCATTTTGTACGTAAGCGAACTTCATATTGCCGCGATCGATTTCAATAATGTTTGCAAAGTTATTCAAGTTTTAAAGTCCTAAGATACATCAAAAAATGAGTTTATCTTAAACACTATCAAGCTTAAAGTAAATGAAACAGTCAATATTAACAGGTGATGCGTGCGAAAAAATATTGGTTACTAGTTAGCTGATGTTTATTTTACATAAAATTGGCAAAAGGCGGGCAAGTAACGTTTACTACAAAAGCATTTTTGCTATGTCTCAGTGTATTTATTGTCAATAAAGTTAAATCAATCTTTACTCTAATTATGCAATTTAGCTTAGCGATTAAATACAAATGAGTTTATTGTTAAAAGCGGATCAAAACACGATTTTTTTATTTGCAAAATAATTTAATTTCTTCAACAATTCCTTAATTAGGATCTCATTATCTTTGATTAATGCTGAAACTAAATGCAATCCTTTTTCTAAATTATATTGATAAATATGAAAATGTGATTAAACTCACATTTTGTTTAAAAAACTAGTTGTCCATAGTTGTACATGGTTGTCTATGGATGTATATTTAACTTAACCAACATTTTGGGGTAACCAATGAGTATCAATAAATTTTCTAGCACACCACTTTATGTACAAGTCAAAGAGTGGATAAGAAATCAGATTTATCGTAATGATTTAAAAGCGGGCGACAGAATCCCGTCGGAAAACGAGATCATGAGCCTACTTTCTGTTAGTCGAGGCACAGTTCGAAAAGCGGTAGAGTTACTGATTAATGAATCTGTGTTGGAACAGATTCAAGGTAAAGGAACGTATGTAAAAGCTGAAAACATCTCTTATCAATTAGGTTATGGACTACAGTCATTTGCCGAATCGTTAGAAATGCAGCACGTCAAGTTCACCACCGAGGTTATCACCAAAAGAGTAGAGAAAGCAAACGAATATATTAGTGGAAAATTACAAGTTCCGCTTAACGCAAATATTTTTTATATGGAAAGGGTAAGAAGCGTCAATGGTGAAAAAATCATGTTTATTGAAAACCGAATCAATTTAGCTTTATGTCCTGAAATAGAGCAGGTCGATTTTACTAAACATAGTTTATTTAACCAAATTGAACGCATTACCCATAAAAAAATAGATCATTCGGACTGCCGTTATTCAGCCCGAGTGGTAGGTAAGGAGCGGGCAGATATATTAAATATTAGTGATATCTCCCCCGTTCTTCATTTAGAACAATTAGTTTACCTTGATAATGGTCTACCAATCGAGTTTGGTAATGTATGGCTAAAATCAAACGTAAACTACTTGGGGACAACACTTAGACGAAAGTAGGAGTTAGTTATGGCATTAGTCAATGGGTATACTTTATTAGGTGAAGCTAAAAAACAAAAAACATTAGCTGGCGCATTTAATACAACAAATTTGGAAACAACTTTAGCCATATTAGATGCAATTGAAGAGAGCAACATACCAAGCATGGTGCAGATTGCACCGACAAACATCGTGTTATCGGGTTATAAATATATTGTCGATATGGTTCGTAATCGAGCTAGTACCATGAAGACACCATTTTGTCTGCATTTGGATCATGGCAAAACTTTTGAAGATGTTAAGCAAGCGGTTGAGGCTGGTTTTACCTCAATTATGATTGATGGCTCTCATTTATCTTTTGAAGAAAATATTCAATTGACAAAAAAAGTGGTCGATTTTTGTGGTGGATACAACATTCCGGTAGAAGCAGAGTTAGGCGCCATCACCGGTAAAGAGGACGATGAAGTTAATGAAGCCGATCGCAAAACCGATCCTAATCAAGTTCAAGAATTTGTTAAACGAACTGGCTGTGCAACTTTGGCTGTATCAGTTGGTAATGTGCATGGTTTTGAACAACAGCCCAAAATAGACTTTGATTTACTTGGCAAACTATCCGACATATCTCCCGTATCATTGGTTATCCATGGTGGCTCAGGAATTGATGATCAAACTTTGCAAAAAATCAGCCAATATAATGTTGTTAAACTCAATATTGGTGGTGATTTGCGTAGAGCTTATATTAGTTCAATTGGTAAACAATATGTCGCTAATAATAATGAATATAATCTTATTAAAGTATTGTTAAAAGCAAAAGGCGATGTGAAGCAAGTTGTTTACAACAAAATACTATCTATGAATTTATTAAACATTCATCGTTAAACTAACGTCATAGGTGGTAAATATGCAATTAGAACAATTGGATGACAATATTATTTTTTTAAACAAAAGCTTTGAAAGCCGTGAAACAATGTTTAAAGCCATTAGCCATGAATTATTAGCAAATCATTATGTTACAGAACAATACTTACAAAAAGTTATTGAACGAGAAAATGAACATCCAACCGGATTTAAATTAAAAACCCTTAATGTTGCGATGCCTCATGTTGACAGTGAGTTTGTAAAAAAAGATGGCATGTTTGTTGTGACCAGTAAACAAGGCATTATTTTTAAAAATGCCGAAACTGATGAAGACCTCTCCGTCAATATCGTATTTGGTTTACTGTTAAAACAATCCGATACCCACTTAACTTTTTTAATGAAATTAGCATCATCGTTCAGCAATGATCAGATTTTGCAAAAAATAGTTGAAAGTAATAACAAATTTGAAATCAAAAAAATCTTAAAAGATATTTTGAAATAAGGAGCTTTATTATGAAAAAAAGAATCATTTTTGCCTGTACCAGTGGTATTGCAACTTCAACTATTGCAACTGAGAAAGTTAAAAATTATTGTGCCGAGCATGGTATCGAGGTTGAAAACATTCAGTCTGATGTCGCAACTGTACAATCTCAAGACGGTATGGCTGATTTAATTATCGTGACTTCTAAAGTGTCTTATCAATTAGAAAAAACACCAATTATCAATGGTGTACCTTTAATTACCACTATAGGTGAAGAAGAAGTCTTAGCCGAAATCGTTAGGATCTTGCAAGGAGATTGATTATGGCTGATAAGTTACTTGAAATTGTCCAATATATTTTGGGCTTCGGGCCGACCGTCATGTTACCTGTTGTCATCTTTATAATGGCACTGTGTTTAGGGGTAAAAATAGGGCGGGCAATTCGTTCATCATTAACCATTGGAATGGGTTTTGTTGGTATCTTTGTTATTTTTGACTTGTTAGGAACCAGTCTTAGCAGTGCAACAACTGATTTAGTTGAACATGCCGGAATTGATTTACCCGTCATTGATCTTGGGTGGCCACCGTTAGCAGCAATTGCTTGGGCTTCACCGATTGCCCCTTTTGTGATTCCAATGACCATTATTATCAATATTGTGATGTTAACCGTTAATTGGACTAAAACTGTAGATATTGATTTATGGAATTTCTGGCATTTTACCTTTGTTGGTGCGCTGGTTTATAGCAGTACTGGCAGCTTTGTCTATGGATTGATTATAGCAGGGGTTACTGCCGTGATAACTTTTGTTTTGGCTGACTGGTGTGCGCCTATGATTCAAAAGTATTTTGAGTTACCCGGTATATCACTTCCGACACTATCATCTGTTATCTTCTTTCCTATTGGTGTGTTAGGTAATCTTATCTTAGATAAAATACCGGGATTACAAAAATTGCATGCCGACCCTCAAACGATACAAAAAAGATTTGGTATTTTTGGCGAACCGATGATGATTGGATTTGTCATAGGTGGCGCAATTGGTATAGCGGCGGGTTATGATGTTAAAGGGATTTTAAACTTAGCGATTAATCTTGGTGCTGTCATGTTAATTATGCCAAGAATGGTTAAATTACTCATGGAAGGATTGTTACCATTATCCGATGCAGTGAAGCAATTTTTAAATAAAAAATTTCCTAACCGAAAAAATTTATACATTGGTTTAGATATTGCTGTTGCTGTTGGGCATCCATCGGTGCTTTCTACTGCACTTTTACTTATTCCCGTTGGATTGATTTTATCAATTATATTACCCGGTAATAGGTTATTACCACTTGGCGATTTAACCAATATTTGGGTACCTATTTCCATGGTGGTATTAGCTTGTCGTGGCAATATTGTGAGATCATTTATTATCGGCATACCTTGCTTAATTGTGAATCTTTATGTTGCTTCAGCAGTGGCGCCGATAATTACCAACATTGCAAAAAGTATTAATTTCCCGGTAAAAACCGACGGTGAATTTTCAAGCTTATTAGATGGTGGTAATCCCTACCGTTTTTGGGCAGTGAAAGTATTTGAAGGAAATTATATCGCTTTAGCGTTAATTCCAATAATTTTCATCACTTGTCTTTTATTGTATCGCCACACTAAAAAAACATGGGATCTGGTCTAAAAAAATAACGTATACCCACTATAAATAACACTTTTAATTGAAGTAATGAATCTGATAAGGCAACTTATCGGAATGGAGAAAGCTACACTTTTTTCAAGATAAATAAATTTAACTATATGATTAATTTGTTATTTTATGGTGGTATGCACTCAATTTGCTTGAAAACTATTAAGCGAAAGGGTAAGTAAGGAGGTTAATATGTACTCGATTGGGATCGATATCGGGACAACAAATTGTAAATTATGTGTTTTTGAATTGCCTTCACTAAAACTGGTTGATAGCGTTGCTTTTCAAACCCCTAAAGTGATTTCAGAATATGGATCGGACTTTGATATTACATCGTTATATAACCAGCTTGAAAAGGCTATCATTACGCTTATTGGTTCATCTTCTCAAGCGCAAAATGTCAAAAATATCGTTATTGCAAGCGTAGGTGAATCAGGTGTACTGATTAATGAAAAAGGTGAGGTGGTAGGTCCGGCAATCACTTGGTATGACACCAGAACTAAGAAAAATGTAGCAGAAATTAATCAAAAATTCACCGATGATGAGCTTTATGCAATTACCGGTATTCCTGTGCATAGTAACTATAGTTTAACTAAAATCTTATGGATTCGAAAAAACATTGATTTGGATATCGATAAAGTTAAATGGTTATGTATTGCCGAATATATTGCTTATAAATTGACTGATGTAAAAAGAGCAGAGCCTTCACTTGCGTCAAGAACGCTAGTTTATGATCTGAAAAATCATTGTTGGTCACAAAAAATTGCGTCAGCTTTTGCGCACAATCATCTATTTTGCGATCTTGTTCAATCCGGCAAAAATATTGCGAAACTTAAACCAGCGTTGGCCCAAAAACTCAATTGTAGTCAGTCAATCATGGTTTCAATTGGTGGCCATGACCATATGTGTGGTTCGATCGCAGCCGAACTTAAACTGGGTGAAATTCTAAACTCAACCGGCACCACTGAAGGATTACTGTTATTACGTAATCAAGTCAATTTTGACAACGGTTTTTTAGATAGTCATCTATCAAATGGGCAATATGTTATTGATGATTTATATACGCTTTATGCTTCGCTTCCGTCAGCGGGATATAGCATTGAGTGGTTTAAACGATCTTTTTCGGTGAGTGATGATGAATTTAATCAATTAATCGATTCATTGCTTGGCAAACTGACCGATTTACCTTACCTCAAAGCAAACCTATCAATCTTTATTCCACATTTGCGGGGAAGTGGACCACCTAAGCGTAATATCGATGCCAAAGGGCTTTGGTATGGGTTTGATGAAAACAGCACTTTATCAAATATATTATTGGCTGTTTTTCAAGGGTTGTGTTTTGAATTAAAAAATACCTTGACCACTATTGAGCAATTAACCGCAAGCTATCATCCCATAATAAAGGTAATCGGTGCGGCGGCAAAAAATCCACTGTGGTTGCAGTTAAAAGCCGACATTCTTGGTCGAGAAATCATATCGTGTAATATCAAAGAAGCGGTTTGCAAAGGTGCAGTCATGTTAGCCGGATATCAAAATCACTATATTGATAAAAATTCAGATAAGCAGAGTGATAACTATATGGTTCGGTATATCCCCAATTTGCAAATAAATCACTATTACAATTCCGTTTTTAAACACTATTACCAGCCATTTTTTGATTTTAAAAACCGTTTAGAATTTCAAAGTAAAAAGGACAATAAAGATGAAAGCGTCAGTATGTTATAAACAAAACGATTTAAGAACAGAGGATCTTCCGATTCCTGATATTTCTGATAATGAAGTATTGATAAAAATGCTCGCCTGTGGTTTGTGTGGTACCGATATTCAAAAAATTAGGGGCGATAGTGTTAATAAGCCTACCGTGCTAGGACATGAAGTAGTCGGTGAGATTGTTAAAAAAGGCCAAAACGTTGATCGTTTTGAGCTGGGCGATAGAGTTATCACCGCAATACATGTTCCTTGTTTTACTTGCCACTATTGTAATAAAGGACATTACACAATTTGTGAGCAATTTAGAACAAATAATATCTATCCCGGTGGTTTTGCCCAATTTATTCGTATTCCCGAATTACATTTAAAGCATTTGACCCATAAGGTTTCCGATAGTGTTACAGATGAAGAAGCTACCTTAATTGAACCTATTGCTTGTTGTTTGCATGGTCTTAAGCAAGCAGATATTAGACCTAATGATAGTGTACTTATTATGGGCGCCGGAACAATCGGCATCTTACATGCGCAGTTAGCCAAAATTAAAGGCGCAAATAAAGTCATTATTAGTGATATGTCTGAATTTAAATTACAAACAGCACTAAAAGTAGGATGTGATTATGCAATTAATATTGCAGAGAAAAATATTTTTGAAGAAGTGAATAAAATCACCCATGGGCAAGGCGTGGATGTCATTGTTATTGCTGCAGGGGTTTCATCATTAGTGTCTGATGCAATTAATCTGGTAAAAAGGGCGGGGAAAATCATTGTCTTTTCCGGGTTTGATAAAAATAAAATGGTGAATATTGATGCCAGCCGTTTCTTTAAGGATGAAATTAGTATTATCGGCACTTATTCGGTGACACCTTATGAGTTTCCGGAAGCGTTAGATCTACTTGAGAAGAAAAAGCTCAATACTCAAGAAATGATAACCCACGTTTTTCCTTTAGATAAATTAAGCGAAGCGATTGACTTATCGACTGATCCTAAACAATCAGTATTAAAAGTTGTCATAAAAACTGAACTATAACAAGCCAATTACTTTGTTTAAAACAGCACAATCATTGGCAATGATGAGATGAGCAAAATTTAGTATTAATAAGGTAGAACAGATGAAAAAAGTATCGATTATTCTTATTTTAGTTGTGTTGTTGATTAACTTTTATTCTATCAGTTATGGTTTATATTCGAATTTTGCTCATTCTCAATTAGATGTTTTTTCAACACTGCTTTACTTGGTCATACTGTGCTGTATTGCGCTGTTGATTTATTTGATTATCAAAAAAAATCAGAACACGCCAATTTATCTCACTTTTTACTTTTTTCTTTGTTTAATTACCACAACGG
The DNA here is from genome assembly GCF_026536935.1 of Gilliamella sp. B3127. Classification (NCBI taxonomy): domain Bacteria; kingdom Pseudomonadati; phylum Pseudomonadota; class Gammaproteobacteria; order Orbales; family Orbaceae; genus Gilliamella; species Gilliamella sp. B3127. The sequence goes on from NZ_JAFNNI010000001.1 coordinate 71,378, forward strand.
TAGAGATTATCTATTTATCTTCACAGCAAATCGGTACAGGTAACAATATAATTTATTTTTTGATCTATTTTTCACTATTTATTTATGTCATCAAATCAATCAGCCTTAAAAAATATTTCTCTACTTCAAAAAATTGAAAGGTAACAACTTTATGTTTAAAAACATCAATCTTTATTTTGTCCGCCATGGTGAAACAAAATGGAATCAATTACAGTTATTTCAAGGATCATCAGATTCTCAACTCACTTTAAATGGTATTAATCAAGCAAAATTAACTGCTAAAGCAGTAGACAAGGTGAATTTTGTTAACGCTTATGTAAGCCCACAAAAGAGGGCTGTTGATACTGCAAAGCTTATTATTAATAACCGAGATATTTCCTTAAATTTGCATGAAGGATTAAAAGAGATTGATTTTGGTCAATGGGAGGGTAAATTTGTGCCCGATTATTATGCTGACCCAAACTTTATCTATTTACAAACTGATGCCCAAAAATATTCAATAGCTGACAATCAAGGAGAAGATTTTAGACGTGTATTTATGCGTTCCATACAGGCAATTGACGATATCATAACTGAAAATCATCATGGAAATATTTTAATTGTTTCGCATGGTTCATTGTTAAGACAACTGATTTATGTTCTTACGGGTGGAAATTGGCAAGAACATTTACAAAATACAGAAATTTTAGCAAATACCAGCATTAGCATTATTAATTATAAACAAGATGATATTGACTCGTGTGGTTATTTTACGTTGACATCGATTAATCAAACCGATCATCTCTAATAATAGAACGGGACTTTACTGATTAAATTGGTTAAACAGCGTATTATATCCATCTAAATTACATCTGCGTTTTAAATTTGGTTATGGGTAATCATTCTGCTATTTGGATTTTGTATATTATCAGAACGGCTAAACACTCTTTATATACCGGTATCACAACTGATGTCGCCAGGCGTTTACGCCAGCATCAAAATGGTAAAGGAGCTAAACACCTTAAAGGGCATCATAATTTAACCGTTGTTTATCAAATCAGTGTAGGTGACAGATCAACCGCATTGAAACTTGAGTATCGTATAAAACAGCTTTCTAAACAGAAAAAAGAGCAACTGGTGGCAAACGCCCCCGACTTAGTGAATTTATTAACTTTGATCAATCGATGATTTGCTCAATTTAAAACATTGACATCAATTGTAGCGGTGGCGCTTTAATGGCTTGACTTTGACGATTAAATTCAGCTAATTGCTGATACCAAAAATCAGCATCGATTATCCAAGGAAATGCGATTGGAAAAGCTCGGTCTTGCCAACGCTGAACTATCCAAGCCAGGTAGTGCACCATTCTCATTGCTCTAAGTGGTTCAATTAAACTCAGTTGGTTCATATCAAAATTATAAAACTCTTGATAGCATTCAAGAATGCTATCAAGTTGCAATTGTTGCGCTTTTCGATCGCCATTGAGTAACATCCAAATATCTTGAATCGCTGGTCCATTACGTGCATCATCAAAATCGACAAACATGGCACTATCACGCCATAATATATTACCCGCATGGCAATCAGCATGAAGGCGAATTGGTTGCCAATCGGTATGCCAATGCTGCTCAACAATCTGTATTAAGTGGGTTAAACTGGTCTTGAGCTCGTCATGGATTTTCTTAGGGATCAAATTAGAGGTTAACAAAACTTCTTTAGGCTGATAAAGGTATTCTTCCAGTCCAATTGTAGGGCGATAAATAAAAGGTTGTTTTGCACCAATTTGATGAATACGTCCCAGTAAGGTGGCAACCGATTCCATTTGTTCGATATTATCACTTTCATATTGCCGTCCTCCTACACTTGGGAACAGAGCAAATAGGTAGCCTTCATATTCATGTAAAGTTTGACCATTAAAGGTTAATGGCGCAGCGACAGGAATATTAGCTTCTGATATTTGCTTAGTAAATTGATGCTCTTCAAGAATTTGTGCCTGATTCCAACGATAGGGGCGATAGTATTTAGCGACATATCGTGTGCGATCCTCATCAGAAAATTGATAGACACGATTTTCATAACTATTTAAAGCAGTCAGCCCCGAATCAACTCGAATACCAACGGTTGCCAAACTAGCAAAAATAACGTCGGGTGATAATGATTGAAATGAAAAGGCTGAACTATCCATTTTAACGTTCCTTTATTGCTGGCTGAACCATTGGTCTAATTTCTGTTTCAAAGGCTCTAAGCCGATACGTTTTGGCGATGAAAACGGTGCAACAGTAATATCACCTTGAAAAGGTAAGATAGCTTCTTTAACCATGTTAACCTGTTTTTTTAATGCGCCTGAAGCGAGTTTATCGGCTTTAGTTAACAGTAGCATAACTGGAATATCAACTGAAACAGCCCACTCAATCATTTGTTGGTCGAGATCTTTAAGCGGATGCCGAACATCCATTAATACAATTAAGCCTTTTAAGCTTTCTCGTTTTTGCAGATATTCGCCTAACGATTTTTGCCATTTGCGTTTAATCGCTTCCGGTACTTGTGCATAACCATAGCCCGGTAAATCGACTAAACGACAATTTTCTTCCACTTCAAATAGGTTAATAAGTTGCGTTCGTCCCGGTGTTTTACTGGTTCTTGCTAAAGATTTTTGATTGGTTAATGTGTTAAGTGCACTTGATTTACCCGCATTAGATCTGCCGGCAAAGGCAACTTCAACGCCACTATCAATTGGTAAATGTGAAATATCGGGTGCACTTAAAATAAAATGTGTTCTAGCATAGTTTAATGGTCGAATGTCGGTCATAAAAAATGTCCTTTAAGTGCATTAACGGCACTTAATCACTTAAAATGCCGTTACTGTATAGAAAAACTTAGGAATTGACAACTTTTTCGACTGCTTTGCTAAGTCGGTTCATTCCTTCGTTTATTTCGTCTTCAGATATAATTAGTGAAGGGGTAAAACGAAGCACATTTGGTCCTGCATTAAGGATCATTACTTTAAATTCGGAGGCAACATTCAAGAAGTCACGTGCTTTATTATGAAACACTGGTTGTAATTCAGCACCTAAAAGTAGTCCTTTACCACGGTATTCTCGAAATACTTTGAATTTATCATTTATATTTTCAAGTTGTTCAATAAAGATTGCTCGGCGTTTTTGAACGCCTTGAAGTACATCAGGTGTGTTGATAATATCAAATGCCTCACAACCAACAGCACAAGCAAGAAGGTTACCACCATAAGTCGTGCCGTGAACACCTGGGTGCATTACCGATGCTATGTCATCGGTTGTTAACATTGCACTGATAGGGAATCCTCCGCCAAGTGCTTTTGCAGAAGTTAAAATATCTGGAACTACGTCATATTGTTGATAAGTGTATAAAGTGCCCGTTCTTCCCATTCCACATTGAACTTCATCAAAGATCAACAAAGAGTTATATTGATCGCAAAGTGCTCTCAGACCTTTCAAAAATTCTGGTGTTGCTGCGTTTAATCCACCTTCTCCTTGTACCGGTTCTAACACCACTGCACACGTATGATCATCCATTACTGCCTTAACGGCATTTAAATCATTAAAAGGGACATGAATAATATCAGCAGGTTTGGGACCAAAACCATCGGAATATTTAGCTTGTCCACCCACTGATACAGTAAAAAAGGTACGACCGTGAAAAGATTGATAGAACGAAATAATTTTAGTTTTATAAGGACTATATTTTTGAGCCGCATAATATCTTGCTAATTTGAAGGCGGCTTCATTTGCTTCGGCACCTGAGTTAGCAAAGAAAACGCGCTGAGCAAAGGTATTATTAATAATTTTTTGGGCAAGGCGTAAAGCCGGTTCATTGGTAAAAACATTACTTACATGCCATAATTGTTCACTTTGTTGGTGTAAGGCATTAATTAGCCTAGGATGGCAATGACCAAGCGCGTTAACCGCAATCCCTCCTGCAAAATCGATATACTCTTCACCATGTTGATCCCATACTCTACTACCTTTCCCTTTAATAGGTATAAATTTAGCTGGTGAGTAAACGGGTAGGATTACTTTATCAAACAGTTCTCGTGTTATCTCTGGCTGCATTATACGATCCTTATCTTATCTAACAGTCTTATTCTATTTTATGTTATTTATAAAGATAGTAAAGTAAATATTTATTCATAAATATTGAATTTATATTCATTTAAAAAAGTTGGATATTTTGTATATTTTATTCTTTTCTGCAATTATTTTCGGGTATAATTAGCGATTAATTAATAATCGTTAAAAAAATAGGAATAAATATGAGTCGTATTATTTATTGCCATTATTTAAAAAAAGAATCCGAAGGTCTAGATTTTCAGCTTTACCCAGGAGAGCTAGGCAAGCGTATTTATAATGAAATTTCTAAAATAGCATGGCATGAATGGCTTAAGAAGCAAACAATGTTAATTAATGAAAATAAGCTTAATATGATGAATTTAGAACATCGTAAAAAAATTGAAACCGAAATGATAAAGTTTTTGTTTGAAGGTGAAGATGTGGTTATTGATGGATATAAACCTGAAAATTGAGAGATTACAATGAAAAACAATTTTAAAATTCTAACATTACTCATTTCAGTAAGTTTATTAACAGCCTGTCCAGGCTCAAATAACAAAAAAACTGATGAAGACTATTATATAAAAGATACTAATGCATTTAATATTTTAATAAGTCAGTACGCTAATAATATAGAACAAATCTGGGGACCTAAAGAGGTTCTTATTGCTGGTCCTAAAGATTATGTTCAATATGAAGATAATCTACAAACTCGAGTTCATATCAATTTTGTTTCTGGGATAATTACCATTGAAACTTTATCTGATACACCAATCAATAATTTGAAGGACGCAATTGTATCAACATTACTTATGCCAGAACCTGTTGATATTATCAGGCGAGATAAAATAAGTCAGGATTTATCACAAGAACCTTTTTTATATAACCAGGTTCTTGATCAAGAAAGACAACCAATTCGTTGGAGTGGTAGGGCAAATAGCTTTGCCGATTATTTGCTTGCCAATAATTTAAAAGTACGCTCTTCTGGAGCTCATAAAATCACTTATGTTGAAATCAAACTTGTTCCAAACCACATTAATCAACGTGCAAGAAAATTCTTACCTTTAGTGACTGAAGCCTCAAATCGTTACTTTATTGATGAACGATTGATTTTAGCTATTATGGAAGTTGAATCAGCATTTAACCCATTTGCGGTAAGTCGTACAGATGCATTAGGATTAATGCAAGTACAACAACATACTGCTGGTCGAGACATCTTCAAGTTGCGTGGAAAACCAGGTGAACCGAGTCGTCAGTTTTTACTTGACCCTCGTAATAATGTTGATATGGGAACTGCCTATTTATCCTTACTAAAAACTAAGTATTTAGCAGGCATAAATAATCCAATATCACTACGATATGCGATGATCACATCTTATAATGGTGGAGCAGGAAGTGTACTACGTACTTTTTCTGATGACCGAAATGAGGCAATAAATATAATTAATTCTATGACCCCTCAACAAGTTTATCGAAAATTAGTAACTTCACATGTTTCACAAGAGTCACGAAATTATCTTATCAAAGTTAGTAGAATTCTAGATAATAAATAAAAGTATCTATTTTTTAAAAACCATCACATTATTTTAAACAAGTAATAATGTGATGGTTTTTTTACAAATATTAAATTATTTATGAAAAATTTAATATTTTAACCTTTCTCTTTCATTTCTTAAACAATACTTACCAAAAGAGTTAAAAATAACGCTTAACAATATGTTTTATTATTTTTTTTTGACTTACAACTCTTATCAAATATGAAGTTGCTGACTATCAAGGTCAAATCTAGAATATATTAAAATTTTTATAAAAAAATTCCTGATATTTATATGTTTGTAAATGAACATATAGAAAGATTTTCATTTCTTTAATTTTAAAATTTCTTCAGCCCTATTTTTATAACAACAATATGTATTTAAGTGAAAGGAAATAATAGTTCATGGTCAAATTTAATCGTTTCCGTAACATTTCTTATCTGAGTATAAGTGCTGCATTTTTACTTGGTTCAAATAGTGTTTATGCGAGTACAGAGACCGTACCAAAATTAAATATTATTCGCGATGAATTTAATTCTGTGGAAAAACTAAATTTAAGTATCTATAATCCGAAACTTAAATTAACATCCCAAGGTTTATTCAATACCCCAATGGGGCTTTATGTTTATACCAACTATCCGAGCAAAATAGCAGAATATCAAATCACTATTTATCGCCAATCTGATGTCGATAACCAGCATCCAATAAAAACATTGAAGTTTAATGAAATTAGCCCATATGAAGCGCTATTGTGGCAAGGTGATACCGACAATGGAGAACCATTGTCAATTGATAGTGACTATAAAGCGATTTTAACCACGACTAGTCATGATGGCTTAAAAGATAACGTTCATGCCGTTAACTTTAGTACATTAGGCCATGGTATAAAACAAGAGAGTGAATTTATTTCATATAGCAAATCTAATGTTTCTTCCTCACCCGCCACTAACTTGACCTTTGGTAAATTAAAATCAGATAGTACTATTCCTGGTTTTGGAGAAAGTCGGATCGATCATCAAGGCATTGTCAGTGGTGCGCAAGATCGTAAAGTTGTCATTCAAATGGCGGGACTAAAAGATAAAAAAGATGTGATGTTAAATGGTGAACTATTGGTGGTGGACAATAGTGGACGCGCCATGCGAGAGATGATCTTATCGCCAGGAGAGTATCAGTTCGATTTAACTTGGAAAGATGAATTTGGTCAAACTCATTCACAAAACGAAAAATTAGTTGTTCAAAAAGAAAATGATATTTTTTATGTTGGTATTGTTGATGTCACATATGCACAAAATAATGTTAGCGGTGAAGGCCAATCAATAGTAGAAGATGCTGATAGCCATCATTATAGTGGTAAAGGGAGTTGGGATGGTCGAGTTGCATTTTATTTAAAAGCCAATAAAGAAGATTATCGCTTAACAGCTCATTTAGATACCACCGAAACCAAATTAAAAAATGCATTTGGTCATTTAGGCGAAAAAGACCCAACGCGTTTTGTTCGAGAAATCGATCCTCAAGCTTATTATCCAATTTATGGTGATGACTCAACCACTGAAAGTGATGTTGATACCGAAGGTAAATTCTATGTTAAGTTAGAAAAAGGCAAAAATTACGGGTTATGGGGTAATTATAATACCCAAATTACTGGCAATGAATTTGCAAATTTTAACCGAAGTCTATACGGTGCTAAGCTTTACCATGAAAGCGAGCAGACAACAAAATATGGTGATACTCGTACATTAGCCACCATATTTTTATCAAATGGTGAAACACGAGGTAGTCACAATGAATTAGCCTCAACTGGTGGTAGCTTATACTTTTTGAAACATCAACGTGTAACTCAAGGTAGTTTAAAACTTTCGGTCGAAGTACGCGATCGTAACACTGGACGAGTATTAAATACCAGTTCCTTAACCGAAGGTGTGGATTATGAAGTTAACCAATTCCAAGGTCGTATAATGCTAACTAAACCATTACCGATGACCTCCAGTGGTGGCTCGGGTAGTTCTATTATCGAAGGTGGAAATTTAGTTGGTGGTGACCCAGTTTGGATTATTGCTGAATATGAATATTATTCGGATGGATTTGATCTTGAAGGTCAGAAAGTATTTGGTGGAAGAGCTTATCACTGGTTAAACGATTATCTACGTATTGGGGGGACTTACCTAAGTGAAGATCAGGCTAGTGGTGATAATTATGAATTGAAAGGTGTGGATTTAATTGTAAGGCCAACGCAAGGAACACATACTCAATTAGAATACGCCAAAACCAAAGCGAAAATGAATGATATATTTGTATCGAGCAATGGTGGTCTATCATTTACTGAAACTGTGCTATCAGGTGATACTCGTGGAGCCGCTTGGAAAATAGAACAAAAAATCGATTTTAATGATTTTACCGAAAAAGATGTTCCACTAAGCTTCAAAGGCTATTACTCGATGCAACAAGAAGGTTTTTCATCTTTTGCTAAAGCTCGTAGTAGTGATTTAGAAGAGTGGGGCGGTGAATTGCGTTATGACTTTGAACCAGATAAACAAGGTGTATTGGTTGGTCATAGCCAAGAAAAAGATAAAGCAAATTACGTTGAACGAATTACTCGTGCACAATATTACACTGCCTTAGGTGAATTATATAAAACCGCTTTAGAGCTCCAACAACGAAATGATCATAATTATGGTAGTGATTCAACTAAAGAAACATTAGTGGCAGCAAAATTAGAACGTTCATTTTTTGATGGTCGAGATAAAGGTTATATCATCCAACAATTAACCTTAAATAAATCAGGCGATGTTGCCGATGATAACCGCACAACGTTAGGTTATAACTCTCAAGTGACAGAAAACATCAATATCGGTGCTGAAGTTTTTGGTTCTAACCGAGGTGCAGGAGGTGGTGTACAAGGTAGCTGGGATGTTAATGAACGAACCAGTTTATACACTAAATTATTAAATGATGTCGATTCAACTTCTGGTCGTGGAATAACTACTGTTTTTGGTGGAAAAACCAATGCGACAAGTAAAATGGAGTTATATTCTGAGCGTCAATTTAAAACCAGCAAAATCGATCACACTACTTCAGATATCTATGGTGTCAATTATAAGCCAACTGAAGCGCAATATGTCGAAGGGTCTTACTCTATAGGTCGAGTAAATAACCGTAATCGAAATAGTACCAGTCTGACGGGAAATGATGAAACTCGCCGAGATGTATATGCAGTAGGTTATGGCTTTAAAAATGACAAATTTCAAATGCGTAACCGCCTTGAATATCGTATAGATGAAGCGAGTGAGCGTATCAAACAATGGGTAACGACAAACCGAGCTAAAACTATCGTAAGTGAGAACTTAAGTTGGCTTACTCAGTTTGATTTTGATAAAACATTAGGTGAACGCGATGATAAAGTTGTGAGCAATTATACTGAATCTATGGTTGGTTTTGCTTATCGACCCCAAGCCATTAATAACCTAAATCTGTTTGGAAAACTAACCTATGTATATGGATTAGATCCTGACGATCAACTAATCGCAAACTCTACCTCATCAGGCAGTAAAAGTTACACATCAAGCTTATATGATCAGAAGAGCTGGGTGTGGTCGTTAGAAGGGGTTTACGAATGGAATGCAAATTGGGAAACGGCGTTTAAAGCGGCACACCGTCAAGGGCATTTACGTTACAAAAGCGAAAGTAATTGGTACTCATCAGGCGCAGACTTATATGCCTTAAGAGTCAATTACAAGCTTGGCGATTGGGAATATCAAGTAGAAGGAAGAACCTTACGCACAAGTTTAGCTGATGACCATAAAGATGGTTTAGTCACAAGTGTTTATCGCAATGTTGGTGACAATATCAAGATGGGTGTAGGTTACAACTTCACTGATTATAACGATAACTTAACGCACCTGAACTATCGTTCACATGGTTGGTTTGTAAATGTCGTGGGGAGTTTCTAATGAAAAGTTGGCAAAAAGTTAAAAATGGTCAACCGCATTTACATATGCAAGTTAAATCAGATCAAAAAGTTGAAAACGTTAAAAAGAATTTACGCATATCAGGAGATAAGATAATGCGAACTGAGCATAACGCAAAATCTAAAGAAAGATCATTAGTAAAAATTTTTAATTATAAAGCGATAATAAAACACTTTAATTTGGTGTTGTTCTCATTTTTTATTTCGTTTATGGCATTATCTGCAGCAAATGCAATACCGATATCAGGTAAAGTATTTTTAGACTATGATGGAAAATCTAATAATGTTAACTTCCCATTAAAGAACTTACCTGTTGAATTAAAAGACTATACAGGTGCAAAAATTGCTAGCGTACAAACTGATGATAGTGGGACCTTTCAATTTGATGTCTCTTCATTAGGTTCTTATAAGATTGAAGTAAAAACTAGTAATAATGAAAGTGTAGCGAAGTCAGTTTCGATAAATGGTATGACGGGGGAATTAGGTCAAAACCTATTTTTAAAAGGTAATGGAGGATCAATTTATCTTAAAGTTAAAAATGATAATAATCAGGGGGTTGGTAATATCCCTGTTAAATTACTTAATTCATCAACCAAAAATGTCATAGTGTTAAATACTGATACTAATGGTGAGATAGAGATAAAAAATACATTATTGAATGATGAATATACTGTTTACTTCGATAACGAAGTTGATGTCTTCCTAAAAAATTTAAAGTATAAATTGTGGGATGTAACCTTACCTAATGGTAATAATGTTTATGAAGACAAAGTTAAATTCTTAATGAAAGGGGCGGTACAAAAAGGCTCTTTTAATCTTAAACAACGAAATCAAAATAAACTAGATGGTGTTGTTGTAACCGATATAGATAATGATGGACTGTATACGGTCAATACAGATATAGGTATAGAAGGTATCAAAGTAAATATTTATTATGAAAATACCAATATTCCTGTAATGGGAACAACAACTGTTACAACTGGGGTTGATGGTTTCTATGGTTTCATCGACTTACCTGTAGCGACTTATGATATTGTAGTATCGGGCGTACCAGCTCCTCCATATAAATACTTACAAAGTGATTTAAAAAAGAAAGCAAAAATACCCGATGCAATAGGTATTCCTACTGGTCCTGATTTCGTTTTTCAAATCGATCCAAAAGATAAAACTTTATCAAGTATATCTGGTAATGTTTTTAAAATTCAAAAATATATTCAAGCAGGTCCTGATTCTGGTAAAACGGGCAATAACCTTTATGATGCTTCGGCCGGAGATGTTGGTATTGCAACTGTAGTTGAACTTCATCAACATGATGGTTCTGCATGGAAGAAAATTTCTACTGTAAACACAGATGGTTCTTCAGGGTTTTACCAATTTAGAGGTCTTACTAAAGGTAAAGATTACAAAGTTGTATTGACTGAAAAAGGTATTGATAAAAGTAAATTCTTTTTCATCAATGATACGGATGGTAAATCAACAAGTACTTCACCAAAATCAAGAAGTAGTCATAAAGGTAAAGTGACATTAAGCAATAACACAAAAGACAATATTGCTGGAAAAGAAATTATTTTACCTAATTTAGGTGATAAAATAGCAAATCAAAATTTCTGGTATTCATCAATACTAGATAAGCTAGGTGATTTATTTGTTGTTAATTATCTAGAAACAGCTGGTGGACATTGGAGCTGGAGTACAACTTACAATGGATTAGAGGCTCAGTCGGCAGGTACCTATACCAAAATAGTGTTTTATGAAGAAGATGGGGTTACACAAGCAACTGATTCTAAAAATAATAAACTTGAAGTTTCATATCAAACACCAGGATTTTATGGTTTAAGAGGTTCTCAAAATTATTTCGTTGATCGCGCTGGTTTATTTTATTATTCAGTCGTGGATTATGATGATACTCTTTTAGATACACCTAGATCAAGAAACCAGAATTATGAAATAACTGTAATTCCTGGTAAAAATTGGGAAGATGCATTATATTTCACACCTAAACAAAGAAATACTATATCAGGTTATATTTATTTAAATAATAGTCACCATGATGCTTTAGGTAGTTATGTACCTGGTTATGATACTCCTATTAAATATAATCGAGTTGTTTTAGAAAGGAAAGTTCAAGGTAGATGGACTGAATTTACTGTCTTTTCTACTGATGAAAATGGTAAATATGAATTTACAAATATACCAAACGGTGATTATCGAATTACTGCCAAACAAATATATGGTTTAGCTAGTAATATAAAAGACGGTGATTTAGTATTTGAAAATAACGATAAAAATAACGGTTTTTTAATAGATCCAAGTAATAACCAAAGAACAATCTCACAAATTGAAATATCAGTTAATGGAGGTAATACATATAATACTAATACTAATTTTTGGTATAAATTGAAAGTCAATGAATATGTAATACGAGGAACCGTATATCTTGATACATGGCTAGGCGACAGTATAATACAGACTGGACAACTTTATAATTCTAATGATTTGCCATTGAAATATGCAACTGTTTTACTTTGCCAAGATGGTGATGAAAGCGATTGTACAGAAAACGGTAGGAATTTCCTTGATAAGAAAATTACAGATGATAAAGGCGAGTATTTATTTGATAGTCAACTTAATGGTGTAACTGCTAATAAAAATTACATGATTAAGGTAAAATATGATGGAATAAAAACAGTTACTAATCCTCGTGAGAATTTATATCCTTTTTATAGAGTTAGCTTTACAAAACTTGATGCACCTATTACTAAAAACTTTCTTATGCAAGGTAAAGGTACTATTTCTGGTGGTCCAGTTAATGATTTAAATGGTGACACTGAATATGCTGGTGATCAATCAAGTGAAAATGGTAAAGGGCTCTTTGTATTATATTATTGGGATAAGGAGACTAATAAATGGGCATATTGGTCTAAACTTGGTGATTATTATCGAACATTCAATTTAAAATCACTACCAAAGGGCAAATATCGAATTGTTCATGACACTAACACTTTTGACTATATTGATATAGCAGATCAAGATCCAGCCACTAGTCCTGGTACATTAGAGTTTGAAGTTTTAGCTGATGGTTCTTTAGCTAATGATATGCAAGCAGATAAACAGTGGTTTATGCAAGCAACTAGTGCTCCAGATGCTTTAACTGAAGGTATTACAGGTAACTTGTATTTAGATGTTACTGGTTCAAATGTTAAGAATGAACAGTCAATATTGTTAACTAAGGAACAATTAGAAAAATATAATTCTTCCCAAATAACTGTTGAAGGGGTGTTTACTCCTCGTCTTTACAATAAGTATTACAATGGAAATTTTGAATCAATCTTTGATACACCAGATTTTACTGATAATGAAGTAAAACAAAAAGGTAGCTTTGTTTATAATCTATCTACCTCAAGAAGAAAAAATAAATTATACCTTTCCAATATGATGTTAAAACTCAAAGGATTAGATAATGCATTTGAAATAGTAGGAAATAGCAGTGAAATAAAAGGAAACTTCTTACCCAACAAGGTACAAAAGGGTTTGGAGTATATGAAAGTTGGAATATCGCCAAGTGGTGCTCGAGATCAATATTGGTTATTAAGATTAAGAGAAACAACAGAAATTGGTGGGAAACTTTATTACGACTACGATAATAATGGCGCTTTTGAGCCTAGTAGCGGTGACGTACCAATGACTGGAGTTCGAGTAGAATTATATCGTGATGGTAATTTATACTCATTTACAACGACCGATCGTGACGGTAATTATAAGTTTACAAATCTTTTATATGATGACTATACAATTAAAGTCACAGATGAAGGTTTAGATAAGACTCGTTATGAATTAAAAAGTTTATCTGACACAATTTCTAATATCAAAATTACACAAAGTAATCCAACTGTTACTAGTGGAGCGTTAGATTTTCTTTATAAAAAAGAAGGTGACACTTCTATTTATGGCTATGTATTGATTGATATTAATAATAATGGTGTAGCAGATATTCATTTTGATAAAACAGGTGATATGCCAGTACAAAATGTTACTATTAATTTGTATAAAGGTTCTACGAATAGTTCACCATTTAAGACAATACAAACAAATCAAATTGGGGTTTACAGTTTTGATTTAGATAAAAATCAACTCAATGATACTTATTTTATAGAAATTGTACCTCCAACTGGTTATGGTGTTATTTCTAATGTGGATAATAATACTAATACGATTTTATCTCCAATCAATTTTAGTACAGGAAGAGAAAGTCAAAGAAGTAAATACTTTTTATTAGCAGGAGGAACGAACCCAAATCCTTCAGATGGCATTAATAGTCCTACAGCAAAAAATAGTGGTATTGCTGGTAAAACATTGATTGATGATCCAGAACCAGCAAACTATAAACCATTAAAGAATGTTTTATTAAGTTTAGTTGATGGAAATGGTAAAGAGTTAGCACGTCAATATAGTGATTCTAATGGCGAATACCACTTTTATAATTTGCCGAGTGGAACTTATAAGGTAAATGTGAAACAACCACCAGCAAATTATGCTATTGTTAGAAATAGTGTGAGTACCATTCAACCAATTGATACTATTTCAGGTATTGCTATTACTAATACAGGGGTAACGGATAAAACCTTCTTCTATAGCAAAGCAAGCCATGATGGTATCCAAGGTAATATTTATGTTGATTTTAGTGATACTAATACTGATACAAGTCATTTGAATGAGTATGCACATTTAATCAATAGTTCACACCAAGTAAAAGTTGAGCTTTATGATGGTTTAAATGGTACAGGTCAGTTGTTAATGACACAATTGACAACCGATGGGCACTATCATTTTGCAGATCTTCTATATGGAAATGATGTTAATTACTCAGTTAAAATTGAAATGAACACTCTTCCGGGCTATGACTTTAAATTCAGTAAAGCAGGTAATCGAGCGCAAGATATTGTTATTCCTGTAAAAGCATTGAAAGAAGAGGGATCATTAGATAATCACTATGTAGTTTTAGGTAAACAACAACTAGGTGGTGATGTTTGGATAGATAATAATAATGATAAGATTAAAACTGATCAAAAACTGACTAATGATGTTGAGGTTGAATTATCTTATCAAGCACCTAATACAGATACTTTTAAAACGCTTAAAAAAACTAAAACAGCTAATATTGCATTGAATGGTAATGCATCGAAAAATGGGCAATATTTGTTTGATAAATTACCAAAAGATTATAATTATCAAATTAAGGTTAGTACGCCTAATTCGACTGTATTAGTACCAGCGACGGATATACCGAATAATACTAATACATTCAATTTTGAACCTTTAACTGATAATGATTTTAATAGCAGTACAGCTTTCAAATATACTGGACGAGTATCAGGTCAAGTTGTTATTGATGTTGATGATAGCAAAGATAGAACCGGTGCAGACACTAGTTTTGCAGGTGTTAAACTGGTTCTAACGAAAGTATCAAGTTCAACTTTCAGTGGTGGACAAACTTCATTTGAAGCAACAACTGATCCAAATGGTAACTTTGCATTTGATAATGTTCCGGTAGGAAAATGGGCTATTTCAACAGCATCTTCACAAACAATAACTGATTGGGATAAATATGTTCTAAATTATACGACTATTGGAAATAATGTTGTTCCAATACAATCAGGTAATAATTTATCGTTAGAAGTTGAAGTGACAACTACTCAAAGTGTTGTTGATAACATTGATATTGGTTATCGAGGTAATAGTAAGATTACCGGTTATGTCGTTATTGATAGTGATAGTGATGAACAATATAGTTCTAACGATATGAGCTTTGGTCAGCTAGCTACTCCTATAACTCCGAAAATAACACTAACTTCGGCAACCAATAAAGCTGGATTTAAAACAAAAGAATTTACTGTTGATGCATCAAACGGTCTTTTCGAAATAACAGGATTGAGCGCTTATAATTATGAAATAAGTAGTACTGTGAGTGATTCTAATTATAAATTAGTCTTTAGTCCTGGATATCCATCACCTGCATCTGCGACAGCAACGTTTAATGTAAATGGACCAAATGATGCAAGTTTTGAAACAAATCCAAATACAAGAGCGTTTGGGTATCAATTTGCTCGTAAATTATCAGGGAATGTTTATTTAGATATCGGTGGGAATGAGTCTGAAAAAACATTTAATCCAAAACTTGATGGGGCGGTAGTTAAAGTTGAAGGCGTATTGATTAACAATAAGCATGTAACTTATACTAAAACTGTAGGAAGTAACGGTGAATTTACCTTCAATAATATTACTGAAGGTAAATGGACAGTATCTGTTTCTCATCCGACACGAACTGATTTAACCTATAGTTATTTTGTTGAAAAATTGGTAACCCCAACTGTTGTCAATAATAATAGTATCACTTATGAAGTAGATTCAAATACTGGCAATGAGATCAAGCTTGATTTAGGTATGAAAGGCCAAGCTAAGATTACTGGTAAAGTCGTGTTTGATAATGATACGGATGAGCAATTGTCATCACTCGATACTGGTGTCGATGGTTTAACCATAAAATTGGTAGACCTAAATAGTGATACAGTTATTTATAAGGAAGCTGTATCGAATAGTGATGGTGAATTTACTTTTGATAATTTAGCCAATGGCAGCTACCGAATTAGAGTGACTGACCCATCTAATAAATTAAATGGTTATGTCATCAGCTTTAGTCCTTCGGGTAAAGCATCTGCAAATACTGCTTCGGATATTGCGACAATTTCTATTTCAGGCGATGCTGCGCAATCGGATAGGAATGACTTTGGTTATAAATCTAATTTAGGTATAAGTGGACATATCTATCAAGACATTATGGGGAATGGTCAGCATAATACTAACTATCCTCCGTTAGCTGGTGTTGGAATTACCGCAGTTAATCAAAGTAATAATTTAGCTATTAATGCAGTTTCTCTTGCAGATGGTAGTTATTCACTAAACAATCTAACTGCAGGTACTTGGATAATTAAAATTTCAAATTCACCTTCAGGTTGGAATTATAGTTATTTTGATGCTGCCGTAGGTAATGCAACTATTAGCGAAGTTAACCCAGGCGAATTGAAAATAATAATCGCGTCAAATGATACGGTAGGAAAAAATATTAATTTCGGTTTGAAAGGTAGTGCAAAAATATCAGGTAAAGTTGTTGTTGACGTGGATGTAAATGATAATGTCGGTTTAAATTATCATGCAGCATCAATTGATAGACCATTAAGCGGTGTAGAGGTTACCCTTAAAGCAAATGGTTTAAACGGTACAACGGCTATTTCAACAACTACAGGAAGTGACGGTAGTTATAAGTTTGAAAACCTTACCGCATATAATGATTATGAATTGACTGTTAATGATAGTAACTTGACTAGAGCTGGCTATCAAATCAGTTTCAGTCCTGCTATGATAAATGGTGGACTTGCAATTAATCATGATACATTAGCATTAACATCTACTACTCAAGATCTTGCTCAGATTGACTATGGCTATAAGAGCCAAAAAACCTTGAAAGGAACTATTTATAAAGATATTTCTGGAAAAGGTGTGCATCAAACATACGATACAACTTTAGCGGGAGTTACCGTTGAGGCAAGAGATGTTAATGATCATAATACAGTATTAACTGCAATTAGTGATGCTAATGGTCAATATGAAATTAATAATATAGCTGAAGGTCAATGGGATGTAACTGTAAACTCAACAGCCGTTGCAGGTTATAGTTACAGTTATGTAATTCAGCCTCAAGGTTCAAATTCAACATCTATAACAAATGGAACAAGAATTAAAATTGAAGCAACATCTTCTAATTTGGTCACAAATGTTGATTTTGGATTGAAGGGACAAGCAAGTATTAGCGGTCAAGTTGTAATTGATGTTGATACTCAAGATGGTAATGCTATTTCATCTCGAGATATTGGTATTGATTCTCTAATTCCAAATTATCAAGTTGAGTTATTTGTAGACAATAATTTAATTGATAAGAAAGCCGCAACTACTACTGGAACAAATATTGATGAGCTTGGTAAATATCAATTTGAAAATTTAGCTTCTGGTATTAATTATAAAGTTAAAGTTAGTATGGGAAGTAATAGTTACATTAGTAGCTTCATGCTTACTGATAGTAATATTGCAGCAACAATCAATAAAACAGATAACTTGATGGAAGAAACCTATCAGTTTGCTAGTGCAACAGACCAAGCTAAAAACGTTACATTTGCTTGGAGTGGTATTAGTGGCATTAAAGGTAAAGTGTTCTTGGATAATAATGATGATGGAGAATATAATCCTTCAATAGATACAGCTATTAATGCTCCAATAACAATTACCTTTAAAAATGTGAATAATCCGTCAATTAACTTCACACGTAATTTAGCTGCTGGTGATATAGATTATGATGTTGCTAATCTTATTCCGGGCAAATGGAGTATTGAAATTGCTGGTGTACCATCAACACTGAAAGCTAGCTTTGACCCTGATGATGCGCATCATAATGCAAGTGGTGAATTAAAATTACCGCAAACTGCAAATATTGCCGTCATAAATATTACAGGTAAGTTATCTGATCAAAACTTTGGTTATATCAATGGTGGTATTATCGAAGGTAAAGTTCTAGATGATAATCAAGGTGCTGGTTTAACTGGAGTATCTAGTTATAAAGGTTTATCTGGAGTTAAAGTTTACTTATTAGATGGTAATAAAAACCATGTAATGGATAGAAATGGTCGTCCAATTGTTTCGACCAGCAATGACAATGGTAAATTTAATTTCCGTAATCTAATCAGTGATACTACTCGTAGTACAAGCCCACGTTACTTTATCCGTGTTCTTTATGGCGATTATAATGATGGAACTGTTAGTGTAGGTCGAGGTAATCCTTTATATGATCTAATACCATCATTTGATAAGTATAGAGATGCTAGTGGCAATTTAGTAGAGCATGATTTAATTAATCTCTCTAACCCACCGGCTACAATAAACTTTAATGGTGTAGGTGGTGAACATACTGTACCAGTTATGGTAAATGATGGAACAAGTAATTTAGCATATGGAATTTTATTAGGTTATCGTAGTTCAGATGCTGATATAACTATTGCTAAAATTGCATTAAAAGATAAGGTAACGGTTGGTGATATTGTTCCTTACTCTATTAAAATAACGAATAATAGTTCACGCGTTTCAATCATTAAGATCAAAGACGTTTTACCAGCAGGCTTTAAATTTGTTAAAGGCTCCACTCGCCTTAATGGTAAAAAAGTTGAAGATCCTACTGGAGGAAGAACAGTAAATTCACAACTTATTCAATTAAAACCAAAAGGTGAATTAACCTTTACCTATATGCTTGTTGTTGGTGCTGGTGTCACTCAAGGTGAATACACTAATACAGCTGTAGCAGTTAATTCAATAAATGGAAAAGTTGTATCTAATACTTCTCAGGCAACAGTAACTGTTACTGCTGATCCATTATTTGATGATGCACTAATCTTCGGAAAAGTGTATGTTGATAAAAATGGTAATGGCGTTCAGGACGAAGGTGAAGAAGGCTTAGGTGGTGTAAAACTAGTTACTGTACGTGGTGAAATTATTACAACTGATGCTAGTGGCCGTTATCACATAGTTGGTGTATCTGGTGGACGTTGGGAACGAGGTGCGAATTTTGTTCTTAAATTAGATACAAGATCACTACCGAAAGGCTATGAAGTAATTGGGCGTAATCCTAAAGTAGTGAGAGTATCACCAGGCTTACCAAGTAAAGTTGACTTCACAGTTTCAGAGGAAAAGAGTCAATAACAAATGAATTTGGATCGTAAGATCCAAATTTTAAACCACCTTATTTCCGTCCTTTTCTGATTTATTAGGAAAAGGGCGGAATTTTTTATTTCTAACTGATAATTACATTGATTTATAATTGTTTATCTCTAAATATTAACTATTTAAGTACAGAAAAAAACATTGAAAAGTAACTAAAAAAACAAGTGGTTAAAAAAAATGTTTTTTTTTACCTAAAAAATTGATGATCTGACTTAAATTAGTAGTATACTATGCGCCTCATAAAAGCATAGTTTTTTTGAGGATGTCAACTTGAGTAATGATAAGCTTGTGGACTCGTTTTCCCCCGCGCAAATGACCCAAATCGCCGAGGAACTTGGCAACTATAAAGTAAATAAAAACCCTACTAGTACTATAGTATCAGCTATCCTTGCAGGTGTTTTTATCTCTATTGCATTCGTATTCTACATTACAGCTACAACAGGGACTTCAACCGTTGCTTTTGGCTTGGCTAAATTAGTTGGCGGTATCTGCTTCTCGTTAGGTTTGATGCTTGTTGTATGTTGTGGAACAGATCTTTTTACTTCAACTATTTTAACCATTTTACCTAAAATGACACATAAAATTAGTTGGATAAAAATGTTCCGTAATTGGATTTTGGTCTATATTGGTAACTTTATCGGTGCTATACTATTTGTAGGAATTATTTGGTTTTCTGGGCAATATATGGTAGCCAATGGTTTGTGGGGATTGAATGTATTACAAACCGCAGATCATAAATTACATCATACTTTCATCGAAGCTGTATTTCTTGGTTTATTAGCTAATTTAATGGTTTGCTTAGCTGCTTGGATGAGTTATGCTGGTCGCAGTCTACTTGATAAAATGCTAATTATGGTATTACCTGTAGCAATGTTTGTTGCAAGTGGTTTTGAACATAGTATTGCAAATATGTTTATGATCCCTATGGGAATTGTAATTAATAATTTTGCATTACCTGAGTTTTGGACTGCTGTTGGGATATCTCCTGATTCATTTAAGGCATTAACCGTTGAGCATTTTATTGTAAATAATTTAATTCCTGTTACTATCGGGAATATTTTAGGAGGCTTGTTAGTCGCTATCCCTAATTGGGCTTTACATCTTCGTAAGCCACATTGATTTTATAATATTTACCCTTATGTAAGAGTAGATAGATATTTTTGTAAACCTGAGGTTAATAACTATGAGTAATTTAAACGAAGTACAAGCAGCAGCTTGGAAAGGATTTAAAGAGGGTGATTGGCAAAGTAATGTCAATGTTCGCGATTTCATTCAAAAAAATTACACACCATATGAGGGTGATGAATCTTTTTTAGCTGGCGCAACAGATGCTACAACTAAATTATGGGATAAAGTCATGGAAGGCATTAAAATTGAAAATGCTACTCATGCTCCTGTAGATTTTGATACAAGTGTAATCTCTACTATTACTGCTCATGATGCAGGTTATATCGAAAAAGATTTAGAGAAGATTGTTGGTTTACAAACTGAAAAACCATTAAAACGCGCGATTATCCCGTTTGGTGGTATCAAAATGATCGAGAACTCTTGTAAAGCTTACAACAGAACGCTTGATCCATTAGTCAAAAAAATCTTTACTGACTATCGTAAAACACATAACCAAGGTGTGTTTGACATCTATACTCCGGATATCCTTCGTTGTCGTAAATCAGGTGTTATCACTGGTCTTCCTGATGCTTATGGTCGTGGTCGTATCATTGGTGATTACCGTCGTGTTGCACTTTACGGTATCGACTTCTTAATGCAAGATAAATTTGCTCAATTCAATTCATTACAAGCTGATTTTGAAAATGGTGTTGATTTAGCAATGACTATGCAACGTCGTGAAGAAATCGCTGAACAACATCGTGCTCTTGGTCAAATCAAAGAAATGGCAGCTAAATATGGCTACGACATCTCTGGACCAGCTA
Organism: Gilliamella sp. B3127; assembly: GCF_026536935.1. Taxonomy (NCBI): domain Bacteria; kingdom Pseudomonadati; phylum Pseudomonadota; class Gammaproteobacteria; order Orbales; family Orbaceae; genus Gilliamella; species Gilliamella sp. B3127. Next base: position 92,691 of record NZ_JAFNNI010000001.1, read on the forward strand.
AAACAGCTCAAGAAGCAGTGCAATGGACATATTTCGGTTACTTAGCTGCAGTTAAATCTCAAAATGGTGCGGCAATGTCTCTTGGTCGTACTTCTACATTCTTTGATATTTACTTCCAACGTGACCTTGAAGCAGGTTTAATTACTGAAAAAGACGCTCAAGAAATTGTTGACCATTTCGTTATGAAATTACGTATGGTTCGTTTCTTACGTACGCCTGAATATGATGAATTATTCTCTGGTGACCCAATTTGGGCAACTGAATCAATCGCAGGTATGGGTGTTGACGGACGTACTTTAGTTACTAAAACTTCATTCCGTTTCTTAAACACACTATATACAATGGGTCCATCACCTGAGCCTAACATGACTATTCTTTGGTCAGAACAGTTACCAAGTGGATTCAAAGAGTTCGCATCTAAAGTATCTATTGATACCTCATCATTACAATATGAAAATGATGATTTAATGCGTCCTGACTTCAATAACGATGACTATGCAATCGCATGTTGTGTAAGCCCGATGATCGTTGGTAAACAAATGCAATTCTTCGGTGCGCGTGCCAACCTTGCTAAAACTCTTCTATACGCAATCAATGGCGGTGTGGATGAAAAACTTAAAATGCAAGTTGGACCAAAAGAAGATCCAATCACTGACGAATACCTTGATTTTGACAAAGTATTTGCTCGTTTAGATCACTTTATGGATTGGTTAGCAAAACAATACGTAACTGCACTAAATGCAATTCACTATATGCATGACAAATACAGCTACGAAGCATCATTAATGGCACTACATGATCGTGACATTATTCGTACAATGGCATGTGGTATTGCAGGTCTATCTGTTGCTGCTGACTCATTATCAGCTATCAAATATGCAAAAGTAAAAACGATTCGTGATGAAGATGGTTTAGCAGTGGACTTTGAAATCGAAGGTGAATATCCACAATTCGGTAACAACGATCCACGTGTAGATGATATTGCAGTTGATTTAGTTGAACGTTTCATGAAGAAAATTCAAAAACTTAAAACTTATCGTAATGCGATTCCTACACAATCTGTATTAACCATTACTTCAAACGTTGTATATGGTAAGAAAACAGGTAACACTCCAGACGGTCGTCGTGCTGGTGCGCCATTTGGACCAGGTGCTAACCCAATGCACGGACGTGACCAAAAAGGTGCGGTTGCTTCATTAACATCTGTTGCTAAACTACCATTTGCTTATGCGAAAGATGGTATTTCATATACTTTCTCAATCGTTCCTAATGCATTAGGTAAAGATGATGATGTTCGTAAACGTAACTTAGCTGGTTTAATGGATGGTTACTTCCATCACGAAGCTACTATTGAAGGTGGTCAACATTTAAATGTTAACGTATTAAATCGTGAAACATTATTAGATGCGATGGAACACCCTGAAAAATATCCACAATTAACTATTCGTGTTTCTGGATATGCAGTACGTTTCAACTCACTAACTAAAGAACAACAAAAAGACGTTATTACACGTACTTTCACACAATCAATGTAATTTAGTTAACTGATACTAATTAAAAATGGCGCCTACTTGAGGCGCTATTTTTTTATCAGAATAAGATTAAGATTTATTGATTCCATATCAATATTATTAAAAAGAACAGTTTTTCAACTGTTATTCTCATCATTAATTTAATAAGCGATTATCCAATTAATACAATTGGTGTAAGAAAGTATCATATGAGTTAAAATATCTTAAACAATAAAAAAGTAATATGAGCAAGCACTAGAGAATTTTTATGGAACAAAATATTATTATGACAACAAAGCAACCAATCAAAGGTCGCATCCACTCCTATGAGTCATTTGGCACTGTAGATGGGCCGGGTATACGTTTCATTGTTTTTTTTCAGGGTTGCTTGATGCGTTGCTTGTACTGCCACAACCGTGATACTTGGGATTTAAAAGCTGGCCGTGAAGTCACTGTTGACGAACTGATGAAAGAGATCGTTACTTACAAAAGTTTTATTATGCCTAATGGCGGGGGCGTAACCGCTTCTGGCGGTGAAGCGACACTACAATCTGAGTTTATTACTGAATGGTTCAAAGCTTGTCATCAAGAAGGTATTCACACATGCTTAGATACCAATGGTTATGCAAGACAGTTAGATTACACCGTTGAAGCACTTATGGAAGTGACAGACTTGGTCATGTTAGATCTCAAACAAATCAATGATGAAATACATCAGAAACTAGTTGGCGTACCCAATAAGCGTGTGCTCGAGTTTGCTAAATATCTACAAAAAATTAATAAGCGAACCTGGATACGATATGTAGTTGTACCGGGGTGGACTGATGATGATAATTCGGCACATCTTTTAGGGCAATTTATTCAAGGTATGGAGAATATTGAGCGAGTGGAGTTATTACCCTATCATAAAATGGGTGCTTACAAATGGGATACGTTTGGAGATAAATACCAGTTAGAAGGGGTAGAGGCGCCACCTCGAGAAACCTTAGACAGAATACAACAGATCATAGAAAGTTATGGTCAATCGGTTACATTTAGTAAATAACATGATAATAAAAAAGGTACCAGCTAGGGTACCTTTTTAATTGCTGTCCTTTTTTATTTAATTCTTTTACGCTTTATTGCCCGCAAAACAAAAATCGTTCCCTCCAGCGCAAGTACGCATACTGACAACCAAATAAAGCTGTAAGAGATAATATGTTGTGTCGAGATCGATTCATGCAAAAATAGGACTGACACAAGCGTTAATAAAACGGGTTCAACATATCCAAGCAAACCAAATAACCCCAAAGGTAATAATCGTCTAGCTAAAAAGTACATAGCAAAAGCGATAGCCGTAATGATCCCAAGCATAGGGATAAAAATGTGAAAGTGCGTAATATCACGCACAATCTGGCTAAATGGGTAATTAAAGGCGAAATAAATCACGCAGCCAATAAATATAAAAAAGAAATCAGAAAAGGTGCCACAAATCCCCTCTATTTGCAATTTACGACGTGTAATAAAGTAAATGGGGTAACCCAATGCAACCACTGCTGTTTCCCACGAAAATGCGCCTGTGGTATAGATTTCAACGGCTACGCCGATAGCAGCAAGGCAAACGGCAATCTTTTGCAAAAAGCTGAATTTTTCCTTGTAAAAAATCTGACCTGAAATCACCATGGTTAATGGTAATAAGAAATAACCTAAAGAAGCCGATAAGCCATGCCCATTAAGCGGTGCCCAAATGAAAATTAACATCTGAATAGTTAACAATAGGGAGGAAAAGATCAATCCGACTAAAATCATCGGTTGCTCTCTAATACGCTTAAATAAATCCCTAATTGCGGACCACTGGTGTTCTATAAAGACTAACACCACTATGGCTGGAAACGAGGTTAATAAACGCCAGCAAAAGATGTCAACCACAGGAAGAGGCTGTAGTAAAACCGGATAGTAGTAAAGTAAGCCAAAAAGGCATGATGCGAGTATTGAAAGGACAACACCTTTAATCATTTTTCCACCTTTAATAAAAAAATAGCGCTAATTAATAGCGCTAAAAATGAAGTAAGCAAACTTTTAGTACATGGTTAACCGATTACTTCAACACCATTCATATATGGTACTAAAACAGAAGGCACTTTAATGCTTCCGTCTGCCTGTTGGTAGTTTTCCATGATTGCCACTAATGTGCGTCCAACAGCTAATCCTGAGCCATTTAAGGTATGGACTAAATAGGTTTTGTTATCAGCTTTATTACGATATCGAGCTTGCATTCGGCGAGCTTGGAAATCCCACATATTAGAACAAGACGAGATTTCTCGATAAGTGTTTTGAGCCGGTACCCAAACTTCAAGATCGTAAGTTTTGCATGAACCAAAGCCCATATCGCCGGTACACAATACGATTTTTCGGTATGGCAATTCAAGTAGCTGTAAAACCTTTTCCGCATGTGCTGTCAGCTCTTCTAAAGCTTTCATTGATTCTTCCGGTTTAACAATTTGCACAAGTTCGACTTTATCAAACTGATGCATACGAATTAAGCCACGGGTATCTTTGCCATAAGAGCCTGCTTCAGAACGGAAACAAGGTGTATGAGCAGTCATTTTCATCGGAAGCTGGCTTTCATCAAGTATCTCATCACGCACTAAGTTAGTTACTGGCACTTCTGCCGTTGGAATTAATGCATAGTTACTGCTTTCAGCTTCTTCATCGAGAGGTTTAGTATGGAAAAGATCACCTGCAAATTTAGGTAATTGACCTGTGCCAAATAAGGTAGCATGATTAACAAGATATGGAACATAGATTTCAGCATAGCCATGTTGTTCAGTATGCAGATCTAACATAAATTGAGTAATCGCTCGATGTAAACGGGCTAATTGTGATTTCATCACCACAAAACGTGCACCAGTAAGTTTTACCCCAGCAGCAAAATCAAGGCCACCAAAACGTTCACCTAAAGCGACATGGTCTTGGATTGGAAAATCAAAAGTCCTTGGAGTACCAAAACGAGATACTTCAACATTATCGCTTTCATCTTTACCATCGGGTACAGAGTCATCAGGAATATTTGGAATGTTGGATGCAATATCTTTAATTTGGTTTAAAAGGATATCAAGCTCTGCTTTAGCGCTGTTAAGCTTTTCGCCTAATTGGTTTACTTCTTCTCGTACAACTGAAATATCTTCACCACGTGCTTTAGCTTCCCCAATAGCTTTAGAGCGGGCATTACGCTGTGCTTGTAAATTTTCAGTTTCAACTTGTAATATTTTGCGCTTTTCTTCTAATTGTCGAATGGTTTCAACATCTAATTTAAAACCACGACGTGCTAATTTGCTAGCAACAAGATCTAATTCGTTTCGAAGTAAATTTGGGTCCAACATAAAAAAGTCCATTATCGTTTATTAATGTTATCTATTTAATTTTCTGTTTGAGTTAACAAAAAATATGATGAATAACACATATGAAATTTGTGAGCTTAGTATACTAGAATTATATCGGGTTTCAACCGAAGTGGTAAACCCGAAGAAATCTAACTGATAGCCATAAATCAAAGTAGTTCAATAGGATAAAAAATAATCATTTTTTATATACGCTGATTTTATACATATATAAATTTTATCTATTATTTTATTTGCTAATACTGTTGAATATTTTAACTTAACTATTATTCATAAAAGGAAAAACAAATACAAGTTATTAACAATCATTTTTTAGTAAATTTTATAATACCAATGCTGTATTTTGAGTTGAAGTCTATTTTTCTGTATTTCATAGTTGTAAATCAACGTACAAACCATTTATTTAAGATTATATGTATATTTTTGCTGATATAAATCTTATTAAGATATTTAATGGAATAAATTATTATGATTTGCCATTGGTAAAGTGGAATCTGTCTTAGATTGATCTGCTAAACCGATAATATTATACTTAATCACAATTTGTTTAACTTTTCGAAATCTTTACGGAGCAAAAAATAAGTGGATCAACAGCAATATAAAGTAATAAGTGGTTTAGCTATAGCAGGGATGGTTTGCGGAATTATATCACTAATCCCAATAGGCCTTATAAGCATTGTATTAGCTATTGTAGCTATAGTATTAAGTGCAGTTGCTAAAAGTGATATAAAAACTAATAACAAAAGTGGTTCTGGTTTTGCAATGGCAGGGATAATTTGTGGAGTCATTACCCTTGTATTATGGTTTTTATTATTTTTTGTAATTGGCGGGTTAATATTATCAGCTATCCCTTAATCTAATAAAGAATAATGTTATGGTGAATTAAAAGCTGTCAGCTTATTATGAATAAAAGATTGTGTTCTAATAAATACCCAATTGTTTTAGCAATAAACGTATTGCATTTCATATCAAACATTCAATATAGGCTTTTTAATATTTAATTCTTTAATTTTATCATTGAAAGTATAAACAAAGCTTTTAAGTAATTATTTTTCGGTTGTTCTTGATGTTCTTTTTATAACTTTATTTTTTCTAAGTCGATGTACTTTAATTTTATTATTGCCAATTTAAAATTTAAGCTTGTACGAAGCTTTTTAAGAGAGGGTAGGGTAATATTTAAGGGAAAACAGAAAAAGCTTTGTATAGTGATTTATAGCATTCAACGTTTTTAAAATAGTTTGTAGTCCTTATAAGCTAAAAAGTAAATAACATTGTTAATGAGTATAACTTTTTATGATATTCAATATAACGTTTAATTGGCATTATAAATCGAAGAAGGTTTTTAGGTTGCTTAAATGGCGCACCCGAAGGGATTCGAACCCCTGACCGCTCGGTTCGAAGCCGAGTGCTCTATCCAGCTGAGCTACGGATGCTTGTAAGTTCGTAAAAAAATGGTGCATCCGAAGGGATTCGAACCCCTGACCGCCCGGTTCGTAGCCGGGTACTCTATCCAGCTGAGCTACGGATGCGTATTAGATTTTTAAAATGGTGCATCCGAAGGGATTCGAACCCCTGACCGCCCGGTTCGTAGCCGGGTACTCTATCCAGCTGAGCTACGGATGCATATTTTAATTTTTAAAATGGCGGTGAGAGAGGGATTCGAACCCTCGATGCAGCTTTTGACCGCATACTCCCTTAGCAGGGGAGCGCCTTCAGCCTCTCGGCCATCTCACCAAAACATTATGACTCTGCTTGAACAACAAAATCATAATGTGTGGCGCACATATTACGTTCTACAAAAAATAAGTCAAACATTTTTTTGCGAACACGTGCTGGTTGTTTATTTAGTGCCCAATATTACTCTTTGGGTTGAACTAATTCATCAACTTTGTCTTGTGATTGATGAATACGGTTGTAGATCTCTTCTCTATGAATAGAAACTTCTTTAGGTGCGTTAATACCGACTCTGACCTGATTACCTTTCACGCCCAAGACGGTAATAACAACATCGTCACCAATGATAAGTGTTTCACCTACTCTCCTAGTTAAAATTAACATTAGATCTCCTAATATCAGTTAAGTATATATCCAAACAATTTTAAGATATAGCTTCGTCAGCCTACTATCGAAGAGATAGAAAGACGTAATTTTACAGAAATACACTAATGTCTAATTAACAACACTGGAGTACTTCCGGCTAACTTGCTTGTAATTTATTACTGATTTCCTTTTTTACAGAAGATAACGCTTCTGGTAACGCCGAAAGATCCATTCCACCTGCTTGGGCGAAATCAGGCCGCCCACCGCCTTTACCACCTACTTTTAATGCTAATTGAGAAACTAATTCGCCAGCTTTAACAATGTTTAATAAATCATTGGTTACACCAGCAGCTAAATTGATTTTGCCATCATTGACAGCAGCTAAAATAATTACGCCAGTTTTTAATTGATTTTTGAGATCATCAATCATGGTACGTAACATTTTTGCCTCGACGTTATCAACCTTAGCAATTAGTAAGTTTTTATTATTGATTTCCACACATTGATTAAGCAATTGCCCACTTTGTTGGCTAGCTTGTTGGGCTTTTAACTGCTCTATTGCTTTTTCAAGTGTTTTGGTTTGATCGAGCAGTTGCTCAATTCGTGATAAAACAGCAGATTTATCACTTTTAACCAATTGTCCAATTTGATTTAGCAAATTGGATTCATGGTGTATATATTCCATCGCATTTTGACCTGAAGTAGCTTCAATACGACGTACTCCTGATGCAATACTTGACTCAGAAATAATTTTAAATAGTCCTATATCTCCAGTTCTATCAACATGTGTTCCACCGCAAAGCTCAATGGAGAAATCTCCCATAGTTAATACTCTTACAATATCTTCGTATTTTTCACCAAATAGCGCCATAGCACCTTTATTTTTAGCCTGATCAATAGGCATGAGTTCTATGTCTACTGGTAAATTACGTCGAATTTGTTGATTAACTAAATTTTCAATTTCTTCAATTTGTTCCGATGTAATCGGTTGATTATGTGAAAAATCAAACCGAAGATAGCTATCGTTAACTAATGATCCCTTTTGATGTACATGACTTCCTAAAATATGTTGTAACGCTGCTTGTAATAAATGTGTTGCAGAATGATTACGACGAATGCGTTCACGTATCTCTACATCGATTGCAGCTGTTACTATATCACCAACTTTCAAAGATCCTTTGGTGACCTTACCTATATGACCAATGCTTTTACCATATTTCTGGCTGTCTGAAACGTTAAATACTAAATCGGCAGCGGTTAATACACCTTTATCCCCAACTTGACCACCAGATTCCCCATAAAATGGTGTTTTATCTAATATGACAACAGCTTGATCACCGGCATTTATTGTTTCAACTTTGTTTCCATTTTGGAAGATTGCAATCACTTTTCCTGAAGCTTCGCTAGATTGATAACCTAAAAACTCTGTCTTATCATCAAGCTTAATCATATTGCTATAATCAAAGCTGAATGAACTAGATTCACGAGCTCGTTTACGTTGTTCTTCCATGCATTGATTAAAGCCATTTTCATCAATAGTGATATTCTTCTCGCGACAAACGTCAGCGGTTAAATCTAATGGAAAACCATAAGTATCATAGAGTTTAAAAGCAATATCGCCAGGTAATACATTGTTAGTAATCTTACCTAACTCTTGGTCTAGTAAGAATAAACCCCGTTCTAATGTTTTTAAGAACTGCTCTTCTTCAGTTTTAAGTGTATTTTCAACTATCTTTTGATTATCAGCTAGTTCATTAGCAGCACTTCCCATTACGTCAATTAATGGTTTAACTAGCTTATAGAAGAAAATATCTTTAGCACCTAACATATGTCCATGACGTACTGCTCGGCGAATAATTCGACGTAATACATAACCACGCCCTTCATTTGAAGGTAGGACTCCATCAGAAACTAAAAAGGCGCAAGAACGTATATGATCTGCAATTACTCTTAATGATTTACTTTCTAAATTTTTAACTTGAATGATTTCAGCTGCAGCTTTTATTAATGTTTTAAACAGATCAATATCATAATTTGAATTGACATGTTGTAACACAGCCGCTATTCGTTCAAGCCCCATACCAGTATCAACTGATGGTTTAGGCAAAGGTTCCATAGTACCGTCAGCAAGGCGGTTAAATTGCATAAAGACGAGATTCCAAATTTCAATAAATCTGTCACCATCTTCTTCTGCACTTCCAGGTGGTCCACCCCATATATGATCACCATGATCATAAAAAATTTCTGTACAAGGCCCACAAGGTCCTGTATCACCCATTTGCCAAAAGTTATCGGATGCATATGGTGCACCTTTATTATCGCCTATGCGGATGATACGCTCTTTAGGAATACCGATTTCATTTTCCCAAATAGCAAATGCTTCATCATCAGTTGCATAAACAGTAACCGTCAATCTGTCTTTTGGAAGATTAAACCATTTTTCACTGGTTAGTAGCTCCCAAGCAAAATGAATCGCATCACGTTTAAAATAATCGCCAAAACTGAAATTCCCAAGCATTTCAAAAAAAGTATGATGCCTAGCAGTATAACCTACGTTGTCAAGGTCATTATGTTTTCCGCCTGCTCGTACACAACGTTGAGATGTTGTTGCTCTGGTATAAGGTCGTTTATCAATACCAAGAAAAACATCTTTAAACTGATTCATTCCCGCATTTGTAAATAAAAGTGTTGGGTCATTGTGTGGAACAAGGGAACTACTTGCAACGATTTCGTGTCCTTTGCTATGGAAAAAGTCAAGAAAACTTTGACGAATTTCTGCAGTGCTTTTCATTTATGCTTCCATATTAAACGATAAATTTTTAGACATAGTAATATACCCGTTACAACTTAAGTTGAAAAGTAAATATTCTTAGTACAACGATTGATCTAGTTACTATTAATAAGTAATAGGGAATAAAATTAAAAGATCTTGAGAGCTTTTTACGTAATGGATATTATCTAAGTAATATTGTAGGGACTATAATAATTTAAGTCAACAAACTATACGCAGTTTTTATATCAAGTTGTGTAAATCCTCGGGCTTTTAAAAATTGTATTACTTTTTGTTTTTGTTGATTATTCTGGGGTTCGATAAGTTTGAACTTTTTTAATAATTGATCATGTGCAATTTTTGACCAATCAATATCAGCTAAAAGTAATAACTCTCTACTAAGATCTGATGACAAACCTCGCTGTTTTAATTCCAAGCTTATTTTATATTTTCCATAACCTTTATGAGCACGCATAAAGATATACTTTTCAATATACTGCTTATCATCCATCCAATGTTGATTAGTACAGTGTGCAATTACATGTTCTATTTCTGTTTTTAACTTATTTAGTTGTTCTGGATAATCATCTTTTGAGCAAGTAATTTTTTTGCTAAAAAATAATGTTAATTTTCGGCTAAGTTCGCATGATGAGTGATCACGCTGTGCAAGTAATTGCACAGCTTTATTTAAGATTAATTTATTGAGTTTTTTTTCCATTACTCAAAGCTTTCATCATCTGCCGAAACGTCTTCATCATCAGCAGAGAAAACAGCAGGGCTGTTTAACAATAAATCGCGTAATTTAGTTTCAAGTTCTTTGGCAATTTCAGGATGTTCTTGTAAAAACTTAATTGAATTTGCTTTACCTTGACCTACTTTCTCACCGTTGTAGCTATACCAAGCTCCAGCCTTATCGACTAATTTATGTTTAACACCTAAATCAATCAATTCACCTTCTTTAGAGATACCACATCCATAAAGGATTTGGAATTCAGCTTGTCTAAACGGCGCAGCTACTTTATTTTTAACTACTTTTACACGCGTATCACTACCAATAACATCTTCGCCTTCTTTTACCGCACCAGTACGACGAATATCTAAACGAACAGATGCATAGAATTTTAAGGCATTACCACCGGTAGTGGTTTCTGGATTTCCAAACATTACACCAATTTTCATACGAATTTGGTTAATGAAAACGACAAGACAATTTGCATTTTTGATATTAGCGGTTAATTTACGTAATGCTTGAGACATTAAGCGTGCTTGTAACCCCATGTGAGAATCGCCCATTTCACCTTCAATTTCTGCTTTTGGTGTTAATGCTGCAACCGAGTCCACAATAATCACATCAACTGCACCAGAACGAACTAATGCATCACAAATTTCAAGAGCTTGCTCTCCTGTATCAGGTTGAGAAACTAATAAATCATCGACTTGAACACCTAACTTAGCTGCATAGATAGGATCTAAAGCATGTTCAGCATCGATAAATGCACAGGTTTTACCTTCTTTTTGTGCTTGAGCAATAACAGATAATGTTAATGTTGTTTTCCCTGATGACTCCGGCCCAAAAATTTCAACAATTCTTCCCATTGGCAAGCCGCCGATACCTAATGCAATATCTAACCCTAAAGAACCTGTTGAAACCGCATCTACGTCTAGTGTCTGAGTATCACCTAAACGCATTATTGAACCTTTACCAAATTGTTTCTCGATTTGGTTTAATGCTGCAGAAAGTGCACGTTGTTTGTTTTCATTCATATAATAAAATTCCAATAAGTAAGGATATTGGGGTACATTATACTGTATTGTTATACAGTATCAAGTTTTTTTTATAAACATTCATAAATTAGTTAACTCTGTGAAATTGGTCACAAAATTTATTAATTTTTTGCAGAATTTGTTTATGATCTAGTGCTGGAAAAGATATTGAATTATTTAAAAAGGCGACTAAAAAAATAGAGCTTTCAAAAAATGAGAATAATCAAATTAAGGTAATTTAATTAGGTAATACTTTCATAAAAAAAGACCATTTGGTATGATGATAGAAATAAATTTTAGTCGTTATTGATGTATTAAATTAATTGCCTCAACATATTATAATCCTTGAAGATTTTTATACCTAAATGTTATGCTAATCAAAAACATCTTTATAGCTTAAAATATAAATAAAGGAAAATAATGACCACTGATAGTCAAGACTATGTATTGTGTTCTCATTGTGATATGGTCATCGAATTAGCTGATGTTGCAGTTGGCCACAAAGCTGTTTGTCCACGATGTAATACAATATTATTTAAAAACAATGTCAATATGAAGTTTAGAGCGGCAATATATGCAATTTGCTCTCTAATTATGCTCATTGTTGCTTGTGGTTTTGTTTTTATTGATATCAATTTAGTTGGTAATGTCAATGGTGTAAGTGTGCTGGACATTCCAAGAATACTTTTTATTGATAAATATAGTTATATTTCAGCGTTATTTATTTTTTTCGTATTAGTCTTTCCATTACTCAATTTATCTATTATTGCCTTACTTTGTTCAAATATTAATTTAACCAAATATCGGAAAAGAGATTTACTTATTGTTTATGAAAAATTCCAACATTGGTGTATGCCTGAAATATTTTTAACTGGCATATTAGTTAGTTTCGTTAAATTAATGAGTTATGGCAATATTGGTGTCACTAGCACGTTTTGGGCATTTTGTTTATTTGTATTCTTTTATATTAAAGCATTAGTTATCTTCACTCCGGGTAAAATTTGGAATGAAATTCATCGAAGTAATTTTTCAATAAAAGCATTAGAAGTAGGTGAGACGGGAATTTCTCAAAATATAAAATTGTGTCAATGTTGCCATGCAATCGTCCCTGTTGAGTATGCTAAATGCCCAAGATGTAAACAAAAAAGCCAAGTAAGAGGGCGAGATAAAATACAATGGACAATTGCATTATTGGTAACTTCATTAATAATTTATATTCCCGCTAATTTATTCGGAATTATGATCACAGTTGTATTTGGCTCAGCGTCGACCTCAACTATTATGGATGGTGTTATCTATATGTGGCAGTCAGGGGATGTACCAGTGGCATTAGTTATCTTTTCCGCAAGTGTGGTTATTCCAATTTTAAAGATTATTTCACTCAGCTGGTTATGTTATTTTGCTTTAGCCGTGAAAGATAAAAATAAACATAATTGCTTAAAAATGAAGAAATTATATAATGCGGTAGAATTTATTGGTAAATGGTCAATGATAGATATCTTTGTTGTTTCTGTAGTTTGTTCTTTAGTTAGAAACCAACAAATGATGGGAGTTTATCCTGATATTGGTGTTACTTTTTTCGCAACCGTCGTCATCATTACTATGATTGCATCCCAAAAATTTGATCCACGCTTACTTTGGGATCGAAATCGAAAATAGAATAATAGGAATAATATGGCAACCTCAAGAAAATTAGCAAAAATAATTAAAATCCGAGCAATTTCTGCAATATGGATTATTCCCATAGTAACCGCCGTTGTTGGATTATGGATTATCTATGCCCACTTTGCTGATAGAGGCACATCTTTTACCTTATTAGCCAATGATGCAAATGGCATTGTTGCAGGTAAGACAGTAATCAAAAATCGTAGTGTTGACGTTGGTATAGTTGATGAAGTGACATTATCTGATGACTACAAGAAAGTCGTCATAAAAGGTCGAATTTATAATGATATGGAGCCATTGTTAAAAAATGACTCAATTTTTTGGGTAGTTAAACCTGAAATTGGCCGTGATGGTGTGACAGGACTTGGCACTATTTTATCTGGTGTATATATTGAACTGGTCTCAGGCAACGATACGCATAGTTTCAAAAATAACCCATTTATTCTATCTGATACACCACCGTTATCTGATCCAAGTATAAAAGGAATTCGCTTAAATTTAGAAAGTGACCAAAGTGGTGTAGTACCTCGAGGTGCAAAAGTGATGTTCCGTGGTTATCAAGTCGGTAATGTTGAAACATCCTTATTTGATGTCGATGCTCGTAAAATGAAATATCAAATTTTTATAACGAAACCTTATGATGCATTAGTTACCGAAAATGTACGCTTTTGGAAAGAGGGCGGAATCAATTTATCGCTATCTTCACGAGGAGCAAGTCTTGAAGTTCCTTCGTTAGATGTTCTAATGTCTGGTGGAATCAGCTTTGATTTACCAGATGGCGCGAAATTAGGTGAACCGGCGAAGCAACATGATGTTTATAAATTATATGACGATAGAAAATCGATTCAAGATTCACAGTACACTGAATATAAAGAATTTCTAATTATGATTACTGATTCCATATCGGGATTAACCGAAGGTGCGCCAGTGGAATATCATGGTATAAGATTGGGTACAGTGAGTAAAGTACCGTTTTATACCACAGAAATGTTAAAAGAAAGATCAATTCTCAACCAAAAAGTACCAGTATTAATCAGAATAGAGCCTGACCGTCTATCAGAATTAGTTGATGATAAGATCGATATAGCAGCTTTGATAAAAGATGAACAAAAAAATGGACTTAGAGCATCATTAAAAACGTCCAATATGTTTACTGGTGCGCTTTATATTGATTTAGATTTTTATCCTGATTTGAAAAATAAATACGATATAAAATTAGCTAACCAATATGGTTACGATACTATTGAAACAACATCAACAGGATTTGCTCAAATTCAAGCAAAAATATTGCAATTACTCGACAACTTTAATAGTTTACCGTTGAATAACACTATGACTCAATTTAATAAATCATTAGAATCAAGTGAAAAACTAATGAATTCATTAAATCAAATTATGGCGAGTAAAGAGATGCAAGCTATGCCGAAGGATTTACAAAAGGCAATTCGTTCATTACACGAGACCATGAAAGGGTTGCAACCGGGATCTGAACTTAACACGCAAATGATCGAAAGTTTACAGAAAATTCAACTAATGATGGATGAGCTGACTCCTTTACTTAACACATTAAATAATAAAAGTAATGCATTGATTTTCTCAGCGCCAAATAAAAAAGACCAAGAACCCAAAGCCAGAGGTAAGAAATAATGGTTAAATTAATTCGAACGCTAAAAGTTACGATATTGGTGACATTATTAGGAACTATAATTGGTTGTTCATCAAATGCACCGAGTAAAAGTTATTTTCAATTAACTAGTAATTTGACTGGCTCAAGAATGACACAAACTACAGATCATTTTATTTGGATTGAGTCCATTGAGGTAGCTAGTTTCTTAAACAAACCCGGTATTGTCCTGCAAACACAGGACATAAAATATGTCACAGCAACTAATCATTTATGGGCATCAACGCTGTCTCAACAACTTGCCGATCGATTGTCACAAGACTTAACTCAAATTTTGCCTAATTATTTGGTGTCAACTAAATCAATTACCACGCCAACTTTTACAGTTAAACTTTTTATTGATGGTTTCCATGGCGGTTATAATGGCGATGCAATCATAAAAGGACGCTGGGTAGTGACAGATAAGAAAGGTAAAATCGTTACTAAAGCTATTGAACGTCATGTTCCACTTGCAACAAATGGTTATGATGCTTTGGTAAAAGCCTTATCCGAAGGCTGGCAAAATGAAGAATTAGACTTTGCAAATTCAATTAAACATTAATACTTACTAAACATTCCGTCAATATGATGACGGAATGTTCTCTGCTCTTAATTTCAGATCCCGAAAACTGTGCTTTTAATTTATCTAATATCTGGTCTTTAATTTCAACCCATCCTCGAACACTATTAATAAATGCTATTTTCTCGGCTTGCAAAATATCTTGTTTGACAACCTTTTGCTCGGTTAATTGATGATTATCCAAATAATACTGTCGCATAGTACCAGCAAGTAAACCCGAAGTAATAGTTGGTGTGACCCACTTTTCATTAATCAACAACGCAATATTACCATTAACAAACTCAGTGATTTCATCATATTGATTATAATTGATATATTCTTGCCCAACTGCTAATTCGGGAAAGTGTTGTCGATTAGTCGTTTTATGATAGAGAAAAGTGTTTTCCTTATCGACACATTTGGGTGCAAAATCAAGCTTATCAATTACCATTGAATGAGTAAGTTTATCGAGACTTATTTTTGCTTGGCCATATTTAGGTTGCAGAAGCCTAATTTTATATCTTCCTGATGAATGAGTTTTTGCTAAATTAGTTAATGTCTGTTTAATTGTTTGAATATCACATTCAAAATCAAAATAACTCGTTGAATTTATCAACCTATCTAAATGCATATCAAACAAAACCAACTCGCCATCTTTAAGCAATAATGTTTCAATAATATATTCAGGAATAGTTAGCGTTCGATTTAAGATAGCTGTTTTAGCTAAAATCTCATGATATTCATCATCAGCAGTTGAATCCCATGTAATGCCACCACCAACACCATAATTCAACTGTTGATTATGTATGGTTAAAGTTCGTATTGGAATATTAAATACTGCCTTTTTCATTAAAGGTTCTACATAACCAATTGTGCCACAGTAAACCCCACGGGCCGAGTTTTCAATATCACTAATGATTTGCATGGTACTTGATTTGGGCGCACCAGTAATTGAACCACACGGAAACAGCGCTTGAAATAGCTGATACAAACTTATATTTTCTTTTACGGTTGCTTGAATAGTTGAAGTGAGTTGCCAGACAGTCGGATACTTTTCTGCTGTAAATAAATGTGGAACGGTTACTGAACCTGGCTCTGATATTTTGCTTAAATCATTACGAAGTAAATCAACAATCATCATATTTTCAGCAAGATTTTTTTCTGACTTCAACAAGGCCACTTGTTGTTTATCTTGGTCAGAATTTAAACCTCGTGCTGCTGTTCCTTTCATCGGTTTAGTTGTAATGGTTCTATCTTCTAATTTAAAAAATAGCTCAGGGGAGATAGATAAAATATGATAATTTTCAAATTCAATATAGGCACAATAATTTGCCTGATTATTTTTTTGTAGAAAATGATAATAATCTAAAGGATCACCATTGAATGGAGCGTTAAATTGAATGGTATAGTTAGTTTGATAAGTATTGCCTAATTCAATTTGTGATCGAATATAACTAATTTTCTGCTGATATTCGTCAATATTTGCGTCACAAGACAATTCAAAATACTCGGGTGAAGCACACTCAGTATGAGCTATTGTTGTATAGCTCTCAAAAATACCAAAAAAAAGTAAAGGTAAATCCTGGTCTGACTTTGTGACTATTTTGGTCTTATTCGACTCATTAAAACCCATAGCGCTTTCATAAGCAAGATAGCCGCAAGCAAAATAACCTTGTTGTATAAACTCTTCTATCTCATCAATATGTTTTTTTATTGAGTGATAATCAGATGACTTTATAATCTTTATTGGATCACAAAAATATTTACGTTGCCCCTCAAAATCGATATAAATTTTCATGCTTATTGCTCACTAACAAAATTGCTTATCATTTTTAAACCAAATTCAGTCTTGATCGCTTCAGGGTGGAATTGTACTGATTCGATAGGTAATGTTTTATGACGTAACCCCATAATCAACCCTTGTTTATTAGTAGCAGTGATTGTTAAAGGTGACTCATTTGACGAATTTTGTACAATTAACGAATGATATCTTACAACAGACAGAGGATTTTTAATTCCAGAAAATAATCCCTTTTCATCATGAATGATCTCATCAATTTTTCCATGCATGGGTACAGGTGCTTTAATAATCGAGAATCCAAAATATTGAGCAATCGCTTGATGGCCTAAACAGATACCAAGTATTGGACATTTATTCTCAAAAGCCTGAATTGCTGACAACGATATCCCAGCATTATCTGGCGTACCTGGCCCTGGGGAAATTACCATTTTAGAAAACGACAATCGTTTTAATTCATCAATAGATTTTTCATCATTTTTAATGACCATAACCTTCGCGCCAGCACGGCACAGGTAATCATATATATTAAATGTAAATGAATCGTAGTTATCAATCAGAAGAATCAAAATTATATCCAATACTTATTATTTTAAAAAATGAAGGTTCGAAATGTGACAGATGATTCTATTATAAAAAGGGATATCACATAAAGCAGTTTATATATAAGCTTTCAAAAACCCCGTTCCTCAACTTTTTTTTAAATTTTGAGGAACGGGGTTTTTCAATAACACTCAATGTATTACATATGCCTACTTTTATTAAATCTTTTGTGACGCGTATTAAAAACCTCATTTTTCTTTGCCATATTTTTCCTTAATGTGATCTTACTCACAAAAATATACTAATCTACTTGTATGGTAGTATTTAATGGATTAATTTGTTGCTACAGAAATTATTTATGAGGTATTCAATGAAAATTGTAAAAGCGGAAGTTTTTGTTTGTAGTCCAGGAAGGAATTTTGTCACAGTAAAAATAACAACAGATGACGGCGTATATGGAGTAGGTGATGCAACACTCAATGGACGTGAGCTTTCCGTCGCATCATATCTTAAAGATCATCTTTGCCCACAATTAATAGGGCGAGATGCCAGTCAAATAGAAGATATTTTTCAATATTTCTATAAAGGTGCCTATTGGCGTCGTGGACCTGTGACGATGTCAGCAATATCAGCCATAGATATGGCGTTATGGGATATCAAAGGTAAAGTTGCCAATATGCCACTTTATCAATTATTAGGTGGAGCTTCTCGTACCGGTGTAATGGTGTATTGCCATACCACAGGTAAAGATATTGAAGAAGCGTTAGATGATTATGCTAAACATAAAGAAATGGGCTTTAAGGCCATTCGAGTGCAGTGTGGCATACCAGGAATGAAAACCACCTATGGTCAAAGTAAAGGTAAAAACTTAGCTTACGAGCCAGCAACACGAGGTAACTATCCTGAAGAACAGTTTTGGGCTACCGATAAATATCTTGATTTCACACCAAAATTATTTGAGGCAGTAAGAAATAAATTTGGTTTTAACGAACATTTATTGCATGACATGCACCATCGTTTAACACCGATTGAAGCTGCTCGATTTGGTAAAAGTGTTGAAGACTATCGCCTATTTTGGATGGAAGACCCAACACCAGCGGAAAATCAAGAATGTTTCCGTTTAATTCGCCAACACACCGTAACACCAATTGCCGTAGGTGAAGTATTTAACAGTATTTGGGACTGTAAACAGTTAATTGAAGAACAGCTTATTGACTATATCCGAACCACAATAACCCATGCAGGCGGTATAACTCATATGCGTCGAATAGCTGATTTTGCGTCGCTTTATCAAGTTAGAACAGGCTCTCATGGACCATCAGATTTATCACCAATCTGTCATGCAGCTGCACTTCATTTTGATATGTGGGTACCTAACTTTGGTGTTCAAGAATTTATGGGTTACTCAGAGCAAATGCTAGAAGTCTTCTCACCAAACTGGACCTTTACTGATGGTTATATGCACCCAAGTGACAAACCAGGTTTAGGTATCGATTTTGATGAAAAACTAGCAGCAAAATATCCATACAACCCCGCTTATTTGCCAATTGCTCGTTTAGAAGATGGCACGTTGTGGAATTGGTAAGTAGAGGGAGCTTATATGAAAAGTATCGTTGTAAAAAAACCTAATGAACTAGAAATCGAGGAACGTGAAGTTCGTTTATCAGGTTAACTAGCAGGTCAAGTTACGATACTTTTTATGAAAATATAACCATCTAATATTTTAGATATTACATCCAGAATAGATGAAAAAAGAAGTATTAAAGTGTCCATAAAATATTGTATCGGTCATTTTAAATCTATATTGGATATGTGTGTTCTTATTTGGATATAGAACTAGTGTTACAACTATCTATATGCAAAGGAGATTTTATTTATGCACAACGAGGTAATAAAATATGTTTTTTATACATGAAAATTTTCTATTAAATAGCAAAGCGGCACAAAAATTATACCATGAATTTGCCGAAAATTTGCCAATCATTGATTACCATTGTCACTTGGATCCAAAAGAAATTGTTGAAAATAAAAAATTTGATTCAATCTATGACTTATGGTTGTCAGGCGATCATTACAAATGGCGAGCAATGAGAGCCAATGGTGTTGATGAAGAGTTCATTACAGGTAATGCAACACCTTTACAAAAATTTAAAGCCTGGAGTGAAACTCTTGAAAACACCATCGGTAATCCTTTGTTTCATTGGAGTCATCTTGAGTTAGCTAACTATTTTGATATTACTCAATCATTAAATGCCAAAAATTATAATGAAATATGGGAACAATGTAACCATATTTTAAAAGAAAAAAATTATACAGCCCAACGACTGATCAGTTTGTCAAATGTCGAAGTTATTTGTACTACTGATTCCCCTTTAGATAGCTTAGAACATCATGATGACATAAAAAAGCAGCATGATTTTAAAACTAAAGTGCTACCAACATTTAGACCAGATGAAGCATTGGATGGTGAGGGTGAAAAATTTATTGCTTTTGTCCAACATCTTGAAAAAAAATCATTAGTTAAAATCAATAATTTTAGTGATTACTTAACAGCTTTAGAGAATCGAGTTGAATATTTTCATCAAAAGGGTTGTCGATTATCTGATCATGGATTGATGAGCATTGAATTTTACCCAAGTGATCTTGAAACACAAAATAGGTTATTTGAGAAAAAGATGAATAACATTGCTTTGGATAAAGTTGAAAAAATACAATATAAATCAGCAGTATTAATTGCATTATCTGGTTTTTATCATAAAAGAAATTGGACTATGCAAATTCACTTTGGTGTTGTTCGTAACAACAATATGATCATGCTCAATAAAGTTGGTATCAATGCTGGATTTGATTCTATTTGTGATCAACAAAATTTAGCAATTAATTTAAATCAACTATTTAATAAAATGAATGAATTAAATTCATTACCTAAAACGATTATCTATAATTTAGATCCTAGTGTGAATGATATTGTTGCCTCGGCAATAGCGAATTTTCAAAAATCAGGATTAGTAAAATCCAATATGCAATATGGAGCTGGATGGTGGTTCAGTGATACTAAAAGAGGAATGTTAAGACAACTTACCACCCTTGCAGACCATGGATTATTAATGAATTTTGTCGGAATGTTAACAGATTCAAGAAGTTTCATCTCTTATACCCGTCATGAATATTTCCGCCGTATCTTATGTAATTTAATTGGTAAATGGGTTACAGACGGAGAAGTACCAGAAGATTATCAATTGCTAGGAAAACTGGTTACGGGCATTTGCTATAAAAATGCGCTTTCCTATTTCGAATTTTAAGTTCGAAGCAAACTTGCAACTTAGATCTTTAAAAAAGGTAAATAAAAATTTGATTATCAAATTAAGGAATAAAGAATGGATACACAAATAAATAAAAAAAGGAAAATAACCCTTCCTATTGCAATTGGTTATGGTCTAACCGACATCATGGGTGGAGGTGCTTTCTCAATTATTGGTGCATGGTTACTATTTTTTTACACAACTTTTGTAGGATTAACACCATTAGAAGCAGCGTCTATTGTTGCTATTGCAAGAATTGTTGATGCAATTGTCAGTCTATTTATGGGCAGTTTTACTGATCACTTCTATAAATATAAATTGGGTCAAAAGTTTGGTCGTAGACGATTTTTCTTATTAATTGGTTCGCCATTGATGTTACTTTATGTATTATTATGGATAGTTGGTATGAATTTTTGGTTCTATCTTGCTGCTTATTTGGCTTTTGAAATCGTCGCTGCAATAGTGCTTATTCCATGGGAAACACTTCCATCTGAAATGACTAAGGACTACAACGACAGAACTAAATTATCAACCGGAAGAATGTTCCTGTCCGCTTGTGGTACTTTTTTAGCGACCTTTGTTCCAGGCATTTTAATTAGTTATTTTGGTGAAAATAATGCCTATGCCTATTTTATTAATGGATTATTCTTTGCAGTAATATTTGCTATTTGTGTATTTATTTCCTATAAAGTTACATGGGAGAGAGAACCAACAGCTGAAATGTTAGCTCACTTACAACAAGCGCCTATCAAAAAAACTTTTGCTGAAAAGTTAACAGCTTTTAAAAAATTATTTGCTGAATACTTCTCTACTTTTAACATAAAAGCATTTAGACGTCATTTAGCTATTTATTTATTTTCATTTACCGCCAAAGATGTATTCAATACAGTATTTGTTTTTTTCTGTGTATATTGTTTAATTGTTCCATCCTCAGTTGCGGCTGCATTACTTTCACTTAGTATTATTGGTCTACCAATAACATTGATTGCTGGTTTTGCCATGGTAAAATATGGACCAGGTAAATTATATACCTTTTCTTATTCAACAATGATTATTTGTATCATTGGTTTTTACTGTGTATATATATTTAATCCTGAATCAAAAATATTACTACTTTATGTTTTTGCCGTTTGCTATCAGGCAGGAAGATGTGTGCTTGAGTTTACACCTTGGAATGTATTTCCTTTTATTCCGGATGTAGATGAAATATTAACCAGACAAAGACGAGAAGGATTATATGCTGCGGTGATGACATTTGGTAGAAAAACGACTGTTGCAATTGCTACATTCGTTGTGGGTCTTATTTTACAAAAAGGTGGTTTTGTGCAAGGAAGTCTTACACAAAGTGAACAAGCAATTACCACCATAGGATTATTATTCCTTTGTGGTACCGCAGGGCTGTTATTTATTGCTTTAATTTTTGCACTCACCTTTAAATTAAATAAACAAACTCATGCTATTTTAGTTAATGAGATTGAAAGATTAAGAAATAATGGTGTTAAAGAAGATGTTACCGATGAAACCAGAAAAGTTATTGAGGATTTAACGGGCCATAAATATGAAAATGTTTGGCGTACTGTTTAATAATTTAATGGAATAAAAAATGAGATTATCGAATCAAACTTTATCACAACTACCTAAGGAGGTAGTTGTCCCTACTTATGATAGAAACAAAATTAAAACCAAAATTGTTCATCTTGGTTTTGGGGCATTTCATCGTGCTCATCAAGCTATCTATGCAGATATATTGGCTACGCAATATGATAGCGATTGGGGATACTGTGAAGTTAACTTGATTGGTGGTGAAGCACAAATTCAAGATTTAAAACAACAAGATTGCTTATTTAGTGTGTGTGAAATGTCTTATGATAATTGGAATACTCGTGTTGTAGGTATTGCAAAAGAAGCATTACATGCAGATGTTGATGGAATTGAGAAAGTCTTAGATGTGATGACTCGTCCAGAAATTGCAATTGTGTCAATCACTGTAACCGAAAAAGGTTATTGCTATCTACCATCAACATCATCAATTGATACTAATAATCCATTAATTATTCATGATGTAACTAATCCACATACACCTAAATCTGTTCCAGGTGTCATTGTGGAAGCTTTACGTTTACGTAAAGAGCAAGGATTAAAACCTTTTACAGTTATGTCTTGTGACAATATGCCTGAAAATGGACATGTTACTCGTAATGTTGTTTTAGCCTTGGCTAAGCAGCGCGATGAAAGTTTAGCGCAATGGATTGAGGATAATGTTACTTTCCCATCAACAATGGTTGATCGAATTGTACCTGCGGCAACGCCAGAAACGATGGCTAAAATAAAAAAACAACTTGGTGGTATTGATGATCCGGCAGGTATCGCTGGTGAACCATTTAGACAATGGGTGATTGAAGATAATTTCGTGGCTGGTCGTCCAGAGTGGCAAAAAGCAGGGGCAGAATTAGTTAATGATGTATTGCCTTATGAAGAGATGAAATTACGCATGTTAAATGGTAGTCATTCATTTTTCGCTTATTTAGGTTATTTAGCTGGTTATATGCATATTGATGAATGTATGCAAGATCCTAATTATGTTAAAGCAGCTAGGCATTTAATGTTAAATGAGCAAGCAACTACATTACGGGTAAAAAATGTTGATTTGTCAGCTTATGCTGATTCATTACTAGATCGATATCGCAACACCGGTTTAAAACATCGTACATGGCAAATCGCAATGGATGGAACATTAAAGCTTCCACAACGTATGCTTGATTCTGTTAGATATCATTTAGCTAATGGTACACCATTTGATTGTTTAGCTTTAGGTGTTGCAGCTTGGATGCGTTATGTTAGTGGTGTGGATGATAGTGGTAACGTTATTGAAGTTTGCGATCCAGCAGCCGAGAAATTAAAAGAGTTGGTTTTAAATAGTTCAGATAATCAAGATCGAGTTAATGCACTGTTATCTTTAAAACATGTTTTTGGAGAGGATCTACCCCAAAATCCATTGTTTATTGAACAGGTAACTAAAGCTTATCTTTCTTTAAGAGACATAGGAGCAAAAGAGACCGTTAAACAAATAACTCAAAATTTTTAATTCCACTAACAATAATTAATAAGCCAAGTGCAATCATCTTTAGATGATTGCACTTTTATTATTAAATAAAAAACTTTTCTTATATTCAAAAATCCCCTATATTCTCTTTTATTGTAATTTGTTTTTTGAAAGTGATATATGTTCAAATCGGAAGCGTTAACTACCTCAGAACCTGTTAATCAACAAATATATCGCCAATTAAGAAAGGCAATCATCACTTGCCGAGTATTACCAGGTGTTTTATTGTCTGAAAAAGATATTTCGGGTCAGTTTAATGTTTCACGCCAACCCGTTCGTGAAGCTTTTATTAAACTAGCAGAAGCTGGATTGGTCCAAATTCTTCCACAACGTGGAACTTTTGTAACGAAAATATCAGTTAAAAAAGTAATTGATGGTCAATTTATTCGTGATGCAGTTGAGTGTGCAATTATTAAACGTGCTGCACAAGAAATTAATGATTCAGATCTTTTATTACTTGAAAAAAATCTAAAAGAACAAATTGACGCCAACAAGTGTAAAGACATTAGTTATTTTCTTGAAAAAGATGATGAATTTCATCAGATTATAATGAATGTTATTGATTGCCCCATGGCATGGGAAACCGTCGAAAATATCAAAGCAATGATGGACAGGGTAAGATACCTTACTTTAGAAGATATATCCCCACCAGAAGACCTAGTTAAACAGCATGGAAAAATCGTTATTGCGCTAAAAAATCATGATCCTGAAATGGCTGCACTTGCACTTCATGAGCATTTATCAACTATATTAAAAACGATAAAAATAGTATCACAACAGCATAATGAATGGTTTGTTGATTAATTTTTTTAATTTCAAAGGCGGTAAACTTTATATATTTTCATTATCATTTTTTCTAAAAAAATAAATAAAATTTAATTTTTTTCATGGTGTGCTAATTTAAGAAACATTTATCAATGTTTTTATATATCTAAATATCGCCAATTGCCTCAAAAAAAGAAAAGTTATTAACCTTTTTTTATTTAACTTTTCTTATTGATTAATTGATGTTTTTAAACTTTATTTTTTATGAATCATAATTCTTGATTAATTCTTTTTATAGACTAAATCATGTAATCGTTTTAACATATGACAGCACAAAAGCATAAATATTATAATGTTGGTAAAGAAAATGATGAATGTCAGGAAGTTATCAGTTATTGTAGTAGGCTTTATTCTTTCTGGTTATGTTGGGGCGGATTCTCAAGTAACCAATCAAAAAGTTAGTGACAAACAGCTAATTTATCAACAGGAACGGCAAAAAGCAGCGGAAGAAGCGCTATCCCCCAAAACGCCTGATGTTAATTTATTATCCCCATTAAAGAAAATTAATAATATTGATTTTCCAGAAGAAAAATTATGTTTCCCTATTTCCCATGTTAAGTTATTAGAAAAAGAAACTTTACCATTTTATGTTCCATTAAGTCCTTTAACAAAACAAGCCGAAGGGCGTTGTTTAGGTAGTCAAGGTCTGAATTTATTGATGACCGAATTGCAAAACCAACTTATTAATTATGGTTTTATTACTACTCGTGTGGTTGCTCCACAACAAGATTTATCACAGGGGACTTTCACTCTATTAATCTTAAAGGGTTCCGTAAAAAGTATACACTATTCAGAAGGTAGTGATACCTATGCAAATTTGTATACCAGTATCCCTTTAAGAAGTGGTGAATTACTTAATTTACGGGCACTTGAACAAGGTTTAGAGAATTTACAAAGAATTCCTACTGTAGATGCTAAAATTGAGTTAATCCCTGGTGCTCAAGAAGGTGAAACCGAGATTGTTATAAAACGTAATCAATCAAAGTTTTGGCGCGTAGGGATGTCTGTAGATAACTCAGGCACTAAAGATACAGGGCGTTATTTAGGCGGATTAACTTTCTATTTAGATAATCCTCTTGGATTTAGCGACTCATTTTATGTTTCTGGCGACCATGATCTTGAAAATAAAGACAAATATGGCAACCGAGATTATTATTTTTCTTATTCCGTTCCTTATGGATATTGGATGTTTGATGCTTTAATTTATGGCAATACTTATCACCAAAATATTCCAGGTATTGTAGATTATCAATACAAAGGTCGAAGTAAAAATTATAATTTTAAAATCAGCAGGGTATTGCACCGTAGTTCAACACAAAAAACAACATTAAGTTATGGTATTAATTTAAGACAATCTCACAACTTTATGAATGACCTTGAACTTGAAAATCAGCGCCGCAAAACAACTAATTGGAAATTAGGGTTACAACATCGTCATTATATTAACGATATGACTTTAGATGTTGATGTATGGTATCAAAAAGGAGTACGTTGGTTCGGTGCAGAAAAAGCTCGAGAAGAAGAAATAAACATAGCTAGTGCGTTGACTAATATTTTCAAGTTTGATGTTTCATTTTATGCTCCATTCACTCTAGGTAATCAGAATTTTGCTTATAGTTTTGATTATAATGGTCAAATGACAAGAGGTAATAAATTAACTCCTCCAGATCGATTTTCGATCGGAAGTCGTTGGACTGTTAGAGGATTTGATGGTGAGCAAATGTTGACGGCTGATAATGGCTGGTATCTGCGTAATGATTTGATTTGGCAAATGCCTATAAGGCAACAATTATACTTTGGCTTAGATGCTGGGCAAGTTAGTGGGCGAAATTCAGAACGGTTGAGCGGTAAACGACTTGTTGGTTCGGCACTAGGTATAAGAGGTCAACAATTTAATGTCTATTATGATGTATTTGCTGGAGTACCTTTGCACAAACCGGATAATTTTAAAACAAATCATTTAACAGTTGCCTTTTATTTAAATTGGACTTACTAGTATTTTTTGTCTTTTTTGGTCATAAACTAAGAATTAGTTAGAAAACAAATAAAAACTATGTATATAAATAATGAAAAAATCTTTTATCTTATGTTATATTGAGTATTATTATAATGTATGCAATAGCTTTTTAGGCTTTTGTCAAAAGAAACAATACTATTTATCAAGAATTAATTGAATTTTTAATTATCAAATTGTAGTAAAAAGTTTTAGTAATTTTTAATATTTATTAATGTCAGTAACGTAATACAACTAAGTAATATGGTTTTATGGTATGAGTAATATTAAAAAGGAGACTTTTTATTGATCACATTTAATTTGTCTTCAATAAATGGCGACTAAGTTTTAATTTGCCTATTTGGATGCTAAATATCCTTTCCCCTTTTTAAATAAAGTAAATAACAATTGATGCTTTAGTTTTTCTTTGAATATCTTATAGATAATTTAAATAACTCTTTCATAACAATAAATTGGATTTAATGGTAATTAGGAAAAAGGATTATATTTTATAGTTAAAGTTAAGTTTGTAGTAAAAGTAGTTCTCTAAAAATATAGTTTTATTTATTGGTTATAAAAGATAAATAAATCATATTGTTATAAGTTGTAAGTAACTAATTAATTATTTGCAATTTATTTTGTGGTAAATATTAATCGTTGTAAATAAATCGTTTTTATTGGAAATAATAACTTTTTGTTTAGACATTTGAATAACAAAATAAGATGAAAGGCGAAATACTATGAATAAAAATTTTTATCGAATTGTTTTTAATCAAGCTCGTGGATTATTTATTGTGGTGTCTGAAATTGTTAAATCACATCAAGCTATTTCGGGTAAGAGTCAAAGAAAAAAAGATACGAATGCTCAAGCGGATATTATAGGTAAGAAAAAAGCAGTTTTAAAACCTATAGTTTTCTTATCTTATGTTGTTTTAGGTATGGTAAGTGTTGTTAGTAATAGTTATGCAGGTGGTGTCGTTGTAGATCCTAATGCAGGAAAAAATCAAAGGCCAAATGTTCAAGAATTAAATAATGGTACGACACAAGTTGATATCGTATCTCCAACTAAAGGTGGTATATCACATAACAAATTTACACAATTTGATGTATCAAAAGATGGTTTGATTCTTAATAACTCACTCACAGATACAAATACCGAGTTAGCAGGAAATATTAATGGGAATAAACGATTAAGAAATAATGCAAGAGTCATTTTAAATGAAGTAAATTCTAATAATCCAAGTCAACTACTTGGTTCTATTGAAGTAGCAGGGCAAAAAGCTCAAGTGGTTATTGCTAATGCTGCGGGTATTACTTGTAATGGTTGCGGTTTTATTAATGCTGATCGTACAACATTAACTACAGGTAAGCCGATCATGGAAGATGGAGAATTAAAAGGTTACGATGTTCGACAAGGTAAAATTGAAATCCAAGGTGATGGTTTACGTAGTGGCGGTCAAAATTATACTGATTTAATTTCGCGTTCAGTTTCAATTAATGCAAAGTTATGGGCAGATAATGAAGTCAATATTGTAACAGGCAAAAATAAAGTCAGTGCTGATTTAAGTAAGGTTGAAAGACAAGGTGCGGATTCTAATTCAGATAAACCTGAATTTGCGCTTGATGTTTCCGCATTAGGTGGAATGTATGCCGGTAAAATTACTATGGTAGGTACAGAAAATGGTGTAGGTGTACGTAATCAAGGTAAAATATATACCAACGCTGGTTCTATCAATATTACTACTGATGGTAAAGTTGTTAATGAAAATATAATAGATGCTGTTGGTGATGTAAGTTTGAGAAGTAAAGGCAATGCTATCGAAAATAATGGAAAAATAAAAAGTTTAAATAAGAATATATCATTAGCTAGTTATCACGAAATCAAAAATAATGGCACATTACAGGCAAGAGAAAATGTTAATTTTTCATCAGGGAGTTGGACTGGTAATAATGGCGTAATTACTGCAGGTAAAACGGTAACAGCTCAAGGTAATGAATTTAATAATGGTTTTGGGGCAACAATTGACGCTCAAGATGTCGATGTTACAAGTTATGTAACTAAAAATACTGGTGATATGAAAGTAAAAAATAGAATTGATATTAAGTCTGAACTTACCCAAAATCAAGGTAATATGTCAGCTGATAATGAAGTTCATATTGCTAGTAAAGAAATTATAAACGATTACGGTGGTTCTATTTCAGCCAAACACATACTTTTACAAGGTGATAAATTATTTAACAGAAGTAAAGCTCATGCTTCAGAAGACCTTACTGTTCACGTGTTAGATGTTACCAATTCAGGAGAACTTTCGAGCAACAAGCAAGTATCAGTAGTAAGTAATATTTTTGAAACCAATAATTCAGCTGGTCTTGTTAAGGGTGAGAATGTTCAATTTAAAGCTGATAAACTGGTTAATAAAGGCGTGATATACTCAAATAATAATTTGAATATTTTGACTCATGAATTTGGAAACCAAAAAGATATAATTGCTGGCAATCAATTAAACATAAAATCTGAATCATTAATAAATGATTGGTACGGAAATATAGTTGCAAACAATGCTGATATTAATGCAATTAAATTAATTAATTATGGAAAAATTGAGCCAATTGAAAATCTGGAATTAGAAGTCGATTACCTTGAAAATATTGGAAAATTACAAGCAAAACAAGACTTAAAAGGCTATGTATTAACACTACACAATAGAGATGGAGCTACTATAGAAGGTAGAAATATTAATTTAGAAGGTGATACTTTAGATAATAAAGGTCAAATGCGTGCAGAAAATGTATTGGATCTTGCGTTTAAAAAAATTGATAACTACGCTAAAATTTTTGCAAAAAATCAAGTTAACTTGAATACGGAATATTTAAATAATGATCATGGTTCATCAATTGAATCCTACCATATTGTTAAAATTCAAGCACATGATTTCCAAAATCGTTCACAAATAAAATCAGCTGATCTTATTGAAATTAAAGCCAAGAAAGAGTTTAACAATAGACGTTACACTACTGAAGATGGCACTAAAGTGATTGGTACACTCAATAGTGGTGATATCAAAATTAATACTGAAAGTGGTGTCAATACTGGTGAAATAATAGCGTCTAAAAAAGCTATCATTTTTGGAGATAGTTTCAAAAATGATTGGTATGGAGTAATTAAAGGTGGTGATATTACGATAAGTGGTAATAAATTCGATAATTATGGTAGTGCACGAGCAGAACATAATTTCTATATTAATTCAACTGATGTTATGAATGCTTCAAATTTATTATCTAGAGAATACCTTACAATTAACGCTACCTATTTCACAAACAACTCAACAGGTATTTTAAAATCCGATAAGCAAATTGATTTGAGAGGTGATAATATCCTGAATAATGGTTTGATAGATACTATCAAGGCTGTTATTAATGCAAAAAACTTCAAAAATGATTGGCTTGGCGTAATTAAGGGTGCTGATATTTCCATAGCAGGTGATAAATTTGAAAATTATGGTAATGCAAATGCTCTTCATAATTTCGATATTAGTTCAACCGATGTTGAGAATCATAACAAATTATATTCAGCTAACTATCTAAGATTTGATTCAAACAATGTCAAAAATTACAGATCAGGTGAATTAAACTCGAATTGGCAAATTGATATAAAGGGTAATCAAATACACAATGAAGGATCAATTTTAGCTAATCACGCTATTAATATTAATGGTAAAAACATCAAAAATGATGGCAAATTGAAATCAAACATACATATTAGATTATCAGGTGATAAATTTGAAAATTCAAGTCAGGGTAGTATGATTACAGAAACAATACATGGCAATATGGTTGACTTTATCAATAAAGGCTATATGCAAGGCGATTTTGTTGATAACAATCAAAATACAATAATTGAAAATTAATCATTTTAATTGAATTTCAAAAACATTACTTAAATAAAATAAGATCCTAGTTTATTTATCCTGTTTTAAGGCAAAATAATCTAGGATCTTTTTTATGTGTTTTATGCAACCTTACTTTTACTTAATTAGTATTGATGGTTGAAAATTAAATAAACTAGAAGCCATATTATCAATTTCATTCAAAAGAAAATCAGCCTGATAGATTACTAATGTTTTAAATAATTTAATAAATTTTAACCAAAATATTAATATTAGTGTTTAATTAAAACGATAACTGATTTAGGCTAATAGGTAAACTTGAATTATTTAGGTTATATGATGATAAAACAAATTAAAATACAGGTTAGTGGAAGAGTTCAAGGTGTTGGATTTCGATTTTTTACTTATCAGCAAGCAAAAAAACTTAATTTATTAGGTTACGTTAAAAATTTAGATAATGGTAATGTTGAAATTATCGCACTTGGCGAGAGTAAACAGATAGATTCACTAGTTAATTGGCTTAATTCTGGAGGACCAACTTTAGCAAAAATTTCAAATATTAAAATTATTCAAATGGTACCCCAAAATGATTTAACTTCTTTTAATGTTAGATATTAATTTACTAAAAAATAAAGTAAAATAAGGCAATTTTTGGGTGATTTGTAATAAAGGTCTACTTTTATTAGTGATTAACTTTATTTACATAATTAACGTAAACTATGAATAAAAAAAATTTAATCTGTATCCTACTCCTTATTCTGATAATTGGTATTTATTCTGTTTACCAAACAGAAGATAGTGTTTCGGTCGCACCATCAAACGCAAATTCGCCTGATACACCCATTTATCAAAGTGATGAGATGATAACCAATGTCTATGATTTATCAGGCACTATGGTATATAAAATTGCTTCAAGCAAAGTAAAACATTTTGATAGCAATGAAAATACAGATTTTGATTTACCTAATGTCACGCTTTACGATCAGGAACATGCCGCGACTTGGCATATTCAAGCAAAACGTGCAACATTGACTAATGATAAATTAATCTACCTTTATCAAGATGTACAATTAACAAATTTATCACCTGATTCACAATTACAGCAAGTATTGACAGATAACGCAGTGGTCGATTTAAAAACACAACTTGTCACATCAAATGATCCTGTAAAAATAAAAGGGATTGGCTTTTTATCGACGGGGACAGGGTTAGTCGGCGATTTAAGAGAAAAGACGGCAAATATACTTGAGAATATAAAAACCTATTATAATACTGAGGCACAATAAAAAATGAGATTGAGAAAACAAGCAATTTATCCATTATTTTTTATGTTATATGTATCATTTGCTTGTTTTGCAGATGAGCCTAATTTTGAAGCGTCTTCCCCCCAAAAAGATCAAAAGATGGTTGTTAATGATAAACCTATTACAATTGATGCAGATAACCAACAAATTGATATTGAAAAAAATATTATTACCTTTAGTGGTAATGTACAGATTGTTCAGGAAGGTCTCACCATTTGGGCTGATAAGGTTGTTATAACCGATATGCAAGACTCTACCAAACAAAAAATTACTGGATATGGTAACCCTGTAAGATATAAGCAAATTATGCCTAAAAATAATAAAGTTGTAACAGGTCATTCATCACAAGTTATTTATGATGTGAAAGAAAGTAATATTGTACTGCAAGGTGATGCGGAGCTTATTCAGCAAGATAACCGTATAAAAAGTCCGATCATTACTTATGATGTCAAAAAACAACGAATACTTGCGCAGCCGGGTAATTCAGGACGGGTGAAATCTACTATCATCCCAAGTCAAGTTAAAGAGATGAATAAATAAAATGTCAATTTTAAAAGCTGAAAACCTCGCAAAAGTTTATAAAAAACGACGTGTTGTTGAAGATGTAAGTCTCACCGTCAATTCTGGTGAAATTGTTGGTTTACTTGGTCCTAACGGTGCGGGTAAAACTACTACTTTTTATATGGTAGTTGGCATTGTGACTTTAAATGCAGGAAGAATCTATCTTGATGATCATGATATCAGTATTTTACCATTACATGAGCGTGCTCAAAAAGGTATTGGTTATCTACCTCAAGAAGCCTCAATATTTAGAAAATTATCTGTTATAGACAATATTATGGCTATCTTAGAAACACGCCAAGATATTGACAAAAATGAAAAATTAAATCGAGCAGAAGAGTTACTTGAAGAATTTCATATCACACATATTCGAGACAATATAGGCCAATCTTTATCAGGCGGTGAAAGACGAAGAGTTGAAATTGCTCGAGCTTTAGCTGCTAATCCAAAATTTATTTTACTTGATGAACCATTCGCTGGGGTTGATCCGATTTCTGTTATTGATATCAAAAATATCATTAAACATCTACGAGATCGTGGGTTAGGAGTATTAATTACGGATCATAATGTCCGCGAAACGCTTGATGTTTGTGAACGTGCCTATATAGTAAATAAGGGACATTTAATTGCTGAAGGTACGCCAGATAGCATATTAAATAATGAATATGTAAAACGTGTTTACTTAGGACATGAATTCAGATTATAGATTATGATGAAACAAGGGTTACAACTGAAGGTATCGCAACAGTTGTCAATGACGCCACAATTGCAACTAGCGATTCGAATGTTGCAATTGTCTACATTAGAATTACGACAAGAAATTCAAACCGCACTTGAAAACAATCCACTATTAGAGGTTGCTGATCAATACGATGAGATCAATGTTGAAGAGCATGAGCCTAGCGAAAATATTGATACTCGTGAAGCACTCGATAGTCAAGAAATCCCAGAAGATATTCCTTTAGATGCAACTTTAGATGATATCTATACTGCAGGCACACCATCAGGAACCTATTCTGATTATCGTAATGATGAGTTACCTATCTATCAAGGTGAAACACACGAAACCTTGCATGATTATTTAAATTGGCAATTAGATTTAACACCTTTTAGTGAGGTAGATCGTGCAATTGCGCTATCCATTATTGAAGCAATAGACGAAAGAGGTTACCTGACTGTTTCAACTGAAGAAATTTTAGAGGAACAAGGTAATAATGAAATTGAGCTCGACGAGGTTGAAGCAGTATTAAAGCGAATTTGGCATTTTGATCCCATCGGGGTTGGAGCAAGAACATTACAAGAATGTTTATCTATTCAAATCCAACATGTAACACCACCGGCGTTAGTAAAAGAGATCATCAATGACTATTTAGATTTATTAGCAAGTCATGATTACCGGACACTGAAAAAACGATTAAATGCTTCTGATGAGCAACTAAAAGAAACTATTAACTTTATTCAACATTTACAGCCTTATCCGGGGGATTCTGTTAATACCACGCCACCTGATTATGTTATTCCGGACGTTGTAGTGAAAAAAATTGATGGTAAATGGATAGCAGAATTAAATAATGATACTGTTCCAACGCTACGTATTAATCAACACTATGCTGCGATGGAAAAAGTCAGCAATGAACATGACAGCCAATATATTCGCTCACATTTACAAGACGCTAATTGGTTTATAAAAAGTGTCGAGAATCGTAACGAGACGTTATTAAAAGTTAGTCAATTTATTGTTGAGCATCAACAAGACTTTTTTGAAAATGGCGCTGAATATATGAAGCCAATGATTTTATCTGATGTTGCTGAAGCTATAGATATGCATGAATCGACTATTTCACGAGTGACAACGCAAAAATATTTACAATGCCCAACCGGTATTTTTGAGTTAAAATTCTTTTTCTCAAGTCATGTTAACACTCAATCCGGTGGGGAAGCCTCTTCCACAGCAATTCGGGCATTAATTAAAAAATATATTTCAGATGAAGATTCTAAAAAACCTCTGAGTGATAGTAAATTAGTCTCACTCCTTGAAAATCAAGGTATCATAATTGCTCGCCGTACAGTGGCCAAATATCGTGAAGCGTTATCAATACCTCCATCAAGCCATAGAAAACAACTTTAACTTAATTCTTAATATTTAGTCATCACACCTTAAGTGATAACTTAACCGATAAGCAATAAACCATTTATCTAATTGAATTGATTAATATAAAACTCAGTGATTACAAGTATAGCTTTGGTTAGTTATTTATATGAAGTGTAGTTGAAAGTTTATTTAAGAAGTAGTGAGATATCATCGCTTAAACAACAATAAGCGATGATATTTTCATAAAGATTTTAAGCTAAAAATGTTGGAATCTTATGTTCAAAGGCACTGATTGCATCTTCATGTTGAAGTGTTAAACCGATATTATCTAGTCCATTTAACAAACAATGGCGTTTAAAAGCATCAATTTTAAAAGGATATTGTTTATCTCCAGCAATGACAACTTCGTTAACCAAATCAATAGTAAACTCAATTCCTTCGTTGGCTTCTACAATCTTGAAAAGCTCATCAACATCTTCTTCAGGTAGATTCACTAACAATAGTTGATTATTGAACGAGTTATTATAAAAAATATCGGCAAAACTCGATCCTATAATAGTTTTAAAACCATAATCTGTTAATGCCCATGGAGCGTGTTCACGAGAAGATCCACAGCCAAAGTTTTCACGAGCTAATAAAATACTCGCACCCTTGTAACGAGGTTTATTTAACACAAATTCAGGGTTTGGTTGTTTACCGGCATCATCTAAAAATCGCCATTCATGAAATGCATGTTGTCCAAATCCTGTACGAGTAACTTTCTGTAAGAATTGTTTAGGAATAATGGCATCAGTATCCACATTTGCAGCATCTAAAGGAACGACTAATCCAGTATGTTTTGTAAATTTCGCCATGACAAGTCTCCTTAAAATGGTTTGCGAATATCAGTAAAATGACCAGTAATGGCAGCAGCAGCAGCCATTGCAGGGCTAACTAAATGTGTTCTGGCATCACGTCCTTGTCGTCCTTCGAAATTACGATTACTGGTTGATGCACAGCGATCGCCAGGAGCTAACTTATCATCATTCATCGCTAAACACATTGAACATCCTGGTAAACGCCATTCAAAACCTGCATCGATGAAAATTTTGTCTAATCCTTCAGCTTCCGCTTGTTCACGTACAGGCCCAGAACCTGGAACAACCAAAGCTTGAACTCCATCAGCTACTTTACGTCCTTTGGCGACTTCTGCCGCAGCACGAAGATCTTCGATACGAGAATTCGTGCAAGAGCCAATAAACACTTTATTGATCTTAATATCAGACATCTTAGTACCGGCAGTTAAACCCATATAAGCTAACGCACGTTCAGCAGACTGTTTTTCAATCGGATCAGAAAAATCTTGTGGATTTGGAACTTGCTTATCAATAGCAGTGACTTGACCAGGGTTAGTTCCCCAAGTTACTTGTGGAGCAATATCTTTAGCTTCCAAAGTTACAATCGTATCGAAATGTGCACCTTCATCTGTTTTTAAGGTTTTCCAATAAGCGACTGCTTGCTCAAAATCTGTCCCTTTAGGCGAAAATTGTCGACCTTTCAAATATTCAAACGTGGTTTCATCCGGTGCAACTAGTCCAGCTTTGGCACCCATTTCAATCGCCATGTTACATAATGTCATTCGACCTTCCATTGACAAAGATGTAATTGCTTCCCCGCAAAATTCAACTACATGGCCAGTACCACCAGCGCTCGTTGTTTTGCCAATGATGGCTAAAATAATATCTTTAGCAGTTATGCCACTGGCTACTTTGCCTTTTACTTCAATTTTCATGGTTTTAGCCCGACCTTGTTTTAAGGTTTGGGTAGCTAAAACATGTTCAACTTCTGATGTCCCAATACCAAAAGCTAATGCACCAAAAGCACCATGCGTTGCAGTATGTGAGTCACCACACACAATGGTCATACCAGGCAATGTCATGCCTTGTTCAGGTCCAACAACATGAACGATACCTCGTAATGGACTTTGTAAACCATATAAAGATACGCCAAATTCTTCAGCATTCTTTGCTAATTCAGTTAATTGGATTCTAGCCATCTCGCTACAAGCACTTAACTCATTGCTTTTTGTTGAAGTATTGTGATCCATCGTAGCAAATGTTTTATGAGGTTGGCGGACTTTACGATTCATCGCTCGTAAGCCATCAAAGGCTTGAGGAGAGGTTACTTCATGAACCAAATGGCGATCGATATACAAAATAGGGGTCTCATTCGGTGCTTCATAGACAACATGTGCATCATATAATTTTTGATACAATGTTTTTGGTTTTGTAGACATTGCTTATATTCCTTTAATATTCTTTAAAAGGGTTAATATGATAGCTTAACCCTTAGTCTAAAAATTAAATTAAACGACAAATGGTATCACCCATTTCATCGGTTGAAACATAACTACCACCACGAGCAAGATCGATAGTGCGGGTCCCTTGTTCTAAAGCTTTATTAACTGCATTTTCAATAGCTTTGGCGATATCATCACGTTTTAAACTATAACGCACTAATAATGCTAAAGATAAAATTTGTGCAGCTGGATTAGCAATATTTTTACCAGCAATATCTGGTGCGCTACCGCCAGCTGGTTCATATAATCCAAATCCATCTTCATTCAAGCTAGCCGATGGTAACATTCCCATTGAACCGGTAATCATAGCGCACTCATCAGATAGAATATCACCAAATAAATTAGAACATAATACTACATCAAATTGAGAAGGATCTTTAACAAGTTGCATGGTTGCATTATCGATATACATATGTTCAAGTGCGACATCTGGATATTGTTTAGCGACTTCGTTTACAACTTCACGCCACAATATTGATGTTTGTAATACATTAGCTTTATCAACAGAAGTGACTTTTTTACGACGAATTTTTGCAGCTTCAAATGCCATTTTAGCTATACGCTCAATTTCAAAACGGTGATAAACTTCAGTATCAAAAGCACGTTCTTGAGGGCCAGAACCTTCACGACCTTTAGGTAAACCAAAATAGATACCACCAGTTAGCTCACGCATACATAAAATATCAAAACCACGCTTAGCAATATCTTCACGTAAAGGACATAATTCTTCTAAACCTTGATATAAACTAGCAGGACGCATATTCGCAAATAATTTAAAATGTTTTCGTAATGGTAATAAAGCTCCGCGTTCAGGTTGTTGATCTGGCGGTAAGTTTGTCCATTTTGGACCACCAACTGAGCCAAACAAAATAGCATCGGCTTTTTCACAACCTTCTAGTGTTTCTTTAGGTAATGGACAACCATGAATATCAATTGCTGCACCACCGACATCATATTCACTAGTCGTAATTGCAAGGTTATATTTTTGACGAATGACTTCAAGCACTTTATAAGCCTGTTTCATCACTTCTGGACCAATACCGTCGCCAGGTAATACTGCAATATGGTAATTTTGAGACATATCTATTCCTTATAATTAATTTAAGCATTTCGTCAATAAATAACGAAATCGCATCTAATTTTTAATCGTGGTGCAATTTTTGTTTTTGCTCAGCAACTTGATTAGCTCTATAAACATTATTTAAAACATTAATTAATGCTAATGCGGATGAATGAACAATATCAGTCGCAAGCCCAACGCCGTGGAATTTGCGTCCTTTATATTCGGCAACGATATCAACTTGACCTAAGGCATTTTCACCTTGACCTTTAGAAGCTAATTGATATTTTACAATGGTAATTGGTTCACCGGTAATACGATTTATTGCTTGATAAACTGCATCAACTGGACCATTACCCGTTGCCGCATCTGAATATTTTTGATCGCCAATAATCAAACTTACTGACGCAGTTGAAACGACAGTAGAGCCTGATTGAACATTAAAATAATCTAAAACATAATGCTCTTGATCATCTTTAAGTTGATTAATAAATATCAAAGCTTCTAAATCATAATCAAAAACTTGGCCTTTTTTATCAGCAAGCTCTAAAAAAGCTTCATAAACTTGATCTAAATTATAATCGTTATCGTGGTAACCCAATTCTTCTAGGCGATGTTTAACAGCTGCTCGACCAGAGCGTGAAGTTAAATTTAATTGGATTTGATTTAAACCGATCGACTCTGGTGTCATGATTTCATAAGTTTCACGGTTTTTTAATACACCATCTTGATGTATTCCTGAAGAGTGGGCAAAAGCATTGCTACCAATAACCGCCTTGTTAGACGGTATTGGTGTATTAGTAATTTGGCTTACAATTTGGCTGGTACGGTAGATTTCTTGATGATTGATATTAGTGTGAACGTTTAAGATATTTTGACGAACTTTGATCGCCATAATCACTTCTTCTAAAGCAGTATTACCGGCTCGTTCACCTAAACCATTCATCGCGCCTTCAATCTGCCGAGCACCTTCCTGAATCGCGCTAATCGAGTTAGCCACCGACATGCCCAAGTCATCATGACAATGAACAGAGATAATCGCTTTATCAATGTTCGGGACACATTCAAATAAGGTACGAATAATGCCACCAAATTGATAAGGGACAGTATAACCGACAGTATCCGGAATATTGATCGTTGTTGCCCCTGCTTGAATTGCTGCTTCAACAATCCGACATAAGTTATCAATTGGGGTACGGCCTGCATCTTCACAAGAAAACTCCACATCATCTGTATAATTACGTGCACGTTTAACACAGTGCACCGCTCGTTCAACGACATCTTCAAATGTCATTTTTAATTTATCTTTAACATGTAAGGTTGATGTTGCCATAAAGGTATGAATACGAAATTGATCGGCTACTTTTAGCGCTTCAGCGGCAACATCAATATCTTTGTCAATACAACGAGACAACGCACATACACGACTATTCTTAATGGTTTTAGCGATAGTTTGTACTGATTCAAAATCACCAGGCGATGAGATAGGAAAACCAACTTCCATCACATCAACCCGCATTCTTTCTAATGCTAAAGCTATTTGTAATTTTTCTTTAACACTTAAACTTGCTTGTAACGCTTGCTCACCATCACGTAATGTTGTGTCAAAAATAATAATCTGATCGCTCATTGTTATTTCCTTTATATTTTGGTGCTATCTCGGTATTTCAAGTTAAGAAAACAAAAAACCCGCACTTTAGCGCGGGTTCTTGTTAATTTGTCGAGTTAAGTATTAAATCACTTTTACTCCACACACAAGCTATCCGCGCAAACTGATGCGAGGAGGAGGCTGAGTAGGAGGCTAGTAAATTTAATCATTAACTTCTCAATTGTTATATTACTTATTAAATATTATTGCATTTTTTATCAAAAATCTTCACGCATGTCAAGAAAGATGTTTAAATTTTACCCTTTTACTTGATAAAACATTAGTTAAAATTTGTCTAACTATTAAGCTTTTATTTTGATTTATTGATGATGCATAATAAAGAACGTCAAGAATTGAATTGAAAAATAGTTTAATAGTATGCAAAATGGTAGGAGTTTAAGGGCATAAGCGATAAGGTGCCTGATAAGTACTTTTCAATAGATTCAAAATAATCATTTCAAAAATAAGAATGTTCATTATTTATGTATCATTTTTTGCTCTAAAAAATAGTTTTACACAAGTAACGCTATTTCAGAATTAATTATCAATTATTGGAGCCATTATGAATATTGTCGAAATTTCACAAAAACGTTATACCACCAAACATTATGACAAAACGAAAAAGATTCCCCAAGATAAGATTGAACAGTTATTAACTGTTTTAAGAAACAGTCCGTCATCGGTCAACTCTCAACCGTGGCATTTTTATGTTATTGATAATGAAGCGGCTAAAAATAAAATTTTGCCGGCAATAGCTGATTTTAATCAACCACGTGTCACCGGCTCATCACATACTATTGTTTTTTGTATTAAAACTCCGTTGGATGAAGCCCATTTAGTTAATCTCCTTAATCAAGAAGAGAAAGACGGTCGTTTGCCTTCGGCGGAATTAAAGGCGTCTCAAGATCAGGGACGACGTTATTTTGTAAATTTAAATAGCAAAACACCTGAATCACAACAGTGCTGGGAAGGTAAACAAGCCTATATTGCATTAGGGCAATTGCTTTTTGCTGCTGCGGCAATTGGTGTTGATTCTACCGCAATAGAGGGTTACGATTCTGCTAAAATGGATGAAATTTTAGATCTTAAAAGCAAAGGATTGAAAAGCATTGTGGTTGCAACGTTAGGTTATCGTGCTCAAGATGATGGTAATGCGCATCGTCCAAAATCACGTTTGCCGAAAGATCAAATCTTCACCTTTTTATAATCTGATTAACATCCCACCTCGTATTAGGTGGGATGAGTAAAAAAGGTATGTTTTTATTTCACTGAATAATTTTTATAGTGTTTCAGTTTCTCTTCCAGCGCTTGTTGTTGTTCTAAACTAAACTCGTTATAAAAAAAGTAATACCCCGAACTCTCTTGTATGAAAAACACATAACCTTCTGATGTTTTATCTATTTTATGAAATTCAGCATAGTTAATATTAAAAGATCCAACTGTTTTTTTGTAATTGAATGTTAGATGATCATCATAAAAAATACAGGTCATACTGCCAAAGCGTTCATTCAATGTTAAAACCTGCTTTTTTGATTGTTTTTTAAAATTAGCCAAAAATAAGGTAAGTAATAAAATAGGCAGTATGAAAATTAGTACTGATAAAGTAGGATTTTTTGGAAATAGCAACAAACTCAGAAATAAAAGGATAGTAGATAAAATAAACATCCTTTTTCTTGAATTTCGAAATTGATAACAAATAAAAGCATATACTTTTTGATAGTCAAATTGATAATTTACCGTTGCTATTTCGGGTTGTTGGTTTTTGTTTAAATAAGGAGCCAGATAATCTTTTAGCAGCAGTAACTCATCCGGTTGAAAAAGATCATAACGAACAAATTCAAAAATAATCTTATTACTAAAAAAAAATAATCCAGTTGTGGTTTCTTTTATTTGATACAAATCAGAGTAATAGAAAGTATTGACTTCGTTTTTATCTCTATTTAGCTGTACTATTTTTTCATTATCGAAGGTGAAGGTAAAATTACGCATATTATCAGCAATCGAATCATCTAATTGTTCTGCAAAATCATTATCTAAACAATCTAGCAGTGCGTAATAAGTATCGACTAAATATTGTCGATCAATGTGGCAATTAACGGTGATATTACTCATCCTTGCTCCTAAAATGGTCTTTATCACTAATACTGTCAATTTAATTGATTATATATAAAACTGAGTAAATTGTATGTAAAAAACAAAACCGACAGTGAATAAATCTAATCAATTCGACAAATAACCCTAGACCCCATTGACAGAATCGTTACAATATACGGCATGACTTTTATAGCAAGTAAAATTAACTTGGCTATGATTAATTTAACAAACGGATGATGTTTTATGGCGCAATATGTTTATACCATGAATCGTGTTGGGAAGATTGTTCCTCCTAAACGTTATATTTTAAAAGATATCTCATTAAGTTTTTTCCCCGGTGCCAAAATTGGTGTTCTTGGCTTAAATGGGGCAGGTAAATCGACATTACTACGAATTATGGCAGGAGTGGATACCGAAATTGAAGGTGAAGCTCGTCCACAGCCGGACATAAAAATAGGTTATTTACCGCAAGAACCTAAACTTGATCCTAAACAAACTGTACGTGAAGCAATTGAACAAGCCGTTGGTGATGCCAAAAAAGCATTGGCTCGTTTAGATGAAGTGTATGCGGCTTATGCTGATCCAGATGCTGATTTTGACAAATTAGCCAAAGAACAAGCTGAACTTGAAGCAATTATACAATCGCAAGATGCGCATAATTTAGATAACCAACTAGAGCGAGCAGCTGACGCCTTGCGTCTACCGGATTGGGATGCAAAAATCGAAAATTTATCCGGTGGTGAACGCCGTCGAGTAGCGATTTGTCAGTTATTGCTGGAAAAACCAGACATGTTATTAATTGACGAACCGACTAACCATTTAGATGCTGAATCTGTCGCATGGTTAGAACGCTTTTTACATGACTATGAAGGCACTGTGGTCGCCGTAACCCATGACCGTTATTTCTTAGACAATGTTGCTGGTTGGATTTTAGAGCTAGACCGTGGTGAAGGTATTCCATGGGAAGGTAATTATTCATCTTGGCTTGAACAGAAAGATCAGCGATTAGCGCAAGAAGCGGCAACCGAATCAGCTCGCCGTAAATCGATTGAAAAAGAGCTTGAATGGGTGCGTCAAAATCCAAAAGGTCGCCAAGCAAAAAGCAAGGCTCGTTTAGCGCGTTTTGAAGAATTAAATAACAATGATTACCAAAAACGTAATGAAACTAACGAACTCTTTATTCCGCCTGGGCAACGTTTAGGTGATAAAGTTATTGAAGTCGCTAATTTAACTAAATCATATGGCGATCGAGTATTAATCGATAATCTTTCTTTTAGTATTCCTAAAGGGGCGATTGTTGGGATCATTGGTCCAAATGGAGCGGGTAAATCGACGCTATTTAGAATGCTATCAGGTAAAGAACAACCAGATTCAGGAACTATCACATTAGGTGATACCGTACAACTTGCCTCTGTCGATCAATTCCGTGACAGTATGGATGATAATAAGACTGTTTGGGATGAAATTTCAAATGGGCAAGACATTATGCGTATTGGTAACTTCGAAATCCCAAGCCGTGCTTATGTTGGTCGCTTTAATTTTAAAGGCGTGGATCAACAAAAACGAGTTGGTGAATTGTCTGGTGGTGAACGTGGTCGGGTGCATTTAGCTAAATTACTTCAAGTTGGTGGTAATGTACTATTACTCGATGAGCCAACCAATGACCTTGATGTCGAAACTTTACGTGCGCTGGAAAATGCGTTATTAGAGTTTCCGGGCTGTGCATTAGTCATTTCGCATGACCGTTGGTTCTTAGACCGCATTGCAACCCATATTCTCGATTACCAAGACGAAGGGCATGTAGAGTTCTTTGAAGGTAACTTTACCGAATATGAAGAGTGGAAAAAACGCACTTTAGGCGCGGAGGCACTTGAACCTAAACGAGCCAAATATAAACGAATTACAAAATAACTTCATAAATTATTCCGCCGAAAGTTATCGGCGGATTTATCAATCTCTAATCAATAAAAATTTAAAGCAAGGATTTAGATGTCTTAACCAACTTAGCAAAAGTATCGGTTAACAATCTTGGAATTGCTGTAATGCCTCGAGCTTTAGCATCATCACAAACCGCAATAGCCAAATCCGGTTTTGAGCTT
Source organism: Gilliamella sp. B3127 (assembly GCF_026536935.1). Classification (NCBI taxonomy): domain Bacteria; kingdom Pseudomonadati; phylum Pseudomonadota; class Gammaproteobacteria; order Orbales; family Orbaceae; genus Gilliamella; species Gilliamella sp. B3127. Next base: position 136,690 of record NZ_JAFNNI010000001.1, read on the forward strand.
TTGTGGATCGCCTTTTGAATAATTTTGGGTACCGACATATCAATATGAGCAACGGTATTATAAGCAGCTAATTTATAGACATGACTAAAACCATGCTTGAATAAAAAGTTTTCAATATCACGCGCGGGTAATACAGTAATATAATCGTTTAGATTTTCACCTGGAGCACATTGTGATTGCACGGTTTCGGCATATTTTTTTCCAGCCATATCGCCATCAGTAATCACGTACCAACGAATGCCCATTTTATTTGCATAATGGATTAATGGTTTTAAACCACATTGCGCAAATTCTAACAATTGAATTCCTTCCGAACTTAAGTGATAACCACTTTGTTCTGCGAGCTCTCTTAATAACCACACTTCAGTTTCACCCTCAACCAGTAACCAACAACGGGCAAATAGGGCTGTAGGGCGTCGATAAAGGACATGGAACAAAATGCGTCGACTATCGGCAACACTCAATGAATGAGGTGAAATGTACTTAGTGACAATTTGATCTGGAAGTCGGATTAATCGATAAATACTCTCCAAAGGAAATAACGACACCAAATCACTTGAATTAGAGGTAATAATTTTTTGAGCGGGTAAATTTTTCAATAATCGAAAGCCAACCGATAAAATAATTGGGTGTAGCTGACTTTCTGGCTCTTCCAAAATTAAAATAGGCACAGAGCTGTGTGATAGTGGATTATCACCCTTAGCATTAACAATAGAACCAAATATACCTAAAAGGGCAGTACGTAAATAATCATTATCCAAATCATCCAAAATATTATTGATGCGCTCAAGAGAATTCCAATCTTCTACTTTTGGACTATTTTTCTGCGCCATTTTTTTATAATTAGAACGTTGTTGATAATCAACAAAATAGTATTCTAATAATGAACGAGCAGCTTGTAATCCTCGATTAAGTTCAGCTTGGCTCAATTGCTCTGAATGGGCTTTTAACTGTTCGGAAAGCTGGTCAATAAAGTGTTGTGATAAAGGTTGATTAGTAACAGGTAAATCTTTAGCATTAATCGAATTTTTAAGCGGCATCACTGGATTCAAATTAATTAAAATAGCAATTAATAACTTAGAATCATCTAATTTTAACAACTGTCCGTGCTCATTTAACAAATGATGCTCAGTGATAATACTATCACCACTTTTTTGAGCACTCATTTGGTAAGTAATTCGATATAAATTATCTAACTGCGAGCTATAGCTAATGGCTTGCAAAGGTTGATAAGCTTGTTCATTTAATTGATTTGGATAGGATTCACAATAGACAACATTTATTGAGATATGATTACCATCATTATCATTATCATTATCATAATAGAAATCTGAATCGACAAACTGATAAAACTTATTATCTAGAGTTAGCAACTTTAACGCACTAAGTAAACTTGATTTCCCCCATTGATTTTCACCAATTAAAACGCTGGATTTAGCGTTAAGTTTTAACGAAAGTTGCTTAATTCCTCTAAACCCTTTGATATCAATTTGTTCAATAAACATGACATATCCTTATGGTTAAAGTTGGTACTTTTCAGTTCGTTTCGCAATGCGCTCAGCTTTACGCTTAGCACTATCAATTAACTTATGCTCATCACGTACAATGGCTTTAATGGGTTTATTAAAATAGGTTCTTAAAAAACGCCAAATATCTCGCTGAGTTAGTCCAATATTAATTGATGAAAAGTAAAGCCCAATTAAATCTTTATCACGCCAACGCGTCGGGACTTTATCACGTGTTTGTGCTCGATGAAGATCAATTACAGAAAGTTTTATTTCTTCACTATTTTCATATAACGGTAAATCCAACAAAAAATGACACAAATAACAATCACGGTGATTGACACCCGCGCCGTGCATTTTAGCGGTCATATTAGCTAAATAAATAGTTAACGAACGTTTTAAATGATAGCAAGGTGGATTGTCTAACCATGGTCGAGTAAAATCCTCTAAACTAATGGTTGGATTGAGATCTTTAGTAATAATAAACGAATGCCGAGTAAGCGGATTTAATCCCTTGCGCCCAAAAGCTCGCCCATCCATCGTATTAACACCAACTTGCTCTAAACGATGAATTGCATCCCACTCTTGTTTAGCATCTAGAACTGGCAAACGTAAAGAAATAAGGTTTTTTACAATCTCTTTAACCGTGCTGCCACGATGAATTTTAATAAAATAAGATTCACCATCCAACTCAAAATTAAGGGTTTTTCTTTGTTTAACCGCACGATAAACTTTACCTGAAATTAATTCAACTTCAGTGAATGGATCTTTACCTAACCATAACTCTTTAAAGGGTGATTTTAGTTTGATTTCATTCATAACGACATCCTAAGATAATGTCTGCTGCGCGTTGTGCTAGATGATATAAATCTTCACTATCACCATAAGCAATCGCATGATTATGCCAATTACCCCATTGCTCCTTATCACTAATAGACCGTTCTAACGCTTGATTCAATGTGCTTTGATCATAAGGTTCTGGCAGCACAATGCCGGCATTAGCTTGGCTGATATGATAAGCATACCCAGAAATACCCGACACAATCACCGGTACCCCAGCCGCTAAAGCTTCAATCAATACCATGCCTGCGGCTTCTTGCCTTGCCGGATGCAACAAGAGATCGGCTGAAAATAGAAAATCAGGAATATCATTACGACCGGAGAAAAAACGCACTTGTTTACTAATGCCTAAGTCATCGGCTAACTTCTGATAAGGTTCAGGATTATCCTGTCCTACGACCAGATAGCTAACTTTCTGCCTAAGCGCATCGGGTAAAGCTGCAATAGCTCTCAAAGAACGGTCAACTCCCTTACGTTTAAAATCTGACCCAATTTGCACAATTACAAAATCATCTAAGCTAATTTGATTAGCTTGTCGAAATTGTTCACGTTTTTTGGGGCTATCAGCACAATATTTTCGATCTAAAGCAATCCCTGGCGGTAATAAAAAAAATCGCTCATCTTGGGTATGATAGTGATTCTTAAAATCTTGAATTTGTTGCTTAGTTAGCACCATGATTTTAGTTTGTGAGCTAGGTGAAAATACCGATTTTTCAAATGCTAAATAGTGCTTGCAACGTTTCGATAATCTATAAAAAAAGCCTTTATGAGCGACTTTTTCAGCAAAACAAGTATCTCCAGCAAAATAGACATCCAAATCAGGCATTTTATTAAAACCCACCACACAGTTTACTGGATTAGCTTGTATGTGAGCCTTCACCCAATGATAATAGGCTTGATTTCGGCTATGGTTAGAGAATCCTTTTTGGGGCACGATAATAATATCAATCCCAGCTGGTTTATCACCTTGCCAGTCCAATACATAAACACGGATCTGATGTCCACGAGCTTGGCAAGCGGTAGCAATTTGCAAGAAATCACGTTGTAACCCGCCAAAAGGGAAATATTTATAAATACAAAAAGCTAGTTGCATCTAGATTGCCTCAAGTCAGAAAGGAATATTATATACTCACTCTTGATTGATGCGCAAAGCTTGATTTTGCCTACAAGGATGGTTAAGACTATTTATAAATTCCAGTATTTAAGAGTGAAATAGTAAAAACTAAATAGAATCTGAAAGCGATTTTAACGGTTAGAATCGCAAATAATTATCTTTTCATTTCTTATTAACAATATTAAAAGAACTAAAAAATAAATGATTGTTTTAGACATGTTCAAAGCACTTTATATCAAAGTAAATTCATAGCTAAAACTATTTTTCTGAAGAGAATCTAACAATATTTTTTATAAGCTTACAAAAACCTATATTTTATATTATATTAGCAAACTTAGTTTTTATTAATGGATAAGAGAAGATTAGTATGAATAAGGACATTTTTTTTAATAACAAATATGTTATTTTATTTCTCTTTCTCGTTGTGTGCTTCACATGGGGAACGACATGGATTGGAATAAAAATTGCCGTTGAAACTGTTAACCCTTTGTTAGCCGCAGGTCTGCGCTTTGTTATCGCATTTCCTTTTTTAGTATTAATTACAATTATTGCTAAATCACCAATACTGTTTCCTCGAAAATCATTCCATTTTTTTCTACTATTAACGTTATTTTATTTTACCATTCCTTATTATTTAATTAGTTTTGGTGAACAATATGTATCGTCAGGTTTAACCTCATTGTTATTTAGCACTATGCCGATTTTTTCAATTATTTTCGCTAAGATAATCTTAAAAGATAAAATATATATAAATCAGGTAATAGGTATTACAGTGGGATTTTTATGTTTGATGTACATTTTAATCTCTGAAGGTTTTATTCTTTCCTATAGCGATTTTTGGGGCGTAATATCAATACTGTTAGCGGCATTGATGCATGGTTTTTTATATGTTTACTCCAAAAAAGCTGGCGAAGGTATAAATGTCTTTACCTTCAACACACTGCCGATAGGCGTTGCGGGTATCGCACTTTGTTTGTTGAGTTTTACTTTTGAAGAAAATAATTTTCAAACTATCTCGTTAAATAGCTGGTTAGCATTAATTTATCTCGGTATTTTTGCATCCGTATTTGGCTTTATTGCTTATTTCTTTTTATTAAAACGAATGAGCCCGGTAGTATTGTCATTTATTTTTATTATTTTCCCGGTCGTTGCTATTTTTATTTCATCGATTTATGAGCATAAAATCATTTCAACTAACTTCATCATTTGTACAATCATTATGTTGTGTGGGTTTGCTATAACTAAATTACCGGTCAATGTTTTTAAAAAGTGGATAAAGAGCGACAAAAAAAGAGACAATCAATAAATCGTTACTTCAACAAAAGGTTAACTTAATTTTTTGATTCAGACATCGATTGACTTTGAATGGTTTTAACACTTATCAAAGTCAATCCTTATCTACTATGATTGAATCCTGTTTTATCAACACTTTTTAGGTAACTAATCTATAGCAAGTTGCAACTAAATAATTGATAGCAAAGTTAAGCTATAGCAATATTATAACTCAAAGCGATAAGTGTCATTAATTGCACTACCTTGTGCACCAAATTGGCGTAAATTATTATCAACCGCATTCATCGATTGCCAATGGTTTTCGCACCAATCAGGGGCAAGTAGGGTGGGTTTGCGGGCATTTGCGGAGATACGGTGGTATAAAATATTGGCAGGGGTTTGCCGAATAATATCACCAGCAATATCGACATACTGCTCTAAGGACAATACATCAAGCCGACCCGCACGCCATGCTTTAGCCATAATACTACCTTCTACAATATGTAGTGGATGTAGTTTTAAACCATCAACACCGCTATTTAAAACACAATCTAGCGTAATTAAATTATCTTGCTTAGTTTCTTTAGGTAGACCAATAATTAAGTGAGTACAAACTTTTATACCAAGTCTACGCGCCTTTTGAACGGTTTGATGATAAACATCGAACGTATGTCCACGATTAATACTGTGTAAGGTTTTATCATGAGCGGTTTGTAAGCCAAGCTCCAGCCAAACTTCAAAACCTTTGGCATGATAACTGGCAAGTAAATCGAGCGCTTCATCCGGCACACAATCAGGGCGAGTACCAACACAAAGTCCAACAATATCGGCATTATTAAGTGCTTCTTCATACATATTTTTGAGTATTTCGACTTCGGCATAAGTACTGGTATAAGCCTGAAAATAAGCAAGATAGCGCTTAGATTTTTTCATCTGATGCGCCTGTTGGGCAAGTTGCTGTGAAATGGTTTTGACTTGAATCGACTCATCGATAATCGATGCGACATTACAAAAGGTGCAACCGCCTACACCGATAGTTCCGTCCCGATTAGGACAGCTAAAACCGCCATGTAAGGTGAGTTTATAGATTTTTTCGCCATAACGGCGTTGCAGGTCAGCACCAAACGTATTGACCACTAAATGAAGTTGCATAATCAGCCAAAAATAAAATTTTGCCTATTTTACGAAGCGAATGAGTTAAATTCAACCGATGATAAATTTTTATATACAATTGACGTAACTTTAGTCGGCTTTTCTTTAAGATGTTTTGAAACGAACACTATGGTGTAACATATTATGCCGTAATAAGTTTTATTGATGATTTTTAGAATCGCAATATTTTCAAAGCTTAATACTGAGAAAATTATACGAGTAATCTAATCTTTTTATTTTTCTGTACCTAGAAAATAAGATGTTTCAGTTTCTACCTTACTATCATCTTTCCAATCTTGGATATCTCTTTCATATTGTATTAATTCGACCTGATCACCTTTTTTATAATTGCGTAATTGAAAGGCTTTTTCTAATCCTACTTCTAACTCGTAAGGTTTATCATTGGGTAAAAAACAACCATGATCTGCGCGCCCCCTCTTTTCCGATTTGGTAATTAACACCTTGATATCAAATACACTTTTTTCATGTTCCTGTTCGCCTTCGCCAATAGAAAAAATACCGTGTTGTGGATCTTCTAATAATGTCCCGGTTAGCAAACAGAGATTTTGGAAAGAGGCAGTAGCTATCTGACTGAATAAAATACAAATAATAAAACTTATTATGCGGTAAATCGTTTTCATAGCGTTAATAGACTCGGTAAGACAAATTTCCAATATTATTCAAAAAATTTAATTAAAAAAAAAGCGTTTTTTTGTCTAGTCCTGATACTTTTACAAATCGTTTGATTTTTTATTAACTGGCTAAAAAACAATAATTGCGATCTTCTGCTTTACTATAAATATTTTTTATAATTCAAAAAAAGGATTGAAATCGTTGGCTGATTAAGTAAGGATATTCGTTATGCTGTTTTCCAAACTTGAAAACAATAATTAAGTCAAAAAGTCAATGTAATCCAAAAACAAGGAGTCAATATGTTTAGTAAAGAAATGACTATTGCCGATTATGATAAGGAATTATGGGACGCCATTAAGGGTGAAGAGCAACGTCAAGAAGATCATCTCGAATTAATTGCCTCCGAAAACTATACCAGTCCAAGAGTGATGCAGGCACAGGGTACTCAATTAACTAACAAATATGCTGAAGGCTATCCAGGTAAACGTTATTATGGCGGTTGTGAATATGTTGATATTGTTGAGCAATTAGCGATTGAACGAGCCAAAGCGTTATTTGGTGCAGATTATGCCAATGTACAACCACATTCAGGATCACAAGCGAATTTTGCTGTTTATATGGCATTGTTAAAACCGGGCGATACTGTGTTAGGTATGAATTTATCGCAAGGTGGTCATTTAACTCATGGTTCACCAGTTAGTTTTTCCGGTAAACTCTATAATGTGGTTGCTTATGGCGTTGACGAAACTGGACATATTGATTATGACCAATTAGCGAAAACGGTCTTAGAGTCAAAACCGAAAATGATCATCGGTGGTTTTTCAGCTTACTCAGGCGTGGTTGATTGGAAGCGTATGCGTGAGATTGCTGATAGTGTAGGCGCTTTCTTATTTGTAGACATGGCACACGTGGCCGGCTTAGTAGCAGCAGGGGTTTATCCAAATCCTGTCCCATTTGCACATGTAGTGACAACCACAACGCACAAAACGCTTGGCGGACCTCGTGGTGGACTTATTTTGGCCAAAGGTGGCAGTGAAGAACTTTATAAAAAATTAAATTCAGCTGTATTCCCTGGCGCACAGGGTGGTCCATTAATGCATGTCATTGCTGCCAAAGCAGTTGCATTAAAAGAAGCGATGGAACCAGCATATCAAGAATATCAAAAACAAGTTGTTAAAAATGCTCAGGCGATGGTTGATGTAATTATCAAACGTGGCTACAAAGTCGTGTCTGGCGAAACAAAAAATCATTTATTCTTAATTGATTTGGTTGATAAAAAGATAACCGGTAAAGAGGCTGATGCCGCTTTAGGTAGTGCTAATATCACCGTCAATAAAAATAGCGTACCTAATGATCCACAAAGTCCATTTGTGACATCTGGCGTTCGAATTGGTACACCAGCCATAACTCGTCGAGGTTTTAAAGAAGAAGAATCTCGTGAATTAGCCAACTGGATTTGTGATGTATTAGATAACATTGATGATGAACAAGCGATTCAAGCAGTTAAACAAAAAGTTTTGGCAATTTGTCATCGATTACCTGTTTATCAACATTAATATTCTCGCCGACGTTATGTCGGCGAAATTATTATAAAATATTAGTTTTGCGTTGTTTTTTGAGTCATCTGTTGTTGCTGCTTAACATAATTGGCAATATCATCTTTAAACCATACTGCACTGCCAACAAGTAGTACACCAACTAAGATAGCTGACCAAAATATTATCCGTGCTTTTTTATTACGTTTTCTTAAAGGGTCACTTAAGTTTCGTTTAGCATTGGCTGGTAATTCGGCCTTACTGGTCAGTAGTCCACCAAGGAGTAAATTGATTTTTACTTGCCCATTGATTGCCCAACCTGAAGCTTCGAGCAATGGACCTAATGTTCTTCTTCTTAATTTTAACCAAGCTAAAATGACTGATGGCCCAGATATAATTAAGAATAAACCTAAAATCACCAATGGAAATTGCCACCAGGAAAGAGAAAAAATAGCCTGAAAAATGGTAGCAAGTGCTGTACCAATCGCGCCTATTGCTAAGCCAATCGCAGCAAATATGCCAACACTCTTACCAATATCAAATTTATTTTCTGGATTTTGCACAGCTTGTGTACTGGTCTTTTCAATATCTGCGTCTTTATTGCTTGCCCATTTATTAATCTGTTCCGTGATTAATCGACCAATACGTTGATAAGGTGCCCAAATTGCTTGTTGAATACTAATTGGCTTACTAATCATTTTGACCACATTAGCATCCCAATCATTACCAGCATTATCAATAAACACCCCATTACGGCCTTCCATTAATAAATCACCTTGTCCGGCGGTTATGGCAGCGACAATCGTCTGTTTTTGACCTAGCCTTGTACATTCACAATACAGCAAACATAGCTCTGAATAATTTGCCATTGTTGAATGTTTAGCGATGTTTTCAACGGCAACACAAAGCGTAGCACAGCGGCCGTCAATATAAAGCTTGCCTAATTGAAAAGCGGCATAATGGTCAAGTGAGAAGAACTCGGCAAATGAAGCAAAGTTAATCAATAAACGATAAAGATGTTTTTGAAAAAGTACCAACTTTTCTAACACAAAAACATCCGAAGCTGAAATAGGCGTTTTATTATCTTGTTCGACCATTTTCTCAAATTCATCTAATAAATTATCATTGATAAAATGAGTGATCTGATCGGCGGGAATATCCTCAATACTCGCCGTTGGTTTAGTTGCAACACTTAACTGCTCTATATCGGGTTTAGAACTAATTAATGTCGCGTAGGCATCAAGATTAGTTTGAATATTTTGCCACTCTTGTTGTGTTAAATGATTTGGATCGGATAAGTGAGAAGCCACTAAAGCCCTAAATCGGGTGATTTTACTTTTCCAAAGTGGGTTAAGCCCATTAACGAGATCCAATGAATTATTAGTATCAATCTTAGATAAAGGCAGTTCAGAAAGCGCTTCATCTGAAAGTAATCCATTTTGAGAAGGGACAATATATTTCTCATCAACATTTAATGCCGTTTGTGCTTGAGGCGCATATTGAGCTAATTCAACACGAAGAAAATAATCATCAATTTTGGGTTTGAGCTCTTGAACTAATTTCCATATTTCTGAGCGATTTTCCCCAAAAGGTGTTTGGGTATTGCTGATATTAGTTTGCCACGCTTGCCAACTTTTTAGATTTTTAACAAAGGTTTGGGCTATTTCCAGATTTATCCCATCTTGCCCACTCATATCTTTTTGCCCGCCAGTAGTCTTAATGGCTGTTTGGATAAAGCTTTGCATTTCAGGCGATAACTCAGCAGAAGGTGGAAAAATCAAATCACCATTGTAGAGCTTGCTGGCATTAATTTTTAGTGATTGTTGGACATCATCTTGAGTCAAATAATCGGCTTGGCTTTTATTTAAATTGGCCAAAATACTATGCGCTGTAATTAATAATTTTTTACCTTGCTCGGTTGAATCATCAATTTGTGATAACGACAAAGTTTCTGATGATTGAATAATAGTATCGAAAGAGACGATTTTATCTTTTACCCAACTAATCGCATCTAAAATATCAGGAATACGGATGCGTCCATCTTTATCAGAATCTAATAACTCTAATGTTCTTTGATCAAAATCTAAACCGGTAGTCGGGCAACTTAGTGCAACCCATAATTTTGGATCTAAATTGGGCAAATTGATAATGTCATTGGCATTTTTTAAAACGACTTGATCTAAACCACCAACACGCTGAAATGTCCAAGTATGACTCATAATCACCTCCATACTAAAATATTATTAATTTATTCAATTTATTAATAAGTATAGTAGTATTTATTTTTAGAAGAGAAAAGGAATGCTCATATTTAAGAGCTGTAATATATCTTTGATAATTGATTGCTAATTGCAACTTTATGATAGAATAACGCCTTATTATTTAATATCCAAATAAAAAATATGTCATTAATAAATATTACCAATGCTTATCTGTCATTTAGTGATGCACCACTACTTGACCATATTGATATGTCGATTGAAATCAATGAACGAGTCTGTCTTGTTGGTCGTAACGGTGCAGGTAAATCAACACTGCTAAAAGTACTTAACAAAGAAATCCCATTGGATGAGGGGCAGATCGTTTATGAAAGTAACGTTGTTGTCTCTCGATTACAACAAGATCCGCCTCGAGATATTCAAGGTAATGTTTTTGACTTTGTAGCTGAAGGATTAAAAGAGCAAGCTCAATTATTGAAAGATTATTATGCATTATCACATTCGGTTGAAACGGATCCAAGTGAAAGTAATCTATCTAAATTAGCTAAAATGCAAGAACAGCTTGATCACCAAAACGGTTGGCAACTGGATAATCGTATTCGTAATGTTATTTCTTCACTATCGTTAGATGGCGATGCCTTATTATCATCATTATCAGGTGGTTGGCTACGTAAAGCGGCGTTGGCAAAAGCACTCGTTTGCCAACCTTCAGTTCTATTACTAGACGAGCCAACCAACCATTTAGATATCGAAACCATTAAATGGCTCGAAGAGTTCTTAAAAAGCTTTAATGGTAGCATTGTGTTTATATCGCATGACCGATCTTTTATTCGGCAGATGGCGACTCGGATTATCGATTTGGATCGCGGTAAAGTCGCCTCTTGGGGTGGCAATTATGATAGTTATTTGCTTGGTAAAGAAGAGGCATTACGCGTCGAAGAGCTACAAAATGCGGAATTTGATAAAAAATTAGCACAAGAAGAAGTCTGGATCCGCCAAGGAATCAAGGCCCGTCGAACACGTAATGAAGGACGCGTTCGAGCACTAAAAGCCATGAGGCAAGAATACTCACAGCGTCGCCAAGTTATGGGTAGCGCTAAAATGCAAATCGAAGAAGCATTACGTTCAGGAAAAATTGTATTCGAGCTGGAAAATGTCACTTATCAAATTGAAGATAAACGACTGGTTAATGACTTTTCCGTGCAAGTATTACGAGGCGATAAGATCGCTTTAATTGGACCGAACGGTATTGGTAAAACGACATTATTAAAACTAATGTTAGGCAGCCTAGCACCAACATCAGGAAGTGTGCACTGTGGAACCAAACTCGAAGTTGCTTACTTTGACCAGTATCGACTAGAACTCGATCCCGAAAAAACTGTGATGGATAACCTTGCAGAAGGTAAGCAAGAAGTGATGGTAAATGGTCGTTTAAGACATGTGCTTAGCTATTTACAAGATTTCCTCTTTCCGCCAAAACGCGCTAGAACACCAGTACGAGCGCTATCTGGTGGAGAGCGCAACCGTCTATTACTCGCAAAACTCTTTTTGAAACCAAGTAACTTATTAGTACTTGACGAACCAACCAATGATCTTGATATTGAAACGTTAGAGTTATTAGAAGAATTGGTTAATGATTATCAAGGAACGGTTTTACTCGTTAGCCACGACAGACAATTTGTTGATAACGTGGTGACTCAATGTTGGTTTTTTGAAGATCAAGGGCGAATTGGAATATATGCTGGTGGTTACACTGACGCATTACAACAGCAAGCACAATCAATGAGTGCACAAGTTACTAATAGCAAAAGTCATGAATCGGTTAAAAATGACCCAGCAAAAACGGAAAAAAAGAAGGTAAAATTAAGCTATAACGAACAACGAGAATTGGCACAGTTACCCAATAAAATTGAAGAACTTGAAACAGCGATTGCTGATTTACAAGCACAAATTGGCCATAGTGACTTCTTCAATCAACCACATGAAGTCACCAGCCCAATATTACAATCTTTAGCCGATAAAGAAGCGGAACTTGAAGCCGTGTTCGAACGTTGGGAACAATTAGAAGCATTAACACAATAAGCGCTCACTATGAGCGCTAATTTACCAAGTCTTTCTTGAAATAAAGCAGAAAAGTATAAGTGTCAAAATCACAAAAATAGCACCGACAAAGCCAATGTAATGGGTAGACAAATAGACTAATACTTGGCTACCCACAAAAGCGCCTCCACCAATACCGATATTATAAATACCGGAATAAACCGAAGTTGCAATATCGGCAGCATCAGGTGCAGCATCAATTACTTTACTTTGCATCACCATACTAATAACGGTAATCGAAAGCCCCCAGACCATCCCTTGTAATATTGCGGTAATAAGGCTGAACGAACAAACATAAAGCGATAATAGACAGATTATTAATAGTAGTGCAGGAACAACAAATATCGCAATAGGGTGAGCATCAGCATACCTAGCAAAAATAACGCTACCAATCATCCCTGAAAAACCAACGGCTAATAACAAGTTAACTATCACGTGCTCATCAAAACCGCCAACATTGATCATAAACGGCGTAATATAAGTATAAGCCGTAAAATGACCAGTAATCATAATTGCCGTTAACAAATAAATATTTAGCAATACAGGGCGTTTAAGAACTTTAGGAATATCTTTGACTAAAATCTTGTTCAAACTTGGTACAGAGGGTAACAAGTAGAGCAACGATAACATGACACAAAAAGCAATAAAACCGATACATAAAAAAGTTACTCGCCAGCCAACCAGTTGCCCAATCATTGTTCCAATTGGAATACCTAAAACAGTTGCCATTGAAGTACCAACCACAATAAAGCCCATGGCTTTAGCTTTTTTACCATTTGGCGCTAACCGAACCGCTAAAGGCGTAGTAATAGCCCAAAACACAGCATGAGCGCAGGCAATACCAATCCTCGCAAACATTAAACTGTAAAAACTCCAAGCAAAGCCAGCAAGGATATGGCTACCAATAAACAAACAAAACAGAAAAATCAAAAGTTTTCGGCGATCCATCCTTGACGTTAAAACCGTTAACGGCAAAGACAACAACGATACAGCCCAAGCATAAATCGTTAATAACAACCCAGCATGAGCAACATCCATCGAAAAACTTTCGGCAATATTGGGTAGCAACCCAACCGGTACAAATTCTGTTGTATTAAATATAAATGCAGCAAAAGCAAGGCAAAAGATCGATGACCAGATTCGAGACCGGTGGTTAACTTTTCTCATGATTAGTTTTAAGAAGGGATTGATATTTAATAGTGTAATTATAGCTGAATATGTTTTACGATTAAACAGAGAAAGCAAATAAATAATAAGATCAAATTAAATCATTTAACCACGGTACTGCTTAAATGGATTATAATATTACCACCTAAATCATTCTTCGATTAACTATCATGAATCAAATTCTTATCACAGTTTGTCTATTAACCTGTAGTAATATTTTTATGACTTTTGCTTGGTATGGGCATTTACGCTTTTTGCATAATCAAGCTTGGATTGTGGCTGTATTGGTTAGTTGGGGGATAGCATTATTTGAGTATTTGCTACAAGTACCTGCAAACCGTATCGGCTTTCAAGTCGCCAGTGCGGGGCAATTGAAAATTATTCAAGAAGTGATTAGCCTATCTGTATTTATTCCTTTTTCAATTTACATATTAAAAGAACCATTCAAAACTGATTACATCTGGGCGGGGCTATGTCTACTTGGTGCAGTTTTTTTTATGTTTAAAGATAAAATTTTAGGATAAAACCAATCTACGCACGCATGATGATATTGGTTGTTAACGCCTAACAACCAATATCATTTCGACTATAACGCCTTAAATGAAATATCCGGTAAAATGGTTTCACCTTGCCAATAAAGCTGACTAGCAACTTGTGCGGCAATATGACAATATAGCTGGGTAAACTCACTATCAGGATGACTAATAACCGTCGGCTTGCCGGAATCTAAATCTTGACGTAATAAACGGTGAAGAGGAATCTGACCCAGTAATTTAGTATGATATTTTTCAGCCAAATGCTTAGCCCCCTCCTCACCAAAAATCGCTTCGTGATGCCCACAATTTTCACAGATGTGATAACTCATATTTTCGATAATACCAAGGGTAGGGATGTTAACCTTATTAAACATCACAATCCCTTTTTGGGCATCAATTAAAGCAATATCTTGTGGCGTCGTCACAATCACAGCAGCAGTAACCGGAATATTTTGGGCTAGAGTTAATTGAATATCTCCTGTCCCAGGTGGCATATCCATAATCAAATAATCAAGTTCAGGCCAAAGCGTATCTTCCAAAATCTGACACAATGCTTTACTTGCCATTGGTCCACGCCACACCATAGCATTATCAGGCTCAACCAAATAACCAATAGAATTACTCGCAAGACCATAGGCCATAATTGGTGACATATGTTTATTATCCGGTGTTACTGGTTGCTCTTTTTCGGTGCCGAGCATGGTAGGAATAGAAGGACCATAAATATCCGCATCTAAAATCCCCACTTTAGCCCCTTGCTTTTGTAATGCTAAAGCTAAATTAACCGCGGTTGATGATTTACCAACTCCACCTTTGCCCGAACTTACCGCAATAATATTTTTAACATTATTGATAGGATGATTATTATTCGCCCGCTTTAACGTCGCAATATTATAGTTAATCTTCCAATTAACCTTTTCAACCCCATCCAACTTAAGTAACTGAGGTGTAACTGTTGTTTTCAGGTCTTCAAAGCCAGTTTGCCAAGCAAAAGGCATCACTAAGCTAATTAGCAGTTCTTGGTTAGCCTGTTCACATTGAGTAATTGCGCCAAGCTCAATCAAATTTTTGGATAAAGTGGGATGAGTAAAATTCTCTAGAATTTTTTTTGCTTCCATGGTTATTAGCCTTAACTGTTATCAACAAGTTTTATACTCATATTGCTTCAAATAGATATGATTATCGATATTGTTTTAACTTGATAAGAGTGATCACTCTTTCTGATAGAATGATAACCATTCCCTGCACAATATCGCTCAAAGTATATAAAGAATTTTTATCAAATTATGGCATAAATCTGGCGATAATCCCACGATTGATGTACTATTTCCGCCATTATGTAATAAAAGGTATTAATTCGATATGACAACTCAACGCAAAATATTAGTAACTTGTGCGCTTCCTTATGCAAATGGTGCAATTCACTTAGGTCATATGCTCGAACATATTCAAGCAGATGTATGGGTACGCTATCAACGTATGCGTGGCAATGAGATCTATTTTATTTGCGCTGATGATGCTCATGGTACGCCAATTATGCTTAAAGCACAGCAATTAGGCATCACCCCGGAACAGATGATAGATGAAGTTAAAATTGAGCATCAACGTGATTTTGCCGGTTTCAATATTAGTTACGATAATTACCACTCAACCCATAGCCCTGAAAATCGGGAAATATCTGAAAAGATCTATAAACGATTAAAGGCTAATGGCTATATTAAAACCAAAGTAATATCACAACTATTCGATCCCGAAAAAAAGATGTTTTTACCGGATCGTTTTGTTAAAGGGACTTGCCCTCGCTGTAAATCACCAGACCAATATGGCGATAACTGTGAAGTTTGTGGTGCAACTTATAATCCGATTGATTTAATTAATCCGCAATCAGTGGTATCGGGTGCAACGCCGATCATGAAAGATTCAGAGCACTTCTTTTTTGACTTGCCTGCGTTTTCCGATATGTTACAAGCGTGGATCCGATCAGGAACATTGCAAGATCAAGTGGCTAACAAAATGCAAGAGTGGTTTGAAGCAGGCCTACAACCATGGGATATCAGTCGCGATGCGCCATATTTTGGTTTTGAAATTCCCGATGCACCGGGCAAATATTTTTATGTTTGGTTAGATGCGCCAATCGGTTATATGGGATCATTCCTCAATTACTGTAATAAACACAACAAACCGATTTTTGATCAGTTTTGGAATAAAGATTCAACCACTGAACTTTACCATTTTATCGGTAAAGATATTGTCTACTTCCATAGCCTGTTTTGGCCGGCAATGTTAGACGGTAGCGAACATCGTAAACCTTCTAATATTTTTGTGCATGGCTATGTCACTGTCGACGGGGCGAAGATGTCAAAATCACGTGGTACCTTTATTCAAGCAAGTACCTATTTGAAACATTTAGATCCTGACTGTTTGCGTTACTATTATGCAGCCAAACTCTCGCCACATATCGATGATATCGATTTAAATTTAGAAGATTTTGTGCAACGGGTGAATAGTGATTTAGTTAACAAAGTGGTGAATATTGCATCCCGTTCGGCTGGTTTTATCAGTAAACGTTTTGGTGGTAAATTATCCGCCAATCTTGCAGAGCCGGAACTTTATGCTTTATTCGTTGAAAAATCAAAAGTCATCGCTGATTATTTTGAACAACGTGAATCCGGTAAAGCAATTCGTGAAATTATGGCATTGGCTGATGAAGCAAATCGTTATATCGATGAAAAAGCGCCATGGGTGGTGGCTAAACAAGAGGGACAAGATCAAGCATTACAAGATATTTGTTCTATGGGTATTCATCTATTCCGCATTTTAATGACCTATTTAAAACCAGTCGTGCCGTCATTAGCGGAGCGCAGTGAGGCGTTTTTAAACAGCCAATTAATCTGGGACACGATTGATAAACCATTAACTGGGCACACGATCAACCAATTCAAAGCCCTGTTTAACCGTATAGATATGGATAAAATTACTGCTATGATTGAAGAAACCAAAAGCGTTTTAGCAACACCTGCCAAAGAAAAAGTGGCAGAACCTATTGCTGATACTATCAATTTTGATGACTTTGCCAAAGTTGATATGCGTGTTGCGTTAATTAAAAACGCCACGGTGGTTGAAGGGTCGGATAAATTATTGCAGTTAACACTGGATATTGGCGATGAAACTCGCAACGTATTTTCCGGCATCAAACAGTTCTATCCTGATCCTGCGGTTTTAGTCGGTAAACTAACCATAATGATCGCTAACTTAGCGCCGCGTAAAATGCGCTTTGGTATCTCAGAAGGCATGGTACTTTGTGCAAGCGGTAAAGATGATAGTGAAGGTGTTTACCTATTATCACCAGATAGCGGGGCAAAACCGGGTATGCGAATTTCGTAATCCTCTAAATTATTGACATCTTAACAAGTTAAATGCTTGTTAAGATGTATTTAGGATAATATTGGCATTGTAAAATTGGCTCCCAGCATAAACAACCCAACTCTCAACTTAAAAGGCTTTTGTGGTGTTTTATATCAAAAAAAGTTGAGGAGTGGGGTTTTTGGGGTTCTAAATTCTGTTTTGAAATATTGTCCCAAATAAATAATTCCGCTTTAACTGTGGCGCTTTTTAGTAGCTGTGTTTTTCCATCAAAAAAAGTTGAGGAGCGGGGTTTTTGGGGTCTAAATTCTGCTTTGAAATATTATCTCAAATAAATAATTCCGCTCTAACTGTGGCACTTTTTAGTAGTTCTATTTTTCCATCAAAAAAGTTGAGGAGTGGGGTTTTTGAGGTTTTAAATTTCACTTAAAAACTTTTAAATGGTCAAAATCACTAAATTTCTAATCCGAAGCCCTAAAATAAAATTTCCGAGGATCAATTGCTCTAATTTTAAAGATTCGTAATTGCAATATATTCAATTAAAACAATAGATAACCAATTATAATTTAGATCCTTTTTAGATCCTATTTACAAAAGTTAACGTAAATGAGTGAAAAAAAGTGTTGCATCGTGTTTTTCCAATCACTATACTTTTTACACGGTTTTAGCTACAAGGCTAAAATTTGATATAAAAGTATAAAATTACAAATAAATCAAAAAATTACTTGAAAAGGTAGTCCAAAATGCATTATAATTTTCAACAGGCAACAGGCAACAGGCAACCTGGCCAACCTATCTTTTAAATTCTTCTAACTTCAACTCCCAACTTAAATTTTTCACTGAAACTTATTTTTCCACGCAATCAAGTGAAATTCTGCGAATTTTCGCGCGTTCGCTTCCGCGGTCCTTTTTCGGATCCTGCTTTCGATCCTTTTCCAAATTATCCCAGCAGATTGTTTTTTTCGTGGCCTTTTTCCTTCCTTTTTCGAGTCTTGCATTGACATCACAGACAACTAGGAATGCGATACAGGGTAGTGCGCCGTATTTGACTTTCGATGGTGGTCGTAATCGTGCTGTTAACATCAACGCTTTGCTTTGGATTAAGTTATCTGACGGAACTAAATATACACCATCAACTAATTCTTCATCATATAACTATCCAATTGAGTTGCCAGTTACTGGTCAGAGTTTCACCGATATTAGTATGTTGGTTCCTACTGATACTAATTCAGTCGCATTGAATACTCTTATCGGTCCTCCTTATAATTATTGGAGAGATGATGATGGGGATGGTGACATTCTTGTTGATGGTACTTTAAGCTTATCTATCCTTGATAAAAATAACCAAGCCGTATCACGTAATGCTGTACTAGAAATTGCTAGGGCACCTTATAAAGTTATATTAACTAGTACCAATGGTAAATTAATGACTCGTTATGGGGTTCCTAAAAACGGTTATTTCAGTGCTAGTAATGTGACATATTATATTAATCCTAAGGAACGACCAGTAATTCTTTTTGCTAAGCCGAATCTAAGCTACGGTTCAGGTTCATATGCTGGTCCATCTTCGATGTGGAACCCTAAGAGAGGTTTTCTTACTCAATCAACCGAGCAGTCATCTTATGATTTAAATTTTCCGACAACTGGGGCTGATGGTTTATACTTTGATTTAGCCATTAGTGGAAATAGTAAGGCTTTGTATTGGCAACCTGTTTCTCGTGAAGGTATAACTGCTACTATGAGCAATTCTACAAATACAGGAGTACGTGTTACATTAAAGGGGCCCGTTGTAACCGATTCCTCCCAGCATTGGTCTGAAAATCCACGCCGTATTTATCGACCTAGTCTCCCTCAGACATTTGAGTTAATTGGTCGTGACAGAAAAGGTAATTCGGTCGTTAAATATGGATTTAAGTTAAAACAGTGGTTCGTCAACCGAGGCCAAGCACAATTCGATTATTCGCATACTGTATCTTGGTGTAATCGTATAGGTTATAGTATGCCAAGAGTAGTCGATTTAACTAATTCAACGTATGAGCGAGGAGCCAACTTCCCATCATCAGGTAATTATTATCAACGTCGCATAGGTGCAGGTTTTTTTACCGAGTGGGGTGCTCTTGAGGACGGCTATTACAAAGCTGAATTTCTTTCCAATAGGTATTGGAGTCGAGGCTCAGAGATTGTAAGAGTTGTGAAACCTAGAGACGGAGTTGTCTTTTACCATTACACCGACAACAGATTCTATGGGCTTTGCGTCTATCCTTAGTATTTATTTGTTCATCCTCAATCTTTAGTTACGTTTGAATCACCCGCCTAGGCGGGTTTATTTTTATGTGTTTTATTGAAAAAAGTTGAGGAACGGGGTTTTTGAACCCCAAAATCCTTTTATTGTTCCTTCCATATTCAACTTTTTATTTTTGATTTTCTGCTGGGTTGCCTGAATATGGAAAATGGCTGTCTTTTAGTTGGAATGAGAAATCTTTAGTATCAACTTCCCCAACGGTTTTATCACTGTCATAGAGCGCTAGTAAGAATTCAGCCATTTGGTCGGCAGAATGATATTTGGCAAAACTTTTGTCATAATTATATTCACTGACATTGTTGGCTTTTTTGCCAAATTCAGTTTGCGTTGCCGCTGGGGCGAGTACTTTGGCTCTTAGTTTTGCGTTAGTCTGTATTAGTTCTTGAGCAAGCCCTTCTGTAAAGGCACTGACGTAAAATTTGGTGGCGCAATAGGTTACCGCGTTAGGTACAATGGTATAACCACCTCGTGATGAGATGTTAATCAGCTGTGTGTTACTGTGATTATGGTATTTACGTACATAAAGGGTTGATAGGATGGTTAATGCTTCTATGTTTAGGTGGAGCATTGACTCAATTTTAGTTAACTCTTGTGTACTTACACTACCATAATGTCCAAAACCAGCATTGTTGATCCACGTTTCGATAAAGTAATTTCTTAGTTCATTAAATAATGTGTAGATGGATTGTATATCGGTGAGATCACAAACTTTAATAATGACTTCTATGTCGGGGTTGATTGTTTCTATTTGGTTTTTTAATGATTCTAAATTTTCTATTCTTCTTGCTATTATAATAAGGTCTTTGTTTCTTTTTGCAAAAGCGATCGCTGTTGCGTAACCTATGCCTGAGCTGGCTCCGGTGATGACTGTATATCTTTTTTCAGTGTTAATAATTTCCATTTCTGTTTCGATATCCATTTCCATTTTGTATCCTTTTTATATCCGTATCTATGTTCTAATTAATCAATTTTAGTCGCTCGCATTAAAATTGTTTAGCGAACATTAAAGTTCGCACATATGATAACAATTTTTTGTTTAGAGTATTTTCTTTTTTTAATTAAGGATGTGTATTATATTTATATATAAAATGACTATAAATAGTGTCAAAATTTATTTATTAACAACTGGTGGTTGATAATATGGATTTAGTTAAGTGTATGGAAGCTTTTGTGATAACGGTTAAGACCGGATCGTTTGCTGCAACTTCAATCTCTTTAAATACCTCTCCACAAATGGTCGCAAAGTATATTTTGTTTTTAGAAAATTATTTGGGCTTAAAGTTGTTAAATAGAACGACGCGATCGCAAAATTTGACCGAGTTTGGCAAGCAGTATTATGAGCGATGTCTATTTATTTTAAGTGAGATTAAGAATACTAAGACATTAGCACAAACATATAGTAAGGAGCCGAAAGGTCGTTTAAGAATTAGTGCACCGGTGAGTTATGGTCAATTTAATTTGGTTCCGGTTATCAGCCATTTTATGAAATGTTATCCGAAGGTGAATATTGATATTCAGTTAAACGATCGTTATGTTGATTTAGTTAAAGATGATTTTGATGTGGTGTTTCGAATCGGTTCTTTAAGTGATTCGGGATTAATTGCGAGAAAGCTTAGTGATTTGCAACTTATTTTTGCTGCATCGCCAAGTTATTTGGCTCGTTATGGTGTGCCAGCGGTACCCGATGATTTGAAAAAGCATCAATGTTTGATCTATCAATATGTTAATTCAAATAAAAAAGATAATTTGTGGCCGTTTAAGATAAATGGTGAATTGATTAATGTTCCAATTACAGGATCATTTCAAAGTAATGATACGGCAGCACTGGCTGCGGCAGCTATTGAAGGATTAGGTATTACGATGTTACCTGAGTCGACGTTGAGAGAGTCAATTAAACAAAATAAATTAATCCCCGTTTTACAAAATTTTTTACCGCCGGCGAGGGAAGTTCATTTGTTGTATACCGCCGATAAGCAACGGTTGCCTAAACTCAATATTTTTATCGATTTTATTATTAATGCGATGGCTTAATCAGTATTTAGATAAATAAAAAAAGCGATCTGATGATCGCTTTTTTATTAATTTTTATTGAATTATTTTATTGTTGCAAGTGTGCTTACTTCTTTACCTAACATATTGTTTAGGTAATCTAGATCACTTGCCGTTAAGGTTCCAACTGCATATTTTAACTGTAATAAACTTGTTAAATAGTTGTATTTAGCATCAGAAAGATTTCGTTTTGAGCTATACAGTTGTGTTGTTGCGTTAAGTACGTCAACGATAGTACGTGTTCCCACTTGGTATCCAGAAGAGGTTGCTTCTAATGAGCTTTGTGCTGAAACAACCGCTTGTTGATAAGCTTTAATCGCACTGATCGATGATGAGATGTTGTTGTAAGATGAGCGGATTTGGTTAATCACACTACGATTAGTACTTTCAAGTTTTTCACTTGAGCTTACGAAGCTGTGTTGTGCTTGTTGTACTTGTGATACTGTTGCGCCACCAGAGAATAGTGGTAAGCTAACGCTAACCCCAATTCTGTTATCACCTGCATATTTTTTACCGGCAGTATGACGCTTGTAATTGGTATCACCATAACTCTCGCTTTTATTTAGGTTGGTTGATGCTTCTAAGCTAGCAGTAGGCATAAAACCGGATTGAGCCATTTTGATTTGGTCGCGAGCAATCTCTTGGTTTAACTTCATTGTTAATAAATTGAGATTAGTGGTTTCAGATTGTTTTAACAATGTGTTGATTTGAGTTGGTTGCTCAGTTCTAAAGGTTTTAGTGTCAACGCTGGCAAGTTGAGAATAGAAGCGTCCACTTACTTGGCGTAATGCTTCAAGCGCATTATTTAAATCATTTAATGCATTAACTTGTTGTGCAACAGTTAAGTCGTAATTTGCTTGAGCATTTTGTACGTCGGTAATAGCAACTAGCCCAACTTGATGTTGTTGGCGAGTTTGTTCTAATTGACGACCAATTGCTTTTTTCTGTGCATCGATAAAGCTTAATGCATCAAGGGCTTTTAATACGTTAAAATAGGCTACCGAGGTGTTTAAAATTAATGTTTGGCCTTGGTATTGATAAGAGATATCCGCAATAGTGGCTTGTTTTTTGGTGATATCTAACGCTTTCCAATTAGAAAAATTAAAGATACTTTGTGATACACCAACTTGGTATAAGCTACCGCTTTTAGACTTAACACCGCTATCGTCTCGACGTCCATGTGCTACACCATAAGAAGCACTAAGGCCAACTTGCGGAAGTAAGCTTGCACGAGAACCTGAAATTGCTGAGTAAGCTTTATCTTTTTCAGCTAATGAACTGCGTAGATCTGGGTTGGTTTGTTTCGCTTGTTCATAAACCTGTACTAAGTTTTCAGCAAACACAGATTGGCTTAATACTAAGCCAATTAAAAAGGTTAAAGTTTTTTTCATTAATCTTCTCTTTAAAAGCAATAAAATAGAATAATATTTTCAATTGCATAATTTTAACAGATAATTAGCATATAGAAAGTATACTTATTCGTGATTCGCACTTTTTATTAAAATTTAGCTTAAAATTGAGAATTTGATATGAAATTTAAACCTGTGCTTTATAACAAGAAAGATGTTTTTAATTTAACTAAACGCATTTTATATAAGGGCTTTTTTTCGTTATTGGAATACCGTTTTCAATACCGTAAATTTGATGGTTCAGTCAGTGAGGTGGTGAGTCGCGAAATTCTGGAGCGAGGCCATGCTGTGGTGCTTTTAGCATATGATGATAAGCGTGATGAAGTTGTGCTTATTGAGCAAATTCGGATAGCTGCAATTGAGGCAGAAGATTCGCCTTGGATGTTAGAGTTGATTGCCGGGATGATGGATCATGAGAATGAGTCGATTGAAGAAGTAGCAAAACGAGAGGCCTTGGAAGAGGCGGGTATTGTTGTTGGGCAATGTAAGCCAATTATTAGTTATCTTGCATCACCAGGTGGTTTAACTGAGAAGTTACATGTTTTGGTTGGTCAGGTTGATGCTTCAACCGCAAAAGGTGTGCACGGTTTAGCTGAAGAAAACGAGGATATCAAGGTTCATGTAGTCAGCCGTGAGCAAGCTTATAAGTGGGTTGAAGAAGGCGTAATTAATAATGCGGCATCAATTATTGCATTACAATGGTTACAACTTAATCATTTGACACTAAGAAATGAGTGGAAATAAGCTATTTTTGTTAAATTCAGGAAATTATTGCTTCCCTAAAAATAAATTTTATTTTACAATTTAGTATAACATCATGATTTAAAAATAAAAAATTGTGATGTTGATCACAATATCAATTCTATTGCTGGCATGATTTCATATATATAATTATTGAGGTAGATTTTGGCGTCACTTTTAACGCTTCAAATACAGAATAAGCATTGTGCAAATATTTTGCATATTACTGATACACATCTGTTTGCTGATGAGGATGGTGCTTTATTAGGCATTAAGTCAAATGCGAGTTTTTTATCGGTTATTAATGAAATTAAGCGCGGTAATAGAAAGTATGATTTGATCGTTGCAACAGGTGACTTTGTGCAAGATGGTTCGAAGAAATCCTATGCCCGCTTTGCCGAGCAGATTAAGCAGTTTAATACACCATGTGTTTGGTTGGCTGGTAATCATGATAATTTTAGTTATATGCAGGAAGTTTTTTCGAATTACCAACTGGCTGAAAATAAAGTGGTATCGCTTGGTGATAATTGGTTGATTGTGCTTTTAAATAGCCAAGTTGTTGGCCAGGCATGTGGTTTGTTACCTCAATCTGAGTTGCAATTTCTTGAAAAGACGTTATTAGCTCATACTGATAAAAATGTGATGGTCTTTTTGCATCACCATCCTATTAATTCGGGTTGTCATTGGTTAGATGAGCATATTTTAAAAAATAGTAATGAACTTGAGGAAATCGTTAAAAAATTTCCTTCAATAAAAGGTCTTGGTTGGGGGCATATTCATCAACAACAAGATCATGTTTGGCATAATTGCCACGCGTTTTCTACACCATCTACTTGTTTTCAATTCAAGCCAAATTGTTATGAGTTTCAATTATCTAATGATGAAGCTCCAGGCTGGCGTGAAATTACGCTTAATGAAGATGGAACAATCGAATCTAGCGTTTTCCGTATTGCAGATAATCTGTTTTTGCCTGATGTTTCGCAAAAAGGGTATTAATATTTATCTTTTCAAAGTTTGCTCAAACGTTAATTTTTACAACGATTGTTTAGAGCAATGGAGCAAAAAAGTAAAATAGTCGTTCAACAATCCGTTGCCAGATTGGTCGTTTTTTCCATTTTTCAATATCCACTTTATCTGATTGTGATAAATATTGTTCCAACAGTGTAGATAGTGATTTTGCAAACTGTGCATCATCAATTACCGTTGTGATTTCAAAATTGAGCCATAAACTTCGCATATCTAAGTTAACGGTTCCAACTAAACTAAGTTGGTTGTCGATTAATACACTTTTGGTATGGAGTAAATTATCGTTAAATTGATAAAGCTTAACCCCACCGTTTAATAATTCAGAAAAGAATGCTCGACTTGCCCATTTAACCATTAGCGAATCATTCTTTTTAGGGACGATAATGATTACTTCAACACCTCGTTGAGCGGCTGTACATACTGCGTGTAAAATATCATCACTTGGTACTAAATATGGCGTTGTGAATATAATTTGTTCTTGAGCTGAGTAGATTGCGGTTAAGAGTACCTGGTGGATCATGTTTTCAGTATAACCAGGACCTGAAGCAATCAGTTGCATAATATGTTTTTTATCTTCTGGCGGCTCTGCGAAATCAGTAATTTGAGGTAGGGCTAAATATTTTCCTGTTTCTAGCTCCCAGTCACTGGCGTATATTGCACCCATTAGTGTGGTTACTGGACCACACATTCTGATCATGATATCAACCCACACCCCAACATGTTTATTTTGTTTGAAGAATCGTGGATCTACGATGTTCATGCTACCTGTATATGAGATGTAGTTGTCAATAATGGCGACTTTTCGATGTTGTCGTAAATCAAGTCGTCTAAACATAAATCTTAATAGATTTACTTGTAATGCTTCGATGATGGTTATGCCAGCGTCTCGCATTCTTTGGCTGGCTTTGGAGCGAATAAAATGTCGACTACCGGCTGAGTCAATCATTAGGCGACAGGTGACGCCTCGTTGTGTGGCTTGTATAAGCGCTTGTTCAACATCGTCAGCTCTACCACCTTCGTTCCAGATATAAAAGACCATTTCGATATTTGACTTGGCTTGATTTATGTCTTGAATTAGTTGGTCAAAAATGGCATCGGTATTGCTCAGTAATTCAATGTGGTTGCCTCTGATCCCATCAAGACCTGTTTGATGTTTACAGAGTT
Source organism: Gilliamella sp. B3127 (assembly GCF_026536935.1). NCBI lineage: Bacteria > Pseudomonadati > Pseudomonadota > Gammaproteobacteria > Orbales > Orbaceae > Gilliamella > Gilliamella sp. B3127. The sequence continues at coordinate 162,817 of NZ_JAFNNI010000001.1, forward strand.
GAAAAATAGGTTTGCTAACCTGACTGACTTTGGTGGTAAAGATGTCAGGAAAAGCACTTAATCGGTTAATAAATTTTGTAATAGTCGGGCGCATTTTTTGTGCACGTTTGGCCCTTTGTTGCCCAAGATGAGCTTCACCTAGTGCAAAATAGAGGATGACACCAATTATAGGTAATATATATATTACTAACATCCATGCGATTACGTAAGTGGTTGGTCGTCTTTTGAAGACAATACGTAAGGTGGTTGACACAATAAGCAACCAGTAAACAAGAAATATTAATGTACTTACTAAGGCATGAAATGATGTAAATTGCATAATTATCAGCTATAACTTAAGTTTAGTTTACTAATTGGGTCTTTAGTACAATCGAAATTTTGAAATATTTCAGGCAAAGGTTTTGGATTATTATGTTTATCTACAGAAACATAAGTAAATGTCGCGTCAGTAATGCAGAAGCGTTGTGTTGCATTGTCAGCATCTGTTATTTTTTTTATCCAAACTTCAATACCAATTGTAATGGATGTTGTACCGGTTTTTATACAATGTGCATAACAACAAACAACATCGCCAACCATTGCTGGTTTGTAGAAGGTGATACTACTTGCATTTACTGTTACTACTCTTCTTTTAGCAATTTCTTTAGCTAAAATGCCACCGGCTAAATCCATTTGTGACATTATCCACCCGCCAAATATATGGCCATGAGGGTTGGTGTCTGCTGGCATGGCTAAAGTGCGTAAAACGAGTTGTCCATTTGGGTTGTCTTGCGTCATGTTGAAAGTACTCCTACTTATATTACTTTATCCGTTATCAGCCATTTTATTCATATGCCGATAGATGTATATGCCCGATATCAATGACATGACTAATGATGCAATCGGTAAAATAAATACTTTGAAGATCCAGAAGAAATCACTTGATGCATAATAGGTTGCAACTAGGCTAAATGAACCGCAAGCCGTAAAAAAAGCGATCCATATCAAGTTGAGTTTATTCCAAATAGCGATATCGAGATGTATCTCTTTACCTAACATTTTTTGTAGTAGATTTTTTTTGAAACCAAACTGGCTAATAGATAATGCAGCCGCAAATAAGAAGTTTATGATGGTCACTTTCCACTTAATTATGTCTTGATTTTGTGTATAAAGTGTTATACCACCAAAAACCATTATCATCAGATAGGAGATGAGCTCGACTTTATCAATTTTTTTATACATAACAAGAATAATTAAAAATGAGATGGTTGCTGAAACCATCAAGGCTTGTACGCCAACAAAAATATCGTAAATTGTTAAAAATATAAAAAAGACGATAAGTGGTATAAAATTTAATAGCTGCTTCATTTAATTATTAACCTGAAAGATAAAAGTAAGTGTTCTCAATAAGTGAAAAGCCTATTAAATAGGCTTATTTTTTTGTATGAAGTTCTGGATGAGTTTTACAGTTACCTGATTTGCAATGACCATAAAGATATAAGCTATGAAAGGTGAGTTCCACGCCATATTGCTCTGCAATTTCTTTTTGACGTTTGTTGATAATTTCGTCTCGAAATTCAAAAACTTCTCCACAATCTAAACAAATTAAGTGGTCATGATGTTTTTGTGAGGCAAGCTCAAAAACGGCTCTTCCTCCTTCAAAATTGTGGCGTGTTACAATACCCGCATCATCAAATTGATTTAATACACGATATACAGTAGCAAGACCAATCTCTTCGCCCATATCAAGTAGTTTTTTATAAAGATCTTCCACAGTAATGTGTTGGCATGAAGGATCGCGTAGTAATTCTAAAATTTTTAATCGCGGTAACGTAACCTTTAAACCCGCACTTTTGAGTGCTGCATTGTTATCTTTATCATGATTTGTCATATTACATTCCAATTTAGTTAATTAATTAGGCATATTATAAAATATGAACGGAAAATAAAATAAATCACTTTGATAGATCAAATATTCATTTCGGTTTTTACTTGGTTTACCCAATTATTAATTCTTTCTTCTGTTAATTCTGGTTGGCGATCTTCATCAATGGCTAAACCTACAAAGTGGTTGTCATCAACTAAGCTTTTAGATGCTTCAAAACTGTAACCTTCAGTAGACCAATGACCAACAATTTTTGCGCCTTTAGGTTCGATAATATCGCGAATTGTTCCCATTGCATCACAAAAATATTCAGCATAATCTTCTTGGTCACCACAGCCAAATATTGCGACTGTTTTGCCATTAAAGTCAACGTTTTCTAAGTTAGGAAAAAAATCATCCCAATCCGCTTGAGATTCGCCGTAATACCAAGTTGGGATACCAAAAAATAAGAAGTCATATTTTTCGATATGTTCTTTTGTTGTTTTTGCAATATCAAAAAGATCTGCTTTGTCTGTACCTAAAATTTGTTGGATTTGTTTAGCTACATTTTCTGTGTTGCCTGTGTCACTACCAAAAAAAATTCCAACTTGTGCCATATTTTTACCTTTACTGTTTTTACAATATACATATTTTGAGTATAACACTGTCGGTAGTTATCAGCAATAATTCTCAATAACTCCAAACATAAGTAATTATTTACTACACAATTTTTTCAACTTGAATTAAAATTAGCCACTATTTTATGGCAATCGACGTTTCGGAATTATTTATGAATCTGCATGAGTATCAATCAAAACACCTATTTAAACAATATAATTTGCCAGTGCCAGAAGGTTATGTGTGTAATTCAATCGATGAAATACAAGATACATTGGCTGAGCTCTCTTCTCAATCTAATGCTTGGGTAGCAAAGTGCCAAGTTCATGCAGGTGGACGTGGTAAGTCAGGTGGGGTAATTTGTACTAAAGATTTTAATGAAATTAGATTGTTTGCTGAAAAATGGTTAGGTCAATATTTAGTGACTTATCAAACAACGTCTAAAGGGCAACCAGTTAATAAAATTTTAATTGAAAAAGCGTCTAATATAGAGAAAGAGCTTTATTTAGGGGCGGTTGTTGATCGTAGTACAAAACGCATTGTGATTATGGCATCTACCGAAGGTGGTGTTGAGATCGAAAAAGTCGCTGAGCAATCGCCACATTTAATTCATAAAATATCACTCGACCCTTTAACAGGACCATGCGGATATCAAGGACGAGAGTTAGCTTTTAAACTTGGCTTAACCGGTAAATTAGTCAATCAATTCGCTAAATTATTTGTTAATTTTGCTAATCTTTTCATTGAAAAAGATGTTTCTTTAGCAGAAGTCAATCCTTTAGTTATTACCGATACACAAGAGTTAATCTGTCTAGATGCTAAAGTTGTGCTAGATGATAATGCTATGTTTAGACATCCTGATTTAGTCGTATTAAGAGATACTACACAGGAAGACGAACGGGAGTCGATAGCCGCTAAACAAGGCATTAGCTATGTATCTTTAGATGGCAATATTGGTTGCATGGTTAATGGCGCAGGTCTTGCTATGGCAACTATGGATATGATTAAACTTTATGGTGGTGAGCCAGCAAACTTTTTAGATGTTGGTGGTGGCACGACAAAAGAACGGGTTGCCGAAGCCTTTAAATTGATACTTTCTGATAAAAATGTGAAAGCAATATTAGTCAATATTTTTGGTGGTATTGTTCGCTGCGATCTTATTGCTAATGGCATTATTGATGCAATTAAGGAAATAGGTTTGACTGTCCCTGTTGTCGTTCGTCTTGAAGGTAATAATGCAGAACTAGCAAGAGATATTTTAGCTAAAAGTAAATTAAATGTTATTACCGCAAAAAGTTTAGTCGATGCAGCCCAACAGATCGTCAGTGTTGCACAATAAGAGAATGGGTGGAGAATAATTACTATGTCAATTTTGATTAATAAAGATACAAAAGTTATTTGTCAGGGATTTACTGGCAGCCAAGGTACATTCCATTCTGAACAAGCACTGGCTTATGGTACTAAATTAGTTGGTGGCGTAACACCAGGCAAAGGTGGTACGACACATTTAGGTTTACCTGTTTTTAATACCGTTAAAGAAGCAGTTGAAGCAACCGGTGCAACTGCAACCGTTATTTATGTTCCCGCTGCTTTTGGTAAAGATTCAATTTTAGAAGCCATTGATGCAGGTATAAAATTAATCGTCTGTATTACAGAAGGCATTCCAACCTTGGATATGCTTATTGTTAAAGAAAAATTAACCCAAAATGATGTTGTTATGATTGGTCCAAATTGCCCAGGAATTATTGTTCCTGATGAGTGTAAAATTGGTATCATGCCTGGACATATTCATTTAGCTGGTAAAGTTGGGATTGTTTCGCGTTCAGGTACGCTAACTTATGAAGCAGTTAAACAAACAACTGATATTGGATTAGGCCAATCCGTTTGCGTCGGAATCGGTGGTGATCCCATTCCCGGCAGTGATTATATTTCAATATTAAAATTACTCCAACAAGATCCTAAAACAGAAGCAATAGTTATGATTGGTGAAATTGGTGGTAGCGCAGAAGAAGAAGCCGCCAACTATATTAAACATAATGTTACTAAACCTGTGGTTGCTTATATAGCTGGTGTTTCAGCCCCAGCCGGCAAACGTATGGGACATGCAGGTGCAATCATTTCTGGCAATAAAGGTACCGTAGCAGAAAAAACTAAAGCACTGCAATCAGCAGGTGTTACTGTTGTAAGTAGCTTAGCTCAAATTGGTGAAGCAATAAAAACACATTTTTAAGTTTTATTTTTTTGACATTAATCAATTTTTATTCATTAAATTTTGTTGTACAATAATAACGTTACAAAATTTGTGGGCATTTAAGGATAAGGGAGCGCTTTATGTTAGATATAGTAGAACTGTCACGCCTTCAGTTTGCACTCACTGCGATGTATCATTTTATTTTTGTACCATTAACGCTTGGTATGGCGTTTATGCTTGCAATTATGGAAACGGTATACGTTGTTAGTGGTAAGCAAGTCTGGAAAGATATGACTAAATTCTGGGGTAAACTATTTGGTATCAACTTCGCTGTTGGTGTTGCTACTGGTTTAACTATGGAATTTCAGTTTGGTACAAATTGGTCTTATTATTCGCATTATGTAGGTGATATTTTCGGTGCACCGCTTGCAATAGAAGGATTAATGGCATTTTTCTTAGAATCAACCATGGTTGGTTTATTCTTTTTTGGATGGGATAGATTAAGCCGTGGCAAGCATTTAATGGTCACTTGGTGCGTGGCTTTTGGTTCTAACCTTTCTGCGCTCTGGATTTTAGTTGCCAATGGTTGGATGCAGTTCCCTGTCGGTTCAGACTTTAATCCGATTAACTCAAGAATGGAAATGCAAAGTTTTTTTGAGTTAATTACCAATTCTGTTGCTCAATATAAATTCGTTCACACCGTAGCAGCGGGTTATTTAACTGGTGCTATTTTTGTCTTAAGTATTAGTTCATATTATTTACTCAAAAAACGTGATTTACCATTTGCTAAGCGCTCTTTTGCTGTAGCTGCAGTATTTGGTTTTATTATGTCAATTGTGGTCGCTATTATGGGTGATGAAGCTGGTCATGAAATGACTACTGTACAGCCGGTTAAATTAGCTGCAATTGAAGCTGAATGGGAAACTCAACCAGCACCTGCATCGTTCAACGTTATAGCGTTCCCTTCACAAGAGAAAAAAGAGAACTTGTTTGCGGTTGAAATTCCTTATGTGATGGGAATTATGACAACTCGCTCATTAGATACCAAAGTAACTGGTTTAAAAGATATTTTAGCGGATAATGAGACTCGAATTCGTAATGGTATTGTCGCTTATTCTAGTTTAGAAAAAATTCAAAAAGGCGATAAAGACCCTGCGGTTTTAAAAGCCTTTGAAGATAATAAAGTTGATTTAGGCTATGGTTACCTAGTTAAACGTTTTACCGATAAAGATAACCTAACAATTCCAGAAGCTACTGAAGAACATATTAAAGCAGCGACTGAAGATTCAATCCCAGCTGTATGGCCTTTATTCTGGGCATTTAGAGGAATGGTTGGCTTTGGTTTATTAATGATTTTAGGTACTGGCCTTGCTTTATGGTCAACTTACAAAAATAAAATTGGTGAAAAACGTTGGTTATGCCGTTTACTTCTTTTATCACTCCCATTCCCTTGGTTAGCATGTGAATGTGGTTGGTTTGTTGCAGAATATGGTCGTCAACCTTGGGCAATTCAAGACATATTGCCAACTGGAGTAGCTAATTCATCATTAACTCCAGGTGAAGTACTATTCACTATGGTTCTTATTTGTGGACTTTATACAATGTTCTTAGTTGCTGAGATGTTCTTAATGTTTAAGTTTGCTCGATTAGGACCAAGCTCTTTAGGTACTGGCAGCTATCATTATGAAAAAACACAATCGATATCAGAGTAAGGCATAGGGAGTATATACAATGATTGATTATGAAATTGTAAGAGTCACCTGGTGGGTGCTGATTAGCGTTGTGTTAATCGCCTTTGTTGTCACCGATGGATTTGATATGGGTGTTGGTATCTTACTACCATTTATTGGCAAAACTGATACTGAACGCCGTATTATGATAAATGCAATAGCACCGCACTGGGATGGTAACCAAGTTTGGTTAATTACTGGTGGTGCAGGTATTTTTGCTGCTTGGCCGATGGCTTATGCGGTATCTTTTTCCGGATTTTATATTGCGATGATTTTGGTGTTATGTGCACTGTTTTTTAGACCAATTGGGTTTGATTATCGTAGTAAATTAGAAAATTCTAAATGGCGTAATATGTGGGATATTGCAATCTTTTTAGGTAGCTTTGTTCCTGCTCTTGTTTTCGGTGTTGCATTCGGAAACTTGTTAGAAGGCGTTCCATTTAGATTTGATAATAGTTATCGCTCTTTTTATGATGGTTCATTTTTTGGTTTACTTAACCCATTTGCAATATTAGCAGGTGTTGTGAGTTTAATGTTAATCGTTGCTCATGGTGGTGCTTGGTTGCAAATGAAAACTTCTGGTGAACTTTATTTAAGAGCAAGAAAAGCAACTCAAATAGCTAGTTTAATTATGTTAATTGCATTTGTATTAGCTGGAGTTTGGGTTGCCTTCGGTATTCATGGTTATGAGGTAACTAGCGCTATAGATCCTAATGGTGTTTCAAACCCATTGAGCAAAACTGTTTCGACAGATGTTTCATGGTTAAAAAATTACATGAACTATCCAATATTATGGGTTGTACCAGCTTTAGGTGTTTTATTACCTTTATTTACTATTTTATTTTCTAGTTTAAATAAAAATGGATTAGTGTTTTTATCTTCTGCACTAACCATTGCTTGTGTATTACTGACATATGGTATTGCGACATTCCCATTCATCATTCCTTCAAGCATTATGCCAAATGCGAGTTTGACAATTTGGGACGCATCTTCTAGCCAATTAACACTTAATATCATGTTTGGTGTAGCACTAATCTTTGTACCACTCATTCTGTTCTATACCACATGGTGTTACATTAAGATGTTTGGCCGTTTAGATAAAAATCATATTGAAAATAATAAACATTCACTTTATTAAGGATTTATTATGTATTACTTTCTATGGTTAGCAGGATTAATTGCAGCTTGTATGCTTGCAGTTGTTACAGGACTTTGGCTTGAAAATAACGATAAAGAAACTAAAGAGTCATAAAATAGATAAAAAGGTGGCAAATTGCCACCTTTTTAGTTATAGGGCTGTATATTAGACAAATAATTAACAAATGATAATTGTTTTCATTTAACTATTTTTATATCATAGTGCAGCGAATTTTATAATCATATATAATGACGCAAATTTTTTGTTCAAATTATAAAATATGAAACAATTCAATTGGAATGCAAGAGTCTATTATGAAGACACAGATGCTGGCGGAGTAGTTTATCATGCTAGGTATCTAGCCTTCTTTGAACGAGCTAGAACGGAAATGCTAAGACATCTTGATATTAGTCAGCAAAAGTTATTACAGGAAAGTATTGCATTTGTTGTCAAAAAGATGGATATTAGCTACGATTTTCCAGCCCGTTTAGATGACATGCTAACTATCAGCACTAAGGTTGAGCAAATTCGTAAGGCGTCTATTATTTTTAAACAGACAATTTTAAACCAGAATAAGCAAATTATCAGCAGCGCTGATGTCGTTATTGCTTGTGTCAATATGACTAAAATGAAGCCGTGTGCGCTTCCCAAGTTATTAGTTTTGGAGTTAATTTAAGTGGATAATCTCAATATTATTGATCTATTTTTACAAGCTGGACTTTTAGTACAAGGTGTTATGTTATTGTTATTAGCATTTTCGGTAATGTCTTGGGCTATCATTTTCCAACGTAGCAAAATTTTAAGCAAAGCAAAAAAACAAGTCGAACAGTTTGACGATAGTTTTTGGTCTGCCGAAGACTTAAATGTGCTCTTTGATAAAGCAAAATTCAATAAAGAAGAGATCTGTGGCACAGAACATATTTTCTATTCGGGATTTAAAGAATTTTCTCGTTTATATCAAATTAATCCAAATATGCCTGAAGCTGCATTAGATGGCGCATCTCGTTCAATGCGTTTAGCAATGAATCGTGAATTAGATAACTTAGAATTGCATATCCCATTCTTAGGAACAGTCGGTTCAATCAGTCCATATATTGGTCTTTTTGGTACTGTTTGGGGTATTATGCATGCCTTTATTTCACTTGGCGCAGTTAAGCAAGCTACATTACAAATGGTTGCACCAGGTATTGCGGAAGCGTTAATTGCAACAGCTATTGGTTTGTTTGCGGCGATTCCAGCGGTATTAGCATATAATCGATTATCATTAAGTGTAAGTCGAATGGAACAAAACTATTTGAACTTCATTGATGAGTTTTCTACAATTTTACAACGTCAAGCAGTAGCTGTTAGGAAATAATTATGAGTAGACGTTCACGCTATTCAACCAAATCAGAAATCAATATTGTACCGTTACTTGACGTATTGCTTGTATTAGTATTGATTTTTATGGCGACAGCCCCAATTATTAGTCAAAGTGTTGAAGTTGATCTGCCTGAAGCGACAGAGTCAAAAACTGTTTCACCTTCCGATAATAAACCAATTATTATTGAGGTTTCCGGAGTTGGTGTTTATGCAATAATTATTGATCAAAATCGACAATCGAATATACCTCAAGAGCAAATTGTTGCAGAAGTTAAACAGCAAATGTCATTAAATGATAAAGCAGTATTTTTAGTCGGTGGAGCTAAACAAGTTCCTTATGAAGAAATTATAAAAGCTTTGAATTTGCTTCAATCTGCGGGTGTTAAATCTGTCGGTTTGATGACTCAACCAATTTAAATTAATAATTATAAAAAATGTCAGCAATGTCTAACAAGTTAAGATCAAAACTAAGTCTACCAGTTATCATATCCATTATTTTACATGGTATATTGATTATTGTTTTAGGATATCAATTTATTCCTGATGATAATGGAGAAAATTACGGTAGCATTAATGGTAATTCTATTGACGCAATCATGATTGATCCGTCAGTTATGACCGAACAATATCAAAGACAATTGCAGGCGCAAGTTAATCAGGAAAAAGCAAATCAACAGCGTCAAGAGCAATTAGACAAACAAGTTAAAGAATTAGCCGAAAAAGCCGAAGCCGAAAAAGCTGCTGCTGAAAAGGCTGCTGCTGAGAAAGCCGCTGCCGAAAAAGCTGCCGCTGAAAAAGCCGCTGCCGAAAAAGCTGCTGCTGAAAAAGCTGCTGCTGAAAAAGCTGCTGCTGAAAAAGCTGCTGCAGAAAAAGCCGCTGCAGAGAAAGCTGCTGCAGAAAAGGCTGCTGCAGAGAAAGCTGCTGCAGAAAAGGCTGCCGCAGAAAAAGCCGCTGCAGAAAAGGCTGCTGCTGAGAAAGCCGCTGCAGAAAAGGCTGCCGCAGAAAAAGCCGCTGCAGAAAAGGCTGCTGCTGAGAAAGCCGCTGCAGAAAAGGCTGCTGCAGAGAAAGCCGCTGCAGAAAAAGCTGCTGCCGAGAAAGCTGCCGCCGAAAAGGCCGCAGCTGCAAAAAGGGCTGAGCAAGCAAAAAAGGATAAAGCGCTTAATGATCTCTTAGGCGGTCTTACATCAGGCTCTCCTGATGTTTCCGGTGGTGCAGCTAGTCGTAGAGGTGTCTCAGATGGCGAATTAAATAAATATCGATCGTTAGTACAAAATGCAATTAGCAATAAGTTTATTAATCCGCAAAATCTTTATCGAGGAAAAACTTGTACATTACAAATCCAGATAGCGCCTGATGGTTTATTGCTGAATGTAACCTCAAAAGGCGGTGATGCTGAATTATGTCGAGAGGCTTTAGCAGCTACTAAATTAGCGGTTATACCAAAACCTTCTAGTAAGTTATACAATGAAGTTAAAACAATGACTATTGATTTCCAACCCAAATAAGTAAGATCTGAACTGCTTAAATCTCAATACCATATTTAACTATTCCATCTATTAATAAATAAATATTTCGCATTTTAATAATCAGATGTTGAAAATTTACTAATCATCCCAATATATTCTCTATTCATTCCGAAATAAGTGTTTTAGTAAGAGAAGGAGCAGAATATGACAACAATTGTCAGTGTCCGTCGTGAAGGTCAAGTCGTTATTGGAGGCGATGGGCAAGTTACATTAGGTGAACGAATTATTATGAAGGGTAATGCTCGAAAAGTTCGCCGTTTATACAATAATAAAGTGATAGCAGGATTTGCTGGAGGTACAGCAGATGCTTTTACATTATTTGAATTATTTGAACGTAAATTAGAAATGCACCAAGGTCATTTAACTAAAGCAGCAGTTGAACTAGCCAAAGATTGGCGAACCGATAGGATGTTGCGTAAGCTAGAAGCATTACTTGCTGTAGCTGATGAAACCGCATCATTAATTATTACTGGTACAGGGGATGTTATTCAACCAGAAGATGATCTGATTGCGATAGGTTCTGGTGGGCCTTATGCACAAGCTGCTGCAAGAGCTTTATTAGATAATACTTCATTATCTGCGCATGATATTGTACAAAAATCGCTATCAATAGCTGGTGACATTTGTGTTTACACCAATAACTTCCAAACTATTGAAGAGCTTAATTACTAATTAAAACTGATTTAAGAGAAATATTATTATGTCTGAAATGACTCCTCGCGAAATTGTAAGCGAATTAAACCAACATATTATTGGACAAGATAAAGCAAAACGTTCTGTTGCTATTGCTTTACGTAATCGCTGGCGTCGTATGCAACTTGATGAAGCATTACGTCATGAAGTTACACCAAAAAATATTCTTATGATAGGCCCAACAGGGGTAGGTAAAACAGAAATCGCAAGACGATTAGCTAAACTTGCACATGCTCCATTTATCAAAGTAGAGGCCACAAAATTTACGGAAGTTGGCTATGTAGGTAAAGAAGTTGACTCAATCATTCGTGATCTTACCGATTCTGCTGTTAAGATGATTCGTCAAGAAGCAATTGAACGAAATCGTAATAGAGCAGAAGAATTAGCTGAAGAACGTATTTTAGATGTGCTAGTACCGCCAGCAAAAGATGGTTGGGGGCAAGTTGAAAACAATAATGATTCAACTGCTAGACAAGCATTTAGAAAAAAATTACGTGAAGGCGCTCTTGATGATAAGGAAATTGAGATTGAAATAGCTGGCGTTAATATTGGTGTTGAAATTATGGCACCGCCAGGTATGGAAGAGATGACCAATCAACTGCAGTCAATGTTTCAAAATTTAGGTGGTCAAAAAACCAAAGCTCGTAAAATGAAGATCAAAGATGCCTTGAAACAGCTAATTGAAGAAGAAGCTGCTAAATTGGTTAATCCCGATGATCTTAAACACGAAGCCATTGAAGCTGTCGAGCAAAATGGTATTGTGTTTATCGATGAGATCGATAAGGTGTGTAAGCGTGGTAATTCATCTGGTCCTGATGTTTCACGTGAAGGTGTTCAACGTGATTTACTACCACTTGTTGAAGGTTGTACTGTTTCAACTAAACATGGTTCAGTAAAAACTGATCATATTTTGTTTATCGCATCAGGTGCGTTCCAAACTGCGAGTCCTTCAGATTTGATTCCTGAGCTGCAAGGACGTTTACCAATTCGCGTTGAATTACAAGCATTAACTAGTGAAGATTTTGAGCGTATTTTAACGGAACCTAATGCGTCGTTAACAGTGCAATATAAAGCATTAATGGCAACAGAAGGTGTTAATATTGATTTTACACCAGATGGGATTCGTAAAATTGCTGAATCTGCTTGGCAAGTTAATGAGCAAAATGAGAATATCGGTGCTCGCCGTTTGCATACTGTGCTTGAACGTTTGATGGAAGAGGTTTCTTTCGAAGCCAGTGAATTGGGTGGTCAAACCATTACAATTGATGCTAAATATGTCAGCGATCATCTTGATAAACTTGTTGCTGATGAAGATTTAAGCAAATTCATTTTATAATCAAATAGATTAATTGAATAAAAAAAGGTGAGTTATTTAGCTCACCTTTTTTATATCTATTATCATTATTTCATCAAATATTTATTTCTTGATAAATTCACCTAAAATATCAACTGCTTTTTGTCTAGATTTATCTTTATCTCTGGAACCATTGTTTTCTAATTTATCACGTAGCTTATCTAAACGTTGTTGTAATTTATCACTAAGCACATCAGATACTATTTTGGCAATATCTAGTTGATAGTGTAAATTAGAAAATTGACCATATATACGTAGTGGTATAGTCACTTTTTGTAGTTTTGCAATAGTTTCACTTTTACTATTCCAACCACCTAATATTTTTATATTTAGATTAACATCTAAATCACGATTAACCATTCCCACTCTTCCTGAACTATCTATCACATTTAATGTTTCAGAGTTTGCATTGAGTGGATTAAGATCAATGTTACCTTGATTTATATAAGCATTGGTTGTGATTTTATGAAACTCAGTATATTTTTTATGATTTTCAGAACTTATATTACCATTGCTATATTTCGCGGCGGCATTTTCGATGATGCTTTGGATGTTAATATTATTTAGTTTAGCATTAGTAATGACGATATTAGCATTACCTTTAATGTTCTCTAATAATTTAGTTGTTGATAATGTATTGGCTTCTAATACTCCAGAAGCATTGAATATACCATCAAGATCATAAGCCATATTCATTTGCGTAAAAAATGAGCTTAAATTGATATTGCTAACTTTAGTATTCAATTTAACTTGTGGGTTTTTTTGTTTACCATTAGCGGTGCCGTTGGCAGCAATTTGCCCATTTGCAAAATTGAAAGTTAGATTTTTTAAGTTTGCTATACCATCTTGATTGTCAACTTCAACATTCAAATTACCTAATGCAATTTTATCCGCTTTGACTTCTTTGATATTTATTTTTGCTTTTCCATCAAATGAATTAAGCATACTTAATTCATTATCATTTTTGGAAACATTCGATACAACTGGTGAAGTTTGTTGAACGTTAGTACTTTTCGTTGAATTTTCATTTTTTTGGATAAAAGGTGTTAAATCAAATTTATTTGAATTTAATTGGAAATCGATCACCGGTTTGTTATCAAAACGGACATTGATCTTACTTGTAAAATCATTATCGTTAATTGAGAAAACCAAATTTTGGCTATCCAATTGCATTGGTGCTTTTTGATAATTAAATACGCCAGTTACATTACCTTTTATCTCTTTTTCTGAATTGACTATGCCGTTAAACGTGTAATCCAATTTTTTTAAATCAATAACTGCTTTTTCAGGGAATTGGGCTAAATCAATATTGGCGTTTAATGAATAATATAAGTCTTGCTGGTTTTTATCGATATTCCCATTGAGTTCAAGAGAAAGGTTTTTATCGTTATTTTTTTCTAATAACAGATTAATATTTCTGAAATTTATCAAATCACGATTATGCTGAAATGCAATTGTACTATCCGCTATTTCAAACTTATTTAAACTGAACTTCCAATCAGATGGATTTTTTTTATCTTCAGATGGTTGTTTTTCAGAAGAATTAGTTATAGCTTGAGTGCTATTTTTAGCATTTTCACCTTTGCTTTCATCCGTAATATTGATTGTTGCTGATTTAATAAATACATTTTTAATTGCTAAATTTTTTGAAAACAAAGGAAGAAGCTCAACATCAAGCCTCATGTTGTCAGCGGTTAAAAGAGGTTTTGTTGCACCGCTATCGGATAATTTAACCGAATCAGTTAAAATACTAACTTGAGGCCAGATATGCCAACGTAGATTGCCCTCTATAGTCAGTTCATACCCTGTTTTGTCTTTCACTGTTTGTGAGATGTAACCACGAAAATTATTAGGATCAACAAATATAATAAGGGAAGCGATACTGATAACAATGACCAAAATTAAGATAAATAGCGTAACCAATATTTTTTTTATCATATTAATGTCCTTTATTAAGGTTATGAACTGTATTAGTCTTTATCAATACGACTGGCGACAGCGCCATGTTGGTCTTTATACTTTGCATCTTGTCTGCGATTATATGGTCTAGAAGCTGGTCCACTAAGTGTTTCAAAACTTAATGCACCAATAGTCATACCAGGTCTAAGTGCTACTGGTATCTTTCCTGAGTTGTAAAATTCTAAAACAATTTGTCCATGCCAGCCTGGATCGATACGATGAGCAGTAACATGTACCATAAGTCCTAAGCGAGCTAATGATGAACGGCCATCTAACCAGCCAACCAAATCATCAGGAATAGTAACTGATTCGAGTGTCACTGCTAAAGCAAGTTCGCCAGGATGTAAATAAAATGCTTCACCTTCAGCTAATATCATCTCTTCGCTCATAACGCGATCTAGAACGGCTGCAACTTCTTCTTTAGGTCCACTTAAATCAATATAAGGTGTTGTATGCTCTCTGAAAGTACGAAATTGATTACCTAATCGAACATCTACTGTTGCTCCATTAATACAACTTGATGCAGGTTGTGGCGTGATTTTTAATTTACCACTATCTAAATATGCTTCAATATCACGGTCACATAATCTCATAAGTTATCCTTAAAGTCTGCTTTTTATCTTATTCTAGCAGGTTCTTTTGATGGCGTCGATGTTGGTTGGTTAAGGTTGTATCACCCAAGCTCGACCAAAATGATTGTAATAACCTGCTTGTTTACCTGCTTTGTTTCCAATACCTAGATAAAGATCAAAGTGATGGCCTTTAATTGCCCCGCCAACATCAAGCGCAACCATTAAACGAACTTCCCGCCTTCCACGATATTGACCATCATTATCAAGCAGTGGTACATCAACTAATACAACTGAACCGGTTGGGACTAATGTTTTATCTGATGCCACTGCTGCATTGGCAACTAAAGGTACTGCTGCTGCACCTTTTACTTCGGCGTTATATTGCGGTTTAAAAAACACAAATGATCGGTTTTGGATTAATAGCTCTTTGACTTTCTTTTCACTCTTACTTTTTGCCCAATCTCTTATGGATTGAATAGACATATCTTCTTTAGCGATCTCTCCTGATTCAACCAATAAGCGTCCTATACTTGAATAGCCATGGCCATTTTTTCCACCATAACAGAAGAAAACAAGCGGATTACCATCTTCAAAATCGATATAGGCACTTCCTTGGACTTCCATTATGAAATTGTCCATTAATGAATTACTATAAGCGATCTCCAGTCCTTTTCCAGCTAATGCGCCATTGTAGATCTGTTCTCGACTTGGTAACTGCCCTTTAGATTGGGTTGGCATTCTATAAATTGGATATTTAAATTCACCAGTTGGTTGGTATCTAGCCTTAATAACCGGAGTGTAATAACCGGTTAGATGTACATTACCATATCCATCTTTACCAGCCATTTCATAACTTTTTAGACCCACTTTATGGAATTCTGCTGAGCCCAATGAGCGATTAATCCAAGCATCAACGGCTTTATAAATATGTTCATTTTTACGATACAAAGAAGGCGATGTTGTTTTTATTTTTTCAATTTGAATCGTATAGTCAGAAATATTTACAGGCACAGCTAAATGCGGACGACTGGCATTTAAATCATGTGGTAGTTTACCGTCTTTAAATTGTTTACTTGATGAATTAGGATCACTCTGGCAGCCAGCAAGTAGTGACATGATAAATGCTAAACATAATAGATAAATGTGAAATTTGTTTTCTTTCATCTTGATAATTTATTGTAATAAGTTAAATGATATGGTTGGTTATGCTACACAATTCTATTATAAGAAACTACCAATAATTATGATATTGCTATAAAAATTTTTCATGTGATTGAGCTTGCGATTTAGCGCTGTAGACTTTATAGTCCTTTACTTCTTATAAAAAAACGAAAATTGTAAAAACGACAGGTAATCGATACGATGAACAGTACGTCTTCAAATAATGATCTTAAACGAAATCTCTCCAGTAGACATATTCAACTAATAGCAATAAGTGGTGCAATTGGTACGGGATTATTTATGGGTTCTGGGAAGACAATCAGCCTTGCCGGACCATCTATTGTTTTTGTGTACATGATTATTGGGTTTGTTTTATTTTTTGTTATGCGGGCAATGGGAGAAATTTTATTATCCAACCTAAATTATAAATCATTCAGTGATTTTGCTAACGATTTATTGGGTCCTTGGGCTGGTTTTTTTACTGGTTGGACTTATTGGTTTTGTTGGGTAATTACCGGAATTGCAGATGTTGTTGCTATCGCAGGATACGCTCAACACTGGTTTCCAGAACTACAAGCATGGATCCCAATGCTACTTACAGTTATTGTGCTTTTAACTTTGAATTTGTTAACTGTTAGGATGTTTGGTGAAACTGAGTTTTGGTTTTCCATGATCAAAATAGTGGCCATTTTAGCCTTGATAGCTATTGGACTTGTTTTAGTCTTCACGGCTTATCATTCAGAACAAACCAATACTACGGCTGCGTTTTCTAATCTTTGGGAGTATGGTGGTTTCTTTCCCCATGGTACGATGGGATTTTTTGCTGGTTTCCAAATTGCAATTTTTGCCTTTGTTGGTATTGAGCTTGTTGGAACTACAGCGGCTGAAACACTAGATCCAAATAAAAATTTACCACGGGCAATTAATTCAGTGCCAGCACGAATTATCTTTTTCTATGTTTTTGCCTTGATTATTATCATGAGTGTAACACCTTGGCAGTTTATTTCACCCAATAAAAGCCCATTTGTTGAACTATTTACCTTGATTGGCTTACCTGCTGCGGCAAGTATTATCAATTTTGTGGTATTAACTTCGGCGGCTTCTTCAGCCAATAGTGGTATTTACTCAACCAGTCGAATGTTGTTTGGTCTTGCTAAAAAACAAGATGCACCAGAACCATTTGGTAAATTATCAAGACGTTCAGTCCCCGCTAATGGTTTGTTATTTTCATGTACCTGCTTGTTCGGTGGGGTAGTATTGATTTATTTAGTACCAAATGTGATGGAAGCATTCACTATTGTAACGACTATTTCTGCCATTTTATTTATGTTTATTTGGTCGTTGATATTGATTTCCTATATTGCTTATCGCCGTAAAAAAGCTAATTTGCATCAAGAATCACAATTTAAAATGCCTGGTGGAATTTTTATGTGTTATGTTTGTTTAGCGTTTTTTGCTTTTGTGATTGTGTTATTGACATTTGAAGCTGATACTCGCCAAGCACTGATCGCAACCCCACTATGGTTTATTATTTTAGGTGTGAGTTACTTTATTCGTTCATCAACACGCCAATAGCTCTCATCTTTAATCGGCAGGTTTACTGCCGATTATCCATTCCCTTATTATTTTTTAGGATTTATTTGGCCAAATAAAACTTGCAATAATACCTAAAGATAAAATGCCTAATACTATATAAAGGCTGAGAGTAGGGCTTATGTTAATACCATAATTAAATAGATGGTCGCTAGCATTTAAAGCCAGTTTTGCTGCGATAAAAAATAGTAGGCAGACTACAGCTTTGCCTAAATGAACAAGATATTGTTGCATTGCTTCTAAAACAAAATACATAGTCCGTAACCCTAAAATAGCGAAAATCATTGCACTATAAACAACCAGTGGTTCTTGGCTGACTGCGATTACTGCGGGAACAGAATCAAATGCAAACATAACATCACTCAACTCAATCACTACAACACATAAAAATAGTGGTGTTGCATATAAGGCACTTTTTGGCATTTTATGAATTAGGTCGCTATTTTCTGGCTTCGTTAACTCCGCGTTTAGTTGTTTTCGGGTTAATAAAAAGTGATGACCAACTATCTTAGGGTAAGAGGGGAAAATACGTTTAGCAATACGATAAGCAAAATGTTCTGAATAATCTTTAATTTTTTCATCTTGACCTTGGTTTTTCAGCATCATAAATCCAGTTAAAGCAACCACTACTGAAAAGAACAATTCCATCCAAGGACCTAACGATAATAAACCCGTACCTATTACAACAAAAATAGCTCGG
This sequence comes from Gilliamella sp. B3127, assembly GCF_026536935.1. Taxonomy (NCBI): domain Bacteria; kingdom Pseudomonadati; phylum Pseudomonadota; class Gammaproteobacteria; order Orbales; family Orbaceae; genus Gilliamella; species Gilliamella sp. B3127. The sequence continues at coordinate 181,257 of NZ_JAFNNI010000001.1, forward strand.
AAAATAATCGCACCAATTACGCCCCAATAAAGTAATCGATGTCGATAATTGTTAGGGATAGCAAACCATGAAAACAGCGCCATAATAACGAATAAGTTATCTACCGAAAGCGCTTTTTCAAGCACATAACCTGTGATAAATAAACTTGCTATCTCACTTCCATGGTGAAGATAAAGATAAAGTGCAAAACCTAATGCAACAGCAACCCAGAATAAAGACCATAATATTGCGCTGGTTAGGCTAATGGGTTTATCGTTATGGTGAGCATATAAATCAATTATAATCGCAGTTAAAGCCAAAATGACGAACATCAGTACAGTTTCGATTGGAAAACCTAATGAATGATGAATCATAGCCTTGTTACCTATATTAAATTATCTCTTGGATTAAATTCAAAAATGTAAAATATAATGGTATTTAGAACATTATTTTTAAAGAGACTGAGTATATATTGATAGGCTTATCAAAAAAAGATATATTTGTTTTCACACTAATATATTTAATAAATTTTTTGAGCATACATTCATGACAAATATAAGGGTATCTTTTCTATTTATCGTTGTTTTTTATTCAAGCTTATTGCAAGCACAATCGGTTGAACCATATATATCATCATTACCCAAAGGGAGTGATTTATCAATTTTAGTGCAAACTGTTGATGGCAATCCTAAAACATTAGCCAAATACAAAAGCGATCAATTTAAACAGCCTGCTAGTACACAAAAAGTAATAACTGCACTAGCTGCACAGCTTGAACTTGGTAATGATTTTCGGTTTGTTACTGGAATGTACGCGAATGGTTCAGTTAGTAATAAACAACTCAATGGTGATCTGATTATCAAATTGAGTGGTGATCCCACTTTTAGTCGAGAAAGATTAAAAAATATGATTAGCGCCCTTCGTCAAAAGGGTGTAGAAAAAATTTCAGGTAATGTTATTTTAGACACTTCAATTTTTGCTAGTCATGATAAAGCAGAAGGGTGGTCATGGAATAATTTAACTGCTTGTTACAATGCCCCTGCATCAGCTGCAACAATTGATGATAACTGCTTTTATGCAACAATTACCCCAGGTAAAGTAGGTGGTAAAGCATCAGTTTCTGTTTCATCTAATATTCCAGTTATGGTTTCAGGTGATGTCAGAACGATTTCCGCTAGTAGTAAAGATGCACATGATAAATATTGTGAGCTTGATGTTAATGCCGATAAAAATCGCTACTATTTATCTGGATGCATCGCTTCTAATGCGGATAAAACACCATTAAAATTTGCAGTAATGGATCCAACCGAATATTTTTCGACTGTTTTAAAAAATGAATTAAAACAACAAAAAATAACTTATGGTGGACGTGTTTTTGAAAGAAAACAAAAATCTACTGGTTCCTTAACGTTATTAACATCAAGTCAATCAGCACCGCTTTCTGAGTTAATAACGGTTATGCTCAAAAAATCAAATAATTTGTATGCTGACACCATTTTTAGAACACTTGGCGCACGCTATTATAATACTGCAGGAACATGGCGTAATGGTGGTGATGCGGTTAAACAAATCCTTCGCAAAAAAGCAGGTATTGACTTAGAAAACTTAGTGATTGCCGATGGCTCGGGTTTATCTCGTCTTAATCTAGTTAGCGCCAACAAACTAATGGAAGTGTTGCAGTATATTTCAGCACATAACAATCAACTCGCTTTTATTGAAAAATTACCAATTGCGGGTGTTGATGGAACGTTGCAAAACCGTAAAAGCTTCAGTCAAGCACCATTTAAAGATGTAGTTATGGCTAAAACAGGCTATATTCAAGGTAGTTATAATTTAGCCGGATTTATTCAAAAATCAGACGGACGTTATGTCGCTTTTGTTCAATTATTATCAGGGTATCGGGCTGATAGTAAAGGGGAACCTAAAAACGGGGCAGTTATGAAGTTCGAATCTGAGTTTTATAAAAATTTCATTAATTAGATTTGACTAATTTGAGAATTAAGATTTTGGGGCGATGTTATTTACTCATCGCCCTAAATTTTAAGTTAAAAATTTTCAGCTAAAAAACCACCACTTTGATGCTTCCAAAGTTGAGCATAAAGTCCATCTTTACTAAGCAACTCTTGATGTGTTCCTTGTTCGATGATTTTTCCTTGATCTAAAACGATTAATCGATCCATCGCCGCAATTGTAGATAATCGATGGGCAATAGCAATAACCGTTTTACCTTCCATTAACGTATATAAGCTTTCTTGAATAGCTTGTTCAATTTCAGAATCAAGCGCACTAGTTGCCTCATCTAACAATAGAATTGGTGCATTTTTTAAAATAACTCGAGCAATAGCGATACGTTGGCGTTGTCCTCCGGACAATTTAACCCCACGTTCACCAACAAAAGCATCATATCCAGTTCTTCCATTAGCATCTACTAAGGTTTCAATAAAACTATCGGCATGAGCTTTTTTAGCTGCGATTATCATCTCTTGTTCAGTGGCATGGTTATTACCGTATAATAAATTATCTCTCACTGAGCGGTGTAATAGTGAAGTATCTTGGGTAACCATACCAATTTGAGCGCGTAAGCTTTCTTGATTGACTTTGATGATGTCTTGATTATCAATAAAAATATGACCATTTTGTAAATCATAAAATCGCAACAATAAATTGATTAAAGTGGATTTACCCGCCCCTGATCTGCCAACTAAACCGATCTTTTCACCTGGTTTAATGGTTAAATTTAAGTTGTCGATAATGGCATTGTTTAATTTTGCATCGTAACTAAAATTAATATTTTTAAATTCGATTTTACCATCAGTCACCTTAAGAGTTGGTGCATCAGGTTCATCGACAACGGTTTTCGCAACAGAAAACGTATTCATACCATCTTTAACCACGCCGATATTTTCAAATAATGCTGCCATTTCCCACATAATCCAATGTGAAAAGCCGTTCAATCTAAGTGCGACAGCAGTTGTAGTGGCGATAGCTCCAACACCAATTAAATCATTAGTCCATAGCCATAATGATAAGCCAGTAGTACCAAGAACGAGGAAAATAGACAATAAATGATTAACAATTTCAAAACTACTAACTAAACGCATTTGTTTATTAACGGTAACTAAAAATTCGTCCATCGACTCTTGTGCATATTTTGCTTCATTGCCTGCATGAGAAAACAGTTTAACTGTCATAATATTCGTGTAAGCATCAGTCACTCGGCCTGTCATGGTAGAACGTGCATCTGCTTGCATACTTGCCACTTTACTTAGTCGTGGAATAAAGTAATACATTGCAATGCCATAAACAAAACACCAAACCATAAACGGTACTAATAACCAAAGATCTAACTGACCTATGATTGTTGCCATAGTAATAAACGAAATCAAAACATAGATAAAGATATCAGCAACCAAAAAGCAGGTATCCCTAACCGCAAGTGCGGTTTGCATCACTTTTGCTGATATACGGCCGGCAAATTCATCTTGGAAAAAGCGCATACTTTGATTTAGCACTAATCGATGTAGATTCCAACGCAGTCGCATTGGAAAGTTTCCCGCCAAACATTGATGTTTAATGATGGTTTGTAAGGCAATAATGATCGTGCTAGCTAATATAATAATCGTAAATACAATTAAGGTTGATTTTTCCTGCTGCCAAAATTGACTTGGTGAAACAGCTGCCAGCCAGTCAACAACTTTACCGAGTGCAGCATATAAAAAGGCTTCAAAAGCGCCAGCTAATGAACTCAGTATGATTAATAATATAAGGAAAGAACGTGTGCCTTTCGTCGATTGCCAAATAAAACTAAAAAAACTTTTAGCCATCGGCTGTGGTTCATCTTGTGGATAAGGTGATACCAATTTTTCAAAAAATCGATACATATTAGACCTATTAGTTAGAAGGTTATTCATTGATAGGTTTACCAATGATCTATAAAAGTGAGGGTTTTATTACCAAATGCTGAGTGCTATAAGCTAAATATGATATTTTTAAATTAAAAGAGACATCACTCCAATACCTATTAAACTAACATTAATAAAAATTAAAAAAAGTTGAGGAAAGGGGTTTTTGAGCTTTCCTCATGGCAAATTATATAGTGAAAAGTACTAGATTACTAATAATTGTCTTAAAAAACATCTTTAATAATTTGTACAACGCGCCCGACAATATTATATTTTTCGAAATGAGCTTTAGGAACCTCAATCGTTGGGTATTGATGATTATTACAAATCAAAATCCAATTTCCGAGTGATAGGCGAATTTTTCTTAGTAGAGTAAAATTCTCATATTCAATTAAATAAATTGCGCCATCGATTATTTCGTTTATTTCTGTATTAATAATTAATCCATTATTATTTTCGATTTCAGGTGCCATTAAATCACCTTTCGCCCAATAGATTATAAGTTTTTTGATATCTAAACCACGATGAGAAGCCCAACCTTCAACAATAGGATAATTCATTACTGGTGGCGTTTCACGTACGTAACGTTGATTTTGCGCCTCTTCTTTAGTTGGTAATTGTTTTTTATAAACCGGGATACGATAGATATTTTCATTATAAACTTCGTTATTATCATCGTCTTTAGGATCCAACACTTCCAATTTATAACCGGTAGCTAACCAGTTGAATGAAACATTACATTTTTCAGCAATTACTTCTAAACGAGTTAGTGAAGGGTAGGTTTTTCCAGACAAATAATCTCGTATTACCGTTTCTGACATATCACATTTTTTTGCAAAGGATGAAACAGATAATCCTTGCATTGACGAATGTAGCCTATCTTTAAAAGTTTTTACATTTTTATTTTTAATCATACTTATTTCGTTTTTATTTTTTCATCCGTTTGATAATTATATTGTATTTTTTATGAGTTTTACATATGAATTTGAATCAATCTTCTTAATTTTATTAAGTTTTAATGCGATTTTTTGTTTAAACGCGTTTTATATTATGGAAAAATATTCTTTTCTCGCATAAAAATAAAAAAAACAGCGAGTGTTATAATAAGAAGTATGGCTTTTTTTTCCGTTGAAATTTCAAGTAGTTTTATAGATATTAAGTTTTTTTTAATGCGTAATTGATATTTATCAAATATATATTATTCTTGTTTATATGTCGAGTGTTATTTTAACTTATTGATTTATAATGGTTAAAGTTATTTTTTAGCTAAAATTGCTACATTTGCTGAAAGGCAAATAAAAACGTTGACTAAAAAGAAAAAAAGTGGATAATAAGCAGCGTAAGGATTTTTCATTGTTTTCTTTCCTTATATTCCTTATATTTCATGTTGGCCCGTATATTTTATGCGGGTCTTTTTTTATCTAAATTAACTTGTCATGAAATCCCATCATAAAAAGAGTATAATCAATTCCAATATTTAATAATCTATTTGTTCGTTTAACTTGTTCAAATAGCGATACATTTTTAAATGAGGTTTTAATTATGTCATTTAGCATTCCACATCTATTAGTTTTTCTTGCCGTGGTGGTTCTCATTTTCGGAACAAAGAAGTTACGTAATTTAGGTTCTGATCTTGGTTCAGCATTGAAAGGTTTTAAAAAAGCGATGAATGATGATGTTGAAGATGATAATAAGCTTGATAAGAAATAACCCTATTTATTGATATGAAAACGCAATTTGATGTGGCCATCGTTGGTGGTGGATTGGTTGGTTTAGCAACTGCATGTGCTCTTAGTCAATCTAATTTAACTGTAGCTATTGTTGATGTTAACGTTAATGATAATCAAAATTTTGCTTTTGACGAAATAGGAATTAGAGCTTCTGCAATTAATGGCGCAAGTCAGCAATATTTTTCTCAAATTGGTATTTGGAACGATTTATGTGCGAGCGAACGTGTTCATGCTTTTAGCGAGATCGGAGTTTGGGAAAAAAACGGTTTAGCGCATCTTACTGCACATGCTAAAGATTATGGTTATCCAAATCTTGGGTATATCATCGAAAATAATTTAATTTCTTACTACCTGTATCAACATGCTCAAGCAAATTCAAATATCACTATTTTCAATTTGGCCGCTATAGACAATAGCTATAATGAAGATTATGCTTTTTTAACGCTTTCGGATAATACTCGGTTACAAGCAAAACTGATTATAGGTGCTGATGGCGCACACTCTTGGCTGCGCAGACAGGAAAAAATTTCTGTGTTTGAGCGTGATTACCTTCATCATGCAGTGATTACAACTATTGAAACACAATATCCTCACCAAGCATGTGCTAGGCAGATTTTTTATCCCAATGGTATTGTGGCATTTTTACCACTTTGGCAACCCAATTACAGTTGTTTAGTATGGTCAACTAAACCAGAGCAAGCAGCTATTTTAACTTCGTTAACTGAATCTGAGTTTTGCCAAGAGCTGTTTAAATTAAGCGGTGATAAAGTAGGACAATGTCAGTTGGTCAATCCGAGAATGGTGTTTCCATTAAAAGCCCGGTTTGCAAAACAATTTATTAAACATCGATTAGTGCTAATTGGTGATGCAGCCCATACTATTCATCCATTGGCTGGTCAAGGAGTTAATTTAGGATTTGAAGATTCTGCATTATTGGTGGCAACCATTAATAAACTTATTGATGAACATAAAGATATTGGTTTAGTAGAAAACTTAAAATCATTCCAATTCACTCGCCGTAAAGATGCTTTAGTCATGTTAACCTCAATGCGAACTATTCAAGATATGTTTAATGGCGATAATGCTTTTAAAAAAATGGTGAGAACAGTTGGGATGAACGCAATTGATAACTTTTCGCCAATAAAGAAACGTCTCATCAAATATGCCATGAAAATTTAGCTTGTAAATTAATCCTGTAGCTAACACTACAGGATTATAATTAGTTTATTTAAAAGCTACTTGATAAGATGTTGGGATAAATGGAGATGCTGGAATTCTTAGCGGCCAGTAAGGATCTTTCAATAAACCTCGACCAATTGCAACTAAATCAGCATCGCCAGTACTTAATACATAATCAGCAAGATAAGGGTCTTCAAGCATACCAACAGTAATAATTGGCAAATTAGTGACCTTTCTAATAGCACGCGCTAAATAAACCTGGTATCCAGCATGAAATAGAGGCGTATGCTTTGGATCTAACTGACCATCACCACCGCCACTCACATCTAAAACATCTGCGCCTGCTTGTGCAAAACGTTTAGCAATTTGGCAACCATAATTAATATCGTAACCATTAGTACCGTATTCTTGAGCCGAAAACCGAACAATTAGTGGCATATCTTTTGGCATCACTGATTTTGCTGCTTTAATTACTTGTTCACCAAATAATAATTTATCCTTACCATATTCGTCCGTTCTAATATTCGTTTTTGATGAGCTGAATTGATGGATTAAATAACCATGTGCACCGTGTATTTCAATTGCGTCAAAACCTGCTTCAACCGCACGTTTGGTTGATTGTTTAAATTTTTCGATAATATCAGCGATTTCACTTTTGGTTAATTCTCTTGGCATTTGATATTGCCATTTTGGATTCGCTTCGACGTTCCCATCATAGCGGATAGGAGAACAGGATACGACATCAGACTCACCCAAAGCTTTACGTCCTGCATGGGCAATTTGAATAGCGATTTTTCCTTCTTGAGCATGAACCGCATCAACGATACGTTTAAGCTGATCGCGTTGCTCGTCATTCCATAGACCTAAGCAATTTGGCGATATTCGACCATTTGGAGCAATATTGGTCATTTCTAAAATTATTAAACCCACGCCACCAACCGCTCGTGAAACATAATGAACAAAGTGCCAATCATTAGCCAATCCGTCTTTTGCTTGATATTGACACATCGGTGGCATAACAATACGATTTTTGAGTGATAAATTTTTTACTTTAAATGGCGTATTAATATAGGCTATTTTAGCCATGGATGGCTCCTGTTTTTATTAATGGTGCAAATGTTTAAATTAACTGACGAATAGTATATAGTGTTTAAAAACGGAATATTAGAGCAAATAAACGTTAAAAAAACCGTTCCTCAACTTTTTTTTGCAATTAAATCGTTTATGGTTTGCGAACTGATTTAAGATAGTAGAGCCAACATAATAAACCCAATAATCCTAAAACTGTTCCAGCAATAATTATCGCGATCCAACCATAGTTGCTATACAGATAAGTGGAAGTGATAGAACCCAACATGCCTCCGATAAAATAACTTACCATATAACCAGTGTTCATACGGCTACGTGCTTCTGGTCGAATTTGATAAATGGCGTTCATGTTTGATACATGAGTAACTTGAACAGCAAAATCCAGTAATACTACCCCAATAATTAAGGCTAAAAGTGAATATTCAGCAAGAGAAAGTGGTACCCATGAAGCGAGTAGTAATATTAGGCCAATGGTCGTGGCTAAAAAGCCTTTTCCTTTGTCTGATAATTTGCCAACGATAGGCGAACCTAGTGCACCAGCGGCACCGGCTAGGCCGAATAAACCGATTATAAAATCAGAATAATAGTAAGGTTTATTACTTAATAAAAAGGCAAGTGGCGTCCATAACAGTGAAAATAACGCAAAGGAAATAACTGCCAACAATGAGCGAATTCGTAAAACAGGTTCTTGTTTATATAGTGAGCCAATTGATAATAACAGTTGAAAATAGTTAATACTGATGGTGTTATTATAAGTTGGTAATGATAACCAAAGTAGCAAAGTAACAATGATCATTACTGACGCGGCAATCCAATAAACATAATGCCAATCTGTCATCGAAGAAACAAAACCAGCGAATGCACGACCTAATAATATACCTAGCAACATACCACTCATCAATGTACCGATAATCTTACCTCGATGCTCTGGTCGTGATAGTGTTGCGGCAAATGGAATTAGTACTTGGGCTACGGTTGAAAATAGACCTGTCATAGCCGTACCAAGCATAAGTAACCATAAGTTTTGTGAAGTTGCACTAATAATTAGCCCACAGGTTGATAATATCATCAAGGTCAATATTAATCGTTTACGTTCTATTTTGTCACCCAGTGGGGTAATGAACAGCAAGCCAACAGCATAACTAAATTGTGCAGCCATAATGATAAAACCTGCATGTTTAATTGCAATATGTAAATCATTAGTTATCGAGTGTAATAGTGGTTGCGCATAATAATTACTCGCTACCGCGACGCCAATGGCAAATGCCATTAGGAATACTAACCATGCAGATAGCCCTTGAGCTTGTTTGCTATTCATAATAAACAATTTGGAAAATAAATAATGTGTAATTATATATCAAAAGGTTGTTAGATACTGATAGATTGTGTTGATTATTGATTTAATAGATTATAAATAGGTGTTGCTAAGCCAATTTTTGCATTTTCCGATTTTAGTTTATACCAATAACCATTCGATTCATCTAGACATTTAGTATTGCCTTTTATCTCACAGTAAATAGGCACAATATCTAAATGAAAATGGCTAAAAGTATGTCGAAATGCAATTAACTGTTTGGGTTTGCTAGTTTTAATACCATGGCTGTCTAGCCAGTCAGTTAATGCTTGCTCGCTTGCAAATTGTGGTAAACAATATAATCCGCCCCAAATACCAGCAGGCGGTCTTTTTTCAAGCCAAATCATGTTGTCATGTTCAAGCATTAAAAAGTAGGCGGTTTTTTCAGGAATAGTCTTTTTAGGTTTTTTAGTTGGATATTGTTGCCAACTGTCGGTCTTATAAGCAATACATAATTGATGTAAAGGGCATAAAGTGCATTTGGGTTTAGAACGAGTACAAACCATTGCACCAATATCCATCATGGCTTGATTAAATTTAGCAACTTCATTTTTAGGCGTGACTTGCTCACTTAATTGCCAAAGTTGATTTTCGACATTTTTATTACCAGGCCATCCGTCTATAGCAAAAGTTCGGGTTAAAACCCGTTTTACGTTACCATCTAATATTGGATAATGTTGATTTTGTGATAGAGATAGGATAGCCCCAGCGGTTGAGCGCCCAACGCCTGGTAAGGCGATAACATCCTCAAATTTGGTTGGAAATTTTCCCCCAAACTTGTCAGCAATAACTTGTGCTGCTTTATGTAAATTACGAGCACGTGCATAATAACCAAGGCCAGTCCAAAGATGTAAGATATCGTCAATTGGAGCCTTAGCTAAATCGGTAATTTTAGGAAACTGTTTAATAAAGCGCTTAAAGTATGGAATAACAGTTGCAACTTGTGTTTGCTGCAGCATAACCTCTGACAACCAAACATGATAAGGGCTTTTTTCAATTTGCCATGGTAATGATTTTCTGCCGTACTGTTCATACCAGTTGAGTACGGCATTTGAAAAACTTAAATTAGTCATTACATGACAGCGGTAATAGAATCACTAGGATAACAACCAAGCACTTTAGTATATAAAGTGATGGAAGCTAATTCTTTAAGTGCGATCTGCATTTCGTAATCGTTAATATTACCTTGTAAATCAATATAAAACATCTCTTCCCAAGATGTGCCATGGATAGGGCGTGATTCAAGTTTTGTCATAATAATATTATGATTACGTAATACGGATAAAGCATCTACCAATGCCCCAGCTTGTTGGCCCGTTTTCATCAAGATTGTAGTTTTGGCCGGAATTTGATCGGAAACTTCAATCGATTCACGCGATAACACAATAAAGCGGGTGATATTTTCTTTTTGATTAGCAAAATTGTGCTCCAGAACTTGTAAGCCATATAATTCACCACCGTCTTTATTTCCCATAGCTACAATGTTTGGTTGATTTAATTTAGCTACGGTTTCCATTGCTGACGAAGTGCTATCACAATAAACAATTTTCCAATGCGGATACTTTTCTAAGAAATTACTACATTGTTGGAATGGTTGCGGGTGGCTATAAATAGTATCTATTTGCTCAAGTTTGGTGTTAGGAAGAGCTAAAATGCAGTGATCTATCATTAAGGATAGTTCACCAATAATATGTAAATTGGTTTTTTGTAACAAATCATACACTTCATTAATAGATCCCGAACTCGAGTTTTCTATTGGTACAATTCCATAATCAACAACTTTTGATTCAATCTTTTCAAAAACATCTTTAAATGTATTACAACTTGATTCAGTCAATTGATCAAAATGGGCACTAGCATAACGGCGAGTTGCTGAATGTGAATATGAACCTTTTGGTCCTAAGAAAGCAATTTTAGCTGATGAGATAACGCCTTGGTTGAGTTTTTCTTGTAAAAACTTCTGTTGTAGTAGAACCGAATCTTCAATAATAATTTGGTATAAACGCTTAATTAATAGGTCATCAAGATGATATTGTTTACCTTGTTCGATTAATGCCTTAATCAATGAACGTTCACGATCTAAATCACGCACAGGGATATTTGCTTTTATTTTAGTCTGGATAACTTCGGCTGAAATTTGGCGTCTTTCAGCAATGATTTCAATTAATTTTTGATCAAGTTGGTTAATTTTGTTTCGTAAAGGCAATAAAGGACTGGTTGTCATATTCATTAATAGATTAAAAATTCGATGGGTAATATTATAACAATCAAAAAAATAAAGGCACTATTAAAGTGCCTTTTTGTTAAATTATAAATTATTATTCTTCTTCAATTACTGTATTTTTAATACTGTCAAATGCACGGCGCGACTCACCTTTATGTTGGAGTTTATTTAGTTGTCTTTCAAGTTTACCAACTAAATCATTAATTGCAGCATACATGTCAGTGTGTTTAGCGGAAGCAACTAGTGGCGAGCCTTTGGTTGCAATGGTTGCATCAATAATAAATCCATCGGGCTCTTTAGATAAGATAAAGTGAGGGTTGATTAGTAGAGCTCTCCATTTATCTAATTTCGAAAACTTATCTTCAAGATAACTACGAATTGCAGGAGTAATGTCCATTTGTTTACTTGTGATACTTAAAGTCATAATTGACCTCCACTATGTTTACTTACTAATTGAGCTATTATTATATTGATTACATTGACAAATTTTTCACATTTCGTCAATAGGTTATTAGGTTTATATTAAGATTTTTGTGACTTTTGTCTAAAATAATTTATTGGTATTTGATATTAGATAGCACAGAACTGCTTTTAATCTGTTTTTTATTATATACTGTGGTTTATTTAGATTGATTTAAAGTATTAAGTTTAGTTATTTAATGAGGAATATGTGAGCTATTTAGATAATGTTAAGATTGTTTTAGTTGAAACTTCGCATACTGGTAATATGGGGTCTGCTGCTCGTGCAATGAAAACGATGGGATTAACTCGTTTATGTTTAGTGAACCCTGTAATAAAACCCGATTCCCAATCGATTTCACTGGCAGCCGGGGCGAGTGATATTATCAAACAGGCACAGATTTTTTCATCCCTTGAGGAGGCGGTAGCAGATTGTTCATTGGTTATAGGTACCAGTGCGCGTCCTAGAAGTTTGCAATGGCCAAACTTAACTCCGAAAGAGTGTGGCGACAAAATTATTGCTGAAACCGCGCATCATGCTCAAGTAGCTTTAGTTTTTGGTCGAGAAAGAGTTGGATTAACTAATGATGAATTACAAAAGTGCCATTTTCATGTTGGTATTCCAGCTAATCCAGATTATAGCTCTTTAAATTTAGCTATGTCAGTTCAGGTTCTAACTTACGAAATTCGAATGTCAATGTTGTCAACTTTAGAGGCATCATTAAAACATGATGATGACAATCTGAATGAGGTTCAGTATCCTAAAAGTGAAGATATTGAACGGTTTTATCAGCATTTAGAGCAGACGTTATTAAAAACCGGATTTATTAATCCTAATCATCCTGGGCAGATTATGGGGCGTTTACGTAGATTATTTACGCGAGCTGGTATTGAACAGCAAGAACTCAATATTTTACGGGGAATTTTAACGTCAATAGATAAAAAATAGTGAGATTAGTCCCCTAGTTTTGTGTAAATCTAGGGGATTTTTTATTATTAAGTTTTTTTACGCCAAGTTGTGCCGTTAGCACCATCTTCTAAAATAATATTCATTTGATTGAGTTTATCTCGAGCTTCATCAGCTAAAGCCCAATTCTTACTTGCTCGAGCATCGTTGCGTTGTTTAATTAACGCTTCAATTAGCTGTGTATCTTCATCATCTTGACTATTACCTTGTAAGAATTTAACCGGATCTTGTTCAAGTAAACCAAGTACAGAAGATAAATAACGTAACTCAGCAGCTAGTTCATTAGCTAATGGCATGTTATTTTCTGCTTTAGCTTTGTTGATCTCTCGAGCCAAATCAAATAGAGTTGAATAAGCTTCTGGAGTATTAAAATCATCATCCATTGCCTGACAAAATTGTCGATGATAATCGCTATCTGGCGTGTTGTGCGGATAGTTAGCATCGGTGTCTCTCAAAGCCGTATAAAGTCTTTCTAAAGCGGTACGAGCTTGTTTTAGATTTTCTTCACTATAGTTAAGTTGACTACGATAATGGCCTGATAATAAGAAATATCGAACAGTTTCAGCATCATAATGTTTTAAAACATCACGGATAGTGAAAAAGTTATTCAGTGATTTGGACATTTTCTCTTGGTCTATCATTACCATGCCTGAGTGCATCCAATAATTTACATATTGACCATTATGGGCACAGGTTGATTGGGCAATTTCGTTTTCATGATGTGGGAACATTAAGTCAGAACCACCGCCATGAATATCAAAATGGTTGCCTAATTGATGGCTGTTCATTGCAGAGCATTCAATGTGCCAACCAGGTCGACCTTTCCCCCATGGTGAATCCCAGCTTGGTTCGTTGGGTTTTGACATCTTCCAGAGAACGAAGTCCATTGGATTATGTTTTACGTCCACTACATCAACTCGAGCACCTGCTTGTAACTGTTCTAAATTTTGGCGTGATAAAATACCGTAGTTAGGATCACTATCTACCGAAAACATCACATCTCCATTGTCAGCAATATAAGCGTGATTTTTTCTTATTAACTCTTCAACAAGTTCAATGATTTGTGACATATGACGAGTTGCTCGAGGTTCGACATCGGGTCGTTTGATATTAAGTGCATCGAAATCGGCATACATCTCATTTAACATACGTTCAGTTAATTCGTCACAAGTTTCACCATTTTCTAATGCACGCTTGATGATCTTGTCATCGACATCGGTAATATTACGAACATAAGTGAGATCGTAACCTAAAAAACGTAAATAACGAGTAACGACATCAAATGCGACAAAAGTACGGCCATGGCCAATGTGGCATAGATCATAGATAGTAACACCACAAACATATAGCCCAACTTTATTTGGTGTAATTGGTTTAAATATTTCTTTCTCACGTGATAATGTATTAAATATTTTGAGCATTTTATCCTGCAGAATAAATTTGATAAATTTTAGTGTTTAATATAACAAAAAACTGGAAGTGGCGAAATTACTTCTTATAATCTCGTTAAATAAATTAAATGGAATTAATTGATGATATCACAAATTTTGGGAATAACTTTTTTGTATAGTTTCATTGTAATATTAATGGCCATTGAAGTTATTAGTTTTGTAATGGAAATTGAATTTAATAATCGCTTTAAAAAATTACTATTTTGGCTTGCGTGGATTTTTTTAGCAATATTATTATTTGTGGAGGCTGTTAACAGGAGGTTAGGTGGCTTTGGCGATATAGGATTTTATAAGTTTATTGCACTTTTTGTTATTTTTTTAGTATGCCTTTTAGGGGCTTTGGTTGCTTTACTAAGCATTATCATAATTGTATATATATTAATTTGGATACTTAAAAAGCTATTTAAGTTAATAGGTTTTAAACATCGATATAAATGAGAGAACTTTGGTTGGATAGATCAGTGAAAATTGGCGAGTAAACTCGCCAATTTAAATTACTATTGAATTTATTTAAAAAGGCGGTAAAGATAAATAAGTAAAATAGAACCAAGCACAGAGATAAACAAGCTTGGGAAGTTAAAACCAGTCACACTACCCCAACCAAAGAAGGTACTGATATAACCGCCGACTAATGCACCAGCTACACCAAGCAGGATAGTTTTTATCACACCAACACGGCCTAATGGCATAAAAAACTTAGCGATCCATCCAGCAATTAATCCTAGAATAATCCAGCTTAAAATACCCATAATAATTTCCTTCGTCTAATTAAGTTGAAAGTTACTAGTATAGCTAAAAAATAACGATGATAGTTGTTGAACAGATATTAATAAAACGTAAATTTACAGCTTTAAAAATTGTTATCTAAATATGAAGAAAAATGATTATTATGTAGAACAGTATGAAGCTATAGATGTATGAAACACAAATTCATACAAATATTAGGCGTAGTTTACAATTATTTTTTCAAATATTCTAGGTATTTTGTTTAATTGTTGATTTATATGATTAATGATTAGGAGCGATAATGTAATCGCCCCTGATATTAAACTATTCGAAAATCGTTTTGTGTAGAACCTTTATTACATCTTCAGCATCATTGCTTCTTGCTAGAAGGCAAAGATTATGGGTGCTAGCACCGTAACAACAAAGTCGAATAATAAAGTCATCTAAAGCGCCAAAGACTTCTTTAGCGATACCTTTTGTTGTGGTTAGATTGTTACCAATGATGGCAATTAGTGCTAAATCTTCTTCAACTTCAACATGGCAAACTGTTGATAATTCATCGAATAATGCTTTTGTTAATAGGCTATTTCCATTGGTATTAGTGCCTGTAGTATCAATGGTTAATGCGACACTAACTTCAGAGGTGGTGACTAAATCAACCGAAATATTATGTTTAGCCAATATGGTAAAGACATTAGCTAAAAAGCCTTGTGCGTGTAGCATATTTAAGCTAGTTAAAGTCAATAATGTTTGTTTGCGACGAAGCGCTAACGCTCTAAATGAAGGTAGTGCAGATTTTATGCTATGTGTGTTATAAACGATAGTTCCACCAGCTTCTGGCGCTTTACTTGAACCAACAAATACTGGAATATTGCTACGTACAGCAGGAACGAGTGTTGCAGGGTGTAGAACTTTAGCACCAAAGGTCGCCATTTCAGCTGCTTCAGCAAATGATATTTCGTCAATTCGTTTCGCACCTGATGTGATACGAGGATCAGTAGTATAAATACCAGCAACATCGGTCCAAATGTCTATTTGCGTGGCGTTTAAAGCCTCACCAAGAAGAGCTGCGGTATAATCACTACCACCACGACCTAAAGTTGTGGTTTTGCCCGTACTTTCACTACCAATGAATCCTTGAGTAACTACGATAGCTTCTGGATTCAAAGATTTCAAATGTGCACAGCAAAGTTGTTTAATTTCGTCAATTTTTGGTACGGCTTTACCAAACTTGTCATCGGTACGCATGACTTTACGTACATCAAACCATAGGGCATTTTTTTGTTTTTGTTTTAATATTTCGACAAATAGTTTTGATGACATTATTTCGCCATGACTGACTAATTCATCCGTCAAAGCAGGGGAAGTTGCCAAGCTTGCTGCTTCTGATAATGAGGCAATATTTGCAATTATTTGGTCAATTTCAGCGCGTAGGGTTGGATTTTCAGGAAGATTTTCTAATATGTTGTATTGAATCGATTGAATTTTAGCGATATGTTTTGCTCTTACATTGGCATCACGACCTTCAGCTAATGCTACCAGTAAATTTGTTATACCTGCAGAGGCAGACAACACAACAACTTTGACACTAGGATTAGCTATAACAATATTGGCACTATTAACCATTGCGGGATAATCTGCAACACTAGTACCGCCAAACTTAGCAATTATAAATGATCTTTCCATGTATTCCTCATATTAAAAATTTTTATTTTTAACAGAGATAGAGCGGGCATGTCCTAATACAATTAAAAAAATACATACCATGAAGCGCTCCACCTGTTAGGGTGACAACCCAAGGGATTCAGCCCTTGCAGTCGATTTAATTGCTTTCTGGAATAACAATTAAACCTCGGCATTACATCCCCTCAATCATTTATTTGCGGCTCCAGTCCCTAAAATGATCTGCCTGAGTAATGCGCCTCTTCTTAATTCTGATTTCAGTGTCGTATAGGATTAACGATTTTACCAAATGTGTCAATAGGTTAAATATTAAAAAAAATTATAGAGCTTTGTTAAAATAAACTGTTAATTATAAACTCCGTTCAAATAATTCAATAATCGTTTGATATAGTTTTTTCACAGAACAATCTTTAGTTGGTGTGCTAAAAATCGTATCATCACCGGCAATTGAGCCTAAAATCCCTTCTGATTTACCGATTGAATCTAACAATCTCGCAATAAGTTGAGCTGCGCCTGGGCTTGTTCGAATAACAACCATTGAACTATTGTAATCAATATCTAACACTAAATTTTTTAATGGACTGCTTGTTGTTGGGACACTCATTTCAGCAGGTAAACAATAAACCATCTCAGATTTTGCGTTGCGAGTTCTTACAGCGCCAAATTTAGTTAACATTCGCGATACTTTAGATTGATTTATATTATCAAATCCTTGTTCTTGTAAGGCTTGTACGATACCTATCTGAGAACTAAACTTTTCTTGTAAAAGCATTTCTTTGAAAGTTTTAGTGAGATCTTTTTGTTTCATACTGTTCCTTTAAATTTAATTTATGACTAACTGATTAAAACAATAAGTCATATTAACGGGTTAACTAAAATGCTTGATTACGGTCAGTTATTTTTAATGATTGCTAATTAAGCAAGTGTTCTTATAAAGCTTCATTCAAATATTGAATATAATCTACATAATTATGCATGACATTTGCATAAAATTAAAGATTAGATTTTATAGCATTTTTGGGACGAAATGATTTAATGATGTGATCATGTGTTTCGATGTAAGGACCTTCTAGCAGATCAATACAATATGGAACACTTGCAAATATGCCAGTAACAATAGTGTTACCTTCATCATCCTTTACACCTTCAAGTGTTTCCTTGATTGATTTTGGTCGGCCTGGTAAATTCAAAATTAAACATTGCTTACGAATAACACCAACTTGTCTGGATAAAATCGCAGTTGGAACAAAATGTAAACTAATCTGCCGCATCTGTTCGCCAAATCCGGGCATTATTCTATCTGCTATAGCTAAAGTTGCGTCAGGTGTTACATCTCTTATTGCTGGTCCTGTGCCGCCTGTGGTTAAAATCAGATTACATTGCAAATCATCAACCAATTCGCATAATGATTTTTCAATGATGATTTGTTCATCGGGAATAATGCGTTGTTCGGTAATAAAAGCTGTTTTCAATGCAGATTTTAACCATGATAACAATGCTGGAATACCTTCATCTTGATAAACGCCTTGTGATGCTCTATCTGATATTGAAACTAATCCAATTTTAACCATAACATTTATTCCTTAATCCATATATTTATCTAAATATTAAACAATATTGTCAATTGATTAAACATGATATCATATTATTCAAATAGCAATTTACTCAATTAGGATACATTTATGTCGTCAACACCTGCACTAGAACTTATAGCGCTTAAGAAAAAATATAAAAATGGTGTAGAAGCATTAAAAGGAATTAATTTAACTGTAGCGGCAGGAGATTTTTATGCTTTACTTGGACCAAATGGTGCAGGTAAGTCAACCACCATTGGTATTATTAGCTCTTTAGTTACTAAAACCTCAGGCCAAGTTAAAATCTTTGGATATGACTTAGATACGGATCTTGTTAATGCAAAAAGACAATTAGGACTTGTTCCTCAGGAATTTAACTTTAACCAATTTGAAGAAGTAATCCAAATTGTTACCAATCAAGGTGGTTACTATGGGTTGCCACGAAAATTGGCTTTACAACGAGCTGAAAAGTATCTGCGTATTTTAGATTTATGGGATAAACGACATAGTAGAGCTAATATGTTATCAGGTGGGATGAAAAGACGACTAATGATAGCTCGCGCACTTGTCCACGAACCTAAATTATTAATTCTGGATGAACCTACTGCTGGGGTTGATATAGAGTTACGTCGTTCCATGTGGGATTTTCTACGTGAGATTAATAAACAAGGTATCACCATTATATTAACCACGCATTATTTGGAAGAAGCAGAAATGCTTTGCCGTCACATTGGTATAATTCAGCACGGAGAATTAATTGCTAACTCTTCAATGCGTGATTTACTAGCAAAAAGTCAATCTGAAACAATTATTATTGATTATGTACCAACATCAACACCAATCTCCCTTAAAGGGTATAATTATACTGATATTGAATCTGGCATGTTAGAAGTAAACGTAGATAAACAACAAGGATTAAATCAGTTATTTGAACAACTCAATCAACAAAACATAAAAGTGATTAGTGTTCGTAATAAAGCTAATCGATTAGAAGAATTATTTGTAGATTTGTTGCGAAATGATACCAAAGGAGCTATTGATGAATAATTTATATTGGATTGCCTTAAAAAGTATTTGGCGTAAAGAAGTTACCCGATTTTTAAGAATTTGGATACAAACACTGATTCCTCCTGTTATTACAATGTCACTATATTTTATTATTTTCGGTAATTTAATCGGTTCGCGAGTTGGTGATATGGGTGGCTTTAGTTATATGGCATTCATTGTGCCTGGTTTAATTATGATGTCGGTCATAACCAATTCATATACAAACGTCTGTTCTTCATTTTTTAGTGCTAAATTTCAACGTAATATTGAAGAAATACTTGTTGCTCCTGTTCCGACTCATATTATTATTTGGGGATATGTTGGTGGTGGTGTAATGCGTGGTTTATTAACTGGTGTGTTGGTCACTGTTGTATCGTTATTTTTTGTTAGATATGAAGTTCATTCGTGGACTTTTGTAGTTTTCACCTTATTATTAACCTCAATTTTGTTTTCATTAGCTGGATTGTTAAATGCAGTATTTGCAAAATCATTTGATGATATAAGTATTATTCCAACCTTTGTATTAACACCGTTAACTTACTTGGGCGGAGTTTTTTATTCAATCACTATGTTACCGACTTTTTGGCAATGGGTTTCTAAACTTAATCCTATTGTTTATATGATCAATGGTTTTCGCTATGGTTTTTTAGGTATTAGTGATGTTTCATTAGTTATTACTTTTTCGATGCTTATATTATTTGTTAGCATTTTATATTTTATAGCATGGCAAATAATTGAAAGTGGAAGAGGGCTTAGAAGTTAGACAAATCAGACTAAACCGCCGACTTATATCGGCGGTAAGATAAAACTTATTTTGCTCCTGCAACGGCTTCTTTTGCCATTTCAGTAATTTTAGCAAAATCACCTTTAGCAATTGCATCAGTTGGAATAAACCAAGTTCCACCAACGCAAAGAACATTATCAAGCGCTAAATAATCGCGATAGTTTTTAGGATTCACACCACCTGTCGGGCAGAATTTCATATAACCACAAGGACCAGCAAATGCTTTTAACGCAGCAACACCGCCATTAATTTCAGCTGGGAAGAATTTTAATGCAGTTAAACCATATTCTTGAGCTGTTAATAATTCTGAAATGGTTGCAATCCCAGGAATAACTGGCACAGGGCCTTCAACTGCTGCTTTTAAAATAGAGTCAGTAATACCCGGAGTGATGATAAATTCTACACCCGCCTCAGTTACTTGTTTAAGTTGCTCTACTGTGGTTACAGTACCGGCACCGACTACAGCTTCTGGAACTTCGTTAATAATTTTCTTAATTGCGTCAAGTGCACAAGCTGTTCTTAATGTGACTTCTAAAACCTTCACTCCACCAGCAATCAATGCTTTTGCTAAAGGAACGGCATCTTCTAAACGCTCAATAACAATAACAGGAACTACTGGACCTAATGTTAAAATTTCTTCAGCGCTTTTTTTCCAATTTTTCATATGTATTACCTATACTTTATTTACTTCTATACAGCAATAAGCCCTCAAATTATTGAGGGCTTATTTTACTCATAAATACCTAATTTCTTTTCTAAATAGTGAATGTTCGTGCCACCTTTTATGAAGCCTTCA
Source organism: Gilliamella sp. B3127 (assembly GCF_026536935.1). NCBI lineage: Bacteria > Pseudomonadati > Pseudomonadota > Gammaproteobacteria > Orbales > Orbaceae > Gilliamella > Gilliamella sp. B3127. The sequence goes on from NZ_JAFNNI010000001.1 coordinate 202,201, forward strand.
TCATTTAAAATCTCTAGATGAAGTTCGATATTGGTTTTTATACCATCAATAACCAGTTCTGCTAATGCATTCTTCATGCGGGCAATAGCGACTTCACGAGTTTCACCATAGGCGATTAATTTACCGATCATTGAATCATAATATGGTGGTACAGTATAGCCAGCATATATATGTGATTCCCAACGGATACCAAATCCCCCCGGAGCATGGAAACGTGTTATTTTGCCCGGAGATGGCATAAATGTTTTAGGATCTTCGGCATTGATTCGGCATTCAATTGCATGGCCTTTAATTTCAATGTCACTTTGCTTAATTGACAAAGGTTGTCCAGCTGCAATCAGAATTTGTTCACGAATAAGATCAACTCCAGTAACCATTTCAGTAACTGGGTGTTCTACTTGAATACGAGTATTCATTTCGATGAAGTAGAATTCACCATTTTCAAATAAGAACTCAAAAGTACCTGCACCACGATATCCAATCTCGATACATGCATTAACACAACGTTCACCGATGAATTTACGCATTTTCGGTGTAATACCAACCGCTGGTGCTTCTTCAAGTACTTTTTGGTGACGCCTTTGCATTGAACAATCGCGTTCACCTAAATAAACTGCATGACCTTGTCCATCAGATAAAACCTGTATTTCGATATGGCGTGGGTTTTCTAGGAATTTTTCCATGTAAACCATATCATTATTAAATGCGGTTTTTGCTTCAAGTTTAGTCATTTTGATTGATTGTTCGAGATCTTTTTCTTCACGAACAATACGCATTCCACGACCACCGCCGCCACCAGACGCTTTAATAATAACTGGATAACCAATTTTTTTAGCAATTTGCTTATTAAGGTCCATATTACTGCCAAGAGGACCATCAGAACCAGGAACACAAGGTACGCCTGCTTTTTTCATTGCTTCAATGGCTGAAACTTTATCACCCATTAAACGAATAGTATCAGGTTTTGGACCAATAAATATAAAGCCTGAACGTTCAACTTGTTCAGCAAAATCCGCATTTTCTGATAAAAATCCATATCCAGGATGAATAGCTGCTGCGCCGGTTACTTCGGCAGCAGAGATTAATGCAGGGATATTAAGATAACTTTTGGCTGAAGCTGCTGGACCTATACAAACGGTTTCGTCTGCAAGTAGCACATGTTTTAAGTCTTTATCTGCCGAAGAGTGAACAGCGACAGTTTTAATTCCAAGTTCTTTACATGCTCTTAAAATACGAAGAGCGATTTCTCCGCGGTTAGCAATAAGAATTTTATCAAGCATATTCAATCTCTTAATCGTCTAAGTTAACAAATAATTCTGATTATTCAATAATGAATAGTGGTTGATCGAATTCAACTGGTTGACCATTTTCAACTAAGATAGCTTTAATAGTCCCTGCTTTTTCTGATTCAATTTGGTTCATCATTTTCATTGCTTCAACAATGCAAAGCACATCACCAACATTTACAGACTGACCGACTTCAACAAATGCTTTAGATTCTGGGCTTGGAGTTCGATAGAACGTACCAACCATTGGTGATTTTATGGTTGTGCCACTATTAGTTTCTGTGATGACTTCTGCTTCAACTGTAGCCGCAGTGACTGTTGGAGCAGGAACAGCAACCGGTTGGGGAATTTGAATGTTTTGCACTGGAGCTGTATAGGTAGGTGTCGACCGACTAATTCGAACCGATTCTTCACCCTCAGAAATTTCAAGCTCAGAAATACCTGATTCTTCTACTAATTCAATTAACTTTTTAATTTTACGTATATCCATGAATTACACCGTGTTTATTTGATATAAATAACAATTATTTTAATGTACCTTTAATATCTTAAAAGTAATCTTTTAATTCGATACTAAAAATAGTAACTCAACATTAACGCGGAAGGATACACTGTAAATCATAATTTGTCATTATATATCTCCTTTACAAACACTTGTTATACTATTTTCTAGGTATTATTTTTAAATTGCGATACAATATAACCCTTAATTATTATTGAGGCTGGCTGTGGTTTTTATCTGCTAAATGAACTATTATTTATCGGATAAAATTAAAATATATATTTTGTAGACGCCTAAGTTTGCTTCTAATACTCAAATATATTTAAACAAGATTAATTCTAGGAAGAGTTTTTATTATGTTCAAAAAAGTTCGCGGCTTGTTTTCAAATGATTTATCGATTGATTTAGGTACAGCCAACACGCTTATTTATGTAAAAGGGCAAGGCATTGTGCTTAACGAACCTTCAGTTGTTGCCATTCGTCAAGATCGCTCAGGAACACCTAAAAGTGTTGCTGCCGTTGGCCATGCTGCGAAACAGATGCTAGGGCGGACACCTGGTAATATTGCAGCTATCAGACCAATGAAAGACGGTGTGATTGCAGACTTTTCCGTCACTGAAAAAATGTTACAGTATTTTATTCGACAAGTTCACAGCCATAGCTTCTTAAGACCAAGCCCTCGTGTATTGGTTTGTGTGCCAGTTGGCGCAACCCAAGTGGAACGTCGTGCTATTCGTGAATCAGCATTAGGTGCTGGTGCTCGTGAAGTTTATTTAATTGAAGAACCAATGGCTGCGGCAATTGGTGCTGATTTACCAGTTTCTGCACCAACTGGCTCAATGGTTGTTGATATCGGTGGCGGTACAACAGAAGTTGCTGTTATTTCATTAAATGGTGTAGTTTATTCCGCTTCTGCGCGCATTGGTGGAGACCGTTTTGATGAAGCAATAATCAATTATGTTCGTCGTAATTATGGTGCATTAATTGGTGAAGCGACCGCAGAAAAAATTAAACACTTCATTGGAAGTGCTTATCCAGGTGATGAAGTCCTTGAAATCGAAGTACGTGGTCGTAACTTAGCTGAAGGTGTGCCACGTAGTTTTACACTAAACTCGAATGAAATCTTAGAAGCATTACAAGAGCCATTAAGTGGTATTGTTAGTGCTGTTAAAGTTGCTCTAGAACAGTGTCCTCCAGAACTAGCTTCTGATATTTCAGAACATGGTATGGTATTGACTGGTGGTGGTGCATTATTACGTAATATTGATAAATTATTATCTGCTGAAACAGGGATTCACGTTGTTGTAGCTGAAGACCCACTTACTTGCGTAGCTCGTGGTGGTGGTAAAGCTCTTGATATGGTAGATATGCATGGTGGTGATCTCTTCAGTGAAGAGTAATAATATTACTAGCAAGTAACGAATATTTCATTTTTTCCGCCGACATTGTCGGCGGAGTCATATCTTAAAATAGTTAAATTCTAGATATATAACAGGTAAATACTGGACAATGAAATTACTTTTTTCTAAACGTTCGCCTCTGAGTGTTCAATTATTTATATCACTGGCACTCGCTTTGACGTTAATAGTGTTAGATATCAATTATCGTCCTTTTAAAGAGGTTCGTTATTATTTAGATACCTTAATTTCGCCACTTTATCATGTTTCAAATGCACCAAAATCATCATTTGATTCGCTGTATGAAATGTCGAAAACACAAGAGACACTAATTAAAGAAAATGCAGAACTGCAAGAAACCTTAATGCAACAAAAAAGTAATCTATTATTGCTTGAACATTTAAAGCATGAAAATGACCGCCTAAGAGGGCTATTAGGTTCACCTTTAAGACATGATGAACATAAAATGGCTGCTCAAGTATTATTAGCTGATACTGATCCTTACGTTTATCAAGTGGTAATTAATAAAGGTAAAAATGACGGTGTATATATAGGTCAGCCGGTAGTAGATGAAAAAGGTATCGTTGGACAAATTTATCAAACCGCTCAATCAACAAGCCGAGCAATCTTAGTTTGTGATTATCAACATGCAATTCCAGTACAAGTATTAAGAAATGATATTTCAATGGTAGCTGTTGGTAATGGATGCAGTAACGATTTAACGCTTGATTTTTTACCTAACAATGTTGATGTCAAAGTTGGTGATGTTTTAGTCACTTCTGGACTTGATGGTCGCTTCCCAGAAGGGTACCCAGTGGCTGTGGTTAGTTCAGTAAAGCTTGATATAAGTGATTCCACCCCCATTATTTCTGCTACGCCAACCGCAGATTTAAAACGTTTACGTTATCTACTGTTATTGTGGGGCGATCAAGGAGTAAAACATGAGGGGTAATAATCGAATTAGTATACTGGTTATTTGGTTAACGTTGCTAATTGGCTTATGTGTACAAATTATACCGTGGTCACCTGAATATAATATGTTTAAGCCACATTTATTAATGTTAATTATGGCCTATTGGTTAATAGCATTACCGCACCGAATTGGTATGGGCATGGCGTTTTTATTAGGTATCATTTTAGATCTATTCTCAGGATCGCTTTTAGGTATTCACGCATTTATTTTTTCATGCGTGGCTTATTTGTTAATGTTTAAATTCCAGTTAATCCGTAATTTAGCTTTATGGCAACAATCAATTATTATTTTTGCCGTTTCGCTTTGTTATAATATATTAGTATTTCTGTTTCAAGTTAGTATTTATCATACCATAACGATTTCACCTTTAATTTTAGTATCTAGTTTTGTTGATGGGGTATTATGGATAGTGATTTATCTATTCTTACGACTAATAAGACGGAACTTTGCTATTAATTAATAAGGGATCATTATGTCTGTCGAATTATTAATGAACGTAACGCCATCAGAAACTCGGGTGGCATATATTGAAGATGGGATATTACAAGAAATCCACGTAGATCGTGAATCACGTCGAGGTATTGTCGGTAATATCTATAAAGGCAAAATCATTCGTATTTTACCGGGTATGCAAGCTGCGTTTGTTGATATCGGTCTTGAAAAAGCAGCTTTTTTGCACGCCTCGGATATCATGCCGCATACCGAATGTGTATCGGACAGTGAACAAGAACAGTTTCAAGTTAAAGATATTTCTGAATTGGTACGTCAAGGCCAAGATTTAATGGTACAAGTTGTTAAAGATCCTTTGGGGACTAAAGGTGCCAGACTTACTACAGATATAACTTTACCTTCGCGTTATTTAGTTTTAATGCCTGGTCCAAACTCTGCTCATGTAGCGACATCGCAACGAATTGAATCGGAAGAAGAGCGTGAAAGGCTAAAAAAAATTGTTGAACAATATGTTACCGATGAAAGTGGTTTTATTGTTAGAACTGCTGCCGAAGGAGCAAATGCTCACGAACTTGAACAAGATGCCAATTTTTTAAAACGTTTATGGGCAAAAATTCAAGAACGAATGGCGCGTCCAATCAGCAAATATTTAGTCTATGGTGAGCTTGCTTTATCTCAGCGAGTATTACGGGATTTTGTTGGCGACCCAATTGAACGAATTTTGGTTGACTCAAAACTTACTTATGATTTGTTGGTTGAGTTTACACAGGAATTTATGCCAGAAGTTACCAACAAATTAACCCATTATCGCGGTAATATCCCTATTTTCGATCTGTATGATATTGAAAACGAAATTCAACGAGCGTTAGACCGTAAAGTCAAATTAAAATCGGGTGGTTATTTAATTATTGATCAAACCGAAGCTATGACGACCATTGATATTAATACTGGTGCATTTGTAGGTCATCGTAATTTAGAAGAAACTATTTTCAACACCAATATCGAAGCAACTATTGCGATTGCGCGTCAATTACGATTACGCAATTTAGGCGGTATTATCATTATCGATTTTATTGATATGCAAGAAGATATTCACCGTGAACGAGTGTTATTATCTTTACAAGACTTTTTAGCTAAAGATCGAGCACGAACATCTGTGAACACTTTCTCTGGTTTGGGGTTAGTTGAAATGACACGTAAGCGGACTCGAGAAAGTATTGGTCATATACTTTGTGAAGAGTGTCCTGCATGTAAAGGTCGAGGGATTGTTAAATCAGTAGAAACGGTTTGTAATGAAATACTCCGTGAAATTGTTCGTATATACAAAGCTCACCGCTCTGAATACTTTTTGGTTTATGCCTCAGCTGCAGTGGCTAATGCATTAACGACGGATGAATCACATGCGCTAGCAGAAGTTGAAGTGTTTGTTGGTAAACGTGTTGAAGTAAAAGTTGAACCACTTTATATTCAAGAACAATATGATGTAGTACTTATGTAATAATAAATTTTACAGTTTTTATATTGATAATCATTAGATTAAGGAATTTATGAACGTAGCCCAAGTGAGTGAACGGTTACTCAATCCAAATAACTTAAATCAGCAAGATATAGTAAATTTGCTTGATATGCTTAGTTCAAGGCAAATTGATTTTGGTGATTTATATTTTTTATCTGGTTATTACGAAAGTTGGTCTCTTGAAGATAGCATTATTAAAAATGCCTCTTTTCATCGCGATCAAGGTGTTGGTGTTAGAGCGATTATTGGTGAAAAAACAGGATTTGCCTATACTGATCAGCTTTCTTTAGCTCGATTAGAGCAAAGTGTATTAGCCGCAAACTCTATTACTAAAAATCAAACACCAATTATGGTTACTCCATTTAAAACGGCTAACAATATCATCAAGTATCCATCGCTTAATCCGATAAATAGCTTTTCGCAAGAGCAAAAAATTGCCTTATTACACCAAGTTGATAAGTTAGCACGTTCAATTGATCCAAGAGTCATTGAAGTTTCAGCAAGCTTAATTGGTAGTTATGAAGACATTTTAATCGCTGGCACTGATGGTACCTTATGTGCAGATGTTAGGCCTTTAGTTCGCTTATCAGTATCCGTCCTTGTCGAACAAGATGGTAAACGTGAACGAGGGAGTAGTGGCGGTGGTGGTCGATTAAGTTATGACTATTTTTTAACGACTAACGCCGAAATAGGTGAAAGTTATGTAGATAGTTATACCCGAAAAGCTGTGCGTCAAGCTTTAGTTTTGCTCTCAGCCAAACCGGCTCCAGCAGGGACTATGCCAGTTGTTTTAGGTGCAGGTTGGCCAGGTGTGTTACTTCACGAAGCAGTAGGACACGGGCTAGAGGGAGACTTTAACCGTAAAAATAGTTCTGTGTTTTCAGGAAAAATTGGCGAACAAGTTACCTCAGAGCTTTGTACTATCGTTGATGATGGAACCATTGAAAATCGTCGAGGTTCACTCTCTATTGATGATGAAGGTACGCCAAGTCAAAAAACGGTATTAATCGAAAACGGTGTTTTAAAAGGCTACATGTTTGATAAGCTTAACGCAAAATTAATGAATTGCCATTCGACTGGCAATGGTCGCCGTGAAGGGTACGCCTGTTTACCAATGCCTAGAATGACCAATACCTATATGCTAGCGGGAACATCGAGTTTTGATGAAATCATCCAAAGTGTAGATTATGGACTATATGCACCTAATTTTGCAGGTGGGCAAGTCGATATAACTTCAGGAAAATTTGTCTTTTCAACTTCAGAAGCCTATTTAATTGAAAAAGGTAAAATTACTACGGCGGTCACAGGTGCAACGCTTATTGGATCAGGTATTGAAACGATGCAACAGATTTCAATGGTAGGCAATGATCTCGAACTTGATCCAGGTGTTGGTGTTTGTGGTAAAGCAGGGCAAAGCGTTCCTGTTGGAGTTGGTCAACCGACTTTAAAAGTGAATAATTTAACCGTAGGTGGTACTATTAACCACTAATAATAATACATTAATGAGAAAATAAGCTAAATGGATACAATCATTACACTATACCAAGCATTTGTTCATATGGATATAAAAACACTCTCAAACCCAGATGTGTTATGGATATTATATGGAATGCTATTTGTCATCATTCTATTAGAAAACGGTGTGTTACCCGCAGCTTTTTTACCGGGTGATAGTTTACTGTTTCTAACTGGCGTATTGATAAGTCTTGATGTTTTTCATTTTGGTCTTATAAACTTAATTCTAATTGCTGGTGCTGCCTTCGGCACATGGCTCGGTTATGCACAAGGCCGGTGGCTGGGTAATACCAAAACTGTACAGAATTGGATGGCACATTTGCCAGAAAAATATCACCATAAATCAGAGGTACTATTCCACAAATATGGCTTACAAGCACTATTTATTGGACGATTTATTGCATTTGTTCGCACATTATTACCAATGATGGCGGGGTTATCAGGTTTGCATAGCCGTAAATTTCATATCTACAATTGGGTAAGTGCAACATTATGGATATTTTTGATTGTTACATTAGGCTATTTATTTGGTTTATCACCAATTTTTAAAACATACGAAAAACAGATTATGTCTTTATTAATGTTAATACCAGTATTTTTATTGGTATTAGGATTAGTATTTTCGATTTGGTTAGCAATAAAGCGTTGGTTAGGTAATAAAAAACAAGCAAAGCAAAACCGTAAAGAATAAAAAGGTGAAATTAACCGATAAGCCGGGTTCTGTCGTGGACAATCATTCCTCTAGGCTAATACTCACGCATTAGCTCAAGCAGTCTACCCGGATTCAACGCGGGCCGCGCCAATGAATCCCTATTTGACCTTGCTCCGAGTGGAGTTTACCGTGCCACAACTGTTACCAGCTGCGCGGTGCGCTCTTACCGCACCCTTTCACCCTTACCTGATCTTATTGCTAAGCCATCGGCGGTATACTCTCTGTTGCACTAGTCGTGAATGCTCGCTCTCGCCAACACCCCCCAGGCGTTACCTGGCACTCTGCCCTATGGAGCCCGGACTTTCCTCCCCTCTGTTTGTCTCCCTTTTGCAAGGGACTACAACAAAGCAGCGATTGTCTGGTTAATTTCGCAAACGAGTATAACGTAATAAAGACTTTTGTCCAGAGCGGAATAAAGTATATGAATGGAATCTAAACAAAATATGAAATGAAAATCTGAGAATAAGGTGATTTAACGGTAAAAACAATCATTAAGCAAATAGATGAAAAAGCACATCTAATTGATGTGCTTAATAATCAAATGATAATTACCACTTCTTCTGTTTATTGTTTTGCGAATAGTTAAACCAAGTTACAACACCTTGGTTTACCACTACTTCTAACGTACCCTCAAGAATGTCGTATTGAGTTTCCCCAAAAATTGCATTTTTGGTTGAACTTTTTTTAAGATATGTATAAGTCCATTTTGATTCGTTAGCATTAATACTAACCTTACTTGCTGGTTGACCAAAAATATGCAGCAGTTGTGCCTCAGTGGTTGAGCCTTCAACAATTTTATCCACCTTCTCATGACTTAGTGGGGTACCTTGTTCTAAATAATTTTTTTGTGAACATGCGGATAATGCTAATACTGAAAATAAAAGCACCAAAATTTTACTAAGATTTTTCATAATAATTGCCTATTAAACTATGATTTATATCAAAAGATGGCTAATCATAGCATAGGATTAATATTGATGAAAATAATCAAGTTAGTTTAAATAAGGAAAATAGATGAATTGAATTGATAAAAGAATAAAGCAAAAACGAACACATGAAAACAAGTGTTTCTATATGTTTCCATATGTTTGTAAAAAAGTGTTAATTAGATTGTTGTCAGTTAATGATTTGAAGATGTATTATCTGAACTTTTTCTCAAAACTCGCTTAATTGGCTGTCTTGTCATTGAATTTATATAACGACTAGGCCAAATTTGCGAGGGTTTTAAATTGAGTGCTTTAGCGATAATTGACTCTCCTTTTGTCCAAGGTCTAACAAGCGCATTGCTAAGTGTTGAAGAACTTAGTCCGGATTGACGAGATAGTTCAGCGAGAGTTGTCCCTTTCTTTTTTAATGCGGCAATAATGTCTGCTTTATGCCAATCATTAGATTTAATCTCCATTTTTTTCTTCCTTCTTAGTTTATAACCTTAAATATCTATGTTATGCTTTCTAGTTATCAAAACCAGTAAGTTTATAATTTAACTTTAAATAACAATGGTAGGTAGTTTCTTAGTATTGTAACAAAGTTTCTTTAATTTCTATAACTTTTTCTTGTTTCTTAAAAATAGGATTATTAGAATGAAAGAGTGGTTCTCACCAAAAGAACTATTAAGTATTGCAGGGATGCCATCAACAACACAAGGTATAAATCGTAAAGCAAGATCTGAAAACTGGACTTCTCGTAAACGTTCAGGTGTTCGTGGTAAAGCTATTGAGTATCACATTAGCAGCTTGTCAATAGAAGTTAAAAAAGCTTTGTATCTTGAGGAAGAGAGTGCAACTTATGTTGTTTCGCCAATTAATCCACTACAACTGTGGATGACAGCATTTGAACAATTATCTGCAGAAGAACAAACGATTGTCAGTTCATGGATAATGCGAAATGGTATCAAAGATTTTGTTTCTTTTATTAACAAACACAAAAAAGATAATTAGTGTTATTGTACAAGCTGAGATATACTTTATCGTCAGAAAATTTTTAGTAGCAATGGAATAATCAATGGAAAATCAGTTTCAATTAACAAATACTAAAGAGATTATTAATTATTTAAACCAGCAGTTTCCTAATTGTTTTACTATTGAAGGGGAAGCAAAGCCTTTAAAAATTGGCATCTTTCAAGATATTATCTCTCGCCTAGAAAATAGTGAATTATTGAGCAAAACCAAACTTCGCATTGCACTTAGAACCTACACCATGGGTTGGCGCTATCTATATTGCATAAAGGAAGGTGCAAATCGCGTTGACTTAGATGGTAACCCAACTGAAGTTATTACCAAAGAACAAATGGAACATGCTCAGCAACAATTAAAAGAAAGCAAGGAGCAAGCTAAGGAAAGGGCAAAACAAAAACGTAAAGCAGCCCCTAAACCTTCTCGAAAACCTAGAGCTTTGAAAATTGGTGATTTTGTTCGAGTCAATGTTGGTCAAAAACCAGTCAAAGGACAGATCATTACTATTGAAAAAGAGCACATCAAAGTCAAAGTAGGAACAGGAATGGAACTAACAGTCAAACCTGAGCATATTATTAATCGATAGAGAATTTATATGAATAAGTTACTGAAAGGTTTTGTTAAATTCGGTCTCATTTTATGTATTATTAGTACAACGGCTCAGGCCAAAACTCCTGCAACGGAACAAATTCCAGTTTTAAAACAAGATGAAGTACATCAAGTTGTCGCCAAACGAGTAACTAATTTCTTTACTCAATCACATTATCGTGATTTTTCCTTAGATGGTGCATTTTCAGCTAAAATTTTCGATCGCTATTTCAAATTATTAGATGGTAATAAAACTATCTTTCTTCAAGATGATGTAAACAAATTCCGTATTTACCAAGAACAATTAGGTCAAGAATTAAGAGATGGCGACCTAAAAACAGCTTACGATATTTACAACCTTTTTTTACAAAAACGCTACAATCGATATCAATATGCGCTTGAAGTATTGCAACGTCCAATGGACTTTAGCGCTAAAGACGAAATTAATTTTAAGCGTGAAGACCTAGCATGGGCAACAAATGAAAAAGAACTTGATGACTATTGGGAAAAACGCGTTAAATATGACGAGCTAAATTTAGCATTAACGGGTAAAAACGAGACTCAGATTCGTGAAGTATTAACTAAACGATATAAACGCGTATTAAAAACTATTGAACAATCTAATAATGAAGATTGTTTCCAAGTCTTTATGAATGCATTTGCACGTGAAATTGACCCTCATACTAGCTATTTAGCGCCGCGCAAAAAACGGGATTTTGATTCTGAAATGAGTTTATCTTTCGAAGGAATAGGTGCCACACTTAGTCAACAAGATGATTATACTGTAATCATGTCATTTGTAACTGGCGGCCCAGCCGAAAAAAGTAAATTATTAACAGTTGGCGATAAAATTATCGGGGTAGGGCAAAGCAATTCTCCTATAGAAGATGTAATCGGTTGGCGTTTAGAGGATATTGTTGACAAAATACGTGGTCCTAAAAACACCATAGTAAAATTAGAAATTTTACCAGCGGGCAACAACAGCAAACCTAAAATCATTGAACTTAAACGTGACAAAATTCATTTTGAAGATCGAGAAGCAAAATTAAAAGTTATCAATAATAGCCGAGGCAAAGTCGGTATTATTGAAATACCAAGCTTCTATATTGGGTTAAGCAAAAAGGTTCAATCATTATTAATGGAAGCTAACAGCGAAAAATTACAAGGCCTAGTTATTGATTTGCGCAATAATGGCGGTGGTTCATTAGCTGAAGTTATTGAGTTAACAGGCTTATTTATTGACAATGGTCCAGTCGTACAAGTGCGTGATAATCTTCAAAAAATCACGACTTATGATGACAAAAATAAAGGTATTGAATACAGTGGTCCAATTGTTGTGATGATTAACCGTTATAGTGCCTCAGCATCAGAAATTTTCTCAGCAGCGATGCAAGATTATGGTCGGGCAGTAATTGTTGGTGAAACCACCTATGGCAAGGGAACAGTACAAACTTCACGAGGTATCTCATACCCAGTTGATGCCCGTTTACACCCAAGCTGGCCTGAACTTGGTGGTGCTCAATATACTGTCCAAAAATTCTATCGTATTAATGGTGGCAGTACCCAATTAAAGGGTGTTGATCCTGATATTGAAATGACCAAAAGCCAATATGTTGATGAAACTGGTGAACGGTTCTTAGATAATGCTATGCCATGGGATAAAATTCCTTCTGCAGACTATTTAACTGTAGCGAATATCAAACCACTATTGGCAAACTTAAAATCGCAACATGAAGCTCGAATTGCGAAAAATCCAGAATTCAACTATATCGAAGAAGATATCAAAGAATTTAATAGCAAAAAAAATGACAATCTCACTGTCTCATTAAATAAAAATGAGCGTGAAACAGAGCAAAAAACTAAAGAAGAGCAAGACCTTAAGCGCATGAATGAACGATTAAGTCGTGCTGGTCTAGCACCAATTACAAATTTAAAAGAACTACCTAAAGATTATAAACAGCCAGATCCATTCTTAGATGAATCGGTAGAGATCTTGTTTGACTTAATACCTAATTATCCAAGTATTGAAGAAAGTAAAAACTTAGGTGGATTTTTATCTTTAGATACACCAATTGAATAGTGTTAAAACAAAAGTAAGGAGAAAAGACTATGTGTACTGACTTAAAATATGCTTTAGTTGCAACCGTATTAATTTTATCCATTATTGCAGCTTTTGGCGTTGTTGTTTGCATGAATTAAGACTTGATTAATTTGGTCCAGATAATTATAGTATGCACCCTGCTTTTTTAAAGCGGGTGCTAAATTAAGGTGAGGTGTCCGAGTGGTTGAAGGAGCACGCCTGGAAAGTGTGTATACGGCAACGTATCAAGGGTTCGAATCCCTTCCTCACCGCCATTAAAATTTATTTAGTCATTGCAGCAAAGAACCCAGAGGTTCTATCTCATTACTGGTGACATATTCGCACAAGGTTAATGACCTGACGAGTAACCTCATCTTCTCCTTGATCTTCCGGAGTTAATATGGAAAATTTACGCACCGTTCAGGATTATATACGCTGGACCACGTCACAACTTAGTCAATCAGATATCTTTCTAGGGCATGGAACAGATAATCCTATAGATGAAGCTAAACAACTTATCTTAGCAACGTTAGGCTTATCATTATTTATTCCCCCTGAGTTTTATGCATCAAATCTAACTAGCGATGAAAAACAACAATTAAATGCGATCATCAATAAGCGAATTACTGATCGCTTACCAACACCTTACTTAACCAATCAAGCATGGTTTTGTGGTCACTGCTTTTATGTTGATGAAAGAGTATTAATACCTCGCTCTCCGATAGGCGAATTGATTAACAATCAATTTAAAGACTTAATTATTAGTCAACCAAAGAAAATCTTAGATCTTTGTACCGGTAGTGGCTGTATTGGGATTGCCTGTGCTTATGCCTTCCCTGAGGCGCAAGTTGATATTACCGATATCTCACTTGAAGCTCTTGATGTTGCTCAAACCAATATTGAAATGCACGATATGCAATATCAAGTCATCCCAATTCTATCTGATCTATTTAATGGATTACCTGATAACAAATATGACTTAATCGTCACTAATCCGCCTTATGTCGATGATGAAGACATGAATGATCTTCCAGATGAATTTTTATATGAACCAAAATTGGCGCTTGAAGCTGGGTTTGATGGGTTAGATTTAGTGAAAAGAATTTTACATGATGCAAGTAACTATTTAACACCAGAAGGCTTATTAATTTGTGAAGTCGGCAACAGCTGGGTATCTTTACAAGAACAGTATCCAGACGTACCATTTAACTGGATAACTTTTGAACATGGTGGACTTGGTGTATTTTCACTGAACTATAATGACCTAAAAGCTTATCAACACTATTTTAAATAAATTAAATATAAAAAAATCGGAATAGAGAACTATGGCAGGAAATTCAATTGGTAAATTATTTAAAGTCACTACCTTTGGTGAATCACATGGCATTGCATTAGGATGCATTGTCGATGGTGTACCACCAGGACTGAGTTTAAACGAATCCGATATGCAACATGACCTTGATCGTCGTCGCCCAGGATCATCTCGCTACACAACTCAGCGACGCGAAGCGGATCAAGTAAAAATTCTTTCAGGTGTATTTGAAGGGGTAACTACAGGAACCAGCATTGGATTACTTATTGAAAATACTGACCAACGTTCGCAAGATTATAGCAAAATAAAAGATATCTTCAGACCTAGTCATGCTGACTACACCTACCAAAAAAAATACGGAATTCGTGATTATCGTGGTGGCGGTCGATCATCAGCTCGTGAAACCGCCATGCGAGTTGCTGCAGGTGCTATTGCTAAAAAATATTTACATGAAAAACTGGGTATCACTATTCGCGGCTATCTAGCTCAAATGGGTGATATCGAGTGCCAACTAAAAGATTGGCAACAAGTAGACCAAAATCCTTTCTTTTGCGCTGATGAAAGCAAATTGGAAGCTCTTGATGAATTACTAAGAAAACTAAAAAAAGAGGGTGATTCTATCGGTGCTAAAGTTTGTATAGTGGCTGAGCATGTGCCAGTAGGGTTAGGAGAACCAGTCTTTGACAAACTCGACGCCGATCTTGCCCATGCCCTAATGAGCATCAATGCCGTCAAAGGCGTTGAAATAGGCGACGGATTTGCTACTGTCAACAAACGCGGAAGTGAAAATCGTGATGAAATTACCCCTGAAGGCTTTTTATCTAATCACGCTGGCGGTATTTTAGGCGGTATTAGCTCCGGGCAAACCATTTTGGCAAGTATTGCTTTAAAACCTACGCCAAGTATTGAAATTGCCGGGCAGTCGATTAATGTTTATGGTGATAGCGTTGAAGTATCGACGCATGGCCGACATGATCCTTGTGTGGGTATCCGAGCAGTACCAATTGCTGAAGCAATGGTTGCAATTGTTTTAATGGATCATTATCTTCGACACCTTGCACAATGTAGTGATGTAAAATAATCATGAGTTACGAATTACTGGCTTTACTTTTTTTTATAGCTATGTTGGCTGGTTTTATTGATTCTATCGCTGGTGGCGGTGGGCTATTAACGGTACCGGCTCTTTTGGCGGTAGGCTTACCGCCAGCCAGCGCTTTAGCCACCAATAAATTACAAAGTACTGGGGGATCTTTCTCTGCCAGCCTTTACTTTATTCGTGAACGCATGGTTGATTTAAAACAGCAAAAATTCGCAATTACCTGTGCCTTTATTGGCTCGGCGCTTGGCACATTATCCGTCATGCATATACAAGCTGACTTCTTAAAATTACTCTTACCGATCTTAACTATTAGTGTCGGGCTCTATTTTTTACTCTCCCCGACCATTGGTGAAAATGACCGTAAAAGTCGCCTAACCATAATCCAATTCGCCTTATTACCAGCATTAGCTATCGGATTTTATGACGGTTTTTTTGGGCCCGGAGCTGGCTCATTTTACGCACTCGCCTATATCACCCTTGCCGGTTTTAATTTAACCAAAGCCACTGCACATACCAAAGTACTCAATTTTACCTCTAACTTAGCGGGCTTAATCTTTTTTATTGTTGGTGGAGAAGTGGTATGGTCAATTGGTCTTGTTATGCTTGTTGGTCAATTTATTGGCGCAAGATTAGGGGCAAAAATGGTTATCGCTAAAGGGCGAAAATTGATAAGGCCAATGCTTATTACCGTTTCCACTATTATGAGTATCAAACTCATCTATGAAAACTTCTTCTCTTAGAGAATAAAAAGATACTTACGATTAATCACAAAACCCCGCTCCTGAAAATTTTTTGAGGAGCGGGGTTTTTGCGCTTTAAAATGCTCTGATTTTAATGGCTGGAATTGTCATTCTATTTTATTTAAACAACGATCATCTTAAACTGGTTAATAATTTATCATCTTATAATTAATCAAACGATTTATTGAATTAACTTTTATAAAAATTGTTATTTAAAAAAGCTCGTTTTTTACATAAAACAGTGTTAATTTGTCATTATGTAAAAATTGAATTTATTTTCTTATAATCATGGATTTGATTCACTGTTCTGATCTTAAAACCATTTTACATTCCAAGCGTGCTAATATTTATTATTTAGAACACTGCCGGGTTTTAGTCAATGGTGGTCGAGTTGAGTATGTCACCGATCAAGGGCAGCAATCATTGTATTGGAACATTCCGATAGCTAACACCACCTGCATTTTGCTTGGTACAGGTACTTCATTAACGCAAGCTGCTGTCCGTGAACTTTCAAGAGCCGGGGTAATGATTGGATTTTGTGGTGGCGGCGGAACACCACTATTTGCTTCGACCGAGTCAGAGTTTGCTTGTCAATTTTTTTCACCTCAAAGTGAGTATCGTGCAACTGAATACTTACAAAGTTGGTGCCAATTTTGGTTTGATGATCAGCGCCGATTACAAGCAGCTAAAATGTTACAACAGCATCGACTTAACATCATTCAATCGAGTTGGTTAGAATTTGATTGGACAGTAGATCAAAATCAATTAACTAACATTATCAACGATGCCAGAGAACAGTTTGATACGGCTAAAAATAGTCAATCTCTGTTAACAGCAGAAGGACGATTTAGCAAAAGATTGTATGCAATGGCAAATCAATTAACGTTGCAAGATGACAAATTTAAAAGAGAGCATGCCACTCGAAATAAAAGCCATGATCCTGCTAATCAATTTTTAGATCATGGTAATTATTTAGCTTATGGTTTAGGTGCTACGGCTTGTTGGGTATTGGGTTTACCACATGGTTTAGCTATTTTACATGGCAAAACTCGACGTGGCGGCTTAGTTTTTGATGCTGCTGATATTATTAAAGATGGCATGGTTTTACCTCAAGCTTTTATATCTGCTATGCAAGGTGATGATGAGAAAACATTTCGTCAATCTTGTATTTCACAATTCGCGCAATTAGGCGCGCTCGATATGATTATTGATACGTTAAAACAAATAGCGGATAAAACATGAATATTTTACTTGTGAGCCAATGCAAAAAAAGAGCATTAACAGAAACCCGCCGAATCATCGATCAATTTGCTGAGCGTTGTGGTGAACGAACTTGGCAAACACCGATGACTTCAGCCGGTTTACAAACGCTTTATAAATTATTACGAAAAACCGCTCGAAAAAATACTGCTGTTGCTTGCTATTGGACACATGGAAAAAATCTGACTGATCTCCTTTGGATTGTCGGCGATAAAAGCCAATTTAACCAGCAAGGACGAGTGCCGACTAATCGTACAAAACGAGATATTTTACGTAATAACAGCGAAGAGACTTGGCAATATACAACATCAATTCAACTTATTACCACCATTGCTGCTTTATTACATGATCTAGGTAAAGCGACTATCGGATTTCAAAATAAATTACGAGCGGAAACAGCAATAGCAGGTGATCCTTATCGGCATGAGTGGATTTCATTACAAATATTTTTATTAATGATTAAAAATTGTACTAGCAATCAAGCCGTATTGGAACGGCTAGCCAATTTTTCAGAATATCAAGAGCAAAATCCAAACTGGCATCAAGATTTAACATGCACCGAAAAAGGTGATTTAACTCAAACACCCTTATTAGCTCAATGGATTGCTTGGTTAATTGTTTCACATCATCGAATGCCTTTTTTATCGGATTCGATGGGTGGTGATAAGAAAAAAAAGCAGAAGAATGAACTATTACTTGCTAACTTCAAACAAGACAATTTTTATAAAACACTAAAAGCCGTTGAAGGTTGGGTTAAAAATAAAAATAGTCAACATGCTAATCCAAACTCTTTTTGGCAGCTTAAAGATGATATAACGTTAAGTAATGCATGGTTAAAAAAACTCTGTCGTTATGCAAGTAAAGCACTTAATCACCCGCCTTTAATGCAGCTAACTGCAATTGATGAATTTTTATTACATATATCTCGTTTGAGTTTAATGGTTGCTGATCACAATTTTTCAAGTTTATCTTTGGTAAATGATGAAGCAGGTAAAAACAAAGAAATCTTGATTGCCAATACCAATTATCAAAAAAAACCGAAACAGCGCTTAGATGATCATTTAATTGGTGTTGCTAACTTATCAGCTCGATTTGTTCGATTGCTACCCAAAATGGCAATGGAATTACCAGCAATTAACCACCATAAAGCATTTACACAACGTACGACAATCAAACGTTTTCAATGGCAAAATCATGCATTTGATTTGGCTAAAAGTTATCAGAAAGCTAGTGATGAAAATGGTTTTTTGGGGATAAATATGGCATCAACAGGTTGCGGTAAAACGTTAGCGAACGGCCGAATTATTTATGCATTAGCTAATCCTAAACGTGGTGTGCGTTTTACCATTGCGTTAGGTTTACGGGTATTAACATTGCAGACAGGTAAAGCGCTTAGAGACAGACTACAACTGACAGATGAGCATGTGGCAACCTTAGTTGGTGGAAGTGCGTCAAAAACCTTATTTGAGTTAGAAAATGATACAAAATCAGAACAAAAGAGACGAGAAAATAACACCTATAACGAGCAAAATTCACAGAATCATAATCCTGAAAGTTACGGTAGCGAATCTATCGAATCTTTAATGGATGAATACGTTGATGTCGTTGAAACAGGCATTGCTGATACCGAATTGGGAACTATTATTGAAAACAGTAAAGCTCGTCAATTACTTTATACCCCAATTGTCACCTGTACTATTGATCATATTATTCAAGCTAGTGAAGGCACTCAAGGTGGTAAATATATTGCACCAACATTAAGATTGCTTACTTCTGATCTCATATTAGATGAACCCGATGATTTTGATCAACACGATCTTCCTGCTTTAGCTAGATTAGTTCATTTAGCAGGGCTTTATGGTAGTAAAGTATTGCTTTCTTCTGCTACTTTAACCCCCGATCTGATAGCTGGTTTATTTGACGCCTACCAAGCCGGAAGGAAAATATGGAATCAAAATAATAGTAGTCAAAGCAGTAATCGTATTATCTGCGGTTGGTTTGACGAATATCATCAGTCAGTCATGCCAATTGATGATCTTAATCATTTCAAAAATGAGCATCAACATTTTGTTCACTCACGCATAATGCAGCTAGAAAAAGAAGCGATTCGTCGTCAAGGACATATTCTAAAATTACTGGATTATCAGAAAAATAAAAAAGCGAATGAAAAACTCAATTACCATATTTTAGCAAAGCAAATTCTGGAACAAGCAAGCCTATTTCACGAGCAATATCATCAGACTGACGAGATATCAAAAAAACAGGTCAGTATTGGTTTAATCCGATTTGCCCATACTGAAGATGTCATCGCAATTACTAAACAGATATTTCAGCAACAAACATTACCTGACGATACTGTATTTCATATTGTAGTTTACCATGCCAGACAACTTTTATTGCTACGTAGCCAATTGGAAGAAAAACTAGATAGAATTTTAAACCGTAGCGATCCGAAAGCATTATTCAACCAACCGGAAATTATTGAAGCAATAAAACACAGCAAAATACAGAATCACATTTTTATCGTCATTGGCACCCCTGTTACTGAAGTAGGGCGTGATCATGATTATGATTGGGCAATTGTCGAGCCCTCATCTATGCGTTCCATTATTCAATTAGTCGGACGCGTTTGGCGACACCGTCCTGATAAATCCACGCATAGCCCAAATGTAGCAATCTTAGGCAGTAACATCGAATCGATAAAAAAAGGAAACAATTATTGTTCAGTGGAAGCTTGTTTTGCCAGACCGGGTTTTGAACAAGAGCCTAATTTTTTACTAAAATCACATAAAAGCGAAGAAATTATACCAAGCAAACAACTCGAAAATATTAATGCTATTCCACGCATAGTTTCATCACCAGAAGATGGTTTAACGCTTGCTGAATTAGAGCATAATGTCATGGCGGACTTATTTGCCATTAATGCTCATACAAGCAACTATGTTACTTGTTATTGGCAACCTAATTTGGCACATCATCATTGTGTGCATTTGCAAAAGATCTCGCCATTTAGAATGAAAAGCCCAAAAGAAGATGATTACGTCTGTCAGTTAGATGAAGATGGTAATCACAATTTTAGTTATGCCGAAAATGCATGGCAAAAACCAGATGAACAATGCCCTGAAACAGAAAATTACGCTATCCAATATCAAAATTGGCAGTTAGATAACCCAAAAGTACAAATATGGCTATCAAATACCGTACAACAAGCCATGGAAAAACTAGCCGAACATTTGCCAAATAAAAACCAATATCGGCTGGCAAACGAATTTTGCACAGTTAGTTTAGCAAGTGGAACACGCTGGTGCTTTAATCCTTGTTTTGGGTTTTATAAGGAATAAAAAAAGGAATTTGACGATTTTTTATATAGGCAGTATTTAAAAAGTTAATGTTTTAATTATATTTATTATTGAAAATAGGAGGGCCAATGAATAGTATTTCTTGGCAAGATATTAGAAAGGTAATCATAAACTTTCTAACGCAACGGCTTGCTAATAATAGTAGCTACAAAAGTGAGCTTGTAAAATTAGCTAAAGCTAGAGAAAACAATGATTCATTAGCAATTACTGAATCACAACAAAAAATTAATGATTTATTAAAGCGTTATGATTTTGAAACTTGGATGGAAGATGCAGCAACCAGAAGGATATTCTGGATATCTATAGCTTCACATATTAGTAAAGGGATTCATTCTTCAAATCTAGGTGATAATAATAATTATCTAACGCAGACTAAGCCAATCAATCAGACAGTTATATCTTCCGCTACACTAACTACGTTACCACTTGATTGTTCAGGCAATGCTGCAGCTTTAGATATATTTTCATTATTAAATCAAGTTGTAACCGGTGAAACAACACTATTGCAATTGATTATAGAAGACCATCCTGCCGTTTTGGATGCTTTATCTGACGATAAACAAAAAGCATCGCTTTATTTAGCCAATTTAAAAAAAGCTATATTTAATGAATTTGAACATCCTAAAGCTTCAGAACTCAATAAACAATTTTATTGGCCAAATAACCAAGAAAGCTATTTAGCTCATCTAGAAAATAATTATCGGTTATTAGTTCCATTGCATCCTAGTTCGTTATGTCATGTAGTTTATCAGAAAGTGCAAGAAAGGTTTTCCGAACAGAACAAAAAAGCCCGTGAACAAAGAAGGATAAAAGATGCAGTACATGAACCCTATTTTTCTTTTCAAAATTTAGCTGTGGTTAAGTTGGGTGGCAGTAATCCTCAAGGTGTAAGTCAATTAACCAGCAATCAAGGTGGTCGAAATTTCTTATTACCTTCAATACCACCCGAATTCAAATCTTCCAAATTTCCGTCGATTACCGATCACAAACAAAATATTTTTGATAATTCAATGCAATATTTTTGTCGGTTTGGTTTTAGATTACTCTTTGATATGGTTCAGGCGCCTAAAAATGTCGTTGAAGAAAGAGATAATCGTAAAGATGCTTTAGATATTATCTTATCTTATATCCTTAAGTTTGCTAAACATATCCAGCAAACCATGCCTGCTGGTTGGAGTAGGGAATACTCTCTAAAATTTAGCCAAAAGCTTTGGCTAGATCCTAATCGAGCAGAGTTAGAAGATGAAGAAGATTTCAAACAACACTATGATAAAGGTGATTGGCTAGGTGATATTAAACAAGATTTTGCTTTTTGGATTCAATGCGTGTTGAAAAATAAATTTAATAATATCAGTGAGCAATTTTCAGATCCTGAATTTAATGAATGGCATAGCGAATTTAGCGCAGCGGTAAAAGCGAGTCAACGTAAAAAAGAGGGGGTTTTCTAATGGCTTCGTTAAATTATTATCTACTTTTTGACCATGTTAAAATTCACAATGCTAATGCTATATCAAGCCCATTGACTTATGGTTTTCCGGCTATTTCTGGATTTTTAGGTGCTATTCACGCTTTAAATCGAAAAATCGAATCCAAAGAACCAATTTATCTTGACGGGGTATTAATTGCTTGTCATGAGTGTGATGTACAAGTTTATCGCCCTAATGATTATTCAGATTATATTTTTCGGTTAACTCGCAATCCATTAGCAAAAAATGGTGATACTCGCTCAATCATCGAGGAAGGTAAAGTTCATCTTGATGTTAGTTTATTAGTAGAAGTGAAAATCGAAAATATTGATACGCTCTATGACGAAGAACAACAACAAGCATTTGTTACGCAGATGAAGCAAAAACTTTATCAACAACGTATAGCGGGTGGGCACATAGTCTCAATTGAAAATGTAAAATTAATTTCTTCTGATGAATCAGATAAAACCTTAGCTAATATGTTGCTGCCTGCATTTGTTTTAGTTGAAGCACAACAAGAGTTAAAAGATATCACTGCTGAATTACAACTAAAGAATCCTAATGCCACGCAACTCGATGCTTTAGTTGAAACTGCAATGCTTCATCATCAACCGCAAGAAAAAGATCATTGGCAAACTACTTCAATAAAGGAAGGGCGAGGTTGGCTAGTACCTATTCCACTCGGATATCAAGCTATTTCACCACTATTTCAAGCCGGAATGGTTGAAAATGCACGTAGCAATGAATATGCAACACAATTTGTTGAATGTATCTATGGATTAGGTAAATGGGTATTTCCTTTGCGATTAAAGGGACATTTATCCCAAGCTTTTTGGCGTTATCAGTGTAGTAAATTGCAATCGAATAACGCAGACATTTATATGATTAATCAAAAAACTAATTAAAAATTTAGCATTACTAAAAAGGATGAAATTATGAGTAAAGATAAATTCGCAACCGCTTCAGTTTTAGCATTCGAACGCAGTTTTGATATTTCGGATGCCGTTTTTTTACAACAAGTTGATACAGACGATAACAATTTATATCCTGTTTTTATATCAGAAAAATCCGTTCGAGGGACAATTTCTAATCGCCTTAAAAATGCTGTTACTAATGATCCCGCAAAATTAGATGCCGAAATTCAAAAGGCTAATTTACAAACGGTTGATACCGCTGCGTTAGATACCGATAAAGATACATTAGTGGTTAAATGGAGTTGTAAAGTTCTGCCATTTTTAGGCAAACCATCAGTATGTAATAATATCGAGTATCAAGAAGAATTAACAAAAGTGACCAACGATTATATAAAATCTAACGGTATGAAAACGCTTGCTAAACGTTATGCCATTAATATACTTAATGGTCGTTGGTTATGGCGTAATCGCATGGCTGCTGAACAAATCACTATTTCGATCATTCACAATAATAAACCTGTTATTCATGTAAATGATGTTAAACAATATCAACTTAACTCATTTGAATACGAAGATAAAGCAATAGAAGATCTTGCTAAACTTATCGAAGCTGGACTATCTAACAAAGAATTTATTATCTTCGACATAGTAGCCAAATTAAAAATGGGCTTAGGTCAAGAAGTGTATCCTTCACAAGAGTTAATCTTAGATACTGGAAAAACAAAAAGTAAAGTACTTTATGAGAAAAACGAATGTGCAGCTATGCACTCGCAAAAAATCAGCAATGCTATTCGAACAATTGATACCTGGTATGATGAAAAAGCAGAGTTTCCAATTGCTATCGAACCTTATGGTGCCGTCACAACTATGGGGCATGCTTTCCGTCAACCTAAACAAAAACATGACTTTTACACGCTATTTGATAACTGGGTACTAAAAGGGGATAAGCCATCACTTGAACAACAACATTATGTCATAGCGGTATTGATTCGCGGTGGTGTATTTGGTGCAAGTGGTAAGGAGTAATTATTATGCTCACTCACTATTTTGAACTAAGAGCAATCCCACAACTTGAGATAACTGAAACAGAAGTGATTAACCAAGTGATGCAATCACTTCATCAAGTTTTGGTTAATTATCAAGGTAATATTGCGGTTAGTTTCCCTTGTTATAATGTTCATCGAACATTAGGCGGAATTATTCGATTATTTGGTGATGAAGCTCAGTTACAACAATTTAAAACTGCCTTGCAGACGGTGGTTAGTGATTATACTATCGCCTTACCAATAACCTCGGTACCAACTAATATTAAAGGTTACCTACGTTTAATTCGCGTCAATCCTAAAGGGCAAAGCGCTTTAAGACGAGCTGAAAAACGTTTAACTGCACAAGGTAAATGGTCAGATGAAGTAAAAAATAAAATGATTGAAAAATGGAGTAGCGTTCAATTGAATTATCCACATCTTCATTTCACTAGCAAAAGCACTGGTCAGAACTTTATCATGTGGTTAAGACAAGAAAAGTGTACAACACCTGTGCAGGGTAAATTTAACAGTTATGGACTAAGCAAAATAGCAACCATCCCTGATTTTTAATTAAGTATTAAGGGCATTATCATAATGCCCTTAACGCTTTTTATCATGCTCAGTAAGATAAGCTTCAAAATTTTTTGAAGAAAGCTTTTTTTCAAATACAAAAAATACCTTGGTATGTTGCTGTAAATTTACTTTAAGCTAAAAAGTTTTTTGGGCTGTTTCACAGCAAAAAAGTTGAGGAATGGGATTTTGTGGGGTTCAAAATATAAACTTTAATAACCCTTTTTTTTAGCTAAAAATAAAATTATTAAAAAATCAATACATTGTAAAATCGTTAAAAAAAAGGGTTTTGAAAACTAAAATTACTCTTTGTCTTTTTATAAACGATGTTTATAGTATGTAATGTTCTACTTTACAGCTGCATAAGTTGTTTAGAAATTGCCATTTTTTTGCTGCTGAGATATTGAAGCCTTTACAGCTGCATAAGTTGTTTAGAAACGCCCTTTTTATAATCAGCAAAAGAGGGCGCTCTTTACAGCTGCATAAGCAGTTTATAAACCTTATCAATGGTGAATGAGGACACAATAAAATCTTATGAAAGCGAAGCCTAAAAAGTTGAGGAAAGGGTTTTTTAAAACTTAAAAATACACCGATTAATCCTACAAACAAGCTATTTTCCTTTTTCTGTACAATTATACTTACAATGTTTATAGTAGCTTATATTCTTAATTAAGATTAGTTTCGGTCGCTTGTTATATTATGAAACTTCAACAATTACGTTACATTTTAGAAATAGCTCGCTCAGGCTCGATTAATGAGGCTGCTAAGAATCTTTATATTACTCAGCCTAGTCTTTCTACTGCGGTTAAGGATTTGGAAGCCGAATTCGGTATCGAGATTTTTGTAAGAACATCAAAAGGGGTTTCACTTTCGGCTGATGGTGTGGAATTTTTGGGGTATGCTAAGCAGGTTTTAGATCAAGCTCAATTGTTGGAGCAACATTTTTCAAAAAAAGAACCCTCTAAGCAGTTATGCAGTATTTCAACGCAACATTATGCGTTTGCAGTTAATGCGTTTGTTAATTTAATCAAGAAGAATCATACAGATGAATATGAGTTTACCTTACGTGAAACGCGGACTTACGACATTATTACTGATGTTGCCAATTTGCGTAGTGAAGTGGGTATTTTGTATCTGACCGATTTTAATCAAAAGGTTATTTTGCGACTGCTTAAAGAGCATCGTCTTACTTTTAATCCTTTGTTTGAAGCCGATCCTCATGTGTTTATTAGCACCCATCATCCTTTAGCTGCTATGAAGTCGTTGACGCTTGAAGATTTGGAGGATTTTCCATATCTCTCTTTTGAACAGGGTGAATATAACTCTTTTTATTTTTCGGAAGAGATTTTAAGTACCGTCTATCATAAGAAAAGTATTCATGTAAGTGACAGAGCGACGTTGTTTAATTTATTGCATGGGTTAAATGGTTATACAATTAGTACTGGCGTACTCAGTACTGATTTGAATGGTTCGGATATTTTGTCTATTCCTTTAGCCGTTGATGAGAAGATTTTAATCGGTTGGATAACTTCGCAAAAAGCGCAATTAAGTTTGTCGGCGCAAAATTATATTGAAGCGTTGAAAAAGCTTATCCAAGAAGAATATGGTTTTAAACTTAAATAAGCGTTTTAAATTACTAAATCAAATTGCTATTTCAATAAATTCCAGTATAATTGCGCACAATTCATATATTGATTATATGAATACCGAGGAATGTCTGAATTAGAGATCGGTCATTCCATTTTTTTATTTATTTTAAGAGGTTTATTATGTCTCTAACTGTAGAAGCAAAAGCGAAAATCGTTGCTGAATATGGTCGTGGTACTAACGACACTGGTTCAACTGAAGTTCAAGTCGCTCTTTTAACTGCGCGTATTAATGATTTACAAGGTCATTTTTCTGAGCATAAGAAAGATCACCATAGCCGTCGTGGTTTATTACGTATGGTTTCTAGCCGTCGTAAATTATTAGATTATTTACGTCGTACAGACTTTGACCGTTATAACCAGTTGATTCAAAAACTAGGTTTACGTCGCTAATATTTATCTACTTGAAAAGAGGCTTAGGCCTCTTTTTCGTTGTATAAATTTAGGGCTTTGCTATAATGCTGAGCTCGAAAAGCATGTTTAATTGCTTTGTAGAGAAAAATTAATAAAAATAGAAGATTATGTCTCATGTTTCGCGCGACTAATGAGAGCTCTATAATTTATAGATTTGTCATTAGTCGTGACAGTGAAATAATCTTTTGTTGAGTATCCCCCACATGGTTGAAGTGTGTATCAATATGTTCCAGCATTGCGCTGCTTCCTGTCGAAATATCAAACTTCAACATGATTTATAACAAGAGGAATTTATTTTGTTTAATCCGACATATCAAAAATTTCAATATGGTCGTCATACAGTTACATTAGAAACGGGTATTATGGCGCGTCAAGCAACAGCTGCGGTTATGGTCAATATGGACGATACTGCGGTTTTTGTGACTGTAGTAGCTAATAAGAAAGTGAAAGAAGGGCAAGACTTCTTTCCTTTAACCGTTAACTATCAAGAACGTACTTATGCAGCAGGCCGTATTCCAGGTGGTTTCTTTAAACGAGAAGGTCGTCCGAGCGAAGGCGAAACGTTAATTGCTCGTTTAATTGACCGTCCACTTCGTCCTTTATTCCCAGAAGGTTTTGTTAATGAGATTCAAATCATTGCAACTGTGGTGTCTGTAAATCCAGATATTAGCCCTGATTTGGTGGCGATGATTGGTGCATCGGCTGCGCTTTGTTTATCTGGCGTACCGTTCCATGGTCCAATTGGCGCAGCACGTGTTGGTTTTATCAATGATGAGTTTGTGCTAAATCCATCAGTTAAAGAGCTAGCATCAAGCCGTTTAGATTTGGTTGTTGCAGGTACCAAAAGTGCCGTGTTAATGGTTGAATCAGAAGCTGATTTGTTAACAGAAGATCAGATGTTAGCTGCGGTGGTTTTTGGTCATGATCAACAACAAGTTGTTATTGATAATATTAATGAGTTTGTAGCGAAAGCGAACTGTGAAAAATGGGATTGGGTTGCACCAGCTAAAAATGAAGAGCTGTTTAATGCTGTTTCTGACTTAGCTAAAGCTCGTTTAGGTGAGGCTTATCGTATCACTGAAAAACAAGCTCGTTATGCACAAATCGATTTGATTAAAGAAGAAGTGTTAGCGGTACTTAAAGAGAAAGACGAAGAGCTTGATGAAAACGAAGTTATCAATATTATTGTTGATTTAGAAAGTCAAATCGTTCGTCAACGTGTTATTGCTGGTGAGCCACGTATTGATGGTCGCGAAAAAGATATGATTCGTGCGCTTGATATTCGTACCAATGTATTGCCAAGAACGCATGGTAGTGCTTTATTTACGCGTGGTGAAACTCAAGCACTAGTGACAGCAACATTAGGAACTGAACGTGATGCTCAGATTATTGATGAGTTAACTGGTGAGTATACTGAGCGATTCTTATTACACTACAACTTCCCTCCATACTCAGTAGGTGAAACTGGCATGGTTGGTTCGCCAAAACGTCGTGAAATTGGTCATGGTCGTTTAGCTAAGCGTGGTGTTGCTGCTGTAATGCCAAGTAAAGAAGAGTTCCCATATACTGTTCGTGTGGTTTCAGAGATTACTGAATCTAATGGTTCTTCTTCAATGGCATCAGTTTGTGGTGCTTCATTAGCGCTTATGGATGCAGGTGTGCCAATTAAGTCTTCTGTTGCAGGTATCGCAATGGGGCTTGTGAAAGAAGGCGATAACTTTGTGGTGTTATCTGATATTTTAGGTGATGAAGATCATCTAGGTGATATGGACTTCAAAGTAGCTGGTACCCGTGAAGGTGTGAGTGCACTTCAAATGGATATCAAAATTGAAGGTATCACTAAAGAAATTATGCAAGTTGCATTAAATCAAGCTAAAGGTGCTCGTTTGCATATTTTAGGGGTGATGGAACAAGCAATTAATAAACCTCGTCAGGAAATTTCTGAATTTGCTCCCCGTATCTATACGATGAATGTTAATCCAGATAAAATACGCGATATTATCGGTAAAGGTGGTGCTACAATTCGTGCACTAACTGAAGAGACTGGTACTACCATTGAAATTACTGATGATGGTACTGTTAAAATTGCGGCAACTGATGGCAATAAGGCTAAAGATGCAATCGAACGTATTAATAATTTAGTTGCTGATGTTGAAATTGGTAAAATCTATACTGGTAAGGTAACCCGTATTGTTGATTTCGGTGCTTTTGTATCAATTATTGGTGGTAAAGAGGGACTTGTTCATGTTTCTCAAATTGCTGATCACCGTGTTGAGAAAGTTTCAGACTACTTGAAAGTAGGTCAAGAAGTGAATGTTAAAGTACTTGAAATTGATCGCCAAGGTCGAATTCGTTTAAGTATGAAAGATGCTGTTGAGCCGAATTCTGATGTCGAGCCAGCAGCTGAATAAGATATTATTCACCAGGAGTTAAAAAATGAGATTATTCAACCTGAGGATGTTGTGCTGTATTCTTGCAGTCATTATTTTGTCAGGTTGTTCAAATTCTCAGCCGTTACTTGTTGCTCCTGAGCAAGTTACCTATGACGATGAATTGAAAATAGCGCAAATTAGTCAGCAGTTATCAAGTCGCGATCTTGATACCTCATCTAGGATGCAGCTTATTTTTGAACGAGGAATTATTTACGATTCATTAGGTTTTAAAGCATTTGCACAAAGTGATTTTAACCATCTTTTAAGCTTTAACCCAGAAATTCCAGATGTATATAATTTTCTGGGTACTTATGCGTTGAGAGACGGTGATTTCGATAATGCGATGATGGCGTTCAATACAACATTAGAGCTGGATTCTTCTTATGCTTATGCCTATTTTAATCGTGCAGTAACTCTGTATCGTACAGGGCATTATCAAGCTGCAAAGCTTGATGCAGAAAAATTTTATAAATATGATGTCAATGAGCCTATTCGAATTTTATGGCTTTATTTGATTGAAAAAGAAATAGATAAACAAGCTGCCTTAACTCAGCTACAAAAACGTTACGATCTTATTAACGATAAATCGAGTTATGGCAGTAATATCATTGCATTTTATTTAGGTAAGATAAGCGAATCTAAATTAATGCAAAACCTTCAACAAGGTGTTGAAAATGATCGGCAATTAGCCGAGCGCCTTTGTGAAGCTTACTTTTATTTAGGTAAATATTACCAAAGTAAAGGTAACAATGAGCGTGCCAAAATGTTATTTAAATATGCTTTAGCAAATAATATTTATAACTTTGTTGAACATCAACAGGCGCTCTATGAAATTAAGTTACTTGACGAAAAGTAACAAGGGTCATGCCAGTTTAAAAGTGAAAATATTGTTATAGCGTAGTTCTGATTTGCCCAAAATATATTCTCGATTCTTTACATGTTTCTTATCAATTGTATTTTTTCAAATATCAATTGCATTAGAATAAATGGCTATTTGATTGAGTAAGTATTGGTTATTAGTTATTGGGGTGAGTTGTAAATTTTCAATTTAGTGAGCTGGCATAAATTTATATAGGCTTCTTTATTTTGGTATAGTCATAATTTGTGATGTATGCAGTAATCCTCATGAATTATCTTGATTAATAACAATCAAATGTAATCCTAACCAAATATTAAGCGTATATAGGCAAATTTATAAGCGAGTTTACATGACAAAAGAAATATCTTTTATTGACCTTGGTTTATCTGAGGAAATCCTTAATGCATTAAATGATCTTGGTTTTACCAAACCATCACCAATCCAAGCTGAATGTATTCCCTTACTATTAGAGGGTAATGATGTATTAGGTATGGCTCAAACAGGTAGTGGTAAGACTGCAGCCTTTTCAATCCCTTTTTTAATGAATATTGATGCTAATTTGAAAGCGCCACAATTATTGGTTTTAGCACCAACACGTGAGCTAGCTATTCAAGTTGCTGATGCTTGTGCTGAGTATTCTAAATATGTAAAAGGGGTTAAAGTATTAGCTCTTTATGGTGGTCAACGTTATGATGTGCAATTGCGTGCATTAAAACAAGGTCCTCAAATTGTTGTGGGGACGCCTGGTCGTTTATTAGATCATTTAAACCGTAAGACTTTAGATCTTTCTAATCTTAAAGGTTTAGTATTAGATGAAGCTGATGAAATGCTAAGAATGGGCTTTATTGATGATGTTGAAAGCATTATGGCTTCAATTCCAGAAGATCATCAAACGGCGCTGTTTTCAGCAACTATGCCAGCCCCAATTCGTCGTATTACTAAACGTTTTATGCATAATCCAAAAGAAGTGCAAATCAAAGGGACTAATCAAACGGCTCCCGATATTGATCAAAGCTATTGGTTAGTACGCGGTATGCGTAAGAATGAAGCAATTGTGCGCTTCTTAGAAGCTGAAGATTTTGATGCTGCGATTGTTTTTGTGCGTACTAAAACTGCAACTTTAGAAGTAGCAGAAGTATTAGAAAAACATGGTTATAGTTGTGCAGCCTTAAATGGTGATATGACGCAACAACTACGAGAACAAACACTCGATCGTTTACGTAATGGTCGGTTAGATATTTTAATTGCAACCGATGTTGCAGCGCGAGGGTTAGATGTTGAGCGTATTAGCTTAGTAATTAACTATGATATTACACTTGATTCTGAATCGTATGTTCATCGTATCGGACGAACTGGACGCGCTGGACGAGCAGGGCGAGCGATTTTGTTTGTGGATAGTCGTGAGCGTCGTTTGCTTAAAAATATTGAGCAAACTATCAAGAAACCCATTCCGGAAGTGGCACTACCATCTAAAGAATTACTTGAAAAACGTCGTTTGGCTAAATTTACTCAGCAAGTTCAACAACAACTTGAGAGTACGGATTTAGATCAGTATCAATCGTTATTAACTCAAATCCAAGCTGATAGTGGTACAGATCTTGAAACGATTGCAACTGCACTGTTACGTTTAGCACAAAGTGATCGTCCGTTAATTCTTCCTCCTGATCCGGTCTTTAAACCAACAAGAGAATATCGTGATGGTCGAAGTGGTGAGCGTCGTTTACGAGGCGATAATCGTGAGTCTCCAAAACGTCGTGAGCGTCGAGATGTTGGTGAGATGGATATGTACCGTATTGAAATTGGTAAAGAAAACGGTGTTGAAGTGCGCCATATCGTTGGTGCAATTGCCAATGAAGCTGATATTAGTAGTCGCTATATTGGTAATATCAAACTTTACGAGACTTATTCAACAGTAGAATTACCAAAAGGTATGCCTAAAGATATCCTTAAGCACTTTGAGCGCGTTAGAGTGCTAAATCAACCGATGAAAATGAGTTTAGTTACAGGTAAACCATCTGAAGCTAAGCGTGGAAGTAGAAGTAGTAAACCTGAGTCTAAGGATAAGGGTTTTGCGAAAAAACGGGGTCGCCCATCAACACCTAAGTTTTAGGACTTTAATTCATCTTAAACCTCTGCATCTTATGGCAGAGGTTTTTTTTCATTTAAATTGTTGCCAGCATTTTTGGGTAACGTGATAAAATCAATCATCGCCAATAAAGTCATTCCTGCCACCATAAATAATGCTAACCGAAAATCTTCAATCATTATCTGATTATGTTTATTATAGCTTGACGCAATAAATAGAAATAAGGCACTTAAAACAATGCCTAGCACGTTGTTTAGTTGTTGAAAAAGGGTTGATAAAATATTAGCGCTTTGCATTTCGTTTTTTTCAATTTCTGAAAAACTTAAGGTTGTTATTGTAGTAAATTGGATCGAACGTGCACCACCAGAAAAGAATAGAACCAATATAATCCAAATGATTGGTGTTTTTGGTGTGAAGAGCGCACACAATACAAAACTAAATGACAATAATAGACC
The DNA here is from genome assembly GCF_026536935.1 of Gilliamella sp. B3127. NCBI lineage: Bacteria > Pseudomonadati > Pseudomonadota > Gammaproteobacteria > Orbales > Orbaceae > Gilliamella > Gilliamella sp. B3127. The sequence continues at coordinate 234,809 of NZ_JAFNNI010000001.1, forward strand.
ATTAACGATTAGAATTTTACGAAACCCAAACTTGTGAATTAAAGGTGTATTAATGGTTTTGAAAATGATATTTCCTGCGAATAGTGAAAGTAATAAGGAACCAGCTGTTAATGGTGACCATCCAAAACCGACTTGAAACATTAGTGGTAAAATAAATGGAGCACTGTTTAAACCCATCCGGATTAGTGATCCTCCAAAGAAGGTCATTCTAAATGTGCGTTTTGAAAATGCGTATAGGCTAATTAATGGGTATTGTGTATGCGTGAGATGATAATAGGCGAAGATTAATATTAGGCAACCTGCAAAGGAAGTGCCGAGAGCTAGCCATAAACGACTATTTGAGTGGGAAACCATTTCAAGTCCATACACAAACAATAATAAGCCTAAGCCACAAGCGATAAATCCAACAATATCAAATGAGCGTTTTTCAGGTAGTTCTTTAGGTAATAGGTGATGAGCGAAAAATAATGCAATAAAGCCTAATGGAATATTGAGGATAAATATCCAATGCCAAGTGAGATATTGGGCAAAAAATCCACCAATAATGGGTCCCATCAATGGTGCAATTAAACCTGGCCAAACGAGAATTGATATTGTGCTAACAAGATGCTGTTTTTCAGTTCGACTTAGTACTACTGTTCTACCTACTGGCACCATTAATGATCCCCCTAAACCTTGAATCAATCTTGCGATAGTAAACATGGTTAGGTTAGTCGATAAAGCACACAATATTGATGCCAACATAAATAATATAATTGAAATCGAGAAGACACGATAAGCTGTAAATCGATTTGCGATCCAGCCACTCGCGGGAAGGACAATTGTAAGTGCTAACATATAGGCGCTAATACCGATAGATAAATCTTGTGGATTAGTTAAAAATGATTTCGCCATTGCGGGAATTGCTGTGGTTATCACCGTAGCGTCTAGATTTTCCATGAAGAAGGTTGCCGCTACTAAAATAGCCATTTTACGAATGTGATTATAGTGTTCCATAATATTACAAATTAATTCAAAAATATAAAAATTAGGAACTAATATACGCTAAAAATTTTTTCCGTGGTAAAGCTTTTTTACATTTTGCCCTTGGTGTTTATTCAGAGTATACTAATACCAATTCAATCGGTGAACAGAGGTATAGGATGACAGATTCTCTAAATAAATGTAAAGCTAATGAAACACCAGCTTGTTGTTGTGTTGATGTCGGCACAATTATTGATAATGAAGATTGTAGTGCAGAATATGAAAATATTTTCACAACTGAATCAGAAGCAAAAGCAAAATTAGCCTCTTTGACACAAGCAGCTAAAGATGTTGAAACAGAACCTTGCGAAATCAATAGCAGCATCGATAAAGTAGAAAATGGCTATAAATTGACAGCTAAATTTACTTTCTGTTGTGGTGCAGAATGTATGATCTTCCAATTAAAATTACGTTAATTCCTGTTTTATGAAGATTTGTATTATGAGGCATGGTGAAGCAGGTTTTTCTGCTTCATCTGATGCAAGTCGATCATTGACTGATTTTGGTAGAAAACAAGCCAGTTTGGCTGGTATATGGCTTAATCAGCAAGATTTCAAATTTGATTTAGGGTTAGTTAGTCCTTATCTAAGAGCACAACAAACTTTCTCTGAATTGTCTTCATACTGCCACATACCTAAAGTTGAAACTGATAATTTTTTGGTGCCAGGTGGAAGTCCTTCCCATATTGCCGATTTATTAATGACACTTCCCGCTCGTGGGATCGAGAATGTAATTATTGTTTCCCATCTTCCTTTAGTTGGTTATTTGGTTAATGAATTATGTCCAGATGTTTCACCACCAATGTTTCCTACAGCTGCTATTGCTTGTGTTGAACTATCATCCAATGCGGCAGGAAAGTTAGAATGGTTTCATGTAGTGGAATAAAAAAACTTAATCTTTTTGATTTACCGTTAACAGGTCGAACGCTGATCGAAGCGTCGGCTGGGACTGGTAAAACCTATTCGCTCGCATTCATTTATCTCCGGTTATTACTTGGGATTGGTAAAAATAACTATCCTACACCGCTCGAGGTTAATCAAATTTTAGTTGTGACTTTTACAAAAGCTGCAACTCAAGAACTTAGATCGCGAATAAGACAAAATATCCAAGAACTGCGTTTAGGACTTTTACAAGGTCGTCATGAAGATCCTATCTATCAACAGTTAATTGATTTAGTTGAAGATAAATATGATGCTATCCAAAGACTAACTCAAGCTCAACAATCAATGGATGATGCAGCGATTTATACTATCCATGGTTTTTGTCAACGCATTTTAACTAGCCATGCTTTTGAATCTGGGGTACTGTTTGAGCAGACCCTAATTACTGATGAGCAAGACCTAAAGTTACAAGTTGTCCAAGATTTTTGGCGTCACTATTTTGTTCCGCTTGATAGAGCGTTAGTTTATTTAATTCTTGATTATTGGCAAGATCCAAAATCGTTATTATCAGATATTAATCCTTATTTAAATTTTGAATTTGATCAATCGAAAGAAGAGAATTTTGACATTACTAAAAAGATCGAGCAGTTTTATCGAAAACATCTTGAGCAGATCGAATTAGTTAAAAAACTGTGGTTAGATTCTGTTGCAGATCTTCCTGAAATCATTGCTCGATCAGGAGTTAATAAACAATCTTATAATAACCGCTTTTTACCGAATTGGTTTGCTAAAGTGACTGCTTGGGCTGAATTACCCACCCAATCATTCAAAATACCTAGTGAATTAACTAAATTTAGCCAATCGATTTTAATTGAAAAAACTAAGCAAGATAAAGATCCTCCTGTTCATGTTGTTTTTGAAAAGATCGATCGGTTATGCAATAGTGCTATTGATTTACGTAGCGAAATTTTAATGGATATCGTTAGCGTCATTCAAAAAGGTATTTATGCGCAAAAAGTTAAACTTGGTAAGATGAGTTTTGACGATTTATTAAGCCAGTTAAATCGCGCCTTACGAGCTAGAAATGGAAAGCGATTAGCACAAAGTATTGCGCAAAAATATTGCGTGGCTTTGATTGATGAATTTCAAGATACTGATCCTGTGCAATATAAAATCTTTGATCGTATCTATGATCGTTATCCTGAATCAACCGGTTTACTGTTTATTGGTGATCCGAAGCAAGCTATTTATAGTTTTCGTGGTGCGGATATTTTTACTTATTTAAAAGCGAAATTATCAACCGGTGAAAATAATTTTACTATGCAGGTTAATCATCGCTCCTCATCGTCTATGGTTGATGCAGTCAATGCACTATTTAGCAATCATGATAATCCTTTTATTTTTGAAAATATTTCTTTTTTTCCAATGGAAAGTGCTGAAAGAAATCAGCATAAAGGATTGATCATCAATCAACGTGAAGTTAATGCGTTAACAGCCTATTTATTACCTGATGAAGTTACCACAAAAACAGATTATCAAGAACATATTGCTAGCTGTTGCGCTAAGCAAATTGTGACTTGGTTGACAGATCCAACAATTTTGATAAAGGATAAAGATGAGCATCGTTCAATCACCACTGCTGATATTGCGATTTTAGTCCGAACTGGGCGCGAAGCCGAAATCATCCAACAAAAATTGGCTGCTTTTGGGGTTAAAAGCGTTTATTTATCCAATCGCAATAGCGTATTCCTATCTAAAGAAGCACAAGAGATTCTTTATCTATTACAAGCTGTTTTAATGCCCGAAAATGAAGCGGCTTTGCGTTTAGCTTTAATGACGACACTATTAGGGCAAACAATGGCCGAGCTGGAGCAAATTATCGATGATCAAGATAAATGGGAAGGGTTGATAGAGGAGTTCAAACAGTACCAGATTATTTGGCAATATTATGGTGTATTAGTAATGTTGCGGAGGATGATGAAAAAGCGTAAGTTAGCTGAAAATATCCTAGCTAGCCCAAATGGTGAACGTACATTAACTAACTTTATGCATTTAGGCGAATTGCTGCAAGAAGCCGCTGATGAACTAGATAGCCCACATGCTTTGGTTCGTTGGTTATCTAGGCAAATTGTCAGCCCTGACTCTAATATAGAAAATCATGAACAACGCTTAGAAAGCGATGAAAATTTAGTAAAAATTATTACGATCCATAAATCAAAAGGTTTAGAGTTTCCTATTGTATGGTTACCATTTGCTGCCCAATTTCGTAATTCAGATAGTCAGTTTTATCATGATAAAAATAATGATTATCAACCCACTTATGCTTGGTTATTAACCGATGATGTCAAACAACAAATTGAAGATGAACGTTTAGCTGAAGATCTACGATTACTTTATGTGGCGATGACGCGCTCAATCTATCATTGTAGTGTTGGCTTAGCATCATTGAAAAAGAGTCAATCAGCAATTGATTATTTATTAAAAGGCCAATTACGCTCGATTGGTAAATTTGCTGATTTGGTTGAACTACAATTACCTATATTGGGGGAGCAGTATACTGCCACAGAAGCTCCTAATATGTTACTGGCTGCTAATGAATTTAAACGTAAATTATCTAATAGTTGGCGAGTGACAAGCTATACCGAGTTACAAAAACATAACAATGGTTTTAATTTAGCTAGTGATTGGAGTGAGAGTCGTGTGCCGCCAGATGCTTCTTTATTATCTGAGGTGCAATATGACATTCATCATTTCCCAAAAGGTGCTTATGTTGGTACATTGTTACATTCCATTATGGAAAATTTAACGCCAAGTAATGCCGATGAGTTATGTACAACTACGATTAAAAAATTGGGTTTGGATGAACCTTGGTTAAGGGTACTAAATGATTGGCTTCAACAAGTATTAACAACTAAGCTACATCAAGATTGTTCGACATTAGCCAGTATTTTAAATAGCAAATGCATTAATGAACTACAATTCTATTTTCCTATTCGCCATGCCGTGACTAGCTCGCAACTAGATAGTTTATGCAAACAATACGATGATTTATCTAAACAGTGTCCACCTTTAGATTTTGAAACGGTACAAGGCATGTTAAAGGGATTTATCGATTTAGTGTTTGAGTATCAAGGTAAATATTATATTGTTGACTATAAATCAAATTGGTTAGGTGATGGTATAGAGGCCTATACTGAGCAAGCATTAAATCAAGTAATGTGTGAGCATCGTTATGAATTGCAATATCAACTTTATTGTTTGGCGTTGCATCGATTTTTGCGAAGTCGTTTACCCGACTATCGATATGAAACTTATTTTGGCGGAGTTTACTATCTATTCTTACGTGGGCTTCCTGATAAAGGTATTTTTTACCATCTACCAAAACAAGAGTTTATTGAGAAACTTGATAAATTGTTTGATGGTGAGAATTTAACTTAAATAAAAAGGCACAAATAGTTGTGCCTTTAATTTTTTGAAGAAATTATGTAAATCAACATGTAAATTTTAGTTGATATCGATAATGTTTATCGGTTAGTAAATATTCACTGTGAACATTTGGTGTCCAAGAATCATCACCGCCTATTCCCATATGATAAGCATCAATACTAACATAGGCGTCTTGTTGTGGTTCTAATAAGTGTCTATGACTTTTTTCCATCAACTGTTTAGTTCCATATTGATTGATGTTAAATTTAAATTGATGACCAGTAATCGTCATCTCATTAAGTGTTAATTGTTTTACATCACAGCGTAGGCCGTTTTCACATGGATAAATGTAAGGTGTGTAAAGTTCAGAAAATGGTAATGACCAATCACCAAAAATCGCTGAAGTTTTTCGATCTGGATAATTTTCATGTGGTCCTAAGCCAAGCCATTTCACCTGTTTTGGTATCCCTTTTAATTGATACGTCAAACCTATACGAGCTGGTGCTGGCATGTCATTGGCAATGTCCACTTCAACTGAGATAGTTAAGATACCATCTTGATCAAACTGATGTACCCACTTACTTTGAATAACTTTGCGTTTTTTCACCGAGTAGCTGTGCAAAACTTCAATGATCACATAATTCTCAGTTTGTGATGCTCTTATTGCTAAACATTTGTGGCTTAAATCAAAGTAACCCGCCGCCTTCCACTGTTCGACCCATGCATATGGATTGTTATTACTGTCAAAGTCACCACTAATTCCAATATCATTATCGATTGGTGCTCGTATAAACTGATCTGCAATAGCGCTGGCTAATAGTGGTTTTTTGTTTTTGCTCCATTGACTAAGTTGGCCAGTTTTTTTGTTGATTTGCCAACTTTGGTTCTTCCAATTAACAACAAATTCGGTTTTATTTTCAGTTAATTTTAGTGATGTTTTGTTGTTACTAAATGCTAATTGTGGAATAAACCTATTGGTTAATTTAAATTGTTCCCAAGCCACAACGTGTTTTGCTGGAGACCAAGTAGTAGCTCTATTTTGGATGACTCTGAGTGATAAGTGTAAGTCTTCACCATCAAAGTTATTATCAATGTCATCTATAAGTTTGAGTTCAATAGAGTTATTAGGTGAAATAGTCAGTTTAACTTTACCACTTTGTTGGATTTTACCATCAACCAACAATTCCCATTCTAATGTTTCATTGTTAGTAGTATAGAATAAATACTCACTCTTTACTTCAATAACTAATGGTTTTTGGTTTATAAGTTTAAATTGGAAAGGTTGTTGTACTTTTTTAGCTTCAATTAAACTTGGGTGTGCTTGGCGATCAGGAAACACTAAACCGTCTAAACAAAATTGTCTGTCATGATACGCTTCACCAAAATCACCACCGTAAGCCCAATAACTTTCGCCAGATTTGGTATGGCAACGAATACCATGATCAGCCCATTCCCAAATAAATCCTCCTTGTAATCGAGGATATTGTCTAAAGGCTTGCCAATATTTATAGAATGCACCTAGACTGTTTCCCATTGCATGAGCATATTCACATAAAATGAGTGGTCGCTCTTCATCTGGCATGGATATCCATTTTTTTATCGCCCATTTAGGCACATTAGGATGAGGTTGATCTTGTTCAACTCGGGCATACATAGGGCAAATAATGTCAGTAGCTTTAGTATTGGCACCTCCACCTTCATATTGCACTGGACGAGTTGGGTCATTGCTTTTTATCCATGAGTATAGTGCATCATGATTTGCCCCGTGCCCTGATTCATTTCCTAATGACCAAATAATTATGGCAGGATGATTTCGGTCACGTTGAACCATGCGAGTTACTCGTTCACTATAAGCTGCTAACCAACGAGGATCGTCAGATAATCGAGACATTGGGAACATGCCGTGCGATTCAATATTGGCTTCATCAACTACGTATAGTCCAAATTCATCACAAAGTTCATACCAACGAGGATCGTTAGGGTAATGGCTGCAACGTACAGCGTTGAAGTTGTGCTGTTTAATTAACTTGATATCGTGCAACATGGCTTGTACGGTAACAGCATAGCCCATATCAGGATAAAATTCGTGACGGTTAGTTCCTTTAATAAGAAGTGGTTTACCGTTTAAACAGAGTTGCCCATGTTTGATTTCAACAGTTCGGAAACCAATATTATAAGCCTCTGATTCAATCAAGCCGGTTTTCTTATGATTTAAGCTAACAACTAGTCGGTAAAGATTTGGGGTTTCGGCACTCCACAATTGTGGTTTATTGACGGGAATATGGCATGTCATTCGGTCATTATATCCACCTTTTTCATCAACAAAAGATATTCCGATTGGTTGCGTTTGTTCAAGAATGAGTTTGTCTTTTTGCCATAACTCAATACCGACATTTAGCATGTCTATCTCACTGTCATGCTTTACGTTAACTTGCAATGTTAATATTGCATTTTGATAGCAAGCGTCAAGCTCCGTTTTAACATGAATATCACTCAAATGTGATTTTGGTTTGTTAAGTAGTGAAACTCCACGGAAAATACCACTTAATCGCCACATATCTTGATCTTCTAAATAACTACCATCACACCATTTCAATACTAATACAGCAATTCGATTTTCACCTTCTTTTAAAAAAGGCGTTAAATCAAATTCAGCAGCGATTCGACTGTCTTGTGAATAGCCAACCCAATTGCCGTTACACCAAAGATGAAATGCTGAGCTGACACCATCAAATATAATTCTTGTGTCCCCTTTATTTAACCATTTTTTATCAATTTTAAAATAGCGAGAATAGCAACCAGTTGGGTTATCTTCAGGAACAAATGGGGGATTATAAGGAAATGGATATCGGATATTAGTATAAACAGGCGCATCATAGCCATGTAATTGCCAATTTGATGGAACTGGAATAGTATTTTTATCTATTTCTTTTTTTAACCATGATACAGGTACTTGTTTTGGATTTTGGTAATAACTAAAAAACCAGTCACCATTAAGTGAAATAATGGCACTTGAATCAGCATTATTTTTAGCACTTTGCTTGTTTCGCCAACTATGAAATTTTGGATGGGTATCAAGTTTGTTCATGCTTAATACAGATAGATTATTCCAATCTTGTCTGTTGATAATATCATCTAGGGACGGATTCATAAGCCTCTCCATTTGTTCAAGTATATCTGATAATGTCTAAAATCTTTTTTGACTTTTTAATTATAATGATTCAATTATTGAAAACAGTGATCAAGTTAACATTTGTGTAATCGAATACATTTTTATTTAATTGACTTTATTTTTATAATTTTAATTTTTTATGTATGCGATTACATTGGTGGGTATACTTTGATTAATTTATATTTTGTATCAATTATTCAATTGGATAGACAGAATACCGTTTAGAGAGGGTGGGCGTATATATATTAATTAAATTTGCTGAAGGTGCTTCGCCTTTTGCCAAGCATAATGCCAGTTCCGCAGCTTGTTCAGCCATTGTATGAAGTGGGTAACGGATGGTGGTTAATTTTGGATGTAAATAGCGCGCAAGTAGCAAATCATCAAATCCAATAATGGAAATTTCTGCTGGAATTTTTATGTCGTTATCATATAACACTGACATTGCACCAGCGGCCATTGAGTCGTTATAACAGGCAATTGCGGTAATTTCTCGATTACGTTCCAATAGTGACATCATTGCTTGTTCTCCTCCTTCTTCATTAGGTGAGGAGAAGGCAATAAAGTTTTCATTAACATCAATATTGTGTTCAATTAATGCATCTTTATAGCCTTGTAACCGATCGGACGAGTCAGAAATTTCATGGTTAGAGCATAAATATCCAATTTTAGTATGTCCATGCTGGATTAAATGTTTTACGGCTAGATATGAACCATAACGGTCATCTAGAGCAATACAACGCTTTTCAAAACCTTTCAATAGCCGATTGATTAATACCATCCCTGGCACTTGCTCCATTAATTTTATCAATCTGCTATCGGGTAACATTTTTGCATGAACAACTAGTGATGAGCAGCGATGCTCTATTAAGTGAGTTATTGCATTATATTCTTGTTGTTCATTATGGTAACCATTACCAATTAGCAAAAAATGTCCTGTTTTGGATGCAACTCTTTCTACCGTGCTAACCATAGCACCAAAAAATGGATCGGATACGTCAGCCACAACAATTCCAATAGTATTAGAGTTTTGTTGTGATAATGCACGAGCATTAGCATCAGGATAATAACTTAATTTTTCCATGGCTTTTTTTACGGTTTCGCGTGTGGTATCACTAACGTTTTCGGCGTTGTTAATCACTCGCGAGACTGTCGCAACAGAAACTTTAGCTAAATGTGCAACATCTTTTATTGTCGCCATAAAAAAAACCTTTTAAATTATTACCGTAACTTTTTTAAAGTTTATTATTAGTTTTGTGTTGGTATCAAGTTAAGTAGAGCTGTTAATAACTAAGCCAAAAATGATTCATAATGAAGTTATGAAATATTACAGAATACGTTCTTACTTATCTTAAATAGCTGATACAGATATCTGCTCACTTTTATGACTTAATGTATGATAATAAAGCAAAATTTTGGCTTTGCCAACAAAGCATTGACGCCTGAATCGTTTCAGTTGTAATTTATTAATAAGGGGAATGATTAATTGACTAAATTCCCCTCAAATTAGTTAAATTTTAACCAGTTCGTGCTATTTTGCCGTAACTTTTATTAACATTGCGGTAGCAGGATCGAGTACAGGTAATGGTAAGCCGATATTCATTAACCAATCTCCTGACAGTGTGGTATCTGTTGTCATCCATTTTGGAAATGATTTCATGGCGTGGCCATTTACTTTCGGATCAATGTGATCAGGTAGATCTAGAATTTCGATTTTGTATTGCTTATCAGCTAATAATCCAACTAAGCGTAAGTTACCACTTAATGCATAAGTCGGTAATGCCAATTGCGCTATAATAAATGCTGCTTCTTTTTTATCCTGACTGACCACACCATAGCTTTGCATAGCTGCGCTATCATCAACATCTAAACGAACACTATTACCACTATGCAATAATGGGCGTAGCTGTTTATGTAAACGGATATAATGAGTAAAACCTTTTTGTTCTTCTGCCGATTCTTTCACGGGATCGAGTTCAACACCCATATGTCCAAATAATGCTGTTAATCCTCTTAAATTCATATCTAATTCACGATAGGTGGTGTGACAAGTTTTGCCGCCGATATGAGCACCCATTACCTCAGGTGGGAAGAAGTAGCTCATACCTCGTTGTATGATTTGTCTATCTAATGCATCATTCGAATCTGAGGCCCAAAAACGTTGAGTACGTTTTAACACTTCAAAATCTATACGACCACCACCAGAAGAACATGATTCAATTTCAACATTAGGATATTTTTCTTGCAGAATATCCATTAAACGATAAACCGCATTAGTTTGTCCAACTACAGCTGGGTGACCTTCGTGGCCTGCCTGAACAATTTCTCTATTCATATCCCATTTAATATAGTCAATATCATAACTACCGAGTAGCCAATTTAATCTTTCGAGTAGATAATCAAATACCGCTGGATTTTGTAAATCAAGTAAGTATTGATGACGGCCTTCAGGTTGATTGTAGCCAGGTAATTCAAGTAACCAATCAGGATGTGCTCGATAAAGATCAGAGTTTTTACTGATCATTTCTGGCTCAACCCAGATACCAAATTCCATTCCTTGTTTTTTTACATGTTTGATAACTGGTTCAAGTCCTTTTGGATATTTGCGTTTATCTAAATACCAATCGCCTAATGCTTGATAATCATCATCACGTTTGCCAAACCAACCATCATCAATGATAAAACGTTCAACACCCAGTTGTGCTGCTTTTGTCGCCATTTTCATGATGTAATCTGGGTTGTGATCGAAGAAGATTCCTTCCCAAGTATTAAGATGGACAGGACGAGGTTTATCGTTTGCGAAATGAATAATATTTTGGCGTAAAAATTGATGGAAATGCTGGCTCATCTTATTTAAGCCTTCATTACTATAGGTTGCATAAAGCCAAGGAGTACTTAAAGTTTCACCTTTAGCTAATGATATTTCTCCAGCAAGATAAAGCGCTTCGGCTTGGATGAAGCGCTTACCATTACTTTTCACTGCAACTTGGATACGATGATTACCACTCCAACCTAAATGGATACCCCAAACTTCACCAGTTTGTTCTTTAAATCCATCGGTACCAACTACCATACCCGGAAAGTATTCGTGTGAAGTACGACCACGGCGGTTTTCTTGCAGGTATCCACAATGTTCGATTTTTGTTCTGTGAGGGAAGAACTCCTTAATCCAACGACCACTAAATGCCATTAATTCTTGTGCACGTTCAGGAATTGGTAATGTTACAGATAAACGGTTGACTTGATATGGTTCTTTACCTAGATTAGTCAGACTATTTTGACATTGTAATACACCGGTTTCATCTAAAATCAGCTTACTAGTCAAACGAAGTTTTGCAATACTATCTTCACTAATTATAGTTATATCATTTTTTTTCTTGGTTACTTTTTTGGTAACAAAAACTGGTGACCAATCTTTACCATTTCGATGACCTTCTAGTCCTGGAGTGCTAAAGTTTCCTACTCCTTCCTCAGGACAAAGGGTGAACGGGACATCGATATCAATACGTGAATTGGGTACAGCAGGTATAAGCATATCGATATCATCAAGATTTACGTTTTGTAATCGTTTACCAAAATAGCATAGTTCAGCATAAGGTTGGGTGCGTAAGATAATATCTATATCGCGGGTTCTAAGATGGCAATTCATATTCTCTCCAAAGGTTAATCACTTTTCCGATATAGAATAATAATAATTTTCATTAATTAATATGATTAATTTTTAATTTTGTGATTAAGATCTCAATTAATGTAATCGTTTCCATTTTGTTTTTCTAAAATGGTTAATTAAGCAATTTTTATTGCAAATGGTTGTGCGAAAAGGCAGTATTTTGTGTTATTATGATTTTTAATCATGGGTGAAATTTTAAAATATTATGAAAAATATTATTACTTTATTTTCTTTAATTACGCTGGTTTTTAGTGTTGAAGCAGCAGATAAATATGTGACTGAAAATGTTGATATTTATCTTCGCCGCGGTCCAGGTTCTCAATATGCCTATACGAATGCAGTTAAAGCAGGGGAAAAAGTTGCAGAACTAGAGAAAAGCGCTGACGGTAAATACACCCGGATACAACTTCCTAACGGTAGCTCGGCTTGGATTGAATCAAATAAACTAAAAGATCAACCTAGCCTTAAAGTACTTGTCCCAACGTTAGAGTCAAAACTTGCGGAATATAAAGATAAGGTTGATAACGCAGAGCAGTATAGACAAAATGCTATCAATGATTATTCCGAAAAATTAAAACAAGCCGAACAAACAATTGAAAGCCTACAAGCTAGAAATAAAGAATTAGAACAAATCAATAAATCACAAGACACTAAACTTGAATCAATGCTAAATCAAGTTGATGACAAGCGACGAGACCTTATTGTTACTTGGTTTACTTATGGTGGCTTAGTAGCTGGTGGTGGATTCCTATTAGGTTTAATTTTGCCAGCTATTATGCCGGGGCGCCGCAAAAAAGATCGCTGGATGCGCTAAATGAGCAAATTCTATCTTGTTGGCGGTTCTGTTCGAGATAGATTATTACATCTTCCTCTTGTTGATCGAGATTGGGTTGTAGTTGGTTCTACACCCGATGAGCTTTTAGCTCTAGGTTATCAACAAGTTGGTAAAGACTTCCCTGTCTTTTTACATCCCATAACTAAAGAAGAATATGCCTTAGCTCGAACCGAGCGAAAATCGGGTAAAGGCTATACTGGATTTATTTGTGACTTTAGTAAGGATATTACCTTAGAGCAAGATCTTATCCGCCGAGACCTGACTATTAATGCTATTGCCATGGATGAAGATGGTAATCTTGTCGATCCTTATCATGGTATTGATGATATCAAACTTAAATTATTGCGTCATGTTTCCCCTGCGTTTAGAGAAGATCCTTTACGAGTGTTACGAGTTGCTCGATTTGCTGCTCGTTATTATCATTTAGGTTTTAGAATCGCATCTGAAACTCAAAAGTTAATGGAAGAGATGGTTTTAGCTGGTGAAATAAATACTCTAACTCCAGAGCGTGTTAGGAAAGAGACCGAGAAGGCATTAGCAAGTGCCGATCCACAAGTTTATTTTCAAGTGTTAAAACAATGTGGTGCTTTGGCGATATTATTTCCATCATTAACTCTTTCTTATACTGTTGCAGATGCATTAAAGAAATCAACTTTATTAACCGATGATTTAACGGTTCGTTTTGCAGTATTATTTGGTGAATTAACAACTGAAGCAGAAAAACTTTGTTCACAAATTAAAGCACCAAATCAATATACAAAATTAGCGATAATGGTGCAGCAATACCGTCTTAAAGTTGAAAACGTGACACAATTAACAGCTGAACAAATTATTGATTTATTCAATCGAATAGATGTTTGGCGTAATCCTCATCATCTTAATCAATTAATTATTGCTAGCCAATCTTATGCTAAAACAGAATCATTTCCACAAGCAAAGTACCTAGAAAGGGCATATAAATTAGCTCATGGCGTCAATGTTCAAAATATTATTGCTGAAGGTTATAAAGGAAAGTTGATTCAAGATGAGTTACAAAAAAGGCGAATTGAAGCGTTATTAAACGGTATTTGATTGCATCTTAATCAATTGTCACTTTTTTTCAAAATATCTAAAAAAAAGGGTTGACGATTTGCCGTAACACAAGCATAATGCGCCTCGCAGTGTTGGTTATGACGTTGCGAATGAAATGGCTACGTAGCTCAGTTGGTTAGAGCACATCACTCATAATGATGGGGTCACAGGTTCGAATCCCGTCGTAGCCACCATTAAGATTAAGTTATACTTTAACCGAAAGTATATTATGCGGGTGTGGCGAAATTGGTAGACGCACCAGATTTAGGTTCTGGCGCCGCGAGGCGTGGGGGTTCAAGTCCCTTCACCCGCACCATTTAATCTTAATATCTATCCTTTATTGGGGTATAGCCAAGCGGTAAGGCAGCGGGTTTTGATCCCGCCACGCCCAGGTTCGAATCCTGGTACCCCAGCCATTCCAATCTGCAAATTTTGATATCTATTAGCTAATCTGTTTTGCTTTTTACATTCTTAGTTATTCCTTTTCACGGGTATGGCGGAATTGGTAGACGCGCTAGATTCAGATTCTAGTTCCGAAAGGTGTGCGAGTTCAAATCTCACTACCCGTACCAGATATCTTTTCTCCTTTATAATTGGGGTATAGCCAAGCGGTAAGGCAGCGGGTTTTGATCCCGCCATGCCCAGGTTCGAATCCTGGTACCCCAGCCATTAAGACCTAACTTAATACTTTAGTTTGCTGTCGAGAAATGAATTAATGTGCAGTCAAACTTAAAAGTAATAATCATCGCACTTTAATCTACAAGCGCAATGATTAGAACAATTATTATTTAAGTACACAGACGAAATTTAATTCATTATTTTTGGGTTGCCACTCAATCGCTCCTATAGTTGTACCAACAGTATATTGGTTGGTAGCATCTCGTTCATCAGATGTCCAATATAGATGACCTTTAGGAAAATGGTTACCTGGGTAGGTGTGGTGATAAAGTTTTCCTTCGTTTGTTACATTACCCCATTCTCCTAGAAGGCTATTACCAATCCTACGATAATAGTGATTAGTTGTAATAGCCAAACAGTTATCAGAATTATTATCTGACTTACATGGACCATTGGTTATAAGGTTTTGGTCGCTATTGGTCAAATCCTCAATAGTAGGAACAACATATTTACCATTGCAAACACTTGCGCTTTGGTTGTAATGGTAAACATCTTGGCTTGGCGATGTGAACCATTTCTTAATCGTAAACGTGTATATATCTTCGCCATCAGATTTTATGGTAAAGGTAGGATTTACATCCGTTGCTTCACCTGTCAATTTTACTTGAAGCCCTGTATTAATTAGATGACTATCTATATCGCCAACAGTAATTTGGTTTATTTCTATATTCACGCCTTTTGAACTATTTGATGATGTTATCGTCGATAAATCAAATGGTGCTCCAGCTATAAACATAAGGAATCGGGCTTGATCAAATCCCGTTGTTGGAAACCCACCAGAACTTACTTTATTGACGAAACCAGAATCAATAACGTGTTGATTAGCATCCCCCCAAGTTAAATAGACCCAATCACCAGTATAATCCCGATTTTCGAAGAGGAATGAATGCACAATTGATGGACGATTGGCACAAACAGTTGGTTTGATTGCATTGTAAATCAAAAAATCTTTTTTAGCTCCTGGATAAACTTTATAATTTGGAACACCATATTGCGTTACTAAAGCAATAGAGCCTGAAATTCTAATATAAGGACTCCAACCTAATCTTGCCAACTCACAAAAAGTTCTGTTTCTATCTGATTCAAGTAATAAATAGGATTTATTATCATAGCGATAGAACCAATCTATTTTAAATCCCCCATCGGGTGGGGTTATTTGAGTTATACTATCTCCATCATCATCAGCAACTAATTGACTGTCAACTGGATTAGACATGGAAAAAGGTATCATTGTACCGTCAAGACCATAATTAGATTTTAACGATGTCATTAATTGATTAGGTGTGGTGGCATTGGGATCAACTTGAGGGAAATTGATATTTTTTAGTTGACGATTTAGGTCATTGATTCCCGTAAAAACCTGAGATTGGAATTTTATCCCAAAATATTGGAAGTTTTGTTGATCATACTCTCGGGAACCATTAACACCAACCGCATCAGGATCGATAAAATATGGGCGATTGCCATTAATAGATTGTGCTGTGACTGCTACCAGTGCAAAAGCTAAATTACTCATTAAAAATATCGAACTTGTTAATAAAACAATAAACCTTATTGAAAATTGAGAAAACTTTTTAAATTTAAATCCTTTCAATAACATCATGTTACCTTACCTTTTAATTCTTAAATTTAATAGAAAGATACAATCATTACGTTTCAATTAAGTTGATACTTATTTCAATGTTAAAAATGTGGGAAAATTAATTTATTGATAAAGATATTTTTTATTACTGACATGCAAAAATTGAATAAAAACTATCCATGCGGAAAAAAGAGTTTTTACGCATGGACAGCCTTGAAAAAATGATTATCTATATAAATTTACATAAACAGTTTGCGCTGTTTCAGCGCGGTTATTAGATATTTCTTTTACATAGTAGAAGTGTGCATCGTTAGCGATAGCATATTTTTGTGCTGCTGCGCTAACTTCGCTGGTATTATTAAATGTTCCATGGAAAACAATTGTTTTATATGGCTTCATGATTTTGAAGGCTTCGCTCGTAATTTCATAGGCATCTTGGCCTGCGATTGCTTTCGAAATGATAAAGTCACGAACTGGCGCCTCTTTTTTGTATAATGCAACATCAACATCTTGTTCACGATTTTTTACATCATCAGCAATAATTGAGTAAACATAAAACGCATAGGCATCTTTTTCAGAAGCGATTTTACTCGCTGCATCTAAAATTTCAGAAGTGTTATTATAATCGCCTTTAAATTTTACGACTGCAAATGGTAAATAATAAAGGGCTTTTGAACGAGGATAAAGCACAACACCGTTGTGAGTAACTTCTTCTTTGCTTACCGCTATAGGTGCATTTGATTTATAAACATCGGCATAAACAATTGCACGATCAGTTGATGTGCCTGTAGAAGGTTGTTCAATACCAGTTATATGATAATATTTAGCACCAACTTCGTCCGCAGCTTTTGATATATCATCTGCTGCATTTTGTGCTTGTAAGTAGCTACCGGTTACAGAGACTTCTTTGAAGGGTATTAAATTATTACTTTCTTCTGCTGTTAATGGTAAAGCCGCATAAATATTGGCAATAGGTAGAGATAATAGTAAAGCTAATGCAATAGATGATTTATTATAACGTTTCATAATAATGTCCTTTGTATTTATGTTATAAAAATAAAAAAACAATCTGTAACGCTTATTCTATGAGGGTATTGCATGAGAGTATGAAAACGAAAAACGCTCTCGGGATCTATCTTTTACTAATTCTTTCAAACAGCTAGATAAAACAATGTGGAAATTGTGGAAAAGAAAAATAACCGTTAAATAGTATATATCAATTAGAATATTTGTGTAGCTATCACTTTAAATTTTTGTAAAGAATATATTTTTAAGCATTTTATGCTAAAGAAATATTACGATATTAAAAATAGTATTTTTTTAATAAATCATCATATTACAGCTAAGCATTTATATTTATGGTGCTAATAAAACAATTAATTATCTGTGCAGTTAATCCCCAAATGACATAATCACCATACTGATAAAAGTGTACATCATGTTGCGATTTCTTTTGCCAATTTGCTGTGCGATTTGGAACTAATTCAAAAGGGAAATTATCATCAGGTTTAAAGCCAACAAACATAGTTGCTTTTTTGGGAGAATGCTCAATAAACCATTCTAATGGAACCGTAAAAACCGACTCAACTTCATCATGATTAATTTGTAAATTATCCAATTTATCTACATGCTCAATTTTTGCAACAAAAGGATAAATTATCATGCCTAATGATGCATAAAATTTAGGTAATTGTCCTAATAGGGTAATTTGATCTAGCGTAATACCCAACTCCTCGAAAGTTTCACGTTTGGCGGTATATTCAGGGCTGATATCCGATAACTCAACTCGTCCTCCAGGAAAACAAATATCGCCTGGTTGCCATTTAAGTTTTTTTGAACGTACCTGAAAAAGCAGGTGCAATTGGTTTTCAATAGTGATAATAGGGATTAACACGGCAGCTTTATTCATGAATTGAAATTGGTTTTTGGTATTTTTCAAAGATTGTGATATTTTTTCTAGGGTGATCATAATATTTATTTCATTTATTTGTAAATTTACATTCTTTTTACGCTATAATAGAAAATTATTGGAGAAATTGTTAGTCAATAGTACATCTGTTTCACCTGAATAATGCTATGCAATACGATATAAATAATATAAAAAAAGAACTTGATGATCTTGCAATACTAAAACACGAACGTGCTCAAAGTGGTATGTCTCTGGAATTTCAGCGTGTCTTTTCATTATTGCCAGTTCTTTTTCATTTTAACCATCCCAATCTGCCAGGTTATGCGGGCGAAGAGACTCCATTAGGTATTGCGTATTATCAACCATCCAATGAAATTGTTGAACAGTTAAAAAATGAGTTCAATTTCAGTGAGGTAAATAAAAAAAATCACGCCAATATTTCAGCATTATATTCAATGGGTAGCACATGTTCCATCGGGCAATCTACCTCATCAGATCTTGATATATGGATCTGTATCGAAAATAGTTTATCTGATGTTAAAAAGCAAGCATTAATACTGAAGTGCAGATTAATAGAAAATTGGGCTGAAGATCTCGGCATTAAACTTACTTTATTTGTTGTTGACGTCGATCGGTTTATTAACCAACATCATGAATGTCTAATGGGTGAAAACTGTGGATCTGCACAGCACATATTACTACTCGAAGAATTTTACCGTTCAGCCAACCTTTTAGCAGGTAAACGACTGTTATGGTTTGCGATTCCTTCTGATTTTACAGTCAATGACGTCACTTATCCAACCTATGAAAAATGTGTCCAGGCATTAGTTGTATCGAATATCATCAAACGCGAAGAATGGATTGATTTTGGACCTTTGACGGGTTTATCTGCTGAAGAGTACTTTGGTGCAAGTTTATGGCAACTGTATAAAAGTATCGATTCACCATTCAAAGCAGTATTAAAAACATTATTACTTGAAGCTTATTCTTCGATCTATCCAAAAAATAGGCCTATCGCGTTTGATATGCGGGAATTAATTCAAAAAGGAGAAATCCATTTCCATCACTATCTTGATTCATACTCGATGTTATTGGATAGGATCTCAAACTATTTAACAAAGATTAGAGATTTTCAACGACTGGAGTTAGTTAGACATTGCTTTTATTTAAAAGTGAATGAAAAATTGTCACAAAAAGCAAATTCATCGTCATGGCGACGTGACATATTAAATGAATTTGTACAAAATTGGGGGTGGCAACAATCATTATTGGAAAAATTAGATGCGAGTAAAACTTGGAAAATAGAACAAGTTCGTGAAATACACGAAATATTACTACATACTATGATGACGGGTTATCGAAATTTGCTCAATTTTGGTCGTCGTAACAATTTAGATTCATTGATTAGCCCACAAGATCTTGCAATATTGACTCGCAAATTATATGCCTCTTTTGAAGTTCTTCCTGGTAAAATCTCTACATTGAAATTGAATATTTCTGATAATTTACAGGAAGATGTTTTAACTTTTATCCATGTTAAAGAAGACCGGATTAATCGAGCTGGTTGGTATGTTTATAACCAAAAACCTAAACTCAATTCGATTGTTGGACATCAATATCTAGAATATAGTAAATACTTAGTCAAATTAGTTGGTTGGTGTTACTTTAATGGTTTGATTTCAGATTCAACTCAGTTTTACTATTATGATGGTGATGACCGTGATAACAAAAAAATCACCAAACTGATTAAAGATCTGAAAAATTACTTTCCAATTGATGTTCCAACAGCAACAGAAGAACAATTATATGGTCCGTGTGAAATACGCCATTTAGCAATCATATTGAATTTAGAAAACGATCCAACGGTTAATTTAAAGTTAGAAGATGAAATCAGCACTAATGTTTTAAACTATGGTAAGCAAGAATTAAGTTTGGTTAGCTCAATTGATTTGCTTTATCGTAACTCATGGAATGAAATTCGGGTCTTGCATTTTAGTGGTACTTTGTGCGTGCTAGAAGCTATAAAAGCTTTACTCAATCGTATGCACAAAGATGCTGATTTACCCAATTCGGTCGAAATCTTTTGTTATAGTAACCAGCTAAGTAATGAAATTAAAAATCAAATGAAAAGGCTGATGTACAATTGTGTTGATTTGAGATTATCGACAACTAAAAATAATTCAACACAAGTTAAGCCATTGAGAATTGATGGGGCGTCTTGGTATCTATTCTTCGAACGGTTTGGCGTTTCATTCCATCAATTTGAAAGTGCTATTGATTTTTATGGTGCAGTATCAAACAACAAAGTACAAGGTAGACCGCTAAATATTTTAGATGAAAGTAATGAATTACCTAAAGAAATAGATAGCGTCGCTTATGAAGGTATTATTCAATTCTTTTTTGAAGATACAGCAAATGGATTTGATTTATACATTTTAAACGAGCATAATCAGATCGAAATTTACCGTAATTGTAACGGTACCAAAGAGAACATGGTCAAGGATATTAATGATTTTTATGTATTATCTGATGACCGCTTTACGTTTACCACCAGTAGCTCTGTAAATTTTAATTTACCGCAATTTTACCAAATTACATACAATGATGCTGGTGAACGCGAAATCTTCTTACTTAATTAGTTTTGTTCAAAAAGTATATTAAAAAAAGTTGAGGAACGTACTTTTTTAGTATGCAACATGATAAAAAATAAAAGAATTAGCAATGAAAATGAAATTTCTATTAAAATAATGGGAACTTTTTTTAAATTTATGAATCTAACTGTTAGAGTGCACAATTTTGGGCCACACTAATAGTGATAATATAATGAGGGATGGCCTTTAATGGGGGAGCAAATAACAGACCAAGTTTTAGTAGATCGCGTTTTAAACGGAGATAAAAATGCGTTTAATTTACTTGTGGTACGTTATCAAAATAAGCTAGCTCATTTGGTATCACGTTATGTTTTACCTTCTGAAATACCTGATGTTGTGCAAGAAACTTTTATTAAAGCTTATCGTTCATTAAGCTCTTTTAAAGGTGAAAGTATTTTTTATACTTGGTTGTATCGAATCGCGGTTAATACTGCAAAGAATTACTTAACTTCACAAGGCAGACGACCACCATCTTCGGATATTGATGCAAGTGAAGCGGAAAGTTACGAAGGTGCAGACTCATTAAGAGATGTCGATAATCCTGAAAATTTAGTTCTTTCTAAAGAAGTTGAAAGAGTAGTATTTGAAGCAATTGAAGCATTACCTGATGATTTAAGAACCGCCATCACACTACGTGAAATTGATGGATTAAGTTATGAGGAAATAGCTGAAATTATGGGTACACCAGTCGGAACTGTGAGATCACGTATTTTTAGAGCACGTGATGCTATTGATGAAAAAATAAAACCATTAATTAGTTAGTGGTTTGAACAAATTAAAATAGGTAGCAAGAAATTAAGGTATCTACTATGCAAATAGAACAGAAGCAGCAACTTTCATTATTGATGGATGGTGAGTTTACAGACGATAACTTTGTTGATGTCGTTAGCCATGATGAAAGTTTGCAATCCTGCTGGCATCGCTATCATATCGCAAGAGAAGCAATGCGAGGAGAATTGCACGGTAGTTCATTAACATTAGATATTAGCAATCAAGTTGCTATGGCGATTGCGGATGATGATTTATACCCACAATTAACAGAGCAACCTTCTCAAGATGAGATTTCAATTCCTAAAGCTGAAAATCTATTTTGGGTGCGAATTAAAGATGTTGTGGCTAAAGTTAGCCAAGTTGGACTTGCTGCTTGTGTTACATTAGCAATTATTGCTGGTGTTCAATATCATCAAGGTCAATCGGACGATGCCAGTGGTGCTCCAACGCTTAATACTGTTCCTATGGGTGTTAATGTAGCTCCTGTTGGTGGAATACAACATAATGACAAGCAATTACTTGAAAAAAGACAATACGATAAAATTAGATTGCTCGTTCAAGATTATGAATTACAAAAAAGGTTAAATGCCCGTTAAACAAAAATGAATTTTCTATTTTCTTTAATAAAGATAAAGCTAAAACAGAGTAACAATTTTATTATTACTCTGTTTTTTATATTGTTTTCTACCTCAACCATGGCAACAGAAACAAATGAAGCGTTAAATTTATTAAATAAAATGAGTAAAGCGGTGCAACTCAATGATTATCAAATTCATTTTATATCGCAAGACAGAGAGCAATTTGGCTCAACTTTTGAATATAATCACTTAGGCTCAGCTAAAAAAGAAGATATTCATGCCCAATTGCTTTATCTTGAAGGTCCAGCAAAAGAGATTATCTTGCATAACAACACCACCAGTTATTTTCAACCTGATAGCCCTTCATTTTCGATTGCTAGTTCTCGCATAACAGAGGCATTTCCTGATGTAATTTATAATGACTTTAATTCATTAGCGAATATTTATGATTTTATTTTATTAGGTAAAACTAGAACGGCAAATCGTGGTGCTCAATTAGTTAAAATAATTGCAAAAGACAAAGATCGCTATAGCTATATTATATGGATCGATGATGAGACTTTCTTACCATTACGAATAGACTTAATTGATGATGATAATGACATTGTTAATCAATTAAAAGTTGTTGATATCGATGTTGATTTCGATGTTAAAAAATTCAAAAATTATATTGATAATCGAACTTACCCAATTTTATTATCAATTGAAAAACAGAATAATTTACTTGATGCTTGGCGCTTAGCATGGTTGCCAAAAGGATTTAAAGAAATAGCTGCGTATAATGTCAATTTTTATAGTTCTGATATTGCAACTAAATTGTTTTCTGATGGCGTATTTTCTTTTACAGTAAATGTCTCTTTAGAGCAAGCAAGTCAACCTAATCAACTTATTCAGCAGGGCGGAAGAACAATATTCTCAACCAATCTGGGTAACAAAAATATTATTATTATTGGTAATTTACCTGAAGGGACAATTGAAAGAATTGCCCAAAATATTGTTGAGAAATCGCCGTAAACCTCTCGATAACACTATGCTTACTGACCATTAATGTGTAGAATGTTTGCTTCTATTTTCGTGATTATTTGACTTGTTATTTATAGCCAATAACACTAACGATAATTAACAGTACATAACTAAAATATAACTTATTGATATGAATAAAAATATCCGCAATTTTTCAATTATTGCTCATATTGACCATGGTAAATCAACGCTTTCTGATCGTATTATCCAAATCTGTGGAGGACTTTCTGATCGTGAAATGGAAGCTCAAGTTTTAGATTCAATGGATCTGGAACGTGAACGTGGTATTACAATTAAAGCACAAAGTGTTACTTTAGATTATCATGCTAAAGATGGCCAAACATATCAGCTAAACTTCATCGATACACCAGGACATGTGGATTTTTCATATGAAGTTTCTCGTTCACTTGCTGCATGTGAAGGTGCATTACTTGTTGTTGATGCAGGGCAAGGTGTTGAAGCGCAAACTCTTGCAAACTGTTATACAGCACTTGATATGGACCTTGAGGTTGTACCAGTACTTAATAAAATCGACTTACCGGCAGCCGAACCTGAAAGAGTGGCAGAAGAGATTGAAGACATTGTTGGTATTGATGCTAGCAATGCAGTAAGATGCTCGGCTAAAACCGGAGTAGGTGTGGTTGATGTGCTTGAACAACTCGTTCATGATATCCCTGCGCCAGAAGGTGATTCGAATGCACCACTACAAGCACTAATTATTGATTCATGGTTTGATAACTATTTAGGTGTTGTATCACTAATTCGTATCAAGAATGGTGAGTTAAATAAAGGTGATAAAATCAAAGTTATGAGTACAGGAATGACTTATAATGTTGATCGCCTAGGGATCTTTACTCCAAAACAAATAGATAAAGACTGCTTGCATTGTGGTGAAGTAGGTTGGGTTGTTTGTGCGATCAAAGATATATTAGGAGCACCTGTAGGGGACACGTTAACTTTAGCAAAATCTCCAGCAGACAAGCCACTACCAGGATTTAAAAAAGTTAAACCTCAAGTATATGCAGGATTATTTCCAACCAGTTCTGATGATTACGAAGCATTTCGTGATGCATTAGGAAAACTAAGCCTTAACGATGCCTCGCTTTTTTATGAACCTGAAAATTCTGGTGCGTTAGGATTTGGTTTCCGTTGTGGTTTCCTTGGCTTATTGCATATGGAAATCATTCAAGAACGATTAGAAAGAGAGTATAATCTTGATTTAATTACTACTGCACCAACAGTAGTTTATGAGGTTTTGACTACTCAAAATGAAATTATCTATGTCGATAGCCCTGCAAAATTACCTGCAGTGAATAACATTCAAGAACTTCGTGAACCTATAGCTGAATGTAACATATTAGTTCCACAAACGTATTTAGGTAATGTAATTACTCTATGTGTTGAAAAGCGCGGTGTACAAACCAATATGGTTTATCATGGTAATCAAGTTGCATTAACTTACGAAATTCCAATGACTGAAGTTGTTTTAGATTTCTTCGACAAACTGAAATCAACTTCACGTGGTTATGCCTCTTTAGATTACAGCTTCAAACGTTTCCAAGTCGCTGACATGGTTAGGCTTGATGTATTAATTAATGGTGAACGTGTTGATGCATTAGCACTCATTACCCATAAAGACAATGCACCATACCGTGGGCGTGAACTAGTCGAAAAGATGAAAGATCTTATTCCGCGTCAGCAATTTGATATCGCGATTCAAGCTGCAATTGGCAACCACGTCATAGCTCGTTCAACAGTTAAACAACTTCGTAAAAATGTTTTAGCTAAATGCTATGGTGGTGATGTAAGTCGTAAGAAAAAACTTTTACAAAAACAAAAAGAAGGTAAAAAGCGCATGAAACAAGTAGGTAATGTAGAATTACCGCAAGAAGCGTTTTTAGCTATTCTACATGTTGGTAAAGATTAATCAGTTAAAGAGGATAAAAAATGGCTAACTTATTCGCCATCATATTAACAATAGCAACATTCATTACTGCGATCTTTTGGTTTTTAGAGAAGTACCGATGGAAACCTGCTAGACAACGTAAAGTTGAAGAGATTCGTAAGCAAGCTAATGGTGAAATTGATGGTAAAATTTTGGCAGAAGTTGGAAAACCTAAAGGCTGGATTGAAAATTTAGCATCGTTTTTCCCTGTTCTTTTTGTGGTTTTTGTTATTCGATCATTTATATATGAACCATTTCAAATTCCTTCAGGGTCAATGATGCAAACACTATTAGTTGGTGATTTTATTGCTGTTCAAAAGTTTTCATATGGATTACGTGATCCGATCACCAATACTGTCTTAATTTCAACTGGCCACCCAAAACGCGGTGAAATTGCGGTTTTCAAACACCCCGATGGATCAAATAGAGATATTATTAAACGCGTTGTAGGTTTACCTGGCGATAAAATTGTCTATTTGTCTAATGAAAAGAAAATTCTCATTTATCCAGCTTGTCAATCAACCGATAATAATTGTGTTGGTCAGCGTTCTGAACCATTAGATTTACATTATACTCAACCCCAAGCAAGTAATTGGAAAGAAGTGAAGGAAATGGGGAAAAACCCAGACTTCTATACAATAGAACAATATAAAGATAAGGGTATTGTTGATTCTAACTCTAGAATTACATTAGATATGAAAATTCAACAAGAAACCTTAGGTGAAATTACTCACGATGTTCTAACAACGCCTGGAAAAATGGATGATACAAGTTATTTTTATCATCAAAATGGTCAACCGATCGGAACATGGGTTGTTCCACAAGATAACTATTTTATGATGGGTGATAACCGTGATAACAGCGGTGACAGTCGATATTTTGGCTTTGTTCCGGAAAAAAACTTTGTTGGTCGAGCTACAACTATTTGGATCAGTTTTGAAAAACAACCTGATCAATGGCCAACAGGAATTCGTTTTAGCCGTATAGGTGGAATCCACTAACTGTGATGAAAAATTTGAATCAACTACAACAAGCTATTGGATATCAGTTTAAAAACACATCTTTACTTCAGTTAGCACTAACTCATCGTAGTGCTAATAAAATGCATAATGAACGCCTTGAATTTTTAGGTGATTCGATATTAAGTTTTGTCATTGCTGATGAACTTTATCATCGATTTCTCAAGCAAGATGAGGGTGATCTTAGTCAAATGCGAGCAAGTTTAGTATGTGGACAGACACTTGCTGAAATGGGAAAAGAATTCAAATTAGGTGATTACCTAATTTTAGGTCAAGGTGAATTAAAAAGTGGTGGTTTTCGCCGGGAATCCATTATCTCTGATGCAGTAGAAGCTATCATTGGCGCTATTTATCTAGATAGTGAAATTGAAAACATTCGCCGCATAATTTTATCTTGGTATCAAAAACGCTTAGATGAAATTCAACCTGGTATTAAGCAAAAAGATGCTAAGACACGTTTACAAGAATATTTGCAAGGTATACGACATGAAAGACCATGTTATTTAATTCTTGAAGTTACTGGCGACAATCATGAGCAAGAGTTCTTAATTCAATGTAAAATTGAAAACGATGATCACCAATACTTAGGGCGAGGTTTAAGCCGTCGCAAGGCTGAACAAGCCGCAGCTCAAGAAGCATTAAACCAATTAGGAATAAAATGACAGAATCAAAACAACATTGTGGATTTGTTGCCATAGTCGGAAGACCAAATGTCGGCAAATCAACACTATTAAACCAACTACTTGGTCAAAAAGTATCAATCACCTCACGTAAAGCGCAAACAACGCGTCACCGTATTGTCGGAATTGATACCCAAGGCGATGATCAAATTATCTATATTGATACACCCGGTTTACATATTGAAGAAAAAAGAGCGATTAATCGCTTAATGAATCGTGCCGCTAGCAGTTCAATTGGTGATGTTGAATTAGTTATTTTTGTCGTGGAAGGAACCCACTGGACTGAAGATGACGAAATGGTTGCAGGCAAACTCAAAGATTGCAAGGCACCTATACTGTTAGTTATCAACAAAATTGATAATGTAGCAGATAAAACCCAACTGTTACCGCATATCCAAGAAATTAGTCAAAAAATTAACTTTTTAGATGTTGTGCCAATTAGTGCAGAAAAAGGTGAAGGGATTGACATCATCAAAGATATTGTCAAAAAACATTTACCCGTTGGTGAACACCACTTTCCTGAAGATTATATCACTGACCGATCACAACGATTTATGGCTTCAGAAATCATCCGAGAAAAACTAATGCGTTTTTTAGGTGATGAATTACCTTACTCGGTTACGGTTGAAATTGAACAATTTAAAGTTGATGAACGTACTGGCATGTACCGCATTAATGGCTTAATCCTAGTTGAACGCGATGGACAAAAGAAAATGGTCATTGGCAACAAAGGTGAAAAAATCAAAAAAATCGGTATCGAAGCCCGTAAAGATATGCAACTTTTCTTTGATAACAAGGTGCATTTAGAATTATGGGTTAAAGTCAAAGCTGGTTGGGCTGATGATGAGCGAGCATTACGTAGTTTAGGTTATAGTGACGATTAATCTAACTCTCTAAAAAATCAGGCAAAAGTTTGCCTGATTTTTTATATCTACTCGCAGTAGATTGATATTACCCAAAAATATCTAACCCTGCCCGTAATAAGCATTTTGTCCATGCTTACGGAAATAGTGTTTATCCAATAATTCTTGTTGGATTTTTATGCCGACATTTAGATTGCGTGTAGCTAATGCCATAGCAGCGACTTCTTCTAAGACAACTGCATTATGAACAGCATCATCTGCATTTTTTCCCCAACTAAAAGGACCATGTCCGGATACCAATACACTAGGTATTGCCAATACATCAATGGATCGTTTAGTAAACTCTTCAATAATCACTTTACCTGTATTGAGTTCATAATTGTTAATTATTTCAGTTGGTGTTAACTGGCGAGTGCAAGGAATATCTCCATAAAAATAATCTGCATGAGTTGTACCTAAAGCTGGAATATCTAACCCTGCTTGAGACCAAATTGTTGCGTTTCTTGAATGAGTATGAATAACTCCACCAATTTGTTCAAAAGCCTTATAAAGCTCAATATGCGTTTGTGTGTCGCTTGAAGGATTAAGTTTACCTTCGACTTTTTTACCATCAAGATCGACAATAACAATATCATTCACTTGCAACTTATCATAAGCGACTCCTGACGGTTTGATAGCAATAACACCGTTACTTCTGTCAATTGCAGATACATTCCCCCAAGTAAATGTCACAAGCTGATAATAAGGTAATAATAAATTTGCTGCTAAAACATGTTCTTTTAATTCAGTAAACATATTAACATCCTGTTTGATAATAAATAAAACATCAGGAATAAACATAAAACAATATCAATTGTTCTAATATAAACCTCAATGATCATCTCCAATATGACGAAGTTTTTTACCTAACATCAGATTTTTTTCGATACGTTCCAATGAAATATTTTTGGTTTCAGGTACAAAGAAAATTACAATGAAGATAAATAAAACATTCATGCCGGTATATAACCAAAATGTTTGAGCAACACCTATATGATTTAATAATGTAAGGAATGTTGCACCAATTATCATATTTGAAATCCAATTGGTCGCAGTTGAACAAGTCACACCAAAATCACGGCTTTTTAAAGGTTGAATTTCAGAACATAAGATCCACACCACTGGTGCTGCACTCATTGCATAACCACCAATACACATAATTGCCATTCCAACTGCTGCATAGGATGTAAATGATGATGGATTACCATTTTCGATAAGTTGCAAACAAATACCTAGTACTAATGTACCTAAAGCCATAATACCAAAACCAACTTTTAGAATTGGTTTTCGTCCTAACTTATCAACAGTAAAAATTGCAATAAATGTAGCTAACACAAAAGTAAGACCAACAATAATTGTAGCAATCATTTGTTGCTGGGTACTTTCAAATCCTGCAAGGCTAAAGATTTTTGGTGCATAGTACATAATAATATTCATACCGGTAAATTGTTGCATCGCTTGTAATGCCATACCAAGATAAACTGTTCTTCGTACATTTTTGTTTGCTTTAAACAGTGTCCAGCCTTCCTGTTTTTCCTGTAAACTATCCTTGATATCATTAAATTCTTGTTGAATTTTTACAGGATCGCTACGAATTGATTTTAAAACTTTCTCAGTTTCATTTAATCGTCCTTTTGATGCCAACCACCTAGGACTATTAGGCAGGAAAATCACTACTATAAACAATATGATTGCAGGTATAGAAATGATACCAAGCATCATTCGCCAATCACCTGTATAGCTAAAATAAGTATCTGATAAAAATGCAACTAAAATACCAATTGTGACTAAAAGTTGGTAAGCAGCAATCATCTTACCGCGAATGTTTTCTGGCGCCATTTCAGAAAGATAAAGTGGCGCCGTATAGGATGCAATACCAACAGCAAACCCCAAAATAACTCGCCAGACTAAAAGAACTTCTACATTAGGTGCTAAAGCTGATCCAAAGCAACTTATAATAAAAAATAAGGCGCCCGCTAATAAGCTATATTTTCTACCTAAATAAAAAGATAACCAACCATTGGATAGAGCCCCCAAAGCAGCTCCTAACATCATTGAACTCACTACCCATTCTTGTAGCTGAGTAGTTAGTTCAAACTGAATAGTAATAAACGGTAAAGCTCCCGCAATTACACCTATATCTAGACCGAATAGTAGACCGGCCATTGCAGCTGAAAAGCCGATTAGAAAGGTCATTTTTTTTGCAGAATTTATTTCCATTTTATTCGTTGTTAAAGACGTATTCATATCCACCTCTTTATTCCCTTTATTCTGTAATTTTGATAATAATTGGAAATAATATTTCCAATTATTGAACTAAAATAAATTTATCAAGCATAAGGATTACAATACGCAATCTCATTCCAACGCAATTCATTCCTGAAATCATTAATTTGGGTACTTTCATCAATAACTAACAACTCAATGTTATGCAGTTGTGCATAAAGTCTGAAATAATCCATAGAAAGTGCTTGGGTATAAACAGAATGATGTGCAGCACCAGCAAGAATCCAGGCTTCAGCTGATACTTTTAACGATGGTTTTGGTTTCCAAACTGCACATGCTACAGGTAGTTTTGGTAGTGCATAAGGCTGTTTGATTGTCTCGAGTTCATTCGCAACTAGTCTAAAGCGGTTACCAATATCAATTAAACTGGCATTGATTGCTAAACCAGGTTTTGCAGGGAAAATAAGTCGAGCAGGATCGGCTTTACCACCAATGCCCAAATGTTGAATATCAAGTAAAGGTTTGATGTCATCGTCTATAATAGATGGGCAAACTTCTAACATATGTGAGCCGACAACTAATTCATTACCTTCAGTAAAATCATAGGTATAATCTTCCATGAAAGCGGTACCACCTGAAAGCCCTTTGGCCATTAATTTCATGGTGCTTAGTAATGCTGCGGTTTTCCAATCACCTTCACCAGCAAAGCCATAACCTTTAGCCATTAATCGTTGGACAGCAAGTCCTGGTAATTGTGCCATACCGTATAGATCTTCAAATGTTGTGGTAAATCCGCCATAATTACCTTGTTTAAGGAATTGCTCAATACCTAATTCGATTCTCGCTGCGTCAATTAAGTTTTGTCTTTTCTCTCCACCAATTTGGGCGACGGGAGCAAGTTTATAAAGTGTTTCATATTCATCAATTAGCTGATTGACATCACCTTCAGCAATTGAGTTAATGACTGAAACCAAATCACCACCTGCATGAGTGTTGACTGAATAACCAAATTTAATTTGTGCAGAAACTTTATTCCCTTCTGTTACAGCAACTTCGCGCATGTTGTCGCCAAATCTAACGATTTTCATGGTTTTTTCTGCATTAATTGCCACACAAACTCGCATCCATTTCCCAATTTGCTCATGAACATCTTTATCTTTCCAGTAACCAGTTACCAGAGAATGAGGTTGGCGCATACGAGAACCGATAAAACCAAATTCACGTCCTCCATGTGCAGTTTGGTTAAGATTCATAAAATCCATATCCATTGAATCCCACGGAACGACTTTATTAAATTGAGTATGAAGTTGTAGAAGAGGTTTTTGTAGATGAGTTAATCCATTAATCCACATCTTAGCTGGTGAAAATGTATGTAACCATGTAATTAATCCAACACATTTTGAAGAATAATTTACTTCCTGACAAAGGTCATATATATCTTCAGGTTTTGTTGCGAGTGGTTTAAGAACCATTTTAACGGGTAGATTTGCTTCATGATTAAAATAATCTGTTATCTCTTGAATATTTCTTTTAATTTGTTCAAGTGCTTCTGGCCCATAAAGGTGTTGACTACCTGCAACAAACCAAATTTCAGCTTCTGAATAAACAAACATAATGGACTCCTTTATAATTTATTCATATTTTGTAAATTAAATTAAGCGTTATAGTTGGGTTCACTAGAGGCTGACCAAACTAAATACTTTTTATATAATTCTTCATATATAGGGACCTTGTTATCATCAGGGATAAAGGTGGTTTCAAGCTTACTAGACATACTACTTTGAGCGGTGGAAATATCGGCATAAACATCTGCTGCAACAGCTGCAAAGATTGCTGCACCTAATGCACAACATTGTTCTGAACTCACAACGGTCAGCGGTTTATTCATTACATCTGCACAAGCTTGCATAATAACCGGGGATTTTTTAGCTATTCCTCCTAAAGCGACAATTTCATTAACGGGCACATCTTGATTAATAAAGCATTCCATAATTGCTCTAGCACCAAAGGCCGTTGATAAAACCAAGCTTCCAAATAATGTTGCAGCATCCGTTGAAATCGTTAAATTGGTTATAACACCTTTGATTCGTTGATTGGCATAAGGGGTTCGTCTACCATTAAACCAATCAAGCGTTATAGGGATTGTGTCTAGATTTGGATTTTCTGCCCAAGCTTGAGCAATATCATTTAATAATTTATGTTTTAACTCCTTCACTATTGGTTGAGATTCTGGTGAGATTGAAACTAACTTTTCAAGAGGCCAACACAAGAGTTTTTTATACCATGCATAGATGTCTCCAAAAGCTGATTGCCCGGCTTCAAGGCCTATAAAGTTTGGTATTACACTACCATCTACTTGACCACAAATGCCTTTAATTGAACGATTATTTATAACGTTTTGTTCTGCCAATAAAATATCGCAGGTAGAGGTGCCAATTACTTTAACTAATGTATAAGGTTTTGCGCCTGCACAAACCGCACCCATGTGACAATCAAATGCACCACCAGAAATTACGGTCGATGTTGGTAATCCTAATTTTTCTGCCCACTCTTGGGTAATAGTGCCCACTTTATGATTTGCGGTATAAGTCTTTTCAAATAAAGGATAAGGTAAGTTATTAACTAAACTTGGGTCGAGTTTTTCAAAAAACTCATAAGGGGGTAAACCATTCCATTCTTCGCTCCAAAAACATTTGTGACCGGCAGCGCATCGACCACGCTTTATTGCATTTGGCGCTGTCGTTCCTGAAAGTAAAGCGGGTACCCAATCACAGAGTTCAATCCAAGAAGCCGAAGCATTTTTTACAGCACTGTCTTGACGAAAAATATGCATAATCTTCGCCCAAAACCATTCTGAAGAATAAACTCCACCACAATATTCCAAATATTTAGAGTATGGTTCAGTTTTGCACACTCTATTAATTTCTTCAGCTTCGTGTACCGAGGTATGATCTTTCCATAAAATAAACATTGCATTAGGATTGTTCATAAATTCTGGTTTTAAAGCTAACACATCGCCATTTTCATCAATAGGTGCTGGGGTAGAACCTGTTGAGTCCACACCAATAGCAACTATATTTTGTGCATCAGATCTAAGTTGATTGACAACAGATTGTATTGATTGAGTCATTGACTCAATGTAATCAAGGGGATGATGCCTGAACTGATTTTTTTGCGGATCACAAAACTGGCCCTTAGACCAGCGTGGGTAATAAACTACTGCTGTAGCTAACTCTTTCCCATTTTGACAGTCGACCGCTAAAGCTCTGACAGAATCACTACCAAAATCCAATCCAATGGTTATTTTTTTATTCATCCGCTAACACCTCAAAGACTAATTAAATGGAGTTTTTGGGAAGAATAAATAATTATCGATAAAACAAGTAGGTATGTTGTTGCTATAAATATAGACGATTCTGCACACCTAATTTGTTTTGTGATGTAGATCTCACAATTATCACTATTCAAAAAATATTTTTATGTAAAAATAAAATAGTTTCAAAAAATTGGTGATGACAAATGAGCAATAAACAACAAAATAACCCTTTGTTACCTGGTTATTCATTTAATGTCCATCTTGTATCTGGTTTAACACCGATCGAAAAAGAAGGAAAATTTGATTTTTTCATTGATCGTCCTAATGGATTAAATGGTTACATTATTAACCTCACTTATGCAGGCCAAGGTACTATTTATCGTGATGATGAATCATTTAATTGTTATCCCGGTGACTTTGTTCTTTTTCCTCCCAAAGAACCCCATTTATACGGACGTAAAGAAGATGAGAATAATTGGTTTCATTTTTGGGTATATTTCAGACCAAAATCAACATGGAAATATTTATTAAGTTGGGAAAACCGATTAAAAGAAACGGGATTTTATCGCCCTAATACCCAAGTAAAAGATGAACTAGAACAGCTATTTATAAAAATTGTCGAGGTAGGGCAATCAAATACGATATATTCTGAAAATTTAGCTATGAGCATGTTAGAGCAATTCTTGATACGTTGCGCACAAGAGACTTCTTGCACTAATCCT
Organism: Gilliamella sp. B3127; assembly: GCF_026536935.1. Taxonomy (NCBI): domain Bacteria; kingdom Pseudomonadati; phylum Pseudomonadota; class Gammaproteobacteria; order Orbales; family Orbaceae; genus Gilliamella; species Gilliamella sp. B3127. The sequence goes on from NZ_JAFNNI010000001.1 coordinate 268,886, forward strand.
CCTAAAATAGATACCCGAGTACTACAAGTTTGCAACTATTTAATTGATACTCTGGATGAAAATAATTTTACGCTTGATATCGTATCGCAGAAAGTGTGTTTGTCGACATCACGAATTGCTCATATATTTAAAGACCAGATTGGTATGTCTATTGGAGAATGGCGACAAGAGCAACGGGTAAATCGTGCAAAACTGTTATTGCAAACCACTAATATGAGTATCGCAGAAATTAGCCGTTCAATCGGATTTGATGATCAACTTTATTTTTCGCGAATCTTCAAAAAAAGAATTGGTCTATGTCCTCAAAAATATCGCAATAGCACTCGAGAACAAAATGAAAGAAAAATCCAAAGTGTCAACTCGCTTTACTTTTATGATAAGCAAAATGACCATATCATTGAATAAATACAAATTATTAGGTAATTTTTTTTTCAGAAAGTTAATACTAAACATCGCTCCTCGTTTTATATATAATAGCCGCTCACAGACTTGGATTTAGAATATCAATTTCGGAGCTTTTTCATGCAGCAGTTTCGTCCTATCCGTCGTGCTTTACTCAGTGTTTCTGATAAAACAGGAATCATTGAATTTGCTAAAGCTTTATCTGAACGTAATATTGAACTCCTTTCTACTGGTGGCACCGCCAAACTTTTAATCGACAACCACATTCCTGTTACCGAAGTATCGAATTATACGGGATTCCCTGAAATGATGGATGGTCGAGTCAAAACGTTACATCCTAAAATACACGGTGGTATTTTAGGGCGTCGAGGGATTGATGACGAAGTGATGCAACAACATCAGATCGCACCGATTGATATGGTGGTTGTCAACTTATATCCTTTCGCGAAAACGGTAGCTGACCCAAATTGTAGTTTAGAAGATGCGATAGAAAACATTGATATTGGCGGACCAACTATGGTGCGATCTGCAGCTAAAAATAATAAAGATGTCGCCATTGTTGTTGATTGTCAGGACTATAGCACAATCATTGATATGTTAGATAAACAGCAAAATTGCCTCTCTTTCAAGTATCGATTTAGCTTAGCAATAAAAGCATTTGAACATACTGCTCAATATGACGGTATGATCGCTAACTATTTTGGTAAACTTGTACCTCCATATTATGGCGATACTGAAAAGCCTGCTGGTGAATTCCCTCGCACTTTAAATCTACAATTTGTTAAAAAACAAGATATGCGATATGGCGAAAACTCACATCAACATGCAGCTTTTTATGTGGAAGAACATCTTGAGCAAGGTTCTATTGCTACTGCCAAACAAATACAAGGTAAAGAGCTATCTTATAACAATATTGCCGATACCGATGCTGCATTAGAATGTGTAAAATCATTTGATGAACCAGCTTGTGTAATAGTTAAACACGCTAACCCATGTGGTGTTGCGGTGAGTGATAACATCTTAAATGCCTATCTTAATGCTTTTAAAACCGACCCAACTTCTGCCTTTGGGGGCATTATTGCTTTTAATCGCCCATTAGATGCTAAAACAGCCCAAACTATTGTTGATAAACAATTTGTTGAAGTAATTATTGCACCATCGGTTGATCAAAACGCTTTGGCCATTACACAAACGAAAAAAAATGTTCGAGTATTAGAATGTGGCGAATGGTCAGCGAGCACAAAAGCCAGTTTAGATTTAAAACGCGTTAATGGCGGATTGCTTGTACAAGATCGTGATTTAGGTATGGTAACCAAAGACCAATTAACGGTAGTTACCAAACGACAACCGACTGAAAAAGAGTTATCTGATGCACTATTTTGTTGGAAAGTGGCAAAATTTGTGAAATCTAATGCTATTGTTTACGCTAAAGATAAGATGACTATTGGCATTGGTGCAGGGCAAATGAGTCGTGTTTATTCGGCCAAAATTGCTGGAATAAAAGCACAAGATGAGAATCTAGAAGTTGCTGGTTCAGTGGTGGCTTCTGATGCATTCTTCCCGTTTAGAGATGGTGTTGATGCCGCGGCTGCGGTTGGTGTCACTTGTGTTATTCAGCCGGGTGGTTCAATCCGTGATGACGAAGTAATTCAAGCCGCTAATGAGCATAATATTGCCATGATCTTCACCAATATGCGTCATTTTAGGCATTAATTATAAAAGTATTGAAAGGACCTTGTATGAAAGTATTAGTAATTGGTAATGGTGGGCGCGAACATGCTTTAGCTTGGAAAGCAGCACAATCGCCATTAGTTTCTAAAGTGTTTGTTGCACCAGGTAATGCAGGTACCGCACTTGAGCCAAATTTAGAAAATATCAACATCAAAGCAACAGATATTGCTGGTCTACTCAACTTTGCTCAAGAGCAACAAATAGACTTAACTATTGTTGGACCAGAAGCGCCATTAGTGATTGGTATTGTCGATAGTTTTCAAAAAGCTGGATTAACTATCTTTGGTCCTTCAAAAGCGGCTGCTCAGCTAGAAGGATCAAAAGCTTTCACTAAAGATTTTTTAGCTCGACATAACATCCCAACTGCTGAATACCAAAACTTCACAGAAATTGAGCCAGCCATTGCTTATATTCGTCAAAAAGGTGCACCAATTGTGATAAAAGCTGATGGTTTAGCGGCAGGAAAGGGCGTGATTGTTGCCATGACACAAAAGGAAGCCGAAGAGGCAGTACACGATATGTTAGCGGGAAATGCCTTTGGTGATGCCGGTCATCGAGTCGTAATTGAAGAGTTCCTTGATGGCGAAGAAGCCAGTTTTATCGTAATGGTCGATGGTAAACATGTCGAACCAATGGCAACCAGCCAAGATCATAAACGTGTTGGTGATGGTGATACTGGTTTGAATACTGGTGGAATGGGCGCTTACTCTCCAGCGCCAGTAGTAACCGATGACGTCTTCAATAAAGTTATGGAAGAAATCATTTACCCAACCGTCAATGGCATGGCAAAAGAAGGCAATGTATATGTTGGTTTTCTTTATGCCGGATTAATGATTGATAAACAAGGAAATCCTAAAGTAATCGAATTCAATTGTCGATTTGGCGATCCTGAAACTCAACCAATCATGATGCGAATGCAATCTGATCTAATTGAGCTCTGCTTGGCTGCCACAAAGGGCGAACTAAATACTGTAAAATCAAAATGGGATATAAGGCCTGCTTTAGGTGTAGTTCTTGCTGCTGGCGGATATCCAGGCGATTACAACACCAAAGATGTTATATTAGGTCTACCTACTGAAACAGATACTAATTGCAAAATCTTCCATGCCGGCACCTGTTTAGAAAACGGTCAAGTCTATACCAATGGCGGAAGAGTTCTATGTGTTACAGCTTTAGGCGATAGTGTTTCAGACGCTCAAAAACGTGCGTATGAACAAATTAAAAGTATCTATTGGCATGGTTGTTACTATCGTCATGATATTGGCTATCGAGCTATTGAACGCGAAAAAAATAAATAAATTTCAAAAAAATAGCGCTATTTTTTTATCTACCATTAAGCCAAAAAAGTTGAGGAACGGGGTTTTTAAACCCTAAAAGTTTTTTGTGGTTTGAAAATAACCTCAAAAACCCCTCTCCTCAACTTTTTTGGACTTGTTTTAATGACAAGAAATTTCAAATTATATTCTTTTAATCACAATTGAGGTGTTAATTCCGCCAAAAGCAAAGTTATTAGTTTGAAAATATTCAATATCTAAATTTCGTCCTGAACCAACGATATAATCCAAATCACCACATTGAGGATCGACATTATTTAAGTTGATAGTTGGATTAAACCAGCCAGTATGCATCATTTCTAATGTTAACCATGCCTCTATCGCGCTACATGCACCAAGAGTATGACCAAAATAGCTTTTTAAAGATGATATAACCATAGATATTGGCTTTAGTAATATTTCAATGTAAGACAGCAATGTTGTGAGTATTAATGTAGCAGTAAAAATCTTAAAATTCTTAAAAAATTGTTATCTCCTAACAATGGTATTAATCGTTAAAATTAACTATCTATTCTTTGCATTGAAGTTTAATATATAACTGTATTCATAAAATGTGATGAATATTAAAGTTCAAGTTCCAATCTTTTCTTTTCTATCTTTTTCTATTTCATAAATTTTAGCACTTGAGGACAATTATTATGTTTCAATGGCTTTCAAATTGGATTTTAGATGGACTTAAACATTCACCAGAAATACTTTTATTTCTCTCACTGAGCTTAGGGTATTTGATTGGTGGTATTCGAATTGGTAAATTTCAATTAGGTGGAGTGGCTGGTTCCCTACTAGTTGCTGTAGCATTAAGCGTGTTTGGTGTTACGGTTGATGCTGGTGTCAAAGCTGTACTTTTTGCTTTATTTATTTATGCAGTAGGGTTTGAAAGCGGACCACAATTCTTTCGTTCATTGGGGGTTAAAACCCTTCGTGAAATCTTTTTAGCACTATTTATTGCCGTTGCTGGCTTTGTTACGGTGCTCGTTTTAGCCAAATTATTCCATTTAGATAAAGGTCTTGCTGCCGGTTTAGCTGCAGGAGGATTAACCCAATCAGCAATAATGGGGACGGCATCAGATGCTCTTACTCAGCTAGGTTTAAGCCCTGAAGAGTTAAGCCGATTACAAGGTAATGTGACTATTGGATATGCTGTAACTTATATCTTTGGTTCACTCGGAGCCATAATTGTCTGTGTTAATATTTTACCTAAAATTATGGGTCGTGAAATTAACGATGATGCAATTCAGGCAGAAGCAGAACAATTACATGGTTCACTTTTATTAGGTAGTGGTCAGAACTTTGCCTTATCAGATGTAACTGGTCGTTTATATCGTATTACCAATAAAGTTAATCAGACCGTTGAAAGTTTAGAAAAGGTGATTAACGGTATAAGCATTGAACGAATCAAACGTGGTAATCGTATTATTGAAGCTGGACCAGAAACTTTATTAAAGGCCAAAGATATTATTTTAGTTGTCGGCCATCGTGATGCCATGATTAAAGCCACTGATTTATTAGGTGAAGAGGTGAATTCGGCACAGGGTATGGATGTGGTTATGAATACTCAAGATGTCGAAATGCGCAATACACGTTATGTTGGTCAAAACTTAACGCAAGTGCTTTCATCTGATGAAGTAATGAAACTAAAACATGGTATTTATTTAATTGCTGTCCATCGCGATGGGCAACCATTGCCATTAAATAATGATATGGTGTTCAAATTAGGTGACATTATTACGGTTTATGGTACTGATGGTGACTTAAGGCGAGTAGTTGATAAAATTGGTGCGCCGATAACAAAGAGCGAAAAAACTGACTGGATATTTCATGGTTTAGGTCTTGTCGTTGGCCTTATTATTGGTCTTATTGTAATTCGTGTTAGTGGTATTCCAATTACCTTAGGTGCTGGTGGTGGTGCTTTGTTATCAGGCTTATTATTTGGATGGTATCGATCTTTGCATCAAACTGTTGGAAACATCCCAACGGGTGCGGTGCAATTACTTAAAGATTTTGGTCTAGCTGGCTTCGTAGCAGTAGTTGGTTTAAGCTCTGGATTGCAAGCTATTGATACCATTAAAGATCAAGGTATTTCTTTATTTCTAATTGGCGTTGTAGTTACTTTATTGCCTATGTTGCTTGGTATTTACTTTGGTAAGTATGTGCTGGGTTATAAAAATTCTGCAGTATTCGCTGGTGCTTTGGCGGGTTCTCGTAGTGCAAATCCAGCTTTTGGTGAAGTACTAAATAAAGCGGGTAACTCAACACCTACTAACTCTTTTGCTATTACCTATGCTTTAGCTAATGTTTTCCTAACTTTATTAGGGCCATTAGTTGTTGCTTTTGTTTAATTGACATCTCAAATTAAGGATACATGGTTATGAAAAGTAATAATGAATATGCAAAATATGCGAATTTAAGTCCTTTTGAATTGAAAGATAATTTAATTAAACTAGCACAAAGCCATACTGACCGTGTAATGTTAAATGCGGGGCGTGGTAATCCTAATTTCTTGGCAACATGGCCACGACAAGCTTTTTTCCAACTTGGTGTTTTTGCTTTGCAAGAGTCTGAAATGTCTTTTTCATATATGAATGAAGGTATAGGAGGAATGCCAATTAAGGCTGGTTTAACAGGTCGTTTTGAACATTTTGTCCGTCAAAATTATCAAACTCCTGGCGTGTCATTTTTAGGTAAAGCGTTTTCATATATTCGCGATCAACTTGGTCTAGATGAAAATGCCTTCTTACAAGAGATGGTGGAAGGTATTTTGGGCTGTAACTATCCAGTACCTGATAGAATGCTGCATTTTAGTGAAGAGGTGGTTAAAGCCTATGTTCTTTCTCAAATGGGTGCGCAATATTTAAGACGAGATGATCTTGATCTATTTGCTGTTGAAGGTGGTACTGCTGCAATGGCTTATATTTTCAATTCAATGAAAGAAAATAACTTAATCCAAAAAGGTGATAAAATTGCAATTGGTGCACCTATTTTTACGCCGTATTTGGAAATTCCAGAGCTTAATGATTATCAATTGGTTGAAGTGTTAGTTAATTCTGATCCTGATAAAAATTGGCAATATCCAGAAGCCGAATTGCGCAAATTAGAAGATCCTTCCATCAAAGCATTTTATTTAGTTAACCCATCTAATCCACCATCAGTAAAAATTGATGATAAAAGTTTGAAAATTATTGCTGATATTGTGAAAAAACGTCCAGATTTAATTATTTTAACTGATGATGTTTACGGTACATTTGCTGATGATTTCCAATCCTTATTTGCTATTTGCCCTAAAAATACGATTTTAGTTTATTCATTCTCTAAGTATTTTGGTGCAACAGGTTGGCGTTTAGGTGTGATTGCAATAGCACACGATAATATTTTAGATAACAAAATTAAAGCATTACCAAGCAAGGCTAGACAGATTTTAGATAAACGTTACAGCTCAATTGTGACCGATCCTGAAAATCTTAAATTTATCGATCGTTTAGTAGCAGATAGCCGTGCGGTTGCGTTAAATCACACTGCTGGTCTATCTACGCCACAACAGGTTCAAATGGTGTTATTTGCATTGTGTGAAATGATGGATACTGATCAAAGTTATAAAGCCGCATTAAAATCATTAATTCGTCGTCGAGCAGCATCATTGTATCAACATTTAGGACTTGAACATCATACTGATGAAAATAGTGTCGATTATTATACCTTAATTGATCTAGAACATATTTGTCGTGAACTTTATGATGATAAGTTTGCTAAATGGATCTTAAAAAATAAAAATCCATCTGAAATGTTATTTAGAATTGCTGATGAAGCTGGTGTAGTTTTATTACCAGGTAAAGGGTTTGCAGTGCAACATCCATCTGCTCGGGCTTCATTAGCTAACTTAAATGAATATCAATATGCAGCAATTGGTTTATCTATGCGTAAACTTGCACAAGAGTATTATGCAGAGTACCAAGGTAAAGCTAATAAAAAATAGATAATCATATTGCTAGCAACACATATTATGTTGTCATTCCGCGCACGCAACATTTAGTGTTAGTATGCACGAAAGCGATAAACATCATAAAACGGGTATTCCCGACATCATTACGCTTATGACATTAAAAAAATAAAAAAACCGCTTTAGTAGCGGTTTTTTATTATCTGGAGAAATTAAAATTATGGCAAAAATTTCGGGAGTTTTAACCGACGGTGCAGGTCAAGTTATTAATTAAACTTATTTAATTTTTTATAATAACCACATGCAATTACAAATTTTTGGTCACAAGATTTTTTAAACCATTCTTTTGCAATAGATAAATTTTTAGGTACTCCTTGGCCAAAATAATACATTACGCCTAAGTTGTGTTGAGCATATAAATTACCTTGCTCTGCGGATAATTTATAATAATTTATAGCCTTCTCATAATCTGTAATTGTACTGTTGCCATCAGAATATATCTTACCTAACTTATTTTGAGCTTCTGCGTCTCCGTTGTTTGCTTTCTTAATTAACTCATCAATATCATAAGAATAAACACTAAACGAAAATAAGATAAAAAATATCGCTATTATTTTTTCATGGTTGATCTCAATAATTAATAAGATGATTATTAAATCATATCCAGTTAAAAGATTCATCTTCAATCTTCAACTTAACATACTCTACCTCATCTTGATACGATTCAAAAATTCCGGTTTTGTTTAATCCGTTATTCCGATAAAAGCACTACCAGTCATTGTGTATATCGAGAGAGAGAGGAAAAATCAAATACGAATCATTTTCGCAATCGTAAATTGAATCGGTGTCTGGGTTGGTTAGTATGTAAATTGTTTTGTGTAGTTTATTGTGATCATGTTATGAAAGATTAGTTAGTTTTATTCATCATAACTAATATTTTTCTGGAGTGTGAATTGAAGTGAAAAGTTGGAAAGCGGATCGCAGAAATTTGCTAAAAATGGTATGAGTTTTACCCCAGCAAAAAAATTGATGATGATTTTCACTGTACGTAAAACAGGTATTTTAGGGAAAATAGATATGTGAAAAATATATTATAACTGTATATTCTAAGTTAATTCTAAGTGATATATTTTGGAAGAGACTTATTTATTGAGTTTTGAATTGTAACTATTTGATTAATCTCTAGGAAAGATGGCGGAAGCGCAGAGATTCGAACTCTGGGAGGGTCGCCCCTCGCCGGTTTTCAAGACCGGTGCTTTCAACCGCTCAGCCACACTTCCGCAATGGCTGTGAATATTAAAGGAGACGGACTTATTTGTAAATAGCTAATTTAATATTTTTCATCAACTGCTCTAATTTTCGCCAAATTCGGGTCAATTTAAGTAAATTGATATGGTTTACTTACCAAAATTAGTGTTGGAATCTTATTATTTGAGTATAATACACCGCAAATATCAAACCATGTTTTGAAATATGTTAAATCAAATAGAAACCGATGAAAAAGGCTATTTAAAGAATTGGCAGGATTGGTCTGTTGATTTGGTGCCTGAATTAGCTATTAAAGAGTCTATTGAATTAACTGATGCTCACTGGGAAGTCATTTTATTCGTTCGTGATTTTTATTTAGAATATAAAACATCACCAGCAATCCGTGCGTTAGTTAAAGCAATGGAGAAAAAATTTGGTCCAGAAAAAGGTAATAGTCGCTATTTATATAAATTATTTCCTGACGGACCAGCTAAACAAGCAACTAAACTTGCAGGCTTACCTAAACCTGTGAAATGTATTTAAGTTAAGAGAACAATTATACTCATGATTAGATGGAAACTCCCATTTATATTACTTCTTGTATTAGGGTATTTGCAGTACTCATTATGGTATGGTAAAAATAATTTTTATGATTACCAAGAAAATGTGCAAATGCTTGAAAACCTACATCAAGAGAATGATAAGTTAAAAGCTCGCAACGAACAGATGTTTGCTGAAGTTGAAGATTTACAAAAAGGTTATGAAGCAATAGAAGAACGAGCTCGAAGTCATTTGGGTATGGTTAAACCTAATGAGTATTTTTATCGAATAATTATTGATTCCAACTCACAACAATAAGGTATTACGTGGCAAATAATAGTGATATTATCGCAATCGTTCCTGCCGCAGGAATTGGTTGTCGCATGGATAGTCAATTACCTAAACAATATTTAAAAATTGGTCAAATGACCATTTTAGAACACACCCTACAAAAATTATTAACCCACCCTAAAATCAGTCAAGTAGTAGTGGTGATAAACCAAGAAGATAAGCTTTTTAAAACACTTGATGTCGCATCAAAAGTTAAAGTGACTTATGGTGGTGAAACTCGTGCTGACTCTGTTTTAGCAGGCTTAAACTTAGTTGCTGAAAATCAATGGGCATTAGTTCATGATGCCGCAAGGCCTTGTGTTACTCATGAAGATATCACTAAATTAATAAATCGAGTTTTACATGAAAACAAAGGTGGAATATTGGCAACCCCACTCAGTGATACGATCAAGCAAGCTTATACTGATGATCCAAATATCATTAGCCACTCTGTGGATCGTACATATTTATGGGGAGCTGCTACACCTCAGTTGTTTAATGCAGGTGAACTTAAAGCATGTTTGAGTAAGGCTTTAAATAATCATGTCGCCATCACTGATGAAGCATCAGCGATAGAGTATTGTGGTGGTCATCCATTATTAATTGAGTGTCGTCGAGATAATATAAAAATTACTCGCCCAGAAGATTTAAGCTTGGCTACGTTTTATTTAACTAATCAAATTTAATATAGGTAGATTATGCGAATAGGTCATGGATTTGATGTACACAAGTTTGGTGGGGAAGGACCAATTATCCTAGGTGGAGTAACAATTCCTTATCAATATGGACTTATTGCTCATTCTGATGGCGATGTCGTTTTACATGCTATCACTGACGCTTTAATTGGCGCATTAGCTTTGGGCGATATTGGTAAACTATTTCCTGATAATGATCCCAAATACAAAAATATAAACAGCCGATTGTTATTACAAGAAGTTTACCAAATTATTCAATCTAAAGGTTATGAATTAGTTAATTTAGATACAACTATTATTGCCCAAGAACCTAAAATGAGACCTCATGTAGATCAAATGCGCGTTAATATTGCTGAAGATTTGAATGTACATTTTGATCAAATTAGTGTTAAAGCAACCACCACCGAGCAACTAGGTTTTACAGGTCGTAAAGAAGGGATAGCTTGTGAGGCAGTAGTACTATTAGCAAAAAAAACAAATACAAAATAAACGATAGGCAAAATAAGTGTTAGCAGAACTTAATTATTTTTATGGTAAACCGACAACTCATGGTTTATATAAACAGCAATTTGAAGATTTCATCGTTATTGAAGAGCTTGGTTTTGAGCTTACTGGTGAAGGTGAACATGTTTTAGTTTATCTTGAAAAGAAAGATTGCAATACGGTCTTTGTCGCCGAACAATTAGCTAAATATGTCGGTATTTCAGCTAAAAATGTCAGTTATGCTGGTCTTAAAGATCGTCAAGCAGTTACCCAGCAATGGTTTAGCTTACATATGCCAGGTAAAGAAACACCTGATTTTTCAAAATTTGACTTAGCAGGCTGTCGAATATTGCAAATTACTCGCCATAATAAAAAATTGAAAATAGGTGCTTTAAAAGGTAACCGTTTTAAAATTATTTTAAGAAACTTAACTGATAATATTGAGCCTAAATTAAACACAATTAAACAATATGGTGTCCCTAATTATTTTGGTGAGCAAAGATTTGGACGAGATCAAAATAACATAACCCAAGCAATAAAATGGGCAACTGGCGAAATTTCAGTTAAAGATCGTAAAAAAAGAGGTTTTTATCTTTCTGCTGCTCGTAGTGCTATTTTCAATGATATTGTCAGTCAAAGAATTAAACAAAATATTCAGCAAACGGTGCTCGATGGTGATATATTACAACTATCTAAAAGTAATAGTTGGTTTTTGTCTAAAACTGATGAATTATCACTTTTACAACAACGTTTGCAAAATGGCGAAATTAATATTACTGCACCAATGGTTGGTGATTCGCCATTGGGCACAACATCAGTTGCATTAGAATTTGAAACAAATTGTTTAAAACATTGGTCTTGCTTTGAGGAATTATTCAAGAAAGAACGAATGGAAACAATCAGGCGCTCAATATTATTGCGCCCCGAGCAACTAGAATGGCAATGGATAGGCGAAAATGATATTGAAATCAATTTCTACTTACCTTCTGGTTGCTATGCTACAAGTGTTTTACGCGAATTGATAATTGGAAATGAGTAATGCAAAATTCAAAAATGCAGGCTATGATTAATTTATTGCGCCAGCAGGGAATAAAAGATGATCGTGTTTTAGATGCTATAGCTTCAATACCGCGTGAAAATTTTGTTGATGAAGCGCTTTCTCATCAAGCTTATGATGACCGATCATTACCAATAGGTAGCGGTCAAACCATTTCTCAGCCATATATCGTTGCCAAAATGACTGAATTACTAAGGTTAACGCCGACAGCCAAAGTGCTTGAAATTGGTACAGGTTCAGGATATCAAACCGCAGTACTAGCCAAGCTGGTTGATCATGTCTGCTCAGTAGAAAGAATAAAAAGTTTACAATGGAATACAAAACGGCGATTAAAGCAACTTGATATTCATAACATCTCAACTCGTCATGGTAATGGTTGGCAAGGTTGGCCTGAACGAGGTCCATTTGACGGCATAATCGTTACTGCCGCAGCATCAGAAGTTCCTCAAAGCCTTCTAGAACAGCTTGCTGACAAAGGGCGCTTAGTTTTACCTGTTGGTAAAAACAAACAAACGTTACAATTAATTGAGCGTGATGGAGACAATTTTATAACTACAAATATTGGGGAAGTAAAATTTGTACCGCTTGTTGATGGGGATGTTGAATAAAACGCAAAAAATAGAAAATAATCAATTATTTTCTATTTTTTGATTGAATGTTCTCTATAATTTATTTTCTTTTGCTTTTTCTTCTGAAAGCTTCCATTCACTAATACCGTATAATGCATTAAATAGGTAAATTAAATATTGAGTTGCAATAACAATATTGTCAGTATAAATATTCAAACCGATCACTAATACATTTAACAATACCCACAAATACCAATTGAAGGCGTACCTCATCATTAATAATAGTTGCGCAACTACACCTAAGCCGAATATAAAGCAATTTGTAATGAGTTGATATGAAGTATTGCTCGCACCGATTTCGTTAGTTAAATAGATATTAAAAAATGCTGCAACAATTAAAAATATCAACGCATATAAAAATGCACTTTCATTTAAGGAACGAACTTTAACATTTTTATTCTGATCGAGATTTTTTTGCCAAGTAAATAATCCATAAATATGTGAACCAAAATAGTAAAAAGTAGGTAAGCCTGCCCCAATATTGCCACCAAGAAAATTGGCACAACACTCAGCTACTACAGCAAGCATTCCCAGCACATTTCCTAAGTTTTTTCGTTTAGCTAATAAAATTACACACAATAATCCCAAAAATGCACCAGCGTACGATACTGCATAGCGTAGATTGAAATTATTAAATGGATCAGTATACAAAAATGCAAGGGTGACACAGATAATACAAAATAGTGGATAAAACTTGTTTCGTCCAATAGCGATGATAACATCTCTTAAATTATTCATAATTAATACTCTTATCATTAATAAGTTGATTGACTAATTCAATACAGCGTAAATAACGTTCATCATAGTCAGATGAGTCGATTTGAACATAGCTGATATGGTTCTTTTTCAATAATGAGATTAGTAGTTGCTGAAAATCTTTCCGTTGTTTTGGACTTCCTAAACTACGTAAGCCATCAGCAACCCAAGGCGTGTTATTACCTAATAAAATAACCAAATCAAAGCGATAGTTGTTGATCATGGCTTGTAAAAAAGGATGCTCTTTGCCTTCGTACTTTTTGCAAAATGCTTGCGTGGTAATAAAATCAGTATCAATGAACGACACTTTATTCGCATGTTTGATAGCAAAATCGATATATTGTGCATGTCCTAATGCAATTTTATCGTAATCAGCATATTGCAATGCTCGTTCATCGCCACCAAGTTGAGAAAACACATAATCACGACCATATTCCCAAGCGCTAGTGGTATTAAACATATTGGCTAACTTATTAACTAATGTTGATTTACCACTCGATTCACCACCAAGAATAGCAACAGTTCGTACAAAAAACGGTCTAACTTCAGTTGGAATATATTGCCAATTTTTTAAAGGCGCTTGACGAATTTGTGTACCACTTACTTGCATAAATCGGCGGGTAGGATCAATAAGCACAGTATCTAAATCGAATAAATCTTTATACATCGCTACATCTTGTGGTTCACTCGAATAAACGCAACTAGGATTGATGCCTTTTTCCTTGAATAACTTTTTAACGCGATCGCTCCACTCATTCCAACCATTTGGGTATGAAGGAATACCGTCTTCTTCTAAAAGTTCAATATGGATATTTTTTTGATATTTAAACGTTTGTAATAACCAACGAATCCTATCGTTAATTGTTGGTTGGCGTGACATTGCGCTTTCTTTAAATAGTGCCATATCTCGCATCGTATCGGAACAAAGAATCACATAAAGTTCGTCAACTTGGCTAATCGCTCTTTGAATAAGATAAATATGTCCGGTATGTAATGGATAAAACTTACCAAAAATGACACCTACCTTTTTATGTTTACTGTTGGGATCAATTTGCAAATAACGGTGTAGTGATTGTAATTTTTGAGCACTAGGATTTTTGATTTTATCATTAATTAATTGGCTCAAATAACCTTTGGTCATTTGGCAGGCATCAGCAACTGTCTGTAACGATAAATTTTTGCGTTTTATGGCAGTTTTTAAATAACTAAAACCATTCATATCGCCTCCTTACCTTTTGTTTTTTATCTGGAACTAAATTTACATCATTTTTAATAAATGTTCAATATATTAAACAAGGAAAATAATTTTGCCTAATCAATTTAAATCTAATAGTAATTAAATATAAAATAGGAGATACTTTTATAATCTTAAAAATAGGCAATCTTCATTTTAAGTAACATCTATAATTTAATAATTAAAATCAGAATGATATAAGGAAATAATTCAATGAAAAAAATTGCATTAGCAATTGCATTAATTTCAGGTAGTGCTTTGGCAGATAATAACGTTAAATTAAATAAAGTGACATTATTTATTCAGGGAGCAGAATTACAAGGTCAGTCAACTGTTTCAATAACTAAAGGTGAAAGTGAAATAGTATTAACTGGTATTGCTAATGATGTTAAACCAAATACAATCAATGTAGGTTTTGGTAATAATAGTGACGTCCGAGTATTATCTACATCATTTAGTGATAACTATCTGGCTAATATTCGTAACGGTGAAGATACTCTATTAACTGTTAAAAAAATGAATAAGTTACAAGAAGATCGCGATACATTAGAAATCGAACTCAAAGCTGTTAATGAACAAATTATGCTTTTACAAGGTAACCGTTTAGATACTTTAGCTAAAAAAGGACCTGATGACTTAACAGCAATGAAAAATGTATTAGATTTTGTGAAAACCAATTTGACCACTGCGTTAAATGAACAAAATCGATTACAAAAAGAAATCGATGAGTTAGACAGGCAGATAAGCGAATATGAGAAAAAACTAGATGAAAATCAGAATAACAATGGAAAATTACACAATGCCGTTATAGTCAAAGTTGCTTCTGACAAAGATATAACGCTACCTATCACGCTTTCATATATCACAACTAAAGCAGGTTGGGAACCTGCTTATGATGTGCGAGTAGCGGATATCAATTCGCCACTCCAATTAACATATAAAGCAGAAATCCACCAAAACACTGGTTTAGATTGGCAAAATGTTGATTTTAGTTTATCGACATCTAATCCGAGCATAGATATTACTCCACCAGATTTTAATCCCTGGTATATTGACGTTTATAATGAAAAAAGCGGTTTATTTTTTTCCAAATCTGATAAAGAAGATTATTATGAACGCGATGCCAAATCGCAATTGGTTAATCCTAGTCAAATTGGCAATGTTAATACATTAGGTATCAATACCCATTTTGATATCAAGTTACCTTATACAATCAAAAACGATAGTAAAAATAATATAATCACATTACAAACCAAAGATGTTAAAGCAAACTACCAATATGTTTCAATGCCTAAATTTGATAGTAGCGTATACTTACTAGCGCAAATAAATGATTGGGATAAGTTGAATTTATTATCAGGAAAAGCCAATATCTTTTTCAGTGGTGATTTTATGGGGGAAACTATCATTTCAACCAAAAATACTAAAGGCTCATTGGATTTTTCATTAGGGCGTGATAAAAATATCTTAGTTTCTCGAAATCGTAATATAAAAGAGACCTCGACTCCTACACTATTTGGTAATGATGTTTCAGAAAAATATGCTTATACTATTGATGTCAAAAATACCAAAGCGTTGCCAATAAATATTGTTGTGAAGGATCAACTACCTGTTATCTTAAATAAAGCGGTAACACTTGATGATGCCAAATATGATGGCGCAGTATATGACAAACAAACCGGATTATTAACGTGGCAATTCAACTTAAACCCAAGTGAAACTAAAAACCTTAATCTAAGTTTTAAAATCACTTATCCAGATGGTAAAGAACGAGATATATATGGTTTATAAACCCAATAAAACAAAGAATAAAGTATGTTAATTACGTGGTTAGAACAATTTAAGCAAAATAGTCAGATCAGTTTATTAGATCTTCATTTGGCTCAATTTTTGGTTAATAAAATTGATTGTGAAGATGAAGTCATTGCTAAACGTTTTGCTTTTTTAGTTTTATCCTTAAGTATGGAAGTAAGAGCAGGGCACGTGTGCCTTGATCTTATTCGATTAGAAAATATTGAGCCACAAATCTGGTCAGAACTTAATTCACCGACGAATGACGATTGGGTTAATGTACTTAAGTTAGCATCTAATAAACATGTTGTCAGTTTTGGTGAACAACTCGCACCTTTAGTTTTTATTGAAAACAAACTCTATTTTCAACGCATGTGGTTAGATGAACGTTTTGTTGCGCAATATTTCAATCAAACTCAATTGGATATTACGTCGAGTATCGACTTAAAAAAAATACTCGACCAACTCTTTACTCACAACAGCGCAAGTATTGACTGGCAAAAAATTGCTGTTGCTGTTGCATTAACACGAAAAGTTGCCATCATCTCTGGTGGACCGGGAACAGGTAAAACAACTACCGTAGCTAAAATTCTAGCTGGAATCGTATTAAACAACCCAGCAACACGAATCGTAGCAGCTGCGCCAACCGGCAAAGCTGCATCACGATTAACTGAATCATTAGGGCGAGCAATTGAACAGCTATCTTTTGAATCATTAAATATTAAAACCGAAGCGGTAACACTTCATCGACTATTGGGCGCAAAGACTGATAATCGCTCTTTTAGTTATAACAAGAACAACCAATTACATATCGATGTTCTTGTAATTGATGAAGCCTCAATGGTTGATCTCAATATGATGGCGAGAATTATTGAAGCCTTACCGACTTCTGCCCGATTAATTTTATTAGGTGACAAAGACCAACTTTCATCGGTTGAGGCCGGAGCGGTCTTTGGAGACTTATGTCACTTTATTTCAAATGGGTATAGCCAATCAAGAGCCGATGAGCTAAGTAAGTTAACCGGCTATACCATCCCAATCACGGATCAACCTGTAACAACAATCACTGATAGCATCTGTTTACTGAAAAAAAGTTATCGATTTAACGAATCGTCCGGTATTGGATTGTTAGCAAATGCAGTAAAAGAAGGGCAGTATCATAATGTTAAAAAGCTACTTGCTGATAATACATTACAAGATGTCAGTTATTATGAACTTTCATCAAATCAAACCTCTCTTCTGGAAGACTGTGTTGAACACTATAAAGATTACTTAAATGCCATTAGACATCACGCCAATAATGATATCGCTACAGTTTTAGCTAAATTCGCTCAATGCCGTTTATTATGTGCTGTGCGTGAAGGAAAATTTGGCGTAGAAGGATTAAATAAACAAATTGAGCTGCTACTAGCCAAACATAAATTGATCAAATTAAATCAACGTGAACAATGGTATATCGGTCGACCAGTTATGATTTTACGTAACAGCACATCGTTAGGTTTATACAATGGTGATATAGGAATTACACTAACAGCTGAACATGATAGTTCAAAACTGCGAGTCTATTTTCCATTTTCGGATGGAGTCATTAAAGGTTTTTCACCTTATCGACTACCTGAACATGAAACTGCCTATGCAATGACAATACACAAATCACAAGGTTCTGAATTTGATCATGTAAATATAATACTACCCACTGAATTCTCACCGTTACTTAATCGCTCTCTACTCTATACGGCAATCACTAGGGCGAAAAAGTCCGTATCCATTTATGCTGATGCCAAAATATTAGAGCGCGTGGTTAAAAGTCAAATACATCGGGAAAGTGGATTAGTTGAGCAAATAGCAAATTATTCGCAAAAGAATTAAAGAAAAGATAAGCAAGCACCAACTAATAATAGCTGGTGCTTTTTATATATTAATGGATGATCTTCGCTAAAAAGTCTTTAGCACGATCAGATTGTGGATTAGTAAAGAACTGTTCTTTAGATGTATCTTCAATGATCTCACCGGCATCCATAAAAATAACGCGATGCGCAACTTTACGAGCAAAGCCCATTTCATGGGTCACAACCATCATTGTCATCCCTTCATAGGCTAATTCAACCATAACGTCTAACACTTCGTTAACCATTTCAGGATCAAGTGCTGAAGTTGGTTCATCAAATAACATAACAATTGGATCCATACAAAGTGCACGAGCAATCGCAACACGTTGTTGTTGCCCACCAGAAAGTTGAGCAGGGAATTTATCGGCATGTGCTAACAAACCCACACGATCTAAAAGAGAAAGGGCTTTTTCACGTGCTTCTTCATTTGATCGGCCAAGCACTTTAACTTGAGCTAGTGTCAGATTCTTCAAAATTGTCAGATGTGGGAAAAGCTCAAAATGCTGAAACACCATACCCACTTTAGAACGTAGTTTTGCTAAATTAGTCGATGGATCAGTAATCTCAGTACCATCAATCGTAATTTTACCTTTCTGAATAGGCTCTAAACCATTAACGGTTTTAATTAATGTTGATTTACCAGAACCTGATGGTCCACAGACAACAACAACTTCGCCTTTACCTACTTTAGTAGTACAGTTTTTTAATACTTGAAATTTTCCGTACCATTTTGATACATTTTTTAAGGAGATCATCTACTTATCCCTTTCTTGAAATAATTAACTAAACGAGAAGCAGTATAACAAATTATAAAGTAACTTATTGCTGCAAAAATAATCATTGAATACTTAACTGTGCCACCTTGAACGACACCAATTTGTGTCACACTTGCACCAAATAAATCAATCAAACTCATCACATAAACTAAAGATGTATCTTGGAACAAGATAATACCTTGGGTTAATAACAATGGTACCATTGATCTAAATGCTTGCGGTAATATTACCAAACGCATTGCCTGGCCTTTAGTCATACCCAACGCATAAGCGGCATGATACTGACCTTTAGCAACGGCATTAATACCAGCACGAATGATTTCTGAATAATAGGCTGCTTCAAATAAAGCAAACGCAATCATTGCTGAAACAACCCTAACATCAGCATATGGTGGCAAATTAAATACATGCTTAATAACTTGTGGTAATGCTAAATAGAACCATAACAACACTAATAGTAATGGAATGGAACGGAATAAATTGACATAACATTTAGCAAAAATATTTAAAATTTTATTATTTGATAAACGCATTAAAGCTAGCACAGTTCCCCAAATAATACCGAATACAACAGCGGTAAAGGTGATCTTAGTTGTTAGCCATAATCCAGATAACAATAAATGATAATTGTTTAAAACCAATGAAGGTATATCTGCAATCCAACTTAAAATTTGCATATTAACCTCCATGACTCATATTAGGTAAGCGTGTATGTTTTTCAACAAAACGCATAATCGTTAACACAGCATAGTTTATCAACATAAACGCAATGGTAACGCCACATAATATTTCAATAATACTATTAGTTGCATCATTAATACGATCGATTTGACCGATCAAATCAATAAGCCCAATGGTCGAAGCCACTGATGAGTTTTTAATGATGTTGGTCATTTCAGATGTTAATGGTGGAATAATACGACGATAAGCATTAGGTAATAAAACATACATATAAGCTTGTCGATTGGTTAAACCAAGCGCAATTGCCGCATAACGTTGGCCTTTAGGTAGAGTTTGAATACCTGTTCTAACTTGTTCTGCAATACGTGCAGAAGTAAACAAACCTAAAGCGATTGCCGCAGTAATAAATGCGCTGACATTAGGAGAAATGCCAGAAATAAACCATGTTTTTAAGCTACCAGATAAAATTTCTGGAAAAAGCATATACCATAAAAACATCTGAACAAGTAATGGGATATTACGAAAAAGCTGGATATAACCGGCAGCAAAGCTATTTAGAAATTTATTTTCTAAAGTTCTGCAAATCCCTACTAGTGATCCTAGTATGAATGCAATAATCCAAGCTGTTACTGCTAATGAAACGGTAACGATAATACCGTCAAAAAGCCAGTTTAAGTAAATTCCATCACCATAAGGGGTGGATTCAAAAAATAGTGTCCAATTGAAACTCATAATATATTTATTTCACTAAATTAGATTATGTACTAAATGCAAAAACATTTAGTACATTGGATTAGAAAGATATGAAAAGTATTAATCTAATGCTTTATCATTTGGATTTGCAAAAAGCTCAACCATTTTAGGTGAAATTTCAAGAGCCATATTCGCACCTTTAGGTGGAACTGGTTGAGTAAACCATTTGTTATAAGACTCTAATGCTTTACCAGATTTTTGTGCATCAGCAATAGCTTTATCCATCAATTGTTTAAATTGGGTATCGCCTTTTCTTAACATACAACCATAGGATTCGTAAGATAATGGCTCGCCAACAATTTTCCATTCAGCTGGATTGATAGCGCGTGAACGTTCACCAGCTAAAAGTGCATCATCCATTAAAAATGCAGCAGCACGGCCTGTTTCAAGGGCATTAAATGCATCACCATGATCTTTAGGCGTAATAATACGAATACCTAAATTATCTTTATTATTAATTTGATTTAATCGGACTTCAGAGGTAGTACCCGCAGTAGTTACCACATTTTTACCTTTTAAATCTTCGATACTATTAATATTGCTGTCTGCTTTCACTAAGAATCGAGTACCAACAATAAAAATGCTATCAGAAAAGCTTACTGTCTTTTGGCGCTCAAGATTGTTAGTAGTAGAACCGCATTCAAAATCATAAGTATAGTTATTAAGTAATTGAATACGCGTTTTAGAAGTAACCGGTAAATATTTAACTTTAAGATCTGGCATATTCAACTCTTTTTTAACTGCATCGACAATTAAATTAGAATAATCTTGTGAATAGCCAATAACTTCTTGTTTTTCACCATAGTAGGAAAATGGAATAGAAGATTCACGATGACCAACAACAATCACACCACTATCTTTAATTTTGGCTAATGTACCACTTAATTCTTCAGCAACAGCGGCACCACTCATTAGTCCAAGCATTGCTAATGATAACACTAATTTGGTTAATTTTGTCTTTTTGTTCATACTCATCTCCTACTGTTTAATTTGTATCATATTAAATAAATTTAATATTTTTACAAAGGGCGTATATTATAACTTATTTTTCATCATAAAAGTACTTTTTACTGTATATTTATCGATTAAAAGGACAAGCTACAACCTAGGTTTATCTAGATTTTCACAAAAATTTAACTCAGACAATTTTTTGAATTTCAATAATATACAAGCAATATTTATGCCAGAAAATTGATTATCGACGTTTTTTTACAAAAACCAAAATAAATAGCAAAGAAAGAATAAGATAATAAGCTAGATCGCCAAATCTAGCATAAGGAGTCAAACCAACAGTTGGAGATAACGTATAATTTAAAACATTGGTTTGAAATTGCGGTAACTGCTCAATAATATAACCATGATGGTCAATAATTGCTGTAATGCCGGTATTGGTACTACGAATCATTGGTCGACCAAACTCTAACGCTCTAGCTTGCGCCATTTGCAAATGTTGTTTTGGCCCAATACTATCACCAAACCAAGCATCATTTGAAACGGTCAATAAAAAATCTGTATCAGGTGCAAAATTCTTCCACATCAAATTCGATAAAATCACCTCATAACAAATTGCAGTAGTAAACTTAAATCCCTTCATTGTAAGCTGAGGTTGCTTTTCTGCTCCCTCTTGCATTGACGACATAGGAATATCAAGGAGATCGGCAATAGGATCTAATAAAAATCTAAAAGGGGTAAATTCGCCAAAAGGCACCAAATGATGTTTTTGATATCGATTAGCATTAGGATATTGATATGGCGTATTTTCGCCTAAAACCAGTAACGTATTGTAAATATCTGGATTTGCATCATTATCTCCGATACGATAATCAATAATACCGACTGCAATTTCACTACCATTTGCTCGGGCTTCATTATCTAAAAACTGTAAATAAGGTTGCTGATTTATCTCGTAATCAGTAACACTGGCTTCTGACCAAATAATAATTTTATCTTTACCGAAATTCTTTTCGGTTAATGAAGCGTAGGTTTGTAAAGTGTTATCTAACTGCTCTCTGCTCCAACGTAGTGATTGTAAAATATTTCCTTGAATTAAGCTGAAATTAGCTGTCCGGGAATGATCAATGGTTGTCCAATTAATTGAATTGAGTGAAACTGGTGCAAAAATGATCGCAAATAGTGCGACAATTGCACCAAATGTGTGCTTTATAAAGGCTGATTGCTTGAAATGGTACAAATAATAAACACCCAATCCACAGCATATAGTAAAGAGTAACGTTACCCCATTAATTCCAACGATCGGGAAATAATTTCGTAAAGGGCTATCAAGTTGACTATAACCTAATTCTAACCAAGCGAATCCTGTTAAAATATAGCCTCGTAAAAATTCGGTAACTTGCCACAAAATTGGTGCCAGTAAAACCAATTGTTTCATTGAACACTTAGTTGCAAAACGGTCACAGGCTCTCAATAACCAAGCAAATAGCATTGGATAGAGCGCTAAATAGCTAACTAACAGCCCCAAAATAATAATCGCAACTGACGTTGGCACTTCGCCATATTGTTTAATACTGATATAAACCCAGTGAACACCAGCTAAAAAGTAGCCAACACCCCAACTAAAGCCAACTAGCATAGCTTGCTTTTTTGTTTTATCAGCAACTAACCATAAAAGCCCAGCAAAAGACACAAAGGCAATTGGCCAAAAATGGAAGGGCGCGTAACTAAATACGGCAATGGCGCCTAAAAAAAGGCTCAATAGAATATGCTTAAGCATTTTGCTCTAAATTAGGAACAACTGCATCTTCAGGAATTGTGACATGCAATTGAATAATTCGTCTACGGTCAACAATGGTTACCTTAAATTGATAGCCATCAATAGTAATCGTCTCGCCACGAATTGGTAAACGCCCAAAATGTTGCATCACCAAACCGCCGATGGTATCCATCTCCTCATCACTAAATGAGGTACCAAAGATCTCATTAAAATCTTCAACAGGCGTAAGCGCACGAACGGAGTACATAGTTGGTGATAAACGACGAATATCTCGATCTTCAACCTCATCGTATTCATCCTCAATATCGCCAACAATAAGTTCTAAAATATCCTCGATAGTCACTAAACCTGAAACGCCACCAAACTCATCAATGGCCATCGCCATATGATAGCGCTGCATACGAAACTCTTTTAACATATGATCAACGCGTTTACTTTCAGGAACAACAACAGTCGGTCTAAGGATCTTCTTCAAGTCAAAATCATTAACACCTTGTCGAATATAAATAAGTAAATCCTTAGCTAAAAGTACTCCCTCAATATGGTCTCTATCTTCACTAATAACCGGGTAGCGTGAATGACCGTGTTCAGAAATAATATCTAAACATTCATCAAGGGAAAAATTATCTTTGATTGTTACAATTTGAGAGCGGGGGATCATGATATCGCGAACGCGCTGATCAGCTATATCCATTACACCTTCTATCATATCAAGGGTATCTGGATCAATAAGTTCGTTTTCTTCAGCTTCACGAATCACTTCAATAAGTTCATCTTTATCTTTTGGTTCTGAATTGAATAATTGACTTAACCATAATGTAAACCCTTTTTTGGGTCTCCGGTGATTATCATCACTCATTTGCTCTCTTCCTTTCATATATCAAATGTATTTTGAGTTATAATTTTATATTAAACAGACTATTAAAAATTAGTCATCTAATCAATTAATAAATAAGGATTATCAAATCCTAACTGTGCCATTATATCGATTTCGATATTTTCCATTTCTTCGGCTTCTTCGTCAAGGATATGATCATATCCTAATAAATGCAAACAGCCATGAACAATCATATGCGCCCAATGTGATGTTAACGACTTATGTTGCTCAATTGCTTCAGCTTCAACCACTTGCTTACAAATCACCAAATCGCCAAGTAATGGAACATCAATTTCAACCGGCGATTCAAACGGAAACGACAAAACATTGGTTGGTTTATCTTTATTGCGATAAGTATGATTAAGGTGTTGACTCTCTTCCTTATCGACAATCCGAATAGTGATTTCAGCATTCTCCACAAACTGCGGTAAAATTACCTCTAACCACTGCATAATTTGTTGCTCACTTGGCAGATTATCTTGTTGCTCTGTGGCAATTTGCAAATCTAAAATATTCATTCAAATACCCAACCTATTCACGATGATAAGGATGATTAGCCGTTAAACTCCAAGCACGGTAAAGGCTTTCAGATACAATCACTCTAACTAGTGGATGTGGTAGCGTTAAAGGTGATAGCGACCAACTTTGCTCAGCAGCAGCCTTACAAGCGGGAGACAGCCCCTCAGGTCCACCAATTAACAAACTAACATCACGCCCATCTGCTTTCCAACGTTCAAGTTGCTTAGCTAAATCATGAGTGGTATAAGGTTTACCGGGAATATCTAGCGTCACAATGCGATTACCTTTACTACAAGAAGCCAGCATCTGCTCACCTTCTTTATCTAAAATACGCGCAATATCGGCATTTTTAGTCCGTTTTCCTGCGGGGATTTCAATGAGTTCTAAAGGCATATCTTTGGGGAATCGAGATTGGTAATCATCAAAAGCGGTGGTTACCCAATTTGGCATCTTGTTGCCAACAGCAATAAGCTGTAGTTTCACGTAACTAACTCCAAAGCTTCTCGAGTTCGTATAATTGTCGGCTCTCTTCTTGCATTATATGAACGATCACCGAATCCATATCAACGACTACCCAATCCGCATCATTTTGGCCTTCACTGCCTAATACCACATGTCCTTGCTTTTTAGCTTCATCAAGTAGATGCCCTGCAATTGAAGAAACATGACGATTTGAAGTTCCAGTACAAATAATCATATAGTCGGTGATACTTGACTTACCACGCACATCAAGGGTAACAATATCCTTGCCTTTTAAATCATCAATTTTATCAATAATAAAGTCTTGTAATGATTGTTGCAAAATATACTCTCTACTAATATACATAAAGCGCTAGTATAGCATATTTTTTCAAAATCGCCTTGAAAATAGCACATCTCAACCAGTACAAATCAAAAAAAGTGAGGAGCGCACTTTTTAAAATAAAAAAAGTTGAGGAACGGGGTTTTTGACACCCCAAATCTTACAACTCAACCACCTGATCAAACAATGGATTATCCGTTAATCTATGTGTAACCATCAGCAGAGTTTTATCGTATTTTTTGATAAGTTCAATTATCTGCAGTTCAGTTTGTTGGTCAAGACTTTCGGTAGGCTCATCCATCAACATTAATGGTGAATTATGTAGTAATGCCCGAGCAATACCGATACGTCGAGTTTCACCACCAGATAATGATCGTCCTCCTTGCCCTAATGGCAAATCTAAACCCTGATCGGTTGAGATCAATTTGGAAAGCCCAACTTGATGTAAAATATCCATTAACTGTTGATCAGAAGCGTTTGGATTACCGATTAACAAATTTTGTCTAAGCGAGTCACTAAAAATAGTAATCACTTGAGGAACCACAGCAATCGCCTGACGTAAAGTTGGCTCGTCAAGTTGATTAATCGGTATATCGTTGATAAAGATATTACCTGAAGTGGGTTCCCACGCGCGCGTGACTAAATTAAGTAATGTGGATTTGCCACAACCGGTTTTACCAATTAAGCCAATATGTTTGCCGGCTTCAACTGTCAATGAAAAATGGCTTAAAACTGCAAAAGGTTGATTTGGGTAGCTAAAGCAAACATCTTCAAACCGCAGTTTTGCGGTAGTCAAATCTATCGATCTGCCTTGCTCGACAAACTGGATATCTGGTGTTTGATCAAATAAAGCGGTTGTTCGTTTGGCTGACGCTAATACTTGCCCTAAAAAGATAAATGCAGTAGGGATTGGCGCCAAAATTTCACTACTAGCAAGGCAGACAAACACAAATAGGGCAACTAAAGGCGATAATGTGTATTGAGTGATAAGCCAAAGCACTAACAAAGTCAAAAAGCCAGCAATTAATACCACAAGAGCACTCGAGAGCGCCATTAAGGTAGACTGCTTTTGTTGATGATAAAGCCAGTCTGATTCAAGTTTGTCGAGTTTTGAACGATAACGATCTTGCGCATTAAATAAAGTCAGTTCAGCTTGACCTTGTAGATAATTAACCAACAATGCGCGATACTCACTTTGCTGTTTAGCCAGTATTTCGCCTAATTGTTTACCTGCATAATAAAAGATCACCGGTATAGCAAGTAGAGTAGTAGTTAGTACCATGCTGATAATTAATGCAATAGGAAAGTTGATATAACTTAATCCGACAAACAAGAGCACAATAATTACCAGTGCCGTTACAATAGGTGAAAAGAGTTTTAGATAGAGATGATCAAGTGCATCAATATCCACAATAAAACGATTAAGAAGATCGGCTTTTTGATATTGGGATAATTGGTTAGCGCTTAAAGGAAGAATCTTCTTAAATGCTAATGTTCTTAAATACGCTAATATTTTAAAGGTGGTATTGTGATCAACCAAGCGCTCAGCATAACGGGATGCCGTTCGCATAATGGCAGCCGCTCTTACGCCCGCAGCAGGTAACATATAATTAAACGTATATAAACCCGCCACACCGACTACCGCGGTAGAAGCTAAAAACCATCCAGATAAAGAAAGTAAAAAAACACTGGCAAATAATGTAAGAATAGCTAAACCTAATCCAATAACAATTTGCCAAAAGTAGTGCTTATAAAGTGCAATATAGGGACGTAATAGCGCTAGCATAAGCTCTCCTTGATGGCGTTAAGTTGACCTTTCGACAATTTCCATACTTGGTCAAATTCATGCATATCATCATGTTGATGAGTGATAGTGATACTATTTGTCGCAATATCATAGGGTGCTAACTGCTGAACTGTCTGCTTATCTAAACTTGCGGTCGGTTCATCAAGTATCAGTAATTGGCAAGGTTTCAGCATTGCTCTAGCAAGGGCGATGCGCTGAGCTTGTCCAACTGATAATCTAACCGCATCTTCACCAACTTGGGTATCGACGCCTTCTGGTAATTGATCGATAACATCAGATAATTGCGCTTTTGCAATAACCTCGTCAATTTCATTGGCGCTCGCTATGGGTTTACCCAGTAGAATATTTTCACGAATCGAACCATTAATCAAATAAGGATTTTGCCCAATCCAACTGATTTGATGTTGCCAACTTACTAAATCAAGCTGATTAAATTCAATCCCATTAATTTTTAGTGAACCCTGATAAGGTAAAAAGCCAAGCAATACTTGCATAATAGAACTTTTACCTTCACCACTAGTACCAATTAACGCTAATTTAAATGGCGCTTGTAATGAAAAGCTAAGCGGGCCAACGATAGGCAGACCTTCGTTAGATAACACGATAAGATCTTTCGCTTCAATTGTTTTTAAAACATTTATTTCAGAAGGAATGGTTGATGATGATTGATTAGACTCGTTTTTTTTCTCAACGCTATCAAGTGGCAATTTTTTATTTAAAAAAGTTTCAATATTATCAGCTGCGGCAATGGCTTCTGCTTTGGCATGATAATAGACGCCCAAATCACGTAGCGGTTGAAAATATTCAGGTGCTAAAATCAAGGCAAAAAAACCAGCAAATAACGTGACTGTGCCATTATAAGCACCAAAATCAAACTCCCCTAAATACGAAAAACCAAAATAGACCGCCACAATTGCAATCGAAATCGACGTAAAAAATTCCAAGACCGCTGATGACAAAAACGCCATCTTTAATACTTGCATCGTTTTAATTCGAAAATCTTCAGACGCCTTGGCAATTTGCTCGGTTTGCTGTTTGCCTTGATTAAATAAGCGAATAGTACTCAGCCCTTTAAGGCGATCTAAAAAGTGCCCACTTAAATAAGAGAGTGCTTTAAAATGACGACGATTAATATCCGCGGCTCCCATTCCCACTAAAATCATAAAAATAGGAATTAGCGGAGCAGTACAAAGCAAAATAACGGCCGCGGCCCAGTTAAAAGGGAAAATAGCAATACAAATTAATATTGGCACCATACTTGCCAGGCGCATTTGCGGTAAATAGCGAGCAAAAAAATCATGCAAATTATCGACCTGCTCAATAACTAAGGTACTCCAAGCTCCTGTAGTACTTTGACTTAAATATGCAGGACCAAACAATTCAAACTGATCGATAATTTTTTGCCGAATTTGTTGTCGGATTTTTTGGCCTAAAGCAAAGTTAATCTTTTCACGAAAGAAAATAAGCAAGCCACGCGCCAATAGGATGACAACTAAAGATAAAAAATAAGGGAAAACGGTGGTAAAAGGAGTCTGATCGATGATCAACTTCTGCAAAATAATCGCCAATAAAGCAGCTTGGCCGATCATTAATAGACTCAACAAAAAACCGAATAAAACTGAAGCACGCAAATCTGGTTTATGCATTTTTGTGTGCTGTTTTAACCAGCTAAGTAAATAATTTTGACGTTTTTTATCTAGTGACATTTTAATTTATCTAAATAATGTTCAGCATCTAAGGCAGCCATACAGCCTGTTCCTGCCGAGGTAATGGCTTGTCGATAAATATGATCCATAACATCGCCCGCAGCAAAAATTCCTTCTACGCTAGTTTGTGTTGCATTACCTTCAGTACCTGATTTCACCTTGATATAACCATTATCAAGTTCAAGTTGGCCTTCAAAAATTGCGGTATTGGGTTTATGACCAATAGCAATAAATACCCCCATTACAGATAACTCTTCGGTTAGATCAGAATCGATAGTACTTCGTAATCTTACACCCGTTACGCCCATATTATCGCCAAGAATTTCATCGACGATTTGATGAGTATGCAAAATGACTTTACCTTCTTGCACTTTTTCAGCTAAACGATTCATTAAGATTTTTTCAGCCCTAAAACTATCGCGACGGTGGATTAAATGGACTTCACTGGCAATATTAGCCAAATAAAGGGTCTCTTCAATCGCAGTATTACCGCCACCGACAATAGCCACTTTCTGATTACGATAAAAGAAACCGTCACATGTAGCACAGGCTGACACACCTTTACTTTTGAAAGCTTCTTCAGAAGGCAACCCGAGATATTGTGCGGAGGCACCAGTTGCAATGATTAACGCATCACAACTATATTCCGTATCGCTACCAAATAGTTTGAAGGGCTTTTGGCTAAAATCAACGCTATCGATATGATCGATAATAATTTCGGTATCAAATCGTTCGGCATGTTGTTGCATTTTCACCATAAGTTCAGGACCTGTTAATTCTGGATTTGCTGCTGGCCAGTTTTCGATCTCGGTCGTGGTGGTTAGCTGTCCACCTTGCTGAGTGCCAGTTATTAATACTGGAGAGAGATTTGCTCGCGCAGCATAAACCGCTGCGGTATAGCCAGCAGGGCCTGACCCTAAAATTAATAAACGGGCATGTTTGGTTTTCATTTTGTATCCTTCCTATTATTCTGGCTAAATAAAATATGATTAGCGCAATTTATAGATGATAAGTCTAACATTATCAACTATTTTCTTGTAAAAAAAATGTTTATTACAGCAATAGGTGAAGGTGATAAATAACACGGAGTAACGTTACTTTTCCTTATATTTTCAAATTGTTAAATTAACTTATGTTTTTAACAAATTGATTTTATTTATCTAAAGTTTTCATAAGTTTTAATAATTAATTATTACTGTTTTAATCATTAGGCGATAACGCCTTCACTCGAAATACGACAAGCCACCATTCAAAAAAATGGAAATGTAATCAGCTAAAATTACGTGGGTAAAAGAAATTTTAAACTCAACTCAGCAGAATATTAACGATCCAAAAATCGCAAATATATTATTGGGTGTTGAATTTATTTTAGATTCACTATTAGCAGATGCGCAAACGCTTAATAACACGTTTGAATAATTGTTAAAAAAAGAGTTAATGCCGCCAGTTGGCTACATAAGACTAATAGCAATTAAGATAAGAAAGTGGTGACATCTTCAAGTGACCAACGAATATGAGGTGGTTGCTCATCAATACGATAACCAAACGCTAAACACAGCCCAACACCAAATACCTCACGACTAAATGTTGGAATATGTTTTTCTAAAATATTAATCACCTTATCATATTGGAATCCGCCAAGCGCACAAGAATCTATGCCATGATAAGCCGCTGTAGTCATCATATTTGCAGCAGCAATATAACCTTGCATTTCTGACCAGCTATCAGCATTTAAACCTTCCCGTAAACCATAAGCAATATAGTTAAGAAAATCTTGGCTAGCTTTATCAATTGCCGTTTGATCGTTCTGATCTGGCAATGTTCTTCCTATAGCTTGACGTAAATATGGACTTTGCAAAGTAAAATTATTCGCTTTACGGTAAAGTAAAATCACAAAATGTGAACAGCTAGTAACTTGTTCTTGGTCATAACAAGCAGCACGCAATTCAGCTTTGATATCTGCATTATCGACAACGACAAAATGCCAAGGCTCAAAACCAAACGAAGAAGGCGATAAACGACCCGCGTCTAAAATAATTTCAACATCGCTATGACTAATCTTTTTTGATTCATCAAACCGTTTACAAGCATGTCTAAACTCCAAAGCTAACGATAGTTTGTCCATAATGTCTCCTAAGATTTCTTATTCCATGGTGCCACTTTCAATAGTAACACCATGCCGGGTATTGCTAATAGCGTACATAAACCAAAAAAGTTGGTCCATCCTAAATATTCAACCATAATTCCTGTTGTTGAATTAATCAATGTTCGAGGAATAGAAGCGATGCTGCTAAATAACGCAAACTGTGTTGCAGTATATAATGGATTCGTGGTTTTGGCTATAAAAGCAACAAAAGCTGCCGAACCAAGACCAACCCCCAAGGATTCAACACTGATCACTATCGCTAACATTATTTTTTCACTGACACCAATATCATTAAAAGGGCCTTCAATTGATAACCAGGCAAAACCTAAAATAGAAAAGACTTGAACAAAACCAAAGTACCATAAAGCCCGATTAATCCCTATTTTTATCATCAAAATGCCGCCCATAATCCCGCCTAATATCCCTGGCCATAATTGCGCATTTTTAGCGATCAAACCAATGTCTGGTAGGCTGAATCCCATTTTCATATAAAAAGTAGTCGCTAACGATGTTGCCATGCTATCACCTAACTTATATAAAAATATAAAGGCCAAAATGATCATCGCGGATTTAACGCCTTTTCTTTTAATAAATTCTAAAAAAGGATTGATAATAATATCTTCAAAATTATGGGATTTTGGTATTGGTTTATTAATTGGCTCTTTTATCAACAAGGTAATAATTATCACGGGCAACATAAATAGCGCCGTGACCATAAAAACGCTACTCCAAGGTAAAAAATGAGATAAGATTAGCGATAATGAACCGGGCACCAAACTGGCAAGACGATAAACGTTAATATGAATACTGTTCCCTAATCCAAGTTCAGTATCAGAAAGAATTTCTTGGCGAAATGCATCTAAAGCGATATCTTGCGTGGCTGAAAACAGCGCAATAATGAAACAGAGTGTAGCAATAATCCAAATATTTAGAGTCGGTGAAAAACACCCCAATATTGCAATAAAAAAGAGCAATACTATTTGCGACAGAAACATCCATCCCCGTCGACGCCCCATCCCAAACAGTGAAATATTGTCCATAAATGGCGCCCAAACAAATTTAAAAATATAGGGCAGTTGAGTTAATGAAAATGCACCAATAGCTTTTATATTCAGCCCTTCACTGGTTAACCAAGCAGGTAAAAGTTGAATTAACAAATAAAAAGGAAGACCGGAAGCCAAACCAGTAAAAATACAAATAAGCATTTTAGTGGAAAAGATAGTCCTAAGAAGAGAAACTTGTTTTTTATTCATTAGTTAACATTATCGGTCAGTTATATAGCAAAGTGCTATCATAGCATATTAATAAAAAAAATAATTGCTAAAGCTAACATAAAGCGTTTTACTATACAGGTTAATTTTTAACTCAACTTTCAAAAGTAAGCATTTAATCAACATTCGCCAAAAAAATATCAAGTAAACAATGCGTTTCAATCATCATTAAAACTTAAAAGATGCATTAATTAAACGCCTATAAGGGGGATTGCAGTATGAAAGAAACAGTCAAAGTCGCTGTTTTTAGCAGTAAGCATTACGACAAAGAACATCTCGAAATCGCCAACAAACACTTTGGTTTTGATATCGAATATTATGAGCATAAATTAAGCCATAAAACGGTTGTCACCGCGCAAGGTTATGATGCTGTTTGTGTATTTGTTAACGACGAAGTTGATAAATTAGTTCTACAAAAATTAGCCCATTATGGTATTAAAATTTTAGCATTACGCTGTGCGGGTTTTGATAATGTTGATCTCGATGAAGCAAAAAAATTAGGGATCACCGTTGTTCGTGTGCCAGCTTATTCTCCTGAAGCGGTGGCTGAACATGCGGTTGCATTGATGATGACACTAAACCGCAGAACCCACAAAGCTTACCAACGTACTCGCGACGCTAACTTCTCGTTAGACGGCTTAACCGGTTTTAACATGCATAATCGTACAGCAGGTGTGATTGGAACGGGTAAAATTGGCCAAGCAGTGATCCGCATCTTAAAAGGATTTGGCATGAATATCCTTGCTTATGATCCTTATCCAAATGATATTGCTGTTGAATTAGGTGCACAATATGTTCAATTAGACGAACTCTATGCCAAATCAGATGTTATCACCTTACATTGCCCAATGTCTCCTGAAAATTATCATCTACTAAATAAAGAGTCATTCAACAAAATGAAAAATGGTGTGATGATTATCAACACAAGCCGAGGTGGTTTATTGGATGCAACCGCTGCAATCGAAGCGTTAAAACAGACCAAAATCGGTGCACTAGGTATGGATGTTTATGAAAACGAACGAGACCTATTTTTTGAAGATAAATCTAATGATGTCATATTAGATGACGTATTCCGTCGATTATCAGCCTGTCATAACGTGATTTTTACTGGTCATCAAGCGTTTTTAACCCAAGAAGCACTATTAAATATCTCTGACACAACCTTAAATAATATAGCGCAAATATCAGCAGGAAAAGAGTGTCAAAATATTGTTAAATAACAATAAATAATTTAATATGTCGCGGTTTTTTAACTAAATGAATATGGATGATTTATGCAACGTATCGTTATTTGTGTCATGATGGTTTTATGGCTCACTGCTTGTTCGAGTGGGGGATCATCGAAATCGCCAATGCAGCAACATCGAGGACATTCGAATGTAAAGGGTGGCGTTTATCTAGAAAAACAGCACGAAGAACCAAAAGCCAATAGTGCTCCTTTATCGGTCGATAAAGAAAAATTTATCACAATGATGGTAAATAAACATGGCTTTAATCGCCAACAACTTCGCAATATTTTAGAACAAACCAACAAACTTGATTGGGTTATTGGTTTAATGGACAAACAAGCGCCAAAATCAGGAACGTCAAACGTACCTAATGGCGCATGGATTCGTTATAAAAATAAATTTATCACCCCAGGTAACTTACCTAAAGGTGTCGAATTTTGGAATAAATATGACAAAGATCTACAACGTGCTTACAAAGAGTATGGTGTACCACCTGAAATTATCGTCGGAATTATAGGCGTTGAAACCGGGTGGGGAAGAGTAATGGGCAAAACCAAAATTATCGACGCATTATCAACCCTAGCATTTTATTACCCAAGACGATCACAATACTTTGCTAAGGAACTTGAAGACTTCTTAATTATGTGTCGTGATGAAGGTGTTGATCCGTTTGATTTAAATGGATCATTTGCAGGAGCAATGGGCTACGGACAATTTATGCCATCAGCCTTTAGAAATCATGCTATCGACTTCAACCATGACGGTCATACCGACTTATGGGATCCGGTTGATGCAATCGGCAGTGTAGCAAACTATTTCAAAGCTCACGGCTGGCAACGAAACAAAAAAGTCGCAGTGGTTGCTGATGGTCAAGCGCTCGACCTCGATACAGGCTTTAGCACCAAATATACGATTGAACATTTAGCTAAAGCAGGATTAAAACCAAAAAGCTCAATCGACGGCCATAAAGAAGTCAGCTTATTACGTTTAGACATGGGTGATAATTATCAATTTTGGTATGGACTACCTAACTTCTACGTCATCACCCGCTACAACCATAGCACACATTATGCAATGGCAGTATGGCAATTGGGATTAGCCGTTAAACAAGCTAGATAAAATTAACCTTAAAAGCAAAAGGTCGCAGTTGCGACCTTTTTTATTAATCCTAATAAACTATCTAAAAAGTTGAGGAGTGGGGTTTTTGGGGTTCTAAATTCTTTTTTGAAATATTGTCCCAAATAAATAATTCCGCCTTAAACTGTGGAGTTTTTTAGTAGCTGTATTTTTCCATCAAAAAAAGTTGAGGAGCGGGGTTTTTGAGGTTTTAAATGTCACTTAAAAATTATTAAATGATCAAAATCACTAAGTTTCTAATCCAAAGCCCTAAAATAAAATTTTTAAGGATCAATCGCTCAAATTTTAAAGATTTGTAATTACAATACATTTAAACAAAACAATAGTTAATCAATTATTATTTAGATCTTTTTTAGATCATATTTACAAAAGTTAATATAAATGAGCGAAAAAAAGTGTTGCATCGTGTTTTTCCAATCACTATACTTTTTACACGGTTTTAGCTAATAGGCTAAAATTTAACAGAAAAGTATAAAATTGTAAATTAATCAAAAAATTACTTGACTATAATTTTCAACAGCCAACAGCTAAACCTATCTTTTAAATTCGTCTAAGTCCAGCACCTCGCTTAAATTTTTCACTGAAACTTATTTTTCCACGCAATCAAGTAAAATTCTGCGAATTTTCGCGCGTTCGCTTCCGCGATCCTCTTTTCGATCCTGTTTTCGATCCTTTTCCCAATTATCCCAGAAGATTGTTTTTTTCGTGGCTTTTTTCTCTCTTTTTCGGGTCACGCATTGACATCACAGACAATTAGGAATGCGATACAGGGTAGTGCTCCGTATTTGACTTTCGATGGTGGTCGTACTCGTGCGGTTGATGCTAACGATCTGCTTGGGATTACACTATCTGATGGAACTAGGTACACGCCTTCAACCAAATCTTATCTACAACACCCATCGTTTTGCCTGCTACAGGTTAGAGTTTTGCTGTGCCTAATGGTAAGTTCAATGAAGGTGGTTGAGAAAATATAGCCTTAAGTTGTTATGAGTTAGCTGACTCAAAGAGTCAATGTAGCCAAGCGTTAAAAAACGATTTTGTAAAGCATATCAATAATCGGCCTTTAGGCTATGATGGATTTTATTGACGAATGTGTTGTATTATAAAATCACAATTCTCATTGTTAATATGTCTATTTGTAAGATAGAATGTTACAGTATTAATTATTTAGTAATGAAATACATTGCGCATAGGGTGGGAGATTTTTATCCTTTACTCGCAGTTTAGTAGGTAGTATTTTAATGAGAAGTTATTGTTAGTTAAGGAGCAGTAGATAAAAATAAAAATTTAAATAAAACTTAATTGATAAGGTATTTGTTATGATATGCAATTTCAAAGACCAAATCTGTTCAATTTATAATTTACACTTACTTAATTTAAGCTCAAAAAGTCTTTTTTTTAACTCTAGTTTATTAATCGTCAAAATTTTAAGATCGTTATGTAGATCATTGCAAATATCTTCCAAACGATTATATTATGCTTTCATATTATCTCGCCAAATGCTTTTGTCGTATGGCTTTTTGTTTATAACTTCGTATTCTTGTGATGCATTAACTTCTATAACATCAAATGCGATTCAAGGGAATGCGCCTTATTTAACATTTGATGAAGGGCGCACGCGAGCCATCAATACTGACGATCTGTTATGGATATCTCTTTCTAATGGGGATAAATACACACCTTCAACAAATAATTCGTCAACAACCCCAATTGAATTGCCTGTAGCTGGTCAAAGCTTTTCTGATATTGATATGTTAATGCCAAGGAATAGCTATTCAGTTGGTTTGAATACTCTTATTGCTGCGCCTTTTAATTATTGGAGCGATGATGATGGAGATGCTGATGTTTCAGTTACTGGTGACCTAAATTTGTATATTGTTGATGAAGACTATATATTCTTATCACGTGATACAGTGCCATCACTGTGTAATGGTTCTTATCGTGTTACATTAGCTAATACTAGTGGAACATTAACTACCCGTTATGGCATTCCTAATAGTAGTACTTTTAATGCTAATAGTGTTACTTATCATATTAATCCTAAAGAATTGCCAACGGTTTGTTTTGCCAAGCCAGATACAACTTACGGTAATTCTAGTTATGCTGGTCCAACTACTATGTGGAAAACTGATAAGGGTTTTATTCCACAGTCTTTTATTTCGTCATCTTATAATTTAAACTTCCCCACTACAGGCGCTAACAATTTGTTTTTTGATTTAATTATTGTTGGTAATCATCAGCCATTAACTTGGGATACGGTCTCCCATGGCGGTATTACCGCTACTATGACAAATTCATCAAATACAGGGGTTCGTGTTACATTAACTGGCCCTGTTGCAACTTCATCACAATGGAGAGCTAAAAATCCTGGAAATATACCAAGCCCCTCCTTACCTCAGACTTTCGAGTTAATCGGTCGTGACAGCCAAGGTAATGAAGTTGTTAAGTATGGGTTTGAGTTAAAGCAGTGGTTCATCAACCGAGGTACTTTTGAAGACAATTATGCTAATACATTATCTTGGTGTAAACGTATCGGTTACAGAGTTCCTAAGGTTAAAGATTTAACTAATGCTTTTTGTGCTGAAAATAGTACTTTAAATAATGAATGTAAAGGTTCAGTCGGTGCAACTCCTTCTTCAATCGATAATTATTATCAGCGTATAATCGGCGCAGGATTTTTTACCGAGTGGGGTTTGATGAAAAATTACTCACAAGCCAATTTTTCTTTTAGAGATTATTGGACAGTTGATACCAATTCTACATATAATCAGCCGTTTGTTGTGGGCTCGTACTACGGTAATACGCTATTCGTGGACCGATCTCGCAACTACAACGGACTTTGTGTTTCTCCTTAACTTTTATTCGATAGTTCATATTACTTGAGTAAATAAACTGGAGATAGCAATAAGTCCGTTAGATAGTTGACTTGAAGTGTTTAAAACACCGTCTTGATTAGGACTAATTTTTTTTGTTTTTATAGTAAAAAAGTTGAGGAACGGGGTTTTTGGGCTCCTTAATTGCTTGTAATTTGAAACTTCTGTTTTACTTTCAATTAACTGAGTTTACTTTTCCGATAATTTACTATGATATTGCCGTCGATATTCAGTGGGTGTTCGTTCGGTTTTTTTTCTAAAAATTCGGCAAAAGTAGTTACTATCTTTAAAACCCGCTTCAAGCGAGATTTCTTTGACGTTTAAGTCGTAATCTTTAAGTAGTGATTTTGCGTACTCTATCCGGATATGGTTGAGATATTCATTTAAGCCAATTTTGCCTTCGTTTTTGAATAGATAGGATAAATAGTTAGGTGAGATATAAAACATTTTAGCTAGAAATTCACGGCTTATATCTTCCCGAAAATGAGTATCAATATATTGGCGTATTGCTTCGAATAAGCTGGTGGTTTTTGATGCGGTTTTTATGTCGGCATTGAGTAAATCTAGGGTGTTACTAAGCAGGCTTTGAATCAAGTAGTAGCCGGTTTGCGTTTGTGGTTGATTTTGCCATGTCAATTCAGATAGCGCTTGAATAATAAAGGTGCCAACTCGTGGACCTCGCCTTGGTATGTTGGTTTGTGCTAGCGGAATTAATTGGTTACCGTCCCAATAAACAATGCTGATGCCAATCTGCTGTTTACCAAATAAGATGTTTAACCAGGTGATTGGGGTTGTGCGGATAGGTTTGTTCCAGCTGTTAGCGGTAATGTAGAGCAGATCATTAACCTCAAGTTGTTGTGTCATTATTTTGCCATTGCTATCAGCCCATTGCATAAGCTGTTGACCTTCTATGATCACTTCGATCCTCGGAAAATCAACTTGATAAGCATGAAGTGGTGCCGTTTGTTGGTTATTGGCAAAATAGAGGTGGTTGATTTGTTGGTTAGTGAGCTGAGTTAATACGTTTTTTAAGTTTTTGGTCATATTGTTAGTAAACCAAGTAATGTGCAGTTGGTTTAATTATAGCTTGTAGAGTTAAACTTGAAAAATTTATTTAATTTAATGTGTTATTAATTGTGATTAAAAATGTGATCGAGATCGCATTTTGCTGTTTATCGTACAAAAATCCAGTAAATAGAAAATTTGTCTTCTAGGCTTGAGTTGAATTTTTTTTTACTATGCTACTCATCAATTAAGCATTTAATTAGGAGTGGGTATGGAATTATATTTAGATACAGCCGATGTTGCAGCGATTAAGCGTTTATCTGCAATTTTGCCAATAAAGGGGGTTACCACTAATCCAAGTATTGTCGCTAAATCGGGTAAGCCAATTTTTGATTTGTTATCTGAATTACAAGATTTGCTGGGTTCTGATAAGTTGTTATTCGCGCAAGTGCTTTCGCATAATGCTAAAGAGATGATTAAGGAAGCGGAGCAACTTCGTAAAGTCGTTCCCTCCATTGTGACTAAAATCCCTGTTAATGCCGAGGGGTTGATGGCGATTAAGGAGTTGACCAAGCAGGGTATTCCAACTTTAGGTACGGCCGTTTATGGTGCGGGTCAGGGCTTTTTAGCTGCGCTTGCTGGTGCAAAATATATTGCTCCTTATGTCAATCGTATTGATGCCCAAGGTGGTAATAGTAAAGATACGGTTTATGAGCTACAAGCGCTGTTAGATTTGCATTGCCCTGAATCGATGGTGTTAGCAGCAAGTTTTAGAACGCCAAGACAAGCATTAGATTGTATGCTTGCCGGTTGTCAGTCAATTACGTTACCGGTGGATGTGGCGGAGCTGTTTATTTCCGATCCGGCCGTCGATGCTGCTGTGGTTAAATTCGATCAGGATTGGTGTGGGGCGTTTGGGGCCTTACGCTTTTAATACTTGCTATTGATTTAGATTCCACCCATTTAGGGTGGTTTTTTTTCTCTTTCCCGTGATTAAAAATTCCCCTTTTTTATTTCAATTATGTTGTATGATAGTGATGCGATATTAGAGGAATAGAAGAGAACACCAAATGCACGAAAAATCAAAAAAATACATTATTAATGCTTTATTGACGGTGATTAAAGTTGAAAGGCCTTCAGAGAGTTACTTTCGGTTACATTTTAGTTGTGATAAGCCTTTAGAAGTTAATCCAAATTGGATTTGTCCACATTTAAAGTTGTTATTTGCTGATCCTTTGACTGGCAAAATTACTTTCCCGATGTTAGATGAAAATAATAAAATTTTAGTGAGTGATAAAGTTCGACAATTTGCTCGCAGTTATAGTATTCGGGCTTATGATGAGTCGTCCAATCAAATGGTGATTGATTTTGCTATTCATGCCAGTGGTTTAGCGACGGTTTGGGCTCAACAGGCAAAAGTGGGCGAGCAAATCGGTATAGTTGGGACAGCAGGTAAGTTAGAATTTGATAATCAATATTTGATTTTGATGGGTGATGTGTCTTCTCTGCCCACTATCTGTTATACCCTTGAACATTTACCTGCAAATCATAAAGCAGTTGCTTTTATTGAGGTTAATCATAAGAGCGATATCGTTGAACTGCCATCTGATTTATCTGTTCAATGGTTGATTAAAGATGCCAATCATCCTAATCAATTAGTTGATGCGGTGATGAGTTGGGATTTGAGTCAACAGGATAATCTATTGTTTTGGGGTGGGTTAGAGTGTTCGCTTGCACGGCAATTACGTCAGGCAATTAAAGATAAATATGTCGATTTGCAACCTAGTTCGGTCCACATTACTAGTTATTGGCGAGAAGGTTTTGCTGAAGGGGAGTTTAAACATCGAGATTAACCATGAATATTCTTGCACATTTACATTTGGCAACGTTGGCGAATAGTTCGTTGATTGGTAATACAGTTGCTGATTTTATTAAAGGTGATGCTTATCGAAAATATCCTAAAGAGATTGCCGATGGGATTATGTTGCATCGTAGGATTGACCGTTTGATTGATAGTTTTGCTGAAGTTAAGCAAGCTAAATTGCTTTTTCGACAATCACATCAACGTGTTGCACCGATCACCTTGGATATTATTTGGGACCATTTTTTGTCAAAATATTGGGCGGAATTTAACGCTAAGCAATCTCTTTCATCATTCAATATCTTCACTAAGCGACAGATTCAGCCTTATATCGCAAATTATCCAGTTGATTATCAAGATTTTATGGGCGCAATGTGGCGTGGTGAATGGTTGGTAAATTATGCCTCAGTGGATTTTATTGGTAAAGTTTTAAACGGTATGGCAAAGCGTCGACCTAAACTCTATCTATTAAGCGATACCTTTATTGATTTTGAACAAAACTATACGCCACTAAAAACATTGTTTTTCGAGCTTTATCCTAAAATGTGTTCACTTATTGTCGAATATAGTTGATTAAATGACTATCGAATCGTACTTTGATTTGTTCGATAGTCATTTGTGAGTTTGATTTTATTGCGAAAAGGTAATCTTACCATTATCAACAGTGATTAGATTGTTGGTATCTGGAGTTTGCGATATTGGGACTAGATTTTCAGCCGTAGCTTGTGGCGCTTGTCCACTTATGCCTCCTCTCGGTTTTGTGCGAATGATTTGGCTTTCCGGTAAAGTGGTTTGATTGGTTATATTTGCCCATAACCATTCCATGGCTTCATCACCATAATAGTCAATAGGTAATAGCGTATTGTCAAAAGGCGCTTTGCCATCAAGATAACTTGCATTTTCAACTTCAATATAACGGAGTTGTGACTCTTTTCCTTCCACTTTACTGTTTAATGCAACATAAGGTCGAGATGTGTAGTCGATAAGTTGTTTAGGGTTATTTTTACCATGAACAATAAAGGTTTTGACTTTGTTTAAATTACCTGTTGCCTGGACTTCTTCTAAACCTTTAATTACGCGTGGATCTTTTATTTTTTCTCTTAAGCAAATGGCTCCTTTAGTGCCATAATCTATTTGATGTTCATTGGTAGACCTTGAGAACCATTCACGTCGAGGCGATGTGATATCTTTATTTTCAACTAGGTCAATCGCCGTGGCATCCTGGTTGGCCCAGATTGGTAATTGGCCATTAGATAATCCCCAAATTTGGGCAAAATTGACTTGTTTTAGTGGTTTCACTTCACCAAAATTGTAATATGGGTCCTGTTGAGTACTTGCCACTGAAAAGTCACACATGTTTTCAGTTACATCATATCGACCATAGGCACTAATATATTTATAAGGGTAGGCAATTGATTCATTAAGATAGAAATAAGGTAATTGGATGCTCATTTCAGGTTTCCAACCATAATCATACAGTTTGTTTAATGCCTCTTTTGGTGTGCCGGTTGGTAGTATGTTGGCTTGTTTTAATGCATCACAACGGTTTTGTGAAAAAAGGTATTTAGAGGCTTCAGGGACGTATTTGTCCTGCTTATTGGGTTCAATTGCCGGTATGGCACAAGGAATATAAAGTGCCCCATAGGTACTGTAATCCGGTAGTGAATGATAGGATTTGTTTTCAATAGCGCTATCTTGGCGAGGCTGAATTTGTGGATTAACAGCCACGATACCATTAATTTTTCCCATCGTATCTGATTCAGCCGTTTTGAGCGCAGCTGTCGCACCATCCTCTGCTCCATAGATTAATATAAGTGTATTTGATTCGGAGAAGTTCAATTTATCAGGTTCAGGGAATAGCTCATTTAATTCATACATAGCGAAAATAATTGAAAAGAAGTTATATTTTGACCAACTTGCTTCTTGATTTTGCTTTGAATGGAGCTGTTTTACTGCATAACGGTGCGGATTATTTTTGATAAACTTTTTTTGATTTTGTATAGTTGGCTTGAAGAGTATGTTGTCCTTAGCAACTTGACCATCAACAGTAAAGCCTTGTTCGTTGGTAATATCATAAATACCAGTACCTAAACCTTTGTCGTTATAAACTACTGCGCAGTTATGTTTAAGACCCCACAATCCACGGATTTGTATATCTTTAGCATTATATAGTCCATCAGAACCAGAAGCCGGTACGGCAACAATACAGGGTTTTTTCTTATTAAAATCAATAGGAACTTGTAATAACAAGCCAACATTTTCATCTTTTATGGTGGCTAAAATCTCTGTGCCGGCAATTTTTCCGTCAAATAAAGGCGACAAATCCTCACTTTTAAATCCAAATAGCGAGCCTTCTCCCGTTTTTGTATCAATAAATCGATTTAGTTTTGCACGGCGCAATTCTTGAGGAGTTGGGTTTGATGGATCGGCATAATAGACCTTTTGGATCATTTTCGATAATGCAGTAAACCCCATTCCAGCGGTAACAAGATCATCACTTTCGCCATCATAGTAGTTTGAACTATGAATAACTAGCCAATGCGGTTTATAATTAATTGGGTTTCGCTTTGCGATATCACCCAATTCAGCACCACTAGGATTTGAGAATATTGTTAAAAAGAGTAAGGTGGATAACGTGCTTATTTTTTTTAATTTTATTGGCATTACATTCGTTCCCTACATTTTAATTAACTGCTATATACTAATTAACTGTAGTCTATTATATTATTTTTTATTGGGTTGGTAAATTTGGGTTACTAATAGACCAAAATGCTGAAATAATTTTTTCTGATAATCGTCTTTTTTGCACACAGATGCCAACATCAAACGGTTCCATTAAATTGGTTGACCATTCTGTGATGCGTTCTCTTACTCTTTCAGGGCTATTTTCCATTACCACTTTAGGCAATAAAGCCACACCACATCCCAAAGCAACCATGGAGACAATGGCTTCGTGCCCAGCTACCGTTGCATAAATTTTGGGGCTGATGATTTTTTGTTGTTTAAACCATAAATCTATTCGATGTCGGCTTGGACCGTGCTCAGGCAATATGAATGGGATATTATGCCAATCTGGTGCTTTTTGATGCAATTTGTCACTGAATGAACTATTAAGTTTAGGTATGAGTAATACCATTTCAATTTCACCTAATTTAATAAATTCAACACCAGATGGTAGTTGTTTGGGTTTACCTGCAATAGCTAAATCAGCTTGATGAGATTGAATTTTTTCAACAGCATCGGCTGCATCTCCCGTAGATAGTTTAATTTCTACTAATGGGTAGTGTAGGCGAAAGCGATCAAGTATTTCAGGTAGATGGCTGTAAGCCGCTGTGACCGAGCAAAATAAGGTTAATTCACCAACTAATCGTTGATCTGCTTGGTCCAATTCTTGTTTTAATTGTTGGTGTAGATTAATGACTTGTTGGGCAAAGCGCTTTACTTTTTCACCTTCGTGAGTAATTTGAACTTGTCGGTTGTCGCGGATAAATAATCGATGACCAAATTGTTCTTCAAGGCGCTGGATCTGCCTTGAAAGGGTGGAAGGGCTTACATGCATAGCATCGGCACTTATTCCAAAATGACATGTATCA
Organism: Gilliamella sp. B3127; assembly: GCF_026536935.1. Taxonomy (NCBI): domain Bacteria; kingdom Pseudomonadati; phylum Pseudomonadota; class Gammaproteobacteria; order Orbales; family Orbaceae; genus Gilliamella; species Gilliamella sp. B3127. The sequence goes on from NZ_JAFNNI010000001.1 coordinate 312,706, forward strand.
CATAGATGTAAAAACAATTTTAAGTCACGAATATTCATATCTATTTAATTATTGAGAAATATTTAGCGTAGACACCGTTATAATTGATTAATTATATTATCTTCGATTTTATTTGCTCTATTATGCATAGATATTAGGCAAATAGCAAAATAGCGTTCATCAATGGCAATATAGATAGAGACCTGCTAGAATACCGCATCATTTTTTTGCTTAGCTAAATTAATTAATTTTATGACAGAACAAGCTTATTTAGACGAAGTGAATGCTCGTCGTACTTTTGCAATTATCTCTCACCCCGATGCCGGTAAAACAACCATTACTGAAAAAGTTTTGCTTTTTGGACAAGCCATTCAAACTGCGGGAACAGTAAAAGGGCGTGGTGCTAATGCGCAGCACGCTAAGTCAGACTGGATGGAGATGGAAAAACAGCGTGGTATTTCAATTACGACCTCCGTTATGCAATTTCCTTATAATGACTGTTTGGTAAACTTGCTTGATACCCCCGGGCATGAGGATTTTTCGGAAGACACTTATCGAACTTTAACCGCAGTTGATAGTTGTTTGATGGTGATTGATGCAGCAAAAGGTGTCGAAGACAGAACGCGTAAATTAATGGAAGTTACACGTTTACGAAACACACCTATTTTAACTTTTATGAATAAGCTCGACCGTGATATTCGTGATCCGATGGAGTTGTTAGATGAAGTTGAAAACGAGCTTAATATTATGTGCGCCCCAATTACTTGGCCAATTGGTTGTGGTAAGTTATTTAAAGGGGTCTATCATTTAGCTAAAAATGAAACTTATCTTTATCAAACCGGTAAAGGTCATACCATTCAAGAAGTTAGAATCATTAAAGGATTAGATAATCCTGAACTTGATAGCACCATTGGTGATGATTTGGCCCAACAACTTCGCGATGAATTAGAATTAGTGCAAGGTGCATCAAATGAGTTTGATTTAGATGCATTTTTGTCTGGTGATTTAACGCCTGTGTTTTTTGGTACTGCGTTGGGTAATTTTGGTGTAGATCATATGCTTGATGGTCTAACTGCTTGGGCGCCAGCACCACAGCCTCGGCAAACAGATAAACGAGAAGTTGAAGCAAGCGAAGAAAAATTTACCGGTTTTGTATTTAAGATCCAAGCAAATATGGATCCTAAACACCGAGACCGTGTTGCATTTATGCGCATTGTTTCAGGTAAATATGAAAAAGGTATGAAGTTACGCCATGTTCGTATTGCTAAAGATGTTAATATTTCTGATGCATTAACCTTTATGGCAGGCGATCGTGATCATGTTGAGCAAGCTTATGCTGGTGATATTATTGGTTTGCATAATCACGGTACGATTCAAATTGGTGATACGTTTACCCAAGGTGAAGATCTTAAATTTACTGGTATTCCTAACTTTGCACCGGAATTATTCCGTCGAATTCGTTTAAAAGATCCACTTAAACAAAAACAATTGTTAAAAGGTTTAGTTCAGCTTTCAGAAGAAGGGGCTGTTCAAGTATTCCGACCAATTGCTAATAATGATTTAATTGTTGGGGCAGTTGGGGTGTTACAGTTTGATGTGGTGGTTGCCCGTTTGAAATCTGAATATAACGTTGAAGCAATTTATGAGCCAGTTAACGTCACCACTGCGCGTTGGGTTGAGTGTAGCGATGCTAAGAAACTTGAAGACTTTAAACGCAAATGTGAACAGAATTTGGCTTTAGATGGTGGTGATAATCTTTCTTATATTGCACCAAGTATGGTTAATCTAAATTTAACCCAAGAACGTTATCCGGATGTTGAGTTCAGAAAAACTCGCGAACATTAATATGCTATGTAATAAAAGAGACGCTGTCTCTTTTATTTACTTTCCAAACCATTCAAAGCAAATCGTTCAAATGATGACCATTGAGAAAAATAGGTTGATAGCTGGTTAATCGTGCTAAATAATTTTTTTTCTTCCCCCATAAAGCTAATAGATTGATTTAAGCTTGTGGTTTGTGATTCGTCACTTTGTGGATATTGATTGTAATTTTCTGATGTTTCATCTTCAATAATGCTGCTTTCAAGAGCGATAACAATTTTTTTATTGTTGAGCTCTCCCCAAGTTAGCCATTGAGAACTAATCGTATAAATTTGTGCTAACTTTGTGCGATAAGCCATAATAATTAATTTTGAGCTATATGGTAGTGTCTTTTCGACTATATTTTTTCCGTCTTCTATATCAAGTAACCAAAATGGCAAGACTATTTCAATTTTATCATGCCAAGTTTCGCTTAATGTTTTTATTGCATTATTCCATCTTTGCCAAATGTGGCTTTTATTTTGTGCATATTCAGCCAATAAGTATGGTTCAATATCATATTGAATTCCCGCAAGACAAGGATTGTGTATTTGGCATAACTTTTTAATGACTTTATTGCGTTCAATGGCATTTTTTAAACCTGAATCAGTAATCATATCAGGTGCTCCTTCAACAGCAATAATGCTCATTTTCTTTTTAGCTGCGATATCAAGTAGCTGAAATAGCTTATCTTGATTTTGAATATGCCCATTTGCTATATTCAATTGGAGATAAACTTGATTAATACCTTTTTGTTTTAGTTTAGTCAGAAATTGATCTGGTGAATGAATCCAATTTTCAGTATGCCAATTCCACATCGAAATATTGATATCGGATCTATATTGATTGGGCAAAGAGGTATAATTTGACTTCATCTTATCCGCATTTAATTGATTAATATTTGAATAGACATTGGTATTTTTAAGCACCGAATTAGTGTTTATGAAATCTTCTTTTTCAAGTAGCTTTAATAGTAAGGTAGCACTTTTTTTGATTTCATGAGTACTTAAGTAATACCAATGTTTTAAATTGATGGAGCTAATATTTAATGCTAAATTTTCAGCAAATGTTGCAGGACTCATAAAACTTATCACAAATAATAAATATATGATTTTAAGTTTATTTGTCAAATTTTACCCTCTCCATTTTTCCCCAAGATAAATTACCTTTTATTAATCTAGCATAGCCTTTAAGCTTCCAATATAGGTATAACTGTCGATAACCAAAGTTATCTAGTAATGCAGTAATAAATAGTTTTAGTAGATATCTAGTTTTATCTAATCCTGATAATAACACACCATCAATCGCTATAGCAAAAGCACTTATAAGGCTATTGTATCCAAAAACAATTAAAAAATAAGATAACATTACGTTGCTATCTATCATGTCAAGAGACCAAATCAGCGGTATTAAAAAGTACCCTAGCAGTTCAGCAATTGGACCTAAAATATCGGTTAATATTGAAAAAGGTAATAGCATAAGGCTTAACTTTTTATATTTTAGTTTAAAAGTTAACGACTTAAAATTTATAAAAGTTTGTAGTGCGCCTATATGCCATCGTATACGTTGGTTTTTTAATACCTTCCATTTTTCAGGCACTTGGGTCCAACATATGGCGGTTGGTACATAATCAATTTTGTAATCAACATTAGAGTCATAAATATATTTGTGCAATTTTAGAGTGATATCATAGTCTTCGCCAACAGAACCGACACAAAAACCACCGACCTTTATTGCAAAATCTCGTCTAAATAAACCAAATGCACCTGAAATTATCGGTAAAGTATTAAAATGATTCCAAGCAATTTTTGCCAAGAGAAATACTCTCATATATTCAAGAATTTGAATTTGTACGATGAATCTTTTAGATAAATTTATTTTAGATATTATTCCATTTCTAATAGAGCAACTATTAGCCACTCGCACCGCTCCACCGACTGCAACTGTTTTTGGGTCGTCAATTAAAGGGACTACAGCTTTGTTAATGGCGTCAGGTGCTAAGATTGAATCGGCATCAATAAGACAGATAATTGGGGAGTTGCTTAAATTAATTGCGGCATTATGCGCGTCTGCTTTGCCACCATTTTCTTTATCTATAACTCTAAGCCGGCTATCTTTTTTTGATACATAAACATCTCTTATTTTAGCATGAGAGAGTTGATTACGTTCATTTAAGTGATGCGCAATAGGTTGTAAATCAAAGTACTCTTTCACTTTTGAAAAAGTGTTGTCCGTTGAGCCATCATTTACAACTATCATTTCAACATTAGGATAATGAGTTGCTAATGTTGATTCGATACTATCAATTATAGTTACACTTTCATTATAAGCTGGTAAAATGATGGTAATTGGATGTGAAATACCGTCATTTTCGGTCTGGATTTTTCTCTCTTTGTTTGGATTTTTAAGTAACACATAAATTGTTACTAGTAGCTGCACAAAATAGATGAATATTTGCACTAATCCAATTAGCATTATCGTTATAACTAAGAATTTAACACCGAACATCATTATGTTGTTTATATAATCACTCATTGTTTCACCCACATTTCTTGCTTAAAGAATTATTTAATTTTTATCGATAAATAGTTTGCTTTTTAAATCAAAATGTTCTGTTATTAGTTTTTCAATGCTTAATGATTTCTTTATGTAACATTCTTCATTAATGAAATTAAGAAGATAACAACTGTGTATAATCCCTTGTGGTGTTGTTTGTAGTTCCAGTAAGTTTTCAAAAAAAGTTTGCATATAAGTACGCTCATCTTCTTTTGCAAGAATAAGGTAGGGGGTAATGTAGTTCTTAGAAATTTTTTTTAAGATAGTAAAAAATTGGTGATTGGCAAACTCTTCACAATTGATTAGCGATTCAAGCTCTAGAAATTTATTAGAAGGTAAAAGCCTAAAAAAGCAAAATACGCCTTTTTGCGGTATCTTGTTAAATAGCGTAATAATTATCTGAATTATCGAAATACCTGAAGCGTTTTTAACTAGACTCAATGCTGCAGCAATGGCGACTTCTTGACGAGAACTGTTACAAGCCTGAATTAACGCTTGATTCGTTTTTTCGCAAGGATAATATGCTAACATGTTAGCTGCATCAATTTTCTGTTTTATTGTGCCTTTTTTTAATAGTAACCTAAGTTTATTTAGGAATGGTTCCAGATCAAAATAAGTTAAAATATGTTTTTCGCGATGTTTCTCGAAAAAATAGGCAGCAATTATTGCTACGCAATTTAGCGATAATTTTTTTGTTATCTCTTGCTTAAAATAAGATTCATCACCAGTTTTCAATGCTTTTTTGTAAATTTTTAGCAATTGCAATTTTAATTTCTTGTGTCTTCTAAATTGAATTTCACGTTTGATGTAAATTGCAATGGTTACTATCAATACAATAAAGCTAATAAAAATGAAACAGGCATTATATAAATTTAGGTATCGAGTTAGAATGTCCATTTTATTCCACATCCTAGTGTTTTTTTAGTATATAACTTACGGCTGTGGTTGGTTTGAACTCTTTCTTCATTATTATAGTTTACAAACCCAGTTATTGAATTAGATATGTCATATGACAATCCAATAAAATGAGATTTGACTTTAATTAATGAACGATTAAATTTTATCGAACGGTCGGATGTTTCTTGACTATTTGCATATCCTGCAAATAGATGTAATTCTTCTGTAGGTGATATGGTGGTTTTAAATAAATAACCACTCATATGATGGTTGTCTTGATCAAATGTGTTGAACCATTTACCTGCTATGGATAAACGATCATTAAAGAAAAATTGTTCAATACCCGGTGAAATAGTTTTAATGTTGCCATCGTTATAGTGGTCCAACTTTGCATCGAGGGTGATATGGAGTGAATTTATTTGATCATTATACGGGGAAAATAATTGATAATCCCCACCGCTTGTTATTGTATATGTTGCGTAAAATTTTTTAGATGTGGCGACAGAACCTGATAGATAACCATACGCTTTATTGTTGAATGTGTGCCAATAAGTGAGGCCTATTTTTTGGTCGTTGCTATGAAAACGGTTTGCCTGGGTTAAATGGCCGGTTATGGTATTTTGCGGTGATAGCCGATAAGATAGTGCTAAATCCACTTCATTCCAATTCGGCAAAGATTTAGATAATCGACTATGTGTGCTAGATAGAACAATATTCCAGTAATGTGTATTTTTTTTTATGTTATCAATGTTTGCCTGTAGGGACAGTAATTGTTCGTCATTAGGTGTTAGATTTAAGTACTTATCAAGTAACAATTTGGCTTTTTCGGGATGGTTAGGATCTTTTGCTAAAACAACACTAACTAAACCATATTGCGCATCTACGTAATTGGGGGCGATATCAAGTGCGGATTCAAACGATTTTTTTGCTTGTTCTAACTGAGTTAGTGCGTAATAATTGAAACCTAGTTGGACAAGAATATCGGAATTATTTGGCTGTAGTTGATTCGCTTTTATTAATTTTGATATTGCTAATTCAAAATTTTGTGTTTTTTTCGCATCAATACTTTCTTTTAATAATTGATCTGCTTTTATTGCATCATTATCTCTATTTGTGGTTGCTACTGTTTGATAACTGCAAAACAAAATACTGACAATTAAGACAAACTTATAGTACATATAATTACCTTAATCCATTAAATTATTTCTAAATATCAAAAACTAATGTGTATCTTTATGCGTCGATAAAATCGACAAATTTGGGAAAGTTTGGGACTGAGTAGCGTCTAACGTATTTTTACTAGATTAATACGATAAACGTATTGGGCCGAATTATATATGAAACAGATAATAAAATACATATAAAAATTAAGTATGTTTTTTGAAATTTGACATATGTCCTTTTATTGTTGGTTTTTTATCGTTTTATTTATTAATTCGGAATATAATGAACGCTTATTTGGAAAGAATTCTATGAATAATATGAAAACAAGAACACTATTTTTTACTGCATTAACTCTTTTTTCTTTTAACAATTCATTTGCTATTGAAAATAAGCATGATCATTCTGTTTTATTAGATAAAGTTCACCAAAGCGAACGAGATGATCGTCAATATGAAGTGATTGAACTTGATAATAAAATGCGTGTGTTATTAGTTTCCGATCCTAAGGCAACCAAATCACTCGGCTCTATCGCATTGCCTGTTGGTTCATTATATGATCCAGCCCTTCAACAAGGCTTAGCCCATTACACAGAACATATGGTGTTAATGGGGTCGAAAAAATATCCTCAACCATCAAGTTTTACAGAATTTTTGGCTCGACATGCCGGTAATTACAATGCGACAACTAGCGGTAATCGCACCGCATTTTTCTTTGAAGTTGAAAATGGTGTAATTAATACTGCATTGGATTATTTAGCTGATGCCATTGCTGAGCCAATTTTTGATCCTAAATTTGCTGATAAAGAACGTAATGCTGTTAATGCTGAGATGACATTGTACCGTTCAAGTGATGGTTTTCGAATTCAACAAGTTGATTCTGAAACGATAAATCCTAATCATCCTGCTTCACAATTTTCTGGTGGGAATTTAGAAACGTTACGTGATAAAGATAATAGTAAGTTGCAAGATGCATTGGTTAATTTTCATGATAAATATTATTCAGCTAACATTATGGTTGGCGTTATTTATAGTAATCAACCGATCAAAAATTTAGAAGCGTTGGCTGAATCTACTTATGGTCAAATTCCTAATAAAAATATAACGGTTGCGCCAATTACTCAACAAGCTATTACTCAGGCGTTTACAGGTAAAGAAATTACTATGATACCCGCCCAACCAAGAAAAATGTTGTCGTTAAAATTTCCGATTGAAAATGATCTCGACAAATTTTCTGATAAGACTAATGAGTACCTTATTTATCTAATCAGTAATAATAGTAAAAATACGTTAGCTGATCAGCTACAAAAACAGGGCTTAGTTGAAGCCATTCAAGCCACTAGTGATAGTAAATATTATGGTAATAGTGGCACATTTAATATTAATGTTATTTTAACCGATGAAGGCTTAGCTCAGAAAGATAAGGTTATTGCTGCGATTTTTAATTATTTACAATTAATTGAGAAGCAAGGTATTTCTGATGCGTATTATGATGAGATAAAAAAGGTCTTTGCTTTATCCTTTAAGTATAAAGATGTTAACCGTGATATGTCTTATGTAGAATGGTTATCTGATCAGATGCTTCTTTATCCAGTTAAAAATGTATTAGATTCTGATTATGTTGCTGAACATTTGAATAAAGATGCGGTTATCAATCGAATCAAAAGTTTTACTCCAGAAAATGCTCGTGTGTGGTTAATTGCCCCAAATCAAACTACAGATAAAACGGCCTATTTTCTTAATGCACCTTATAAAGTTGATAATATTACTGATGAATTAAAAACAACTTGGACCGATTTAGGTAAAGCGTTTTCTTTTAGTTTGCCTGAGTTGAATCCGTATATTCCTGATAACTTTGATATTGTGAAACAAAATAATGATCAGATTCAACCCGCTACATTTAGTAAACGGGGTAATCATATCCATTTTGTTAGTCGTCACTTTAGTAACGATCCTAAGGCTGTAATTGCTGTTTCTTTACGCAATAATCAGGCGTTTAAAGATGCAAAATCGTCAGTTGCTTTTGAGTTGCTTGATTACATCGTGAGTCGAGATTTGACGCAATTACAATTTCAAGCAGGTAATGCTGGAATATCATTATCAACGGGTCTTGATAATGGTTTGATGGTAACCGCTAATGGTTTTAATCAACATTTACCGGATATGGTTTTAGCTATTCTTAATAGTTATCGCCAAGTGACCATTGATGAGCAAAATCTACAATTAGCTAAATCATGGTATCTTCAACGACTTGATGGAGCTGACCATTTTGAAAGTGTGCGTTTAGCGTCAGAGCCTGTTCTCGCATTATCTAAAATGCCTCACTATTATGAACGAAGTGAAAGACGACAAATTACCAATAATATCACTGTAAGTGATGTTCAAGCTTATCGCGATAGTTTGATGACTCAATCAGTTCCTTATATGATTAGTTTGGGTAATATCTCAAATGAAGATTCATTAGATCTTTATCACGCCGTTCAAAAGACTTTGAAGCGCGATGTTGAATTCACGCCATTAGATGAGATTAAAATTAACACTGCCTTTACAGCTAGAATCACCCAACAAGCAAAAAGCACAGATAATGCGCTGTTAATGACCTATTTTCCAACAAATTATGATTCAACTAAGAGTCAAATAGTTGGATATACTTTAGCTAACATTATGTATTCTTGGTTTTTTGATCAACTGCGTAGCAATGAACAATTAGGTTATCTAGTTGGTGTTTTTCCATCATACATAAGTGAATCAGTAGGATTGGGTTTTGCTGTTCAAAGCAATCAATATGATCCGGCTTATTTATTAAAACGTTACCAAGCGTTTTATCCAACAATGTTAACTAAACTAGAAGCATTATCTAATGATGATGTTGAAGAGTATAAAAGAAGTATCATCGAAGAGCAGACAATGCCACCACAATCTTTAGATGAAGAGTTTGATCGTTTGAGATCAGACTATCGCTTATCTCGTTTCCAATTCGATTCGCGTGATAAAAAAATAGAGTTACTTAAAAAACTCACTAAAGAGGATTTAATTGAATTTTATAAAAGTGCAGTTATTGAACAAAAAGGTTTGGTAATAGCATCGCAAGTATTAGGTCAACCAGAGGATGGTAAAAAACAACCTGAAGCGATTACCGATTATACTGAGTTCAAAAATGCATCATCGTTACAAGACGAATTGTTAAAATAATATTCTCAAACATAGATTCGATCTGAAATATCATTACATTGAATTGGCATTGTACTTATCATATGGTACACTGCCGAAATCCCAATAGTTTGAGTAAATTATGATTACTGGATCGATTGATTATTGTGCTATCGGACAGCGGTTACGAGCTTATCGTATCGCTGCCTCTCTTAGGGCTGAAGAGGTTGCTGAAAGTCTTAGGATCTCAAGAGCTGCGGTTTACCGTTTAGAAAAAGGCGAAATCGTTAAGATAGAAACGCTTGAACGATTGGCTTCTTTGTTAGATACGTCATTTGCTAGTTTACTTGGCATTGATACAGAATATTATTCAAGTGGTGAGGGTTTTTTTGAGCGTATGCGTCAGCTCGAAGAGCAGTCCACTCATATCTTTTCTCATTTTGATCCCTTTTCTTTTCTTTTAACTTCGCCTGATTATTTGTCTCATTTAGGGATGATGTTAAGAGAATCGAGTGAAAGCATTGAAGCTGAAAGATATGCGACTTCTTTATCTATTTTACATGATCGCAAAACTCAGTTTTATCAATCTGTCCCTAAAGTAATTAATTTAATTAGCTTACGTAATGTTGAACGGTTTTTGCATATCGGCTTAGTTGGCAATCTGACTATTTCGCCGGGTAAAAAGTCTGAAAGAATGTTGTTGGCGCGCAAGGAGGTCTATCATTTAATCGAATTAATTGAAGATCAAGCTTATGCACCAACAATTGCTATTACTGAGCAAGCTATTCCATCTATTGCTTTCCAAATATTTTATCAAAATGATAATGCGTTAGCTTTAGCTATGAGCCCGTTTAGATTAGGTGAGTTACCTAATATTACAACGGGTATCGCCTCAATAACTTCATCAGAAGATGCGATTAAGCGTTATCGTCATTTATTTGATAAATTGTGGCAAGATAGTGCCAAAGATCAGCAAGCGATAAATTTATTGAAAGCCACCTTAGATAAATTCTAAAGAATATTGAAATTATTAAAGAGAGTTACTATGTTATCTTTAACATTACAACCGATAAAAAAATTTAGTGGTACGATTAATCTACCTGGTTCTAAAAGTGTTTCAAATCGTGCCTTACTTTTGTCTGCACTTAGCAATGGTAAAACACGATTAACTAATTTACTTGATAGTGACGATGTGCGCTATATGCTTGATGCTTTAAAAGCTTTGGATATTAAATATCAATTATCAAGTGATCGAACAATTTGTGATATTGAAGGAGTAGGTGGCAAATTACATTCTACTCACCCATTAGAGCTATTTTTAGGCAATGCTGGGACCGCTATGCGTCCATTAGCCGCTGCGTTGTGTTTAGCTGATAACAATATTGTATTAACCGGCGAACCTCGTATGAAAGAGCGTCCAATTGGCCATTTGGTTGATGCTTTGCGTCAAGGTGGGGCTAAGATTGATTATCTTGAAAACGAAGGTTATCCTCCATTACATATCCATGGTGGTTTTACCGGTGGAAAGATTGAGGTAAATGGTTCGGTATCAAGTCAGTTCTTAACCGCACTTTTAATGGCTGCACCGCTAGCTGCCAACGATACTGAAATTACTATTATTGGTGATCTGGTTTCTAAACCTTATATTGATATCACGATAAAAATGATGGAGATGTTTGGTGTTTCGGTTATTAATGAAAAATATCAAAAATTTATCATTAAAGCTAATCAAACTTATCAATCACCAAGCCATTATTTGGTTGAGGGTGATGCCTCTTCAGCCTCTTATTTTTTAGCTGCTGCTGCAATCAAAGGTGGCACCGTTCGCGTAACAGGTATTGGTAAAAAGAGTTTACAAGGCGATACCCAGTTTGCACATGTGCTTGAAAAGATGGGCGCTAAAGTCACTTGGGCTGATGATTATATTGAATGTACTCGCAATGAATTAAATGGCATTGATATGGATATGAACCATATACCTGATGCAGCAATGACCATTGCAACTACTGCGTTATTCGCTAAAGGTCCAACGACTATTCGAAATATTTACAATTGGCGTGTTAAAGAAACGGATCGCTTATCAGCAATGGCAACCGAGCTACGTAAAGTAGGTGCGACCGTTGAGGAAGGGGATGACTATATTACAATTATTCCTCCAATTAAATTAAATCATGCTGATATTAAAACTTACAATGACCATCGTATGGCAATGTGTTTTTCATTAGTTGCACTGTCTGATACTCCAGTCACAATTTTAGACCCAAAATGCACAATGAAAACCTTTCCAGATTATTTTGAACAATTTAAACGATTAAGCGAAATATAACATGACTAAAAATATTCCGGTTATTGCTGTTGATGGACCAAGTGGAGTTGGCAAGGGCACTTTGTGTCAAGCATTAGCGAATCATTTTAAGTGGCACCTTTTAGATTCTGGTGCAATTTATCGTGTGCTTGCACTTGCTGCTTTGAAACAAAATATTGCTTTAGATGATGCTAAACAATTAGCAACATTGGCTCTTAACCTGCCGCTTACGTTTGATACCAGTAGTGATGATGTGAAAGTTTTGTTAGATGATGTGGATGTTTCTCGCGAGATAAGAACAGAAGAGACTGGAGGAGCCGCTTCAAAAGTTGCGTCAATAAATGAAGTTAGAGTTGCTTTATTACAGCGACAACGTGATTTTAGACAATTGCCAGGGCTAGTTGCTGATGGTCGTGATATGGGGACAGTGGTATTTACTGATGCCCCAGTTAAACTATTTCTTGATGCTAGTGCACAATCAAGGGCAGAAAGAAGAATGAAACAGTTGCAAGATAAGCAAATTCATGCTAAATTCGCCGAAATTTTGCAGGAGATAACCGCGCGAGATGAACGAGATCGTAATCGAGTTGTTGCGCCATTAAAGCCTGCGGTTGATGCACTAATAATTGATACAACATCGCTTTCAATTCAAGATGTTTTTAATCAATCTGTTATGTATATTAAAGAAAAACTTGCGCTGTAAGTTTATATTTAAACTTTGGCGTGAACCAAGCTCCATTACAAGGATGAGTGGAGTATCGTAAACAACCCCACAAGACATGAAGTAATGTGGACGTTAAATTAAACTTAAAGTAAATAAAATATGACTGAATCTTTTGCTCAACTCTTTGAAGAGTCTTTAAATCAACTAGACACTCGTTCTGGTAATATGATCCGTGGTACTGTCGTTGCAATCGACAAAGATGTTGTTTTAGTTGATGCTGGTTTAAAATCTGAATCAGCAATTCCAGTAGAGCAGTTTAAAAATGCCCAAGGCGAATTAGAAGTTCAAGTTGGCGACGTTGTTGACGTTGTTCTTGACTCAATTGAAGATGGCTTTGGTGAAACAATTTTATCTCGTGAAAAAGCTAAACGTCATGAAGCGTGGCTAACATTAGAGAAAGCAGTTGAAGATGCTGCAACCGTTTTAGGTGTTATCAATGGTAAAGTTAAAGGTGGCTTTACGGTTGATCTTAATGGCGTTCGTGCGTTCCTACCTGGTTCGCTTGTTGATGTTCGTCCATTACGCGATACTTCTCATATTGAAAATAGAGAAATCGAATTAAAAGTTATTAAATTAGATCAAAAACGCAACAACGTAGTTGTTTCTCGTCGTGCAGTAATTGAATCTGAAAATAGCGCAGAAAGAGAACAACTTCTTGAAAATCTACAAGAAGGTTCTGAAGTTAAAGGTATCATCAAAAATCTTACTGATTACGGTGCATTCGTTGATCTTGGTGGGGTTGATGGTTTACTTCATATCACTGATATGGCTTGGAAACGTGTTAAACACCCAAGTGAAGTGGTTGAAGTTGGTCAAGAATTACTTGTTAAAGTTCTTAAATTCGATAAAGATCGTTCACGTGTTTCTCTTGGCTTAAAACAATTAGGCGAAGATCCATGGGTTTCAATCGCTAAACGTTACCCAGAAGGTACTAAAGTAACTGGTAAAGTAACTAACTTAACTGATTACGGTTGTTTCGTAGAAATCGAAACTGGCGTTGAAGGTTTAGTTCACGTTTCTGAAATGGATTGGACTAACAAAAACATTCACCCATCTAAAGTGGTTAGCTTAGGTGATGAAGTTGAAGTTGTTGTTCTTGAAATTGATGAAGAACGTCGTCGTATTTCTCTTGGTCTTAAACAATGTAAACCAAATCCATGGTTACAATTTGCTGAAGCACACAATAAAGGTGATAAAGTTAGCGGTAAGATCAAATCAATCACTGACTTTGGTATCTTCATTGGTTTAGACGGTGGTATTGATGGTTTAGTTCATCTTTCTGATATTTCTTGGAATATGCCAGGTGAAGAAGCAGTTAAAGCTTATAAGAAAGGTGATGATATTGAAGCCGTTGTTTTACAAGTTGATGCTGAGCGTGAACGTATCTCATTAGGTATCAAACAACTTGAAGACGATCCATTCAGCAGTTTTGCATCTAACTTCAAAAAAGGATCAATTGTTAAAGGTAAAGTTACCGCTGTTGATGCTAAAGGTGCAACAATCGAGATTGCTGAAGGTATTGAAGGTTACTTAAAAGCACAAGATATTGCTCGTGAACGTGTTGAAGATGCAACTACTGCATTGAACGTTGGTGATGAAGTTGAAGCGAAGATTGTAAATATCGATCGTAAAACTCGTGCAATTTCTTTATCTATCCGTGCTAAAGATGAAGCTGATGAGAAAGAAGCACTTGCTGCTGTAAATAATACTGCACCTCAAGAAGATGCGTCATTTACTAACGCAATGGCTGAAGCATTCAAAGCTGCGTCAAAAACTGAGTAAAAAATATCTATTGAAAGAGTAAAGAGGGCTTGCCCTCTTTTTCTTTTGTGGTATAAAATGAATAAATTATATACTACATAAATTAAATTAGGAGTGACCATGAACAGATCCGATTTAGCTGAAAAAATAGTCAACTGGCGGGCACACCTTCCTGTGCAACTGGTTGATGATGCTGTTAGAGATATTATTGAGCAAATCGCATTAGCGATGGAGACTAACGATCGTGTTGAAATCCGCGGTTTTGGTAGTTTCAGCTTAAATTATCGTGCTCCACGTAAAGCAAGAAACCCTAGAACAGGTGGAAATGTTGAAGTTAAACACAAATATATTCCTCATTTCAAACCAGGGAAAGAGCTACGTGAACGCGTAAATAATGCAGCTAAAGCATAATTAAATTTAGTTAATAACAAAAAAGCCTTTGAGTAAAATCAAAGGCTTTTTTGTTATTGAATAAGTTATTTTCTTTAATATAAAAAGTGAAAGAGTTATCTGTAAATTGGAATAGAGATCTAATATTAATTATAAATTAACTTCAAAAAAGTCTGAGCATGTTAGATTGGCTGTTTAGTCAATATAAGAAGTAGAAGTTGATGCGGTGTTCAATAGATTTAATGGCAATAGCAATTTCATTAGGTAGCATTCCATTAATTTTTTTACCATCGTTACCCAATGATCAAGATTGGTATATTTTAGCTTTGATACTGATTATTTTAGCGGCTAAATTTCAACGTTATTTTACTTTTATCATCATCCTTGGATTAAGCTTTCTCTGGTCGACCGCTATAGCAAAGCAATATCTCAGTTCAATTGAACCTTATATTGACCAAACATTAGCAATAACGGCAAAAGTTGAAAGTATTAATACACAGGCTCCTGCTAAAATTCAAACCATGACTCCCCATTATGTAAAATTTTCAATTACCAATATTTCCGATCAACCTTTGCCTTCACCCATACCCGTCATTATCTATTGGGAACAACCCGAATTAATAAAAGCTGGACAAATTTGGCAATTAACCATAAAAACTAAAGTAGTCCATAGTTATTTAAATGAAGGAGGATTTGATAAACAACGATTTGCGATAGCCAATAAATCTTTATTAAAAGCAAAAGTCATCAAATCAGTTTTACTCGAGGATAAATCTAATTTTCGACAAATCGTTGCAGATAAATGCCTACCTTATATTAATTTATTTAGTTATCGAGATATTTTATTAGCACTTGGTTTTGGTGATCGCTCACAACTTGAAACTCATAATCGAATAACAATGATGCAAACAGGTGTTGCTCACTTAATGGCTATTTCTGGAATGCATATTCTATTAGTCTTTTATATTTGCTTTGGAATAACTAAAGGATTCGTTTTTTGCTTACCACAACGTTATATTTATTTCTTCCTACCGATTATAGTAGGTTGGTTGTGCAGTATTGGTTATACGTGGTTAACCGGCTTTAATCCACCAACATTACGAGCGATTTTTGCTTTATCGATTTGGATATATTTACGTTATAAGAATAATCAAATAAGTGCGTGGCAAAAAGTTAATCGTATTATTGCATTACTATTAATTATTGATCCATTAATGATATTGTCCGAAAGTTTTTGGTTGTCTTGCTATGCTGTTGTTAGTTTAATTTTTTTGTTTGATTGGTTACCACTACCTAACGCGATGAAAAATAAAAAACGGTGGTATTTATTTAGATTATTACATTTACAATTTGGTTTGACACTATTACTTCTACCAATCCAATTGTATGTTTTTCATGGTATAAGCGTTGTTTCACTGGTTGCTAACTTGATTGCTATTCCTATTATCTCTCTAATTACTTTCCCAGCAATTTTACTGGGACTAGTATTTAGTTTAATCAACTGTTTTTATCTTGCTTTATGGTTCTGGTTTGTTGCCCAATATTCGCTTGAATGGTTATTTCATTGTTTAGATTGTCTAAATTATATGTGGTTAACTATCTCAGTGGATTTTTACTTTCTAAGCTTTATTGGTTGGTTAGCCTTTATAATAATAAGAGCAGCAGTTTGGCGAAGGTTTAGTTTTACACTTTTCATTATTTTGACGCTGGCTTTTTCTCCTTTCTATAAACAACCAGATTATCTTTGGCGAATGGATATGCTAGATGTTGGGCATGGTCTTGCTATTGTAATTCACAATGGTGAATCAGCTATTTTATATGATACGGGTGCAAAATGGGAAAACAGCTCAGCAGCAGAGCAAATTATTACTCCTTTTCTGCAATGGCATAATCTCCAGCTTGAAGGGATTATTATTAGCCATAGTCACAATGATCATGTTGGAGGATTATCCTATTTACAACAACGTTATCCCAATGCCTGGCTTATGAGTTCATCTTTAAGTTTACGCAATGATTATAATTGCTTAGCCAAGCATAATTTTTATTGGAAACACTTAAATCTTAAAGTGCTATGGCCGACTAAATTAGTTGATAACACGGAAAATGCTGATTCGTGCGTAATACAACTTACTGATGGTCGATTTTCAGTGCTGTTAACCGGTGATTTAGAACGAAGGCAAGAGTATGATTTAGTTATGCAACATAAGAAAAATCTATCTTCAACAATATTACAGACTCCACATCATGGTAGTAATACTTCGTCAAGTTACCCATTTTTAAACTACGTTAATCCAGTTAATGCATTAACTTCAACCTCACGTTATAACCCTTGGCAACTCCCTTCAAATAAAATCACTGCTCGTTATAAAGAGTTAAATATTAATTATTTTGTTACAGGAAGAGAAGGGCAAATAAGTCTGTTTTTTTATCCTACTTCATGGCAGCAAAAAACGTTGCGACATGACATTAATCCAAGATGGTATCATGATTGGTTTGGTAGTTTACCGTTTTATGAGTAAAATAAGGGAAGTACTTTAAATAGGGTTACTAAAGGTTTAAAAATGATTGAAAATAGCGGGCGATATGATGATTGAAAAACTGTGGTATGGTAAAAATAAATCATTTTGGTTGCTACTGCCATTTTCATTATTATATGGATTTATTGCTTCCGTTCGTCGTCAACTATACACACTTGGTGTATTAAAATCATGGCAGTCTCCTGTTCCAATTATTGTTATTGGAAATTTATCGGCGGGTGGTAATGGTAAAACGCCACTTGCCATTAGTTTAATTGAGGCGTTGAAATCTAAAGGACTAAAAGTAGGATTAGTTTCGCGAGGTTATGGTGGAAAATCTGATCACTATCCATTAGTCTTAGATGAACATACTGGAACTGAACAAGCCGGTGACGAGCCTGTATTAATTTTTCAGCGAACCCATATACCGGTAGCAGTCGCGCCAAAACGAGTTGACGCAGTTAAAGCGTTATTAGAATCTTATCAATTGGATGTGATTTTAACCGATGATGGTCTACAGCATTATGCTTTAGCTCGTGATATTGAAATTGTTGTGGTCGATGGGAAACGCCAATTTGGTAATGGGTGGTGGATACCTGCTGGACCTATGCGAGAAAGAAGAGAAAGATTAAAATCAGTTGATTTAATTATTATCAATGGCGATAGTACAGGTGATATAGTAAATCAATTTCCAGATAAAACCTTCACCATGCAATTATTACCTGGTCATGTAGTAAATCTCTTAACTAACCAACAATGTGAATTGTCATCACTTCATCATATTTGTGCAATTGCAGGTATCAGTAATCCAAAGCGTTTTTTTGATATGCTAATTAAAATGAAAGCTGATTTAGTTCATACAGAATCTTTTGCTGATCACCAAAATTTTACGCTTCCGTTATTAGAGAAAGTAGTGGAAAATAATCAAACACTTTTAATGACTGAAAAAGATGCAGTAAAATGTCGTCAATTTGCATTACCTAACTGGTGGTATTTACCCATTGATGCAGTAATACCTAATCAAGCTATTGAAAAGATTTATTCACTGTTTGTAGAAAAAAAATCACTAAGAGAAAAAAAATGATTCTATTAAGCGCTATTGCTTGTCCTATATGCCATGGTCAATTGGAGTATGATAAGCAAAATCAACAATTAATTTGCCAAAAAGATCGGTTGGTTTACCCGATTAAAGATGGTATTCCGGTTTTATTAGCAAGCGAAGCAAAGCAATTAGTTCCATCTCATTGTGATAAAGAATAAAAAAGTTTAGAGGTAATTTTATGACTTTTACGGTAATTATTCCTGCAAGATATGCTTCAAGTCGTTTGCCAGGAAAACCGCTTGCAGATATTCATGGCAAACCAATGATAATTCGAGTTATGGAGCAGGCTAAAAAATCGTCAGCTAATCGAGTAATCATTGCAACTGATAACCAACAAGTATTTGATGTAGTCAAAAGCTATAATGGTGAAGTAATTCTCACTAGCGATAAGCATAATTCCGGTACAGAACGGTTAGCGGAAGTAATTGATAGTTACAAATTTGCTGATGATGAAGTTATCGTTAATGTTCAAGGTGATGAGCCTTTGATTCCCCCAGTTATTATTGATCAGGTAGCCGAAAATCTAGTGAAATTCAAAACTGGCATGGCGACGTTAGCTGTTCCTATTGATAGCGTTGAAGAGGCGTTCAATACGGGAGCAGTAAAAGTCGTGACAGATAAAGATGGTTATGCACTTTATTTTTCAAGAGCGACTATTCCTTGGGAGCGAGACCGTTTTGCTAATTTAAATGAGCAAGGTAAGGTAGATCAAATTGGCGATTTTTATTTACGTCATATAGGAATTTATGCTTATCGAGCTGGTTTTATTAGGCAGTATATAAAATGGGCACCTTCGGCATTAGAGTCAATTGAAATGCTAGAACAACTGCGTGTACTTTGGTATGGTGAAAAAATTCATGTCGCTGTAGCTAAAGAACCTCCAGCAATTGGTGTCGATACTCAAGAAGATTTAGAAAAAGTAAGAACATTATTTAAGGAGTAGATGATGGCAACGTTTACAGGTTTTACTCAGGCAGGATTAAACTTTTTACAAGATGCATGGATTAATAATAGTAAGGTTTGGTTTGATGAACACCGAGCTATTTATGACAATGATTTAGTAAAACCTTTTAGATTATTAGTTGAGCA
The DNA here is from genome assembly GCF_026536935.1 of Gilliamella sp. B3127. Taxonomy (NCBI): domain Bacteria; kingdom Pseudomonadati; phylum Pseudomonadota; class Gammaproteobacteria; order Orbales; family Orbaceae; genus Gilliamella; species Gilliamella sp. B3127. Next base: position 332,195 of record NZ_JAFNNI010000001.1, read on the forward strand.
GTTAACGCCAGCTATGCTAAAAATTGATGAGTGGTTTGAAACGCGTCCCGCTATTGGTAAAACCATATCTCGTATTCATCGTGATACTCGATTCTCAAAAGACAAATCGTTATATCGTAGCCGACTATGGTTAACTTTCAAACGCCCAAATCGTGATTGGAAAGAGGCGCCAGCCTATTTTTTTGAAATCAGTCCAGATTGTTATCGTTACGGATTAGGTTATTATTGTGCATCGAAACAGACTATGGATATATTTCGTGAAGAAATTTTAAATGATACCGAAAAATTTCTAAAAGTTATTCGATGTGTTAAAAAGCCATTTGAATTAGTTGGTGAGTCTTACAAAAGACCTTTAATCAAAGATGAAAAAATATCGACATGGTATAACCGAAAAAGTCTTGCTGTGATGGTAACCAATAATCATATTGAAGATGTATTAGATGGTAATTTAGCTGATAAACTTGCTAAAGGTTTTAAACAACTATTACCACTATATGATTATTTAATGCGGGTTGAAATGATTAAAAACATTCCAAATCTGTAAAATAGATATTAAAAAATAGCGCTCCTCAAATATTTTGAAAGCTTAAAATTAATTCTTTAACACCATTTATAATAAACTGGGCACCCACACAAACTAATAAAAAGCCCATAATTCTCGAAGTGGCTTCAATGCCACTTTTTCCCATAAACCGCATTATGTTGCCTGCGCTACGCATACAGAACTATAAAATAATACATAATAGTAATGGAATAGATGATGCATAAACTACCCAAGTTGATAGGTTATATCCCCCACTTTTCAAAGTTGAGGACATACTGATAATCATCGAAATAGTTCCTAGACCAGTGGTGCTTGGTATAGCAAGAGGTATAAATGCAATATTATTTGAAAAAGGCGTAATTTATACGCCTATATAAAAACGAATTGAGTAAATAACGATTAAAACGGAATATCGTCATCGAAATCCATTGGTGGTTCTGGCATAGCTGGTTGACTTGCTGGTGCAGTTGATGAAGCACGAGGTGCTGCAGGAGTAGTTGGCACAGAGGATGTATTATTTGCACTTTGTCCCCAACTTTTTGAACCTTCATTATAAGAGTCATTATTAGGGCGGTTACCTAAAATTTGCAATACGCCACCAATAGGGTTGATAACAACTTCTGTAGTGTAACGATCTTGACCTGATTGGTCTTGCCATTTACGAGTTTGTAGTTGCCCCTCAATATAAACGAGTGTTCCTTTTTTAATGTATTCACCAGTAATTTCAGCTAATTTACCAAATACGACAATTCGATGCCATTCTGTTTTTTCTCGATTCTCGCCAGTTTGCTTGTCTTTCCAAGTTTCTGATGTAGCAACATTAAAATTTGCGACAGTATTACCAGTTGACATGACACGTACTTCTGGATCTTGACCTAAATTACCAACTAAAATGACTTTATTAATTCCTCGGGTTGCCATTATAAACTCCTAACAATTGCATAGATATATAATTGCGCTATTGTAACATGAGACTGAAATAACATCACCGAATTTAATTTAAATTTGGAAGTTTGTATCCAAATTTTAAAAATTCAGAAAGATTGGCTTAGACATAGGAATTTTTGCCTATAACGAGTATAATGCCACCCATTTCATATCTTAAACATTTTTCTGCTGGAGGCCTTATGATTAATGCGTTTGGATTAAAAAACAAACAATTAGTAAAAATTAATGAAGGCGATATAAAGAATGCGACTTGGATTGACTTGATCGAGCCGGAAGAAGCTGATCGTGAATTCATCCTGACCAATTTAGGTCAAAATTTAGCAACAAGTATCGAATTAGACGATATTGAAGCATCAGCTCGTTTTTTCGAAGATAATGAAGGACTACATGTTCACTCCTTCTTTTTTTATGAAGATGCAGAAGATCGTGCCGGTAACTCTACCGTCGCTTTTACAGTGCATAATGGACGTTTATTTACATTGCGTGAACGCGATTTACCTGCGTTTCGACTATACCGAATGCGTTCTCGTTATCAGGGAATGAATGATGGGAATCCGTATGAAGTTTTATTAGATTTATTTGAAGTTAAAGTTGAACAGTTAGCCGATCAAATTGAAAACATATATAGTGAGCTAGAAGAATTGAGCTTAATTATTATGGATCGTTCCGCTCAAGAGCATTATGATGAAGCGATTACTTCCTTAGCTGAGCTCGAAGATACGGCGTGGAAAGTACGTCTCTGTTTAATGGATAGTCAGCGTGCGGTTAACTATTTAGTTCGTCGTGCTAAGATGCCTGTTGAACAGTTAGAACAAGCGAGAGAAGTTATTCGAGATATTGAATCATTGGTACCCCATAATGAGTCATTATTCCAAAAGGTTAACTTTTTAATGCAAGCAGCTACTAGTTTTATAAATATTGAACAAAGCAGAATAATTAAGATTTTCTCGGTTGTTTCTGTGGTATTTTTACCACCAACAGTAGTTGCATCAGCATATGGTATGAACTTTGAAAATATGCCTGAGTTAAAATGGGAATATGGATATCCATTATCTTTATTGTTGATGTTAATAGCAGGGGTCGCTCCTTACATTTACTTTAAACTCAAAAAATGGCTTTAGTGGTTATTTTCCTTTCAACTTTTTAAAAATTACCCGCTAACAATTTTGTTAGCGGTAATAGTAAATTCTGTTAAAGCAATCTAGTTAAATCATTATAAATAGTCCATAATATTGCCAGTTTTATTTTTAATATTTATTGAACTATTGTTCATATAGAAAGATTTTATTTTTAGAAAAAGGGAATAACATGAGTCAATATGCACTAGTTACGGACATTGGTGGAACCAACGCTCGTTTTGCACTTTATGATTTAGCAACTAATGAATTATCCGCAATAACTAAAATCCTCATTTCAAAAGATGATGTACTACTTGAATTAATTAAAAACTATTTGAAATCCCAAGCGGTAACAGTGGATATGGCTTGCATTGCCATAGCTTGCCCAATCAATGAAAGTGATTTGATTGAAATGACTAATAATAATTTGTCGTTTTCTCGTTCAGAACTTATCAAAGAACTTAAACTAACTAAGTTAGAAGTAATTAATGACTTTACTGCAGTTTCAACATCTATTCCTCAATTATCCGCGCAAGATGTGGTTAAAATTGGTGGTGAGGAGCCGAATCTTGATTATCCAATAGCAATCTATGGTGCCGGAACGGGGTTAGGGGTTTCTCATTTAGTTAAAGTCAATGGTCATTGGATTAGCCTATCAGGCGAGGGTGGTCATACAGAATTACCTATGGTTAATGAACAAGAAGATCGAATTTTAGCTCAGTTAAGAAAAAAATTTGGTCGAGTTTCTTCAGAGCGTTTTTTATCGGGTAATGGTATTGTTAATATCTATCAAGCTTTGTTACAGATCAATAATCAACCAGTTGAAGATATCACCCCAGATATTATTGTGAATAAAGCATTATCAAATAGTTGCCCAATTTGCTCAGAAACATTAACTCATTTTTGTACTTTTATGGGGCGATTTGGGGGTAATTTAGCCTTAACACTTAATACTCAAGGCGGTGTGTATATTGCTGGCGGTATTGTGCCTAGATTTATAGAATTTTTTAAATCATCACCATTTAGAGAAGCATTTGAACATAAAGGTCGTATGTCTTATTTAGTTAAAAAAATTCCTGTTTATGTGATTACTCATAAAGATCCGGGATTATTTGGTGCAGGTGTCTATTTGCAAAATAGCCTGAGATAATTGAGAAATAGGATTTTAGTTTATGATGTGGTGTTATATTTATAGAAGCACAAAAAAAGAAAATTGTTATTTCTATATGGAAAAAGAGAACGATTTCTCTCCAATTCCTGAAAAAATTATGTCAATTTTTGGCACGCCAGCTTTTGTCATGAAAGTCTTACTCGATGGTAAACGGCGTTTTGTGGTAGGAACAGCACAGGAAATTGAGGAAAAAATTAAAGCGGATGGATTTTTCTTACAAATGTTAAATGAAGACGATTTTAAAGTATGATTGAACCATTTTGGGAATATAAAACTTTAGATCAAATGAGTGATGACGAGTGGGAACAACTATGCGATGGTTGTGGCCAATGTTGCCTAAATAAATTACAGGACGAGGATACTGACGAAATACTGTATACCAATGTTGCATGTAATTTGCTTGATTCAAATACCTGCCAGTGCAGACATTACCACAACCGTTTTAAATATGAGCCTGATTGCATCAAGCTGACAAGGGAAAATTTACTGACAATTGAGTGGTTACCAGCAACTTGCGCTTATCGTTATTTTTCAGAAACAGGGCAGTTACCGCAATGGCATCCATTAATTGTTGGAAATAAAAAGTTAATGCACAAATTAAAAATATCAGTCAAAAATCGAATTGTGTATGAAAAAGATGTGATTTGTTGGGAAGATCATATTATTTAAAAAGAGAGCCTAGGCTCTCTTTTATTTTTATAGTATAAGCCATAAATTTCCAAGAAAATCGACAGCTAATAAGTTTAAAAACATTAATATAAAAACAAATATCATAAATGAAATATCAATCATACCTAATGGCGGTATAATGCGCCGAATAGGTGCAATAAGTGGTTCTGTTAATTGAGCAAGTAATTCATCAGTATAAGATTGTCCACGACTAACCCAACTTAAAATAGCTCTGAATAATAATAACCAAAAAATGAGGTGTCCAACCGAATGAGCCATTGCAGCCAAGGCGAATAATAGGTAATAAGGGCTAAACAACGGTGCGTTATATCCCTCAAAACGGAAAATAAACATAATTTTTAGTAATGCAACTGCATAAAAAAGAATCCATGTCGCCGTGTCGATACGACCAATAGATGGAATAAGTTTTCGCATTGGACCAATAATCGGTTGGGTAATACGAACAATAAATTGAGTAAAGGGATTATGAAAATTTACTCGCGCATACTGCATCCACAAACGTAGAATAAGTATGTATAAGCAAATAGTGAAAATAGCCCTTCCTAAGAAGATTAACGAAATCATTTAATACTCCTAAAATCTAAAATGATCTGCAATATATCACACATATTGCCGTGCACCAAAGATTGCACTACCAATGCGAACCATTGTACTGCCTGCAACAATAGCTGCTTTCATATCGCCTGACATGCCCATTGATAATGTATCTAAAAAAGGATAATCCGTTTTCAATGATTCTAAAAGCTGAGTCATCTGTTCAAATACCTCAAGCTGTTTGGCATAATCATTTTCTATCTCGGGGATGGCCATAAGGCCACGTAACCTTAAATTAGGTAATGTAATTATCTGCTTAACTAAATCGGCGACTTCATCTACTGCAATTCCAGATTTACTCTCTTCATTACTAATATTTACCTGAATAAGAACATTTAACTTATCCATATCTGTAGGTCGCTGATCATTTAAACGCTGAGCAATTTTGAAACGTTCAATGGTGTGCATCCAATCAAAATTTTCAGCAACTAACTTAGTTTTATTTGATTGCAATGGCCCGATAAAATGCCAAGTAATCGGGGTATTCGGCATATTTTTATTAAAGTAAGCAATCTTTTCAACACCTTCTTGAACATAATTTTCACCAAAGGCTAATTGGCCTGCATCAATTGCTTGAGCGATTAATGTGACCGGCTTGGTTTTACTTACTGCAATAAGTTCAATTGTATTGGGATTTCGATCGCAATCTAAGGCAATTTTATGTATTTCATTTTTAATCTTGATTAAATTGTCATGTACTGTATTCATATTAATTCCCAATAAACTAATGGATAGTGAGTGAAAATGATAAATTCAATGTTGGCTTTTAGTGTAACGCAAAAAGCTTCTGATTTGCATCTTTCTAGTGGTGAAAAACCGTGGATTCGTATTAATGGTGAGCTAAAACCTATTGCACAAGATGAATTATCGCCACAAAAACTTGAAATTGATTTATTTGATCTATTAAATGACGATCAAAAGGGACTATTACAACAGCATCGACAAATTGATTTTGGTTATCATCTTGAAGATATAGGCCGTTTTAGGGTAAATATTTTTTTTCAAAAACGTGGTATTTCAGCCGTATTTCGAATTATTAAGCAAAAAATACCAAGCTTAACTGATATTCAGGCACCTGATGTACTAAATGAATTAGCAAAAGCAGAATCTGGAATTATCTTAGTTACTGGCGCAACAGGTAGTGGAAAATCGACAACTTTAGCTGCATTAATTAATCATATAAATCAGACGTTAGCTAAACATATTATCACATTAGAAGACCCTATTGAGTTCATTTATCAAAGTGATAAATCACTTATCCAACAACGCGAAATTAACCATTTTGGTGATGCAATTGATAGTTTATTAAGGCAAGATCCAGATATCATTTTATTGGGTGAATTACGCAATAAACAGACCATTCAAGCTGCATTAACTATTGCTGAAACCGGTCATTTAGTTCTTGCTACATTGCACACTCGTACTGCAATACAGACAATCAACCGTATTATTGATGCCTTTGAAGAGGGGACACGTGCATTAATTCGCACTCAGCTATCAAATAGTTTAAAAGCGATAGTCTGCCAAAAATTAATACCTTATAAACAAAGTCGAAAAGCTATTTTTGAAGTTCTGATCAACACCCCAGCCGTCAGCAATTTGATCAACGAAGGTAAAACAAGGCAGATATTATCATTAATGCAAACAGGTCAACAAGTTGGTATGCAATTAATGATTGATTAAGTTAAATAGTAAAAATTTTGTCTTCTTTTTATTCGTAAATTTTATAAGTTTTATTCAAAAATTTATTTTATAATCTTTATAGTATTTCATTCATAAAGGTATAAACAAATGGAACAGCGTATAGGTCTTATCGGTATTGGTAATATGGGTAATGCTATTTTACAAGGTATTTTAGCAAGTAATATTGTGCCGGGAACGCAAATTTACGTTTATGATCCTCATCCCGAAAAGGGCCAAGCACTTAATCAAACGCATTCAATAAATAATTTAGAATCGGCAAAAGATGTTGCACGAGAATCAGATATTGTTTTCATAGCAGTTAAACCCAATGTTATTGTGGATGTATTAAATGATATTCAAAAAGAGTTAAAAAAAAATACCATTGTCATCTCGATTGCCGCCGGTGTAACGATTAAAACTATTGCGCAATGTGTAGGCTATGAACAAAAAATTGTTAGAGTTATGCCAAATACTCCAGCTTTAGTTAATGCCGCTATGTGTTCTATCACACCTAATACAGAAATTACTGATCAAGAATTAACAATTGTTGAAACTTTATTAAATTGTATTGGTGAAACAGAAGTTGTACCTGAATACTTAATTGATGCCGTAGTTGGGGCAAGTGGCTCTTCTCCTGCATTTGTATTTATGTTCATTGAAGCATTGGCTGATGGTGCAGTTAAAGGTGGTTTATCTAGAAAACAAGCTTACAAATTTGCGGCACAAACAGTGATGGGTTCAGCTAAATTATTGCTGGAGACAGGAAAACATCCAGGTGAATTAAAAGATATGGTTTGTTCACCAGCCGGTACTACAATTGAAGGCGTGCAAGTACTTGAGGAAAAAGGCTTTCGAGCAGCTATCATTGACGCAGTAGAGGCTTCAATTCAAAAATCCAAAGATTTGTCAAAAAATTAAAGATTGTTAACATGAACAATAACAAATAGTTATTGTTCATTTCATTTTTAATTGTAAATAATAGCAAATCATTGCTTGTATTAGTCATCTATTTATGAGTTAATAGTCCTCAGCATATTACATGCAGATATATTTTGTAACATTTAGATTTATGCAGTTTGTAGTTTACTTTAATCACATTTGTATTAGTTCTCTTCAGTCTTCTCTTCTGTTTGTTAATAAGTAGTCTAGGTTTTATGTTCTAATGTTTCGCCTTTGATGGCTGTAATTAATTTATTTATAGGAAGATTTTTATGTCTAAAAAAACTGGTCAAGTTAAATGGTTCAATGAAAGTAAAGGTTTTGGTTTTATTTCACCTGCTGATGGAAGTAAAGATGTGTTTGTTCATTTTTCTGCAATCTCTGGCGATGGATTTAAAACTTTAGGCGAAGGTCAACAAGTTGAGTTCTCTATCCAGGATAGTCCTCGTGGCCCTGCTGCTGCTGATGTTACAATTATCTAATTGTATTCTCATATAACCTTATCAGTATTCAAATACTGATAAGAGTTTTTACATTTAAATTATAGACTTTCCTTAGCAATTCTTATATTATCCCTCCGAAGTAATTCAATAACATATTTTATGTTCTAAATATTTATAATTTTAAGGAAAAGAAACAATGAAAAAATTAGTATTATCTGTTGCATTATTAGGTTTATCTTCTGTTGCTATGGCTGAGTTATCAGAATCTTGCAAAACTTACTTTGAAAAAGTTGATAGCTTTGTTAAATCAATCCCTGATGATGCTGCGACTAAACAACAAACAGACATGATCAAACAAAACTTAGAAACAGCTAAACAACAAATTTCTGCAATGCCTACAGCTAACCAAGAAGAAGGCTGTAAACAAGCAACTGAAGTATTAAAACAACTAGAAGCTTCAATCCCAGCTAAAAAATAAAGTCATTGTTTAGACGCTATTATTTCTTACGATAGCGAAAATCCCAAGGGGCTATTGGATGTTTATCTTTCCATAGTCCTTTTTTGTTTTGTTTAGCTTTTAATTCGAGCTTTACCATATTCTTATTACTAGCAACGCCTTTGAAGCGGTAAGCCCACGCAAAGCCATTTTCCACCATCTTAGCATTAATGTTGACTTGTTTTAGATAGATGACGCCTAAGGTCCGTTGATAAATATCCTTTTTATTTTCTTTAACATAAACAGTTTTACCCGCAATCAACGATGCTAAGTATTTTCTTGATGCATTACCATATGCTTGGTGTCTTTCTGGAGCATCAATATCGAGTAACCGGACGCGAATTTTTTTATTTGTTAATATATCAACGGTATCACCATCAATTACTTTTACAACTTTACCATTAAAGTCTGCTTGTGCTTGACCGATTACAACAAATAAGAGGATTAGGAGAGATTTTCTTAAAAAATACATTACGGATTGTTTCTTAAAATAGTAGCGTAAAAAAAGCTACTCCTTGCTAATTATCAATAATTAATAATAGTGAGCAAGGAGTGTAAGATTATATTGAATTAAAATTCAGACGTGTCTTTAAATAAACCAACTTTAAGATCAGTTGCTTCATAAATTAATTTACCATCAACGTAAACTTCACCATCGCCGATTCCCATGATTAATTTACGATTAATAACACGTTTAAAATTAATTTTATAAGTCACTTTTTTGTTATTAGGTAATATTTGACCTTTTAATTTTAATTCACCAACACCAAGCGCTCGGCCTTTACCTTTACCGCCAATCCAGCCTAAATAAAAACCGACTAATTGCCATAAAGCATCAAGACCAAGACAACCAGGCATTACCGGATCGTTTTTGAAATGACATTTAAAAAACCATAAATCAGGATTAATATCAAACTCAGCTTCAACATAACCTTTACCGAAACTACCACCGTCTTCATTCATTTCAATAACGCGATCCATCATTAGCATCAAATCAGACGGTAATGGCGGTCCATCATGACCAAATAATTCACTATTACCTGATTTAATTAGATCTGCTTTATCATACGAAGATTTACGTTCAAATGTCATAAAAAAACCTTTTATTTTGTTGTCATTACATAATTGCTTATAGAATCATTATTGATTAAAAAACTAATAATTAACCTAAGCTGTAAAGTTTTAAATGATTATTTCATTAATCGCATCAATGAAATTTTGGTCTCAAGTTTATTGTGTATTGTTACTTTTTGCAATTTTTTTCCAGCGACTGAGCCAACCATCACGTCTTCTATCTTGAATTAGCATTGATTGCATACGAGCATGAATCAACTTATAAAGACTAATATTATTCTCATCTTTGTAAGGAATACCAGTTAATAAATAGAGCGCATCGGCGACATGTTCGACAGTCCAAATAGAGAATTTATCATTATTAATTGCCTCAATAATATCATCGCTTAAGCTTAAATGGCGCTGATTACTAGCAGGAATAATAACGCCTTGTTGGCCAGTCAAACCTTGGTGCTGACAAACAGCAAAAAATCCTTCTATTTTCTCATTAACGCCACCAATAGATTGAACATGGCCAAATTGGTCAACAGATCCTGTCACAGCTAATTGCTGATCGATAGGTTGATTAGATAGTGCACTAATCAGCGCGCAAAGCCCCGCTAGTGAAGCGCTATCGCCATCAATCTCATTATAGGATTGTTCAAATACTAATGACGTAGAAAATGGAAGTTGATGATTGATTGCAAACTCCGACATAATAAACGCTTGCATAATCATCATCCCTTTAGAATGAATATTGCCAGCAAGATCGGTTTTACGTTCAATATCAATTAATTCACCGTCACCAAAATGGACAAGACAGCTTAACCGTGTTGGCTCACCAATCGCTTTTGGATAACCGGGGTATTCAATAACTGACAACCCATTAATCTGCCCAACCACTTGTGACTGAGTATCAATCAAAATTTGATTGGTAAAAATCTCATCATGGAACCGCTCAGCTAAATAATTTTCTCGCCATGCTTTTTGTTCTAAAGCCTTTGTGACGGCTGAAGCATCAATATTCTCATTTTCTATAAAATAAGATGAATTTAGCAGAATCGATTGCACCCATTCAACGCTAAGTGGTAAATAATATTGATCACCCGTATATCTTGTTGCGTGTTTATAAATTTTAGCAAAAGCAGATTGCTCAATTTTGGGTAGCGCTAAGTGGTGGCTTATAAATTGTAAATAATTCATCCAATCATTAATTCGCTGAGGTTCAGTTATATGCATTTCACTTTCAAATTCAGCGTAAATAGATGATGAATAAAATTCTGGTTCAAATTCCTGCAATTCAGCTAGAGAGAGCCTATCTCCGACTAAAATAATGCGTAAATCCAAAGGCATGGCAGGAATAGATAATGGTAATGGATGAGAATCATCAGCTGAAAACCATTCAAAAGTTTGTGACAGAACCATCTGTTTTAACTTAGCCCAAACTACTGGTTGCGCAAGCAGTGAACGCAATCCTAAAATTAAAACACCACCATTAGCATCATGAACTAAACCAGCTTGTAATTTGATTGGACTATTTTCAGGTTGCCTAACACAACCAAATAGTTTCTCCATATCAACGATTGTTGCTGATAGACAATTATCTTGGGATGCAAAATTATCTTGCTTACTTTTCGCTTCAGTTAAGGTAATTTTATTATCACTAAAGTAATAGCTATAACCTAAATGGGTCGTTGTGAGATTACGCTTTACCGACTGCTTTAATAAATCAAAAAAAAGCTCGCTTTCAGATGCTTTTAAAAGCACAAAGCGAGAACGATACTGCGTATTATGATTTTTGCACAATAAGGATACAGCAGCAGCAACGCGAGGTTGCCACGATAACAAATTGGTTAATCCATCACTGCATAAATTTGTTTTAATATCGCTATTATTTACAATGTCATTTACGTTAGGTTGGACTTCTTGAGAGTTGAGTTGTTTGATTGCCAAAGTTAGTATCTTTTTAATTAGCTATATTATTAAAGCAAATTATAACAAGTATCGATAGCAACGCCAACAAATAACCAAAGGCTTTATGCTAAAAAAATTACGGAAAGATTTTAAAAAATCAGTTAAACTGTGGCGTAAATTTCAATTAAGTTTTTCTTGGTAATTACTACAATTAAATATGCTCAAACTCAAAAACAATCATATCAAAGACGATAAAACCTCGCAGATAGTTAGTTGGGGGCATTGGTTTACGCTATTTAATATTCTGGTAGTCATTTTACTTGGTAGCCAATATTTGCTCATTGCTGATTGGCCCCGAACATTCATGGGGCGTTTTTATGCAATTATTAGTGCGATTGGGCATTTTAGTTTTCTTACTTTCATTGTTTATTTGATATTGCTTTTTCCGTTAAGTTTTCTTATTCACTCTTCACGATGGCAAAGGATTATTGCAACTATCGTTGCAACGATAGGAATTAGTTTACTGCTTATTGATGTTGAAGTTTTCTCGCATTTTAGAATGCATCTAAATTTATCTATCTGGCAACTATTTACCTCGGATAAAGCATCTTTTTTCAATAGTGCATTTATATTAATACCCTTTATTCTTTTGGTTGAAATATTATTCTCGATTTGGAGTTGGAAAAAACAACGCAGTTTAAGTAAACGCAAACGTTTTGCCAGACCTGTAGTAATAGGTTTTATTCTATGCTTTGTCTCATCACATTTGATTCATATTTGGGCCGATGCTAACTTCTATCGTCCAATTACGATGCAACGATCAAGCTTACCGCTATCGTATCCGTTAACGGCGCGTCATTTTCTTGAGCGTTATGGATTTATTGAAGAGAATGGTTATCGTAATCGCGCAATTCAAGAAGGTAACCCATTTGCGATCGCTATTGAATATCCACTCGATAAAATTTCATTTAATGAAAATCAAGATAAACCGAATATCTTGATTATTGATATTAATGGTTGGAATGATCGACTATTAGCCAATAATATGCCTTGGCTGAAAGAATTTGCTAGCCAAAATATACAATTTACTAATCATTATGGCGCAAGTAGCCAAGCCTACTTAAATAACTTCTCATTATTCTATGGCCTTGACCCGAATTATTATAATAGTATCTTGGCCGGGCATAAGCCATCGGTATTATTCGAAACTGTAACTAAACAACATTATAACGTTGGTCTATTCTCTGCTGATGGTTTTTCTGAACCACTTTATCGTTATGCATTATTGTCTAATTTCACCACCCCAGATGGTAAAAAGCAGTCTAACAAGCAAACCACTGATAATTGGATGGCATGGCACGATGAACAAAATCAACTCGAAAACCACGCTCCTCTATTTTCTGTCATCCAATATTCACTGGGTGCCAAAAATAAAAAAATGCCAATAACCGAATTAGAGACAGATGCAAAAAAACTCGACCAATATTTAGAATCTTTAATTGCATATTTAACATTATCTAATGCATACGAAAACACCATAATTATTATTACCGGTTCTAATGACATAAAAATAGATGATGCTAAAAAATCTGCTTTACGTAATGATGAAATTAACTTTAATCGAAATGCCTTAAAAGTACCATTAATTATTTCATGGCCAGGTAAAGAGGCAAAAGAAGTTAATAATATAACTTCTGAAACGGATATATTAAGAACATTAATGCAAGATGCTCTCAACGTCACTACATCTGCAAAACAGTATAGCCAAGGTCAAAATCTATTTAACCAACAAGAGCGTGAATGGATTCTAGCTGGAAGTGAAAATCAGGTTGCAGCGCTTTATGGTAATAAAACCGTGGTAATTGATGCGTATGGACGATCTAAGATCTATGATCTAAACGGTAATCAATTGAAAGATGAAAAGATAAACTTACCTACATTCTTACAAATTGTCACCGAAAATCGTCATTTTATTGTGGTAGATAATTAAACAATGTTTTCCAAAGAGGTGAATATTACTTCACTTCTTTTCCCATTGCTTGTAGATCAGCATGATAAGATGAACGCACAAATGGCCCGCAAGCTGCATGGGTAAATCCCATAGCCAGCGCCATTTGTTTTAATTCATCAAATTCCTCAGGTGAAACATAACGTTCCACTGGCAAATGATACTTACTTGGTTGGAGATACTGACCTAAAGTTAGCATGGTAACACCATGGCTACGCAAATCTTTTAAAACCTGAATAAGTTCTTCATTGGTTTCACCTAATCCGACCATTAATCCTGATTTTGTGGGAATTTCGGGATGTTTTTGTTTAAACGTTTCAAGTAATTGTAACGAACCCTCATAACTTGCTCCTGGGCGTATTTTTTTATACAACCGAGGAATATTTTCCAAATTATGATTAAACACATCCGGAGGGTTTTCACTTAAAACCGCAACGGCTTCATCAACACAACCACGAAAATCAGGAGTTAAAGTTTCAATTTTTATATTCGGACTTAATGAACGAATCTCTTGAGTACATGAAGCAAAGTGACTCGCTCCGCCATCTTTCAAGTCATCACGATCAACAGAGGTGATCACAACATAACGCAATTTCATCTCTTGAATTGTTTGCGCAAGCTTATTCGGTTCCTCACGGTCTGGTGGCAAAGGGCGACCATGAGCAACATCACAGAAAGGGCAACGACGAGTACAAATATCCCCTAAAATCATAAAAGTCGCGGTCCCATGATTAAAGCACTCCGCCAAGTTAGGGCATGAAGCCTCTTCACAAACCGAATGTAACCCATGTTTACGCATCGTATTTTTAATATGCGTAATATTTTCTGTATTTGCCGACAACTTAATTCTCATCCAATCAGGTTTTTTTAAAGGAGCTGTATCCTCTATAGTGATTGAGGGAATTAGACGCGTTTTTTCGGCATCACGATATTTTGAACTGCGGATTTCAGTATTTTGCATAATTCACATCTTAATAGTTTGGTAGCTGATTAATAAAATAATCAGTCAATAAATGGTTAATCTCTTGGCGATCAATTTTTGAAACATATTGTTTCAACTGCGTCATTTCTAATCCAGCATAACCACATGGATTAATATAATTAAAAGGAGTGAGATCCATATCGATATTAAGGGCTAATCCATGTAAGGTACAGCCACGCTTAATATGTAATCCAAGAGAACAGATCTTCTGTTGATTGACATAAACGCCCGGAGCGTCTTGTTTTGAATATGCGACTATCTCATAGTGTTTTAATGTTTGAATAACACTATTTTCTAAATAATTGACGACATCACGAATACCTATTTTACGCCTTTTTAAATCCAATAAGATATACATAATTTGTTGCCCAGGCGCATGGTATGTAATTTGACCACCACGATCAGTTTGCACAACAGGAATATCCGTTTTAGTAAGCAGGTGCTCAGGTTTTCCAACCTTACCTTGAGTAAAAACCGGAGGATGTTCAACTAGCCAAATCTCGTCTTGAGTTTGCTTATCACGCTGCTGAGTAAAATCATGCATAGCTTGATAAGTATGCCAATAAGGCATAGTTTTTAACTCTTTAATAATGACGTTTTTACTTGGCATATTATCTGTCAATTCAGTCTTAATTTAACAATAAATTAACAACTATATAGCAGATTTTACTATAACTTGACAACCGCTAACTATTCAAGGTATAACTCAAAACGCAGTATTCTTTCCAATCTCATGAGTTAAATTTGACTTATATCAAATAATTATCTTTTTATTTATATTAATAATTGAAATAGTTGATTAATTTAATAGGAATTAACATTCTTTTCAGGGCGGTGGTTTGCTTTACTTTTTAATGGAAACTGGCAGACTGATATCAATTAAGCATCCGTAATGCAAAGTTGAAGCTTATAATTTTAGTTATGGCGTCTGTTATAGCTAAGGATAGCAAAAACTGCATTTTTTAAACAAAAAAGAGGTTTTATATGTCGGACATGCAAATGAATGATATCGATCCAGTCGAAACAAAGGATTGGCTGGAAAGTTTAGATTCTATTATTCGAGAAGAAGGCGTCGAACGTGCTCAATATATTATTGAACAGATTGTCAATAAAGCTAGAGATGGTGGTGTCCCTTTACTATTTGGTTCTTCAACCAGTAACTATATAAACACAATCCCTGTCGAAGAACAACCAGCATATCCAGGTGATTGGGAAATTGAAAGACGAATCCGTTCAATTGTTCGGTGGAATGCAATTATGATGGTCTTACGAGCTTCTAAAAAAGATTTAGAGCTTGGTGGTCATATGGCATCATTCCAATCTGCTGCTACATTTTATGAAGTATGTTTTAACCATTTCTTCCGTGCTCGCAATGAAAAAGATGGTGGGGATTTAATCTATTTCCAAGGTCATATCTCACCGGGTATCTACTCACGCGCTTTTATTGAAGGTCGTTTAACTGAAGAACAGCTTGATAACTTTAGGCAAGAAGTTCACGGTAAAGGTTTATCATCTTATCCTCATCCAAAATTAATGCCGGAATTTTGGCAATTCCCAACCGTATCAATGGGGTTAGGACCAATTAGTGCAATCTTCCAAGCTCGCTTTTTAAAATACTTAAACCATCGTGGTTTAAAAGATACCACTGAACAAACTGTTTACGCGTTCTTAGGTGATGGTGAAATGGATGAGCCAGAAGCAAAAGGTGCAATTACAGTTGCAACACGTGAAAAACTTGATAATTTAGTCTTTGTTATCAATTGTAACTTGCAACGTCTTGATGGTCCGGTAACCGGTAATGGCAAAATAGTGAACGAACTAGAAGGTGTGTTTGCTGGAGCTGGTTGGAATGTGATTAAAGTACTTTGGGGCGATCGTTGGGATAAATTATTGCAAAAAGATAAATCAGGAAAATTAATTCGTTTAATGAATGAAACTCTTGATGGCGATTATCAAACCTTCAAATCAAAAGACGGCGCTTATGTACGTGAACACTTTTTTGGAAAATATCCTGAAACGGCTGAATTAGTCAAAGATATGTCTGATGAAGAGATCTTCAGACTAAACCGTGGTGGTCAAGACCCCGAAAAAATGTTTGCTGCATTTGCAAGAGCAAAAGAGACAAAAGATCGCCCAACAGTTATTTTAGCCCACACCATTAAAGGATATGGAATGGGTGAAGCCGCAGAGGCGAAAAACATTGCACACCAAGTCAAAAAAATGAATATGGATGGCGTTCGCCATGTTCGTGACTTCTTCAACATTCCGGTTACTGATGAAGCACTCGAAAAATTACCTTATATCAAATTCGAAGAACATAGCCCTGAATACAAATATATCCATGAACGACGTCAAGCATTAAATGGTTATGTGCCTTCACGACTAACTAAATTCTCAGGAACGGTTTCTATCCCTCCTTTAAGCGAATTTGCGCCGTTACTTGAAGCACAATCTAAAGAAATCTCAACCACTATCGCTTTTGTGCGTGCACTTAACATCATGCTAAAAGATAAAGACTTAGCACCGCGACTAGTACCAATTCTCGCTGACGAAGCGCGTACGTTTGGTATGGAAGGTCTATTCCGCCAAATTGGTATATATAACCCACATGGTCAACAATATACCCCACAAGATAAAGAGCAAGTTGCTTACTATCGTGAAGATGAAAAAGGTCAAATTCTCCAAGAAGGTATTAACGAATGTGGCGCGACTGCATCATGGTTAGCGGCTGCTACTTCTTATAGTAATAACGATTTACCGATGATTCCTTTCTACATCTATTACTCAATGTTTGGCTTCCAACGCATTGGTGATTTAATGTGGGCGGCGGGTGACCAACAAGCTCGAGGCTTCATGATTGGAGGAACCTCTGGTCGCACAACATTAAATGGTGAAGGCTTACAACACCAAGATGGTCACAGCCATATTCAAGCATTAACCATCCCTAACTGCTTATCATACGATCCAGCCTACGCTTATGAGGTCGCGGTTATTATGCAAGATGGCTTACGTCGTATGTATGGTGAACAAGAAAATGTTTACTACTACATCACCACACTAAATGAAAACTATGCCCAACCTGCAATGCCTGAAGGTGCAGAAGAGGGGATTCGTCGTGGTATTTATAAGTTAGATACCGTTGAAGGCCAACAAGGCAAACCAACAGTTCAATTATTAGGTTCTGGATCAATGCTACGTCATGTTCGTGAAGCGGCTGATATCCTTGCTAAAAACTATGGCGTCAGTTCTGATATTTACAGTGTAACGTCATTCACCTTACTTGCTCGAGATGGTCAAGATTGCGAACGTTACAACATGTTACATCCAAGCGAAGAAGCAAAAGTGCCATATGTTGCTCAAATAATGAATAACAATCCTGCTGTTGTTTCCACTGATTACATGAAACTTTATGCAGAACAAATTCGAGGATTTGTACCAGCAGAAAGCTACCGAGTACTCGGTACAGATGGATTCGGTCGTAGTGATAGCCGAGAAAATTTACGTCATCATTTTGAAGTCGATGCATCTTATGTTGTGATTGCAGCACTAGGAGAACTAGCTAAACGTGGTGATATTCAGCCAAGTATTGTTGAAGACGCGATTAAAAAGTTCGAAATCAATGCTGACAAACTCAATCCACGTATTGCATAAGAGGTAAAAATAATGAGTATTGAAATAAAATTACCTGATATCGGAAGCGATGAAGTTGAAGTAACAGAAATCCTAGTTAAAGTCGGCGACAAAGTTGATGTAGATCAATCACTATTGACTGTTGAAGGCGATAAAGCATCGATGGAAATACCGGCACCACAGGCTGGTATTGTGAAGTCAATCATTGTCAAAGTTGGCGATAAAGTGACGACAGGTGTTAGTATTATGGAATTTGATGAAGAGGGCGCAAGCGCGTCAAAAACGCCTGCTCCAGAAGTTTCAGCTCCAGCTCCAGCTTCTGCGCCAGCACAAAATAGTAGCCAAGTAGTTGATGTTAATGTTCCAGACATTGGTGGCGATGAAGTAGAAGTGACTGAAATACTAGTTAAAGTTGGTGACTCAGTAGCAGTTGATGATTCACTCATCACTGTTGAAGGTGACAAAGCCTCGATGGAAGTACCTGCAACTATAGCTGGTACAGTAAAAAGCATCACTGTTAAAATTGGTGATAAAGTCAAAACTGGCTCCAAAATAATGGAGTTTGAAACGAATAGTGCACCCGTCAAAGCTGAACCTGCGCCAGCTCCAGCTCCAGCTCCAGCTCCAGCTCCAGCTCAAGCTCAAGCTCAAGCTCAAGCTCCTGCACCAGTTGCTGAGACTGCTAAACCTGCACCAACTGCAAATGAATTTGTAGAAAACGATGCTTACGCACATGCCACACCATCAGTTCGACGATTAGCAAGAGAATTTGGTATCAATCTTGCAAAAATCCAACCTAC
The DNA here is from genome assembly GCF_026536935.1 of Gilliamella sp. B3127. Classification (NCBI taxonomy): domain Bacteria; kingdom Pseudomonadati; phylum Pseudomonadota; class Gammaproteobacteria; order Orbales; family Orbaceae; genus Gilliamella; species Gilliamella sp. B3127. The sequence continues at coordinate 351,208 of NZ_JAFNNI010000001.1, forward strand.
AGGCCCTAAACATCGTGTACTTCGTGAAGATATCCAAAACTATGTCAAAAATGCCGTAAAACAAGTCGAAAACGGTGGATCATCTGGTGCATTCCCTGGATTATTACCATGGCCAAAAGTCGATTTCAGCAAATTTGGTGAAATTGAATCTTTACCATTAACTAAAATTCAAAAAGTTTCTGGTGCAAATTTACATCGAAACTGGGTGATGATTCCTCATGTCACTGAATTTGATGAAACAGATATCACTGAACTAGAGGCATTTCGTAAGCAACAAAATGCTGAAGCAGAAAAGAAAAAACTCGATCTCAAAATTACTCCGCTCGTGTTTATCATGAAGGCCGTAGCGAGTGCTTTAACTGCTTATCCGCGTTTTAATAGTTCATTGTCAGAAGATGCACAAACTCTTATCATTAAAAAATACATCAACATCGGTGTGGCAGTTGACACGCCAAATGGTTTAGTTGTTCCTGTATTTAAAGATGTAAATAAAAAAGGCATTATTGAACTTTCACGTGAACTTGCTGAAATCTCCAAAAAAGCGCGAGACGGTAAACTCACAGGTAGTGATATGCAAGGTGGTTGTTTCACTATTTCCAGTCTTGGTGGCATCGGAACGACATCATTTACCCCAATTGTAAATGCGCCAGAAGTGGGCATACTTGGTGTATCTCGCTCAAGTATGAAACCAGTATGGAATGGTAAAGAATTTACACCACGCTTAATGTTACCTTTATCATTATCCTTCGATCACCGAGTGATTGATGGCGCAGATGGTGCACGCTTCTTAAGCCATATTGTTAATGTTTTATCCGACTTACGTCGACTAGTGATGTAAGGGGGGAAATCAGTTATGAGTCAAGATATCAAAACACAAGTTGTTGTATTAGGTGCCGGGCCAGCGGGTTATTCCGCTGCTTTCCGTGCGGCCGATCTTGGATTAGATGTGACATTAGTCGAACGCTACTCAACCTTGGGTGGTGTTTGCCTTAATGTTGGCTGTATTCCTTCTAAAGCATTATTGCATGTTGCTAAAGTGATGGATGAAGCAAAATCCCTCACCGAACATGGAATCCATTTTGGAACGCCAAAGTTAGAGCTCGACAAAGTTCGTGCTTGGAAAGAAAAGGTAATCAATCAGCTTACTAACGGGCTGGCAGGCATGGCCAAAATGCGTAAAGTTAATGTGATTCAAGGTGAAGCGCAATTCACCGGTAGTCACACAATGGATGTCACTTCTGCCAAAGGGATAACTAAAATTACCTTTGATAATGCTATTATTGCAGCAGGATCTCGACCAATAACCTTACCATTCATTCCTCATGACGATCCTCGTATATGGGACTCAACCGATGCGTTAGCATTAACCACTATTCCTAAAAAATTACTGTTAATGGGTGGTGGTATTATTGGTCTGGAAATGGGTACCGTATATCACGCATTGGGTTCAGAAGTGGATGTGGTTGAAATGCTAGATCAGGTGATCCCAGCTGCGGATAAAGATGTGATAAAAGTCTTTACCAAACAAATTCAAAAGAAATTTACCTTACGCTTAGAAACTAAAGTAAATACGGTCGAAGCCAAACATGATGCAATCTATGTCACCATGGAAAAGAAAGATGGAACCATCGAAACGCACACTTACGACGCAGTACTAGTGGCGATAGGTCGAGCGCCAAATGGTAAACTTATCAATGCTGAAAAAGCTGGAGTAAATGTGACCGATCGTGGTTTTATCGAAGTCGATAAACAGATGAGAACTAACGTTCCACATATCTATGCGATCGGTGATATTGTGGGTCAACCAATGTTAGCTCATAAAGGGGTTCATGAAGGGCATGTTGCAGCTGAAGTGATAGCTGGTAAAAAACATTATTTCGATCCGAAAACCATACCATCAATTGCCTACACCGAACCAGAAGTTGCTTGGGTAGGATTAACTGAAAAAGAAGCGAAAGCAAAAGGTATCGATTATGAGGTCGCCATATTCCCATGGGCAGCATCAGGGCGAGCAATTGCGTCTGATTGTTCAGAGGGGATGACTAAACTAATCTTCAACAAAGCCGATAATCGCCTTCTTGGTGGTGCGGTAGTTGGAGCAAATGGTGGTGAACTTCTTGGAGAGATCACTCTTGCTGTAGAGATGGGCTGTGATGCAGAAGACATTGCACTAACCATCCACGCTCACCCTACCTTACATGAATCAATTGGACTCGCGTCCGAAGTGTATGAAGGTACGGTTACCGATCTACCTAATCCAAAGGCTTTAAAAAAATAACTAGTATTTTTTAGTATTAATGAAATAAAACCATGTCGTTAGTTAACTAACGGCATTTTTTATATGTGTTTAAAGAAATATCATTTTATAAAGAAGTGAGTACCAGAAAACTTTATAGTTAGGAAAATCCAATAGGAAATGATATATCAAAACGATATAATTTAATATTTGATATGGTTTTCAGATTATATTGTTGAAACTTTTATTATTTTTCTTAATTCTTTTAACTTATTAATTGTCATGATAAATAACAAAAAGAGGAATTTATAAAATTCCCCTAATTGTTTCATGGTAATCCTTTTTAGCTTTTCTAAACTAGGAATCTATTTGACTAGAATATACCAATCACTACACCTACCGATGTAATAGCTGTAATGATCAAAATGACTTTTGTCGCCGTCATCTGTTTTGCTGATACTAACCACCATGCCAATAGCACCATAGATAGAGGTAATATTTTCGGGAATATACTATCAAGTACACTTTGTAATGATTTCATGCTTTCGCCCATAGGTATTTCCAAGGAAGAATTAAGCACAATATTACCTGCAGCTAAACCACCTACGACCATTATACCAAGTACATTAAACGCATCAGTAATACGTTTGACGTTATCACCAATAATATTATCAATCGCATTAACTCCCAATTTATAGCCGTAATGGAAACTAAAATAGGAAATCAATGGGCCTAAAATACCATAAGATAAAATATAAAAAATAGGACCGATAGCATTACCACCCGCAGCCATTCCCATGGCTATTGATAACAATATTGGTACGATAATACCTTGAATGAGGGAATCACCAATTCCGGCTAAAGGCCCCATTAGCGTGGCTTTAATATTTACCGGTAATTCTTCTGGCACATTTTTACCTAAGGCGATCTCTTCTTCCATAGAGGCAACAATGCCGTTAATAATTTGGCCTGTTTGTGGTTCGGTATTATAAAACATAGAATGTCTGACTAATAAGCGGCGCTTCGCTTCAGGATCATTTTTATAATACTTTTCTGCAAAAGGAATATAGGAAAAAGCCCACGCATGTGCTTGTAATTTTTCATAACTCATTGATGATAAATGGGTAAAACCCCATCGATACCAAATTTGACGTAACTCTTGTTTTGTTAAACGTTGTTCATCCATTAATTTATCCATGTTATTCTCCTTTTTAAAACAGATCATCATCTTCAAAAACATCTGAATTTGATTGATTTGTTTCTTTAATTGTTGCTGCCGATTTACTGCTTGCAATAAAATATAAGTAAGCAACTAAAGCGGAGATGAAGACTAGGGCTATCATACTTAACTCTGCAAAAGCTAATAAAACAAAGCCAGCGAAGAAAAAGATTAACTGAACTTTCGATTTAATCACAATATTCATCAGCATTGCGATACCTAATGCTGGTAAAACACCACCCAATACTGAAATAATTTTAGTAATTATTTCTGGTACATTAGTTAATAACCATTCCACCAATCCAGAGCCATAATAAATAGCTAAAAAGACTGGAACGGCACGTAATAGAAAAGTGGTAACTTGTGGATAAAATAGGTGATTTAAAATAATACCACGAGTATTGTTTGTTTCGGCTGCGTGTTGAGCTTTACTATTCCAAAATGAATATAATGCCATTCGAGTATTATAAAATATCAACCCAAAAGTTTGGCCCAATAAAACAGAAAGCGTTACTGCTACGGCAGGCTCTTTGGTTGTGGCAAGAGCTAAACCAATACCGCCATAAGCTGCATAAGTGATTTCACTATTCGTTGCCCCTCCTGTTGATAAATTGGCAATAAAAACAGCTTGAACAGCTAAACCGCACAATACACCAGCTTGTATATCTCCAAAGGCTAAACCAACTAATAAACCCGCAACCAAAGGTCTTCCAACTATATAAAATCCACCTGACATACCAAAAAGCCATGGTGATTCAATCGCGCCTAAATAACAAAATATCCCTGTTAATAAAGCGGGAATAAAAAGCGTTGTTTCCATAATTTTTCCCTCTGAATATGAAACTTACAAAGTGTCGTATTTCTTTTTCATTACGTCCCAACTTTTAACTTCATCATCAGGTAGTAATTGAAATTCGATCTTAATTCCTTGGCTTTCAATATAATCAAACGCTTTGCAATCGTTTTCATCAATGGCAACTGTTCGTCCTAAAACTTTTGCTCCTGCTCTCGTATTCATACAACCGATATTTAATGTTGCAGGCAATTTAGCCCCAGCTTTTAACAATTTTTCAAATGTCTGTGGTGAATCACTAATTAAAAAAAAGTTTTTATTCGACTCAATCCCTTGTTTTATTTTTTCTACACCTTGTTCAACTGTATAAATCCCAATTTTTAGTGTTCCTGCTGCTGCTTTCAGAACACGTTTGCGTAATTCGTCAGCAGCTATATTGTCACCGACTACCAGGATGCCATCGACAGGTCTGAATTTTGTCCAGCGAGTCATTATTTGACCATGAATCACACGATCATCGACTCGAGTTAAAGTAATTGTCATAAATATTCACTCCTATCATTTAATTAAAAATCTAAGTCTTCATTTTCATTCTCAGTGATTGATGCCATTGATACTGAAGTTTGTCCCACTTCTAAAATTGAATCGATAGCTTCATGAATATTGAGTTCGTTAATTAGTGTTCCTGCTTGAATTAGCATAGGTAAATTTAATCCTGTTAATAGATGAATTTTATCTGGATGACCTAACATATAGCGAAAAGTTTCGTTATAAGGTGTGCCTCCTTTAATATCACTAAGTACAATCACAACTTCATTATTCATAATGTATTTATCTAAAACAGTTGTTAATCGTGATGAAAAATCACCGATCCCTTTATCATCAAGCTTGACAGCAATAAATTGAGATATATCACCAGCGATCATTTGGTAACTCGATAAGATGCCTTCGCATAATTCCCCGTGTGAAGTAACAACTACTTTCATTCTGATCTACCTCCTTAAAATATTTTTCAAATATATACTTACATATTTATTATTCAAAAAAAATATATTATGATTTATTTTTCATTATTTGAGAGGTTTGTCACATTTTAACTAACATTTATGTTGACAAAAAATAATTAATTTCTAGTATATGTAATTACATATATTATTAAGGAAAAAACATGAAAAACTACTCTTTACGTGAATTGAGTCAACTTATTGATCACACCAATTTAAAACCAGATGCAACGATTGCTATGATGGAAAAACTATGTAAGGAAGCCAGTGACTATCATTTTAAAATGGTTGCAATCAATCAAGTTCAATCAAAATTGTGTGCTCAATTATTAAAAGGCACAGAGGTAGATATTGGCGCTGCAATTGCATTTCCTTTAGGTCAAACAACGATTGAATCGAAATGCTTTGAAACAAAAAATGCAATAGATATTGGCGCGACCGAAATTGATTACGTCATCAATATTTCTGAATTAAAGGCTGGTAATTTAAAATATATTGAACGTGAAATGTCAGAAATTGTAGAAATTTGCCGTAAACATAATGTTATCTCAAAAGTAATTTTTGAAAATTGTTATTTAACCAACGAAGAAAAAATAGCACTTTGCAAGATTGCAGTTAAAGTAAAACCTGACTTTATTAAAACATCTACCGGATTTGGTCCTTCAGGTGCGACAATTGAAGATGTAACATTAATGAAGGCACAAGTAGGTGATTTTGTAAAAGTTAAAGCAGCTGGTGGTATTCGTAATGCTGAAACATTTATAAAAATGATTAAAGCAGGGGCTGAACGTATTGGAACAAGTGCAGGGATTGCAATTATTGAAGAGATCAAAAAAGATTTACAAACAAGAAATAAGCAGACAATCGAAATTTAACAAATTAATAATATTAAATATTATCAGGAAGATACCCACTTATGCGTGGGTATATTTTTTCAAAATTAGTTCGAATGATTTAATTCAAAAACAAATGAGTTAATATCGCCACGATATTTAGATATTGAATATTCAACTGGTGTTCGATCATAGCTATAACCAATCGAATGGAAATAAAAAATAGGATCACCTTCTTCAATATCTAATAAATCGCTGGTTGTTTCATCCGCTTTCAATACATCTAACTTTCGACGTATTTGAAGAATTGGAAAACTCATTTTTTCTAAAACTGAATATAGTTTTTCTTGTTTAAAGTCATTATCTAAAAAGTTAGGTAATAATTTTACAGGTAAATAAGTCGTTACTAGCACGATTGGTTTGTTTTCTGCATAACGCAGTCGTACTAATTTGTATATAGCATCAAATTCATTGATACCTAAATGGTTTGCAATATCATTGGTTGCTTTATCCAATTTAAACGTTAATACTTTGGTTGTTGGATGAAGTCCCTTACGATTCATTTCTGAATCATAACTTTCAATAATATGGGTAAATTCTTGATTGATCTTTTGCTGTTTAACAATTGTTCCCCGACGTTTACGGCGTTCAAGGTATCCATCATTAACCAAAAATTGAATAGCTTGACGAACAGTAGGGCGACTGACTTGATAAATAGCCGTTAATTCAGACTCTTTAGGGATCAATTGCCCTTCAGCATATATCCCTGATTGAATTTTTTTTAATAAATCTTGCTGAATAAACAAATGACGTGGAATTTTATTATTAGAATCCATGATGCTTATTTTTGATTATTATATTAAGACATATTAATATAATACAATTGTCATGTAAAACAATCATATTTAACCTATTAATAGTTAACTATTTTTTTCAATCATCAACCATTAAACAAATGCTTTAGCTAAATATCCCCTACCTTCATAATAATAAGAACCTGTTTGATAAGCGATAAAAGCTGATTCCCCTTTTTGCAATATTAGTGATTCTGATTTTGTGGTAAATGTGACTTTACCATCTAAACACAACACAATCTGCGCACTTTTAACTTGTTCAAAATGCTTACTTTCATCACTCTTTATAATTTCAAATTTAAAGTCATCAACGGGTACAGGAAAATAAAACTTATTCTCCCTCACAACAGGTTTAGTTAACAATTGGTTTAATGGTGTGCTTTCAAAATCAGTATTATTAAGTAATTCGCTACTATCGATATATTTATGTGTTAAGCCTGCTCTTAATACATTGTCTGAATTAGCCATAATTTCAAGCCCACAGCCAAACAAATAAGAATGTGGAGTCTGCGCACATAAGAACATAGCTTCCCCTGGCTTAAGCTCAATGATATTTAAAAGCAGAGGCATAAATAAACCAATATCATTAGGGTAATCGTTTGCCAAAATTTTAATGGTGCAAAACGGATCCTCATTAAAAGAATCGATATTAATTAAAAGTTTTTTAATCAAAGATGTTTTACTTGGATAGGATAGTGTCAATAAGTATGCAAAAAAATGCTTTAAAGAATGACGATTATTTTTTAAGAGTGATATTGGCGAAATTAAATCGGGAATGGCTACTTTTTCAAAAAGGGAAATAATTTCGTCAATAGCACGAAACGAACGCATGGCTTTAAAGGGTGTTAATGCATAAATAAGTTCGGGCTTATGATTTGGATCTTTATAATTCCGATTGGGGGCATCTAATGGTATACCTAATTGGTTTTCTTTGGCAAAGCCCAGTTTTGCATTTTTAAGGGTTGGGTGAACTTGGATTGATAACGCTTTTTGGGCTGAAAGAATTTTAAATAAAAAGGGAAGTGTTCCAAAATAGTTAAAGGTCTTATTACCTAACATTTCTTGAGGATTATCTTGGATTAACTTATCAAGCCTGATTTTCCCAAGTTTAGCATCAATAACTAAAGAACAACCAAGTGGGTGAGTCCCCATCCAGACTTCTGCCATCGGTTCTGAAGTTGGGTTTGGAATACCAAATAAATTGGTTATGCCATCTATACTGCCCCAATCATAATGTTTAATTGTATTTTCCAGTTTCCATATCGTCTGGCTCATATTGACACCCCTAAATACGTTTTTAGATATAAGTTAACTATACTCTCCACGTAACAACTTGCAATAAAAAAGCCAGTTTTAAAAAGCATTAAACTGGCTTAATCGAGAATTTACTGCAACTAATTAAATTTACTTCAACTAATTAAAAGAAGTATTTAAATCTTACACGAGCACCATAACGATCATCGGTGTTATCGCCATGAGATTTACTTCTATCAAGTAATGACCAATATGCACCTAAATAGATATTAAAATTATCCATATCTAACACATCATCAATTAGATATGAGGCATTAACAGTATGAATTTTATATTTACCTTTGCTATTTATATGGCCATCTTTAACACGGTTATATGGATTAAATTTTTTGATATCATTGTTTGCAAATAAGTAACCTAAGCCGATTTTTTCCCAAACAATATTTGTGCCAATGGTCATATCTTTTTCATCTTTAGCATTCATATAAGCAAAGCTGGCATTAAATCTGAATCCTGCTGCATCCCAATCGCCTTGATTGTTCCATGAAAAAGTCGCGCCATAACCAGTTCTTTGTGATTGATCGCGGAATTTACCGTTATCATCATGATAACCGTAAGCATTTTTTACCACATTTGTTTCGGCAGCAATTGCGGTTGAAATGCTTTCATTTTTCCAAGATAAAACGGGACGTAAATAGACCACGTTTTTCTTCTTATCGATTTCATAACCATGATAAGCCGATTTATTAAACATTTTCTCGCCATTATTGACCAATGCATTTAACTCAAAATTGACATTATCAAATAGCGGTGTATTTAATTGAATACCGCCACCATTATTACTACGTCCACGACCCTCTTTCAACATATAGATATAGCCAAAGCCGTCTTCATATAAATCATTGGCAGTATTACCTGAATATTCAATAAAGGTATCTTGTCCAAGCGGGAACATATCATAAGCTTCATAACGACCAATTTTAATATTCCACTCGTTTTTCTGACCAAAATAAAATGCCGCATCATCCAGATTCACATCACCACCTAAATCTGCTAAGGGTTGCACCACGAATCCAGCAAAGTTTTTGTTGTTAATTTCACGATAGCCATCTAAACCAATCAATATACGACCATTGATATCCCAACGATCTTTGTCAGAAGGTTTATTTTTTTTATCAGCAGTCTCCCTCAAAGAGCTAAGTTGCTGTTTGCTACTAGCGGCATCCACATTAAATTCGACGTCTCCATATAACTTTAATTGTCCTTGCGGAGTATCCCATTGAATAGCTGCATTTGCCATTGAACTTAACCCAATCAGACTACACATAAACATCTTCTTCATAAAATTAACTCCTTGAATAGTTATAATATTTAACAACAGTTTTATGTATGCGATAACAAAATTTAAAGCAAAATGGTGGTTCAATCTTAATAAAAGCGTTATTGATTCGTGATGACATCGTTTACAAATGATGTTATATGGAGTTAAGTAAATTTTAAATGACCAAAATTGAAATCTGTGACACGTGTAACATTTTTTATTCAATCTAATAATCATATCCTCACCAATACAGTGCAATTAACAATATTGTTTAGCTTAGCCATAAGTAAGTAGAAACTGTATTTTAAAGGCAATTAAGTATATAATGCCGGGCAAATTCAATTAATCATTATCAAATATATAGAGTTATGAAACCTTCAATTATCAGTAAATTGGAAACGCTACAAGAGCGTTATGAAGAGGTTCAAGCATTACTATCTGATGCAACGGTTATTGCCGATCAAAACCGATTTCGAACCCTTTCAAAAGAATATGCACAATTAACCGATGTGGTTAAGTGCTTTGCTAATTGGCAGCAAACTCAAGAAGATATCGAAACTGCCAAGATGATGCTATCTGATCCTGAAATGAGTGAAATGGCTCAAGAAGAGTTAAATGAAGCCATAGCTCAAGTTGAACAGCAAGAAAAACAATTACAAGTGCTCCTGTTACCGAAAGATCCGAATGATGACTACAACTGTTTTGTTGAAGTTAGAGCAGGCACAGGCGGTGATGAAGCTGCAATCTTTGCTGGTGATTTAGCCAGAATGTACACAAGATACGCCGAATCTCGCAACTGGCGTGTTGAAATCATGAGTGCAAATGATGGTGAATATGGCGGTTATAAAGAAGTGATCATGTTAGTAAGTGGTGATGGAGTCTATGGTCACTTAAAATTTGAATCAGGTGGACATCGTGTTCAACGCGTACCTGAAACTGAGTCACAAGGTCGTATTCACACATCTGCTTGTACTGTTGCTGTTTTACCTGAGATTCCTGAAGCAGAAATGCCAGAAATCAATCCAGCGGATTTAAAAATTGACACCTACCGTTCATCCGGTGCAGGTGGTCAGCATGTTAATACCACTGATTCAGCAATCCGTATTACCCATATTCCAACTGGGATTGTGGTTGAATGTCAGGATGAACGTTCACAACATAAAAACAAAGCGAAAGCGATGTCAGTATTAGTTGCACGTATTCAAGATGCCGAAGCGCGCAAACGTCAACAAGAAGAAGCATCAACCAGACGTAACTTATTAGGCTCGGGTGATCGTTCAGACCGTATTCGAACATATAACTATCCTCAAGGACGGGTTACTGACCACCGTATAAATCTTACCATTTATCGCTTAGATGAAGTGATTGAAGGTAAATTAGATATGCTAATTGAACCAATAGTACAAGAGTACCAAGCAGATCAGCTTGCAGCGTTATCGGAACAGGATGAATGACCTATTTAGAATGGCTTAAATTTGCGTCGCAAACCTTAACTGAAAGCGAAAGCCCAAAACGTGATGCAGAAATTTTATTGAGTTTTGTAACTCATAGAACACGCACCTTTTTAATGGCTTTTAGTGAAACATCATTAACTGACGATGAAGTCATTGCGTTAGATGCTTATTTAAAAAGACGTCAAGAAGGTGAGCCGATTGCCTACATAACAGGTGAAAAAGAATTTTGGTCATTAAAATTTAATGTCTCCAACTCGACCTTAATCCCGCGCCCCGATACTGAAAAGCTTGTCGAACTTGGTTTAGAATATTTACCAAAAGTTCCTTGTGAAGTTCTGGATTTAGGGACTGGAACCGGAGCGATTGCAATCGCCATGGCAACTGAACGTCCTGATTGCTTATTTACCGCAATTGAAAAAAACAAAGATGCGTTAATATTAGCTCAAAAAAATGCCAAGCAAATCGATGTTAATAATGTTTACTTTTTACTGGGTGATTGGTATAAACCAATAAAAAATCGTAAATTTTCTATGATTACCAGTAATCCCCCTTATATTGACCCGACCGATGTTCATCTATCGCAAGGCGACGTACGTTATGAGCCTCGCAGTGCATTAGTTTCTGAAGATGATGGACTTGCCGATATTAAAGTCATTGTACAAGGCGCAACTAAACATTTAAATCAATATGGTTGGCTGCTAATCGAACATGGTTGGAAACAGGGCTTAGCGGTGCAAACTATTTTTAAACAACACGGATTTCAATTAGTCGAAACCTTCACCGATTACAGTGGCAATGACAGAGTCACACTTGGTCGTTGGTTTAAACCTTAACTAGGAATGAGTTTATGATTAAACAAAAAAAAGTAAAAGTAGGTAATATCACGGTAGCTAATGATTTACCGTTTGTATTATTTGGTGGTATGAATGTGCTTGAATCACGCGATTTAGCCATGAAAATTTGTGAACACTATGTCACAGTAACCGATAAACTGAATATTCCTTATATTTTCAAAGCCTCTTTTGATAAAGCTAATCGCTCATCAGTTCACTCTTATCGAGGACCTGGGTTAGAAGAAGGGATGAAAATCTTCCAAGAATTAAAACAGCAATTTGGTATAAAAATTATCACTGACGTTCATACCGAAGAGCAGTGCCAACCCGTTGCCGATGTCGTTGATGTTATTCAATTACCTGCTTTTTTGGCAAGACAAACAGACCTAGTTGTAGCAATGGCTAAAACTGGTGCGGTAATCAATGTCAAAAAACCACAATTTGTTAGCCCAGGACAAATGGGCAATATTGTCGAAAAATTTGAAGAAGCGGGTAATGACCAAGTTATCCTTTGTGATCGTGGTAGCTGCTTTGGTTATGACAACCTTGTTGTTGATATGCTTGGCTTTAACGTAATGAAAAAAGTTAGCAAAGGTTCGCCAGTGATTTTTGATGTAACTCATGCGCTACAATGTCGTGATCCGATGGGAGCAGCGTCAGGTGGTCGTCGTGGTCAAGTTACTGAATTAGCTCGTTCAGGTATGGCGGTAGGTATTGCTGGATTATTTTTAGAATCACATCCTGATCCAAGTCATGCAAAATGTGATGGTCCATCAGCATTACCGTTAGCAAAACTTGAACCATTCTTAAAACAGATAAAAGCCATTGATGAATTAGTAAAAAGTTTTGAAGAGTTAGATACTGAAAACTAATTGAGCTATCAATTCCTAAGAGAGATGTTATACATTTCTCTTTTTTTTACCTATTACTCACCTTATTAAACTTATTCATTTCATTACTAATTCTGCTCACAATTTCATGACTTAAAAGCCATCAAAAAAATAGAGCTTGATTAATTTATCACGTAAAAAAAGAGCCGAAAATCCCACAAAAATAAGCCGAATTTTCATCATTTTGGTGATTTAGATCACGAATTTAGATTAATTAATTTGCGAACTAAAATATGTTTATGCATTATAAAAATGCATATTTGTCCAATCTCGACCTAAATATGTTTCGTAGTTTAGAAAGCAATTCTAAGTAATAAAGAATTCAGTTTGGCTTATAACATCCGATTAAGGAAATTTAACGGTCAGTTATATAATTATGGGAATGAAATTATGAGTCTGGATAATGCACTTGATTTACCCTATCGTTTTAATCTTTTTACTAAACTTTTTTTATCGATAACCATTTTAACCAGTATATGCCCCGCACAAGCTCAGTATGCTAGTGAATTTATTGATGATGCATCATTAACCGGTAATGTATTTTTTTGGAATCGCGATCGAGAAAGAAAAAATATTAAAAAACATAAATATGAAAAAAACCTCAGGCACTCATCATTCAACACAAATTTAGATTTTAGATCAGGCTATATTGCTGATCACTTTGGTATTGAACTGGGCGGATATGGTGCATGGGAAGTCAGTAACGGTGGCAATGGTCATCCTAATGAAATTGGTTTTAGTGGCGCACGCACCCGTTGGGATGAGGATTGGAAAAAAGATGTCAGTGGTGTGAGCTTTTATAAAGCACAGGTCAATTTTAAGCAAGACGAACGGTTTTGGCTAAAAGCTGGTTTTATTCAGCCATCTGGTCAAACACTATTAGCCCCACACTGGAGTTTATTACCGGGTACTTATCGAGGTTTTGAATTAGGCACAACGCTCGATTTTGATCAAGCTGGTGCCTTATCGATGTCTTATATGTGGACAGATAAATATAAAGCGCCATGGTACAAACGCTTATATGAATTTAAACAATGGGAAAAAGGTAAGAAGATTGATTATCTACACTCAGCCGGTTTGAAATATGACTTTAAAAATGATTTAGTGTTAGAAACAGCCTTTGGTCAAGCCAAAAATTACATGAATCAATATTTTGGTAAAGCATCTTATAAAACAGACATGCTTGATAATCCGTTAACCATGAGTTATCAATTTTATGGTGCCAAAGACCAGTCTCATAAAGGGGATAAGGTCTATGACGGCTTAGCATGGTTACAAGCGGCAACATTAGCTTACCAAGTTGGACCAGTTGGTCTACGCCTTGAAGGGGTAGCAATTAAGGCTGAAGGTAAACAAGGCTTCTTTTTACAACGTATGACGCCTGATTATGCTTCATCTAATGGACGACTAGATGTTTGGTGGAACTCACGATCGGACTTTAATGCTAATGGTGAAAAAGCCCTATTTGCTGAAGTGACTTACGATTTAGGGAATCTATCAACGTATCTAACCGGCTGGAGAACGGGGGCATCTTATGCTTTTGGTTGGGATGCAAAACCAAATTCAATAGCAAAAAATCAAAAGAATCGCTTAGTTGAATCAGCTTACAATTTTGATTTAGGCTACACTATTCAAGACACTTGGGCTAAAGACACCTCTTTCCAATTACATTACACCAAATATAATAACCATGAAAATCATATCAACAGTTGGGGTGGTGGATATGGCAACATTTTCCAAGATGAACGAGATATCAAGTTTATTGTCACAATACCTTTCACTGTGTTTCAAGCAAAGCAAAAATAGGGAAATATTATGAAAAAATCTAAAATATTGTTTACTTCAATCGTTTCTCTGCTAAGTTTTGGAGTAGCTTCTTCGGCTTACGCCTCTCAGAAAATTGTTGATGAAATAAGTTCAAAGCTTAGTGTCAAATATACTATTGTTGATAATCAAGCTGGTGAACATGGTGTTGATTGTGCAATTTTAGGTGCTGATTGGGCTTCTTGTTTCAAAGCCACAATCTCGTTAAACAATGATGGCGAAGCTATCAACGACAAAGATTGGGCAATCTATTTTAGTAGTATCAGAATGATATTGGCGGTTGACAATGATCAATTCAAAATCACTCATCTTACCGGTGATCTTCATAAAATAGAGCCAACTGAAAAATTTACCGGATTTCCGGCTAAAGCCAGCATAGATATACCTATTATCGGTGAGTATTGGCAGTTAAGCGAATCGGATGTTATCCCTCGCTGGTATGTAACATCAACCGACGCCACACCTAAAGTGATCAGTAATACTGAATTGGATGATTTTGTTTCCCTAACTGGTGAACAGTGGAAGCGCACGCCCGATGATCATAATATTTTAATGACGACGGTTAATCGATTTGAACGTAATGCCGATATTAAGCCACTTGATAAAAAGGCCATGCGCGGGCAAATTATTCCAACGCCGGTGAAACTTACCCTTGCTGAAAAAGATATACAGCTTGGTAAAAATGGCATTCATCTTCAATTAAAAGGACTTAATGACGCCAGCTTAGCCGTACTCAATCAACAATTTAACAATTTAAATATCCCATTAACGGATAAAGGTTATAAGATTCTAGCAAATATTGATGCGACCAAATTTAAAAATGGCGTATCAGGTGCTTATCAACTGAATATTGGCGATAAGCAAGCGACTATAACTGCCTTTGATGAACGGGGAATTTTTTATGGTGTAGAATCGATCTTATCGTTGATTCCTGTTAACGAAAACCCAACCATTGCTATGCTAAAAGTCGAAGATTACCCACGCTTTGACTATCGTGGCATTATGTTAGACACCGGACGTAACTTTAAAACAAAGCAAGCGGTGTTAAGATTACTCGATCAAATGGCGAGCTATAAATTAAACAAATTCCATTTTCACCTTAGTGATGATGAAGGGTGGCGAATTGAGATCCCAGGTCTTCCGGAATTGACCGAGGTCGGTAGCAAGCGTTGTCATGATCTGAGCGAAAACAAATGCCTATTACCGCAATTAGGATCAGGACCTGATAGTGATAATTTAGGTAGTGGCTACTTTAGTCGTGATAATTACATTGAAATTGTCAAATATGCTAAAGATCGCTTTATTGAGGTGATCCCTGAAATTGATATGCCAGCACATGCCAGAGCGGCAATTGTGTCTATGGAAGCACGTTATCAACGCCTAATGCAAGAAGGAAAACAAGCAGAAGCTAATGAGTTTCGTTTAGTTGATCCAAGTGATGATTCAAATACCACAACGGTACAATTTTACGATCGAAAAAGTTACCTAAATCCTTGCTTAGATTCATCTAAACGCTTTGTCGATAAAGTGATCACTGAAATTGCCAAAATGCATAATCAAGCAGGACAACCACTGACTGTTTGGCACTTTGGCGGTGATGAAGCCAAAAATATTCGACTTGGTCCGGGATATCAAGATATCCACGCAAAAGAGGCGGGTAAAGGCTTAATCGATCAAAGCATTGAAGATCTACCGTGGGCAAAATCCCAAGCCTGCCAAACATTGGTTAAACAAGGCACCATCAAAGATATAAAACATCTACCGAGTTATTTTGCTATTGAAGCCAGTAAAATAGTTAAAAATCATGGCATCAATCACATGCAAGCATGGCAAGACGGCGTAAAATATGCCGAAAGTGCCAAAGACTTCGCTGTCGATAAAGTCACTGTTAACTTTTGGGACACACTTTACTGGGGTGGTTTTGACTCAGCGAGTGAATGGACCAACAAAGGTTATCAAATAGTGATATCGAATCCTGATTATGTTTATCTTGATTTTCCTTACGAAGTTAATACGTTAGAACCCGGTTATTATTGGGCTACTCGTTTTAATGATGAACGTAAAATATTTAGCTTCGCGCCAAATAACTTACCTCAAAATGCTGAAACATCCGTTGATCGTGATGGAAACCCATTCAATGCTAAAGGCACGTTAGATTGGTCTGGTAGTTACGGCTTATCAGCACAACTATGGAGCGAAATCGTTCGTACTGATAATCAGATGGAATATATGATATACCCAAGGTTAATAGCTGTCGCAGAACGAGCATGGCATCAAGCTGATTGGGAAATTGCTTACCAAAAAGATCGTGAATTTTCGAAAGGAACGACGCATTATGTCGATCAAAACCAATTACTTAAAGATTGGACATTATTTGCTAATTTAGTGGGACAACGCGAATTATCCAAACTTGATTTAGCCAAAATTGCTTATCGCTTACCAACACCGGGGGCGAAAATTGAAAATGGTAAACTCATTGCTAATATCGTCTATCCGGGATTAGCCATTGAATATTCAACTAATCAAGGCGAAAGTTGGCAGCGTTATAAAGGACCCGTTGCCATTAACAATGTCGAACATGTATTGGTTCGTAGTGTCTCTCCAAATCAGAAAAGAACCAGTAGGGCTGTAGGCTTAAAAATGTAAAATATAATTCTTATCCGCTATTTTAGCGGATAAGAATAAATCCCAAAAAGTTGAAGGGTGATTAAGAAGGGGGGATTAATTAGTGCAAAGTTTCCACATCTTCAGCATCATCATCACTGCCATCCTCGAAGTAGGTTCCCCAACCGTCATAATTAACCCCGAATTGGTTTGCCAATGTAATCACCTGAGCAATTTGATTATTGATTGACTCAGCATTTAACGGACTTTCAGCGATAATATCAAAACCAATAACAACATTGCCTTCATCATCAACATCCTCATCAGGATCGGTTGCTTCATAGCCTAATTTATAAGCTTCTATCGCCACTTTTTCGAGCTGATCGAAGTTTTGTGATGAGATATGGTGCTCAATAATATACATAGCATGTGGATCACTACCGTCTTCTAAAAGTTCCTGAATAATAGCAAGAGTGTCTTGCTGAGCAAGCTGAATTTGATCTTTCATAATATACCTTTTAGTGGTCGTGCAAATTGTGTGGTATATTACACGTTTAAAAATAATTTTCGAGAAAAAAGTGATTGTCGACTTACATTCGCACACAACTGCATCAGATGGCATCTTAACGCCAACTGAACTGGTTAAAAGAGCAGCAGATAATCAAATCAACATGCTAGCTATCACCGATCACGATACGATCAAAGGTTTGCCTGAAGCAAAAGAGACTATCGCGCGTGAAAACTTACCAGTAAAATTGATTCATGGTGTAGAGATATCGACGATATGGAAAAATAGCGAAATTCATATTGTTGGATTGAATGTCGATATTGAAAATATGCAGTTGCTTGAATTGTTATTAGCCCAAGAAAAAGGCCGAATTGATAGAGCAATAAGTATTAGTGAAAAATTGGCTAAAGTCAATATTCACGACGCTTATCAACAAGCCCAACAATATTCGAAAGGCGATATCGTTTCTCGAGCCCATTTTGCTCGCTTTTTAGTGGCTAATGGTTATGTCAAAGATATGAAACGAGCATTTAAAAAATACCTAGGCAAAGGTGGTTATGCTTATGTTCCGGCCAATTGTTGCGGTATTGCTGATGCGATTAATGCCATTCATTCTGCTGGTGGACAAGCTGTATTAGCACACCCATCTCGTTATGATTTGACCCTAACTAAATTAAAATTATTAATTAGTGAATTTAAAACATTCGGCGGTGATGCGATTGAAGTTTCACAAAGCCGACAAACACAAGATGATTTACAAAAACTAGCCAAACTGGCTAATGAATTTGAGTTATTGGCTTCGCAAGGCTCTGATTTTCATGATTTGGTTAATTATCTTGATTTAGGTAAAACAACACCATTGCCGGGTAGCGTAACACCTATATGGCATGATTGGGTATAAATTAAACCGTGATGAAAAACCCCGTTCCTCACATTTTTTAACCAGCAATCAACAAAGAAGAATATTATGAGCCAAACATTTTATATTCACCCAGATAATCCACAAACAAGATTATTAGATCAAGTTGTCAAAATATTAAATGACGGCGGTGTGATAGCATTTCCGACTGATTCCGGTTATTCGCTAGGTTGTTTGCTTGATAACAAGTATGGTGTAGATCGCATTTGCCAAATTCGCAACCTTGATAAACACCATAACTTCACCCTAATGTGTCGTGATCTATCCGAACTCTCATCTTATGCGTTCGTTGATAACACCACTTTTCGGTTGCTAAAAAACAATACACCAGGAAAATACGTCTTCATCTTACCTGCAAGTAAAGAAGTGCCACGACGCTTAATGAACGAAAAACGCAAAACCATAGGACTTCGCATTCCCGATAATAAAATAGATTTAGCGCTTCTCGAATTACTTGGACAACCTTTAATGACCACCACGCTAATTTTACCTAACGAAAATGAAGCCCAGTCTGATCCTGAAGAGATAGAAGATAAAATCGGTCATCAACTTGATGCCATCGTTCATGGTGGCTATATCAGCGAACAACCAACCACAGTTATTGATCTAACTCACGATTATCCTGATATTATTCGAGAAGGAAGTGGTGATACTTCACCTTTTAAATAAAAAAATTAAACATTATATAGGGAAAGAAATGAAGAAAATAATGGCACTTATTTTAATTATAAGTATTGGATTAATGTCATTGGTACTCTATCTATCGATAAAACAGATCAATTTTATCAACTCTTCACTAAGTACTACCGGCACCGTTATTGACTTTGAAGAGTCGTATTCAAAAGATTCTAATGGCAATCGATCCGTATCTTATTATCCTATCTTTCAATTTGTTGATACTCAGGAACAAGTCAGAAAGGTTAAATCAAATGTTGGTAGTAATCCTTCAGCTTATCAGAAAGGTGATGTGGTTGATATTATCTATGATCCGCAAAACGCTGATCATGCTAAAATTAACGATACTTTCTCAATGTGGCTTGGAGAAATAATTTTAGGCATACTCGCAAGCCTACTATTTTTAACAAGTGGTGGTTATTTTTATTTTAAATCTAAAAAAAATAAACTAAAACGTGCATTGCTAGCAAGTGGCCGACAAATTGAAGCCAAGATAAATTCGATTGAAAAAAATACCGCATTAACTGTCCGAGGTCGCTCTCCTTACATCATTTATAGCCAGTGGCAAGACAGAACAGCACCCGATGAGATTCATCTTTTTAAAAGTGAAAACATTTGGTTTGATCCAAAACCTTTCATTAATCAAGAGACAATAACCGTCTATATTGATGAAGCAAACCCAAAACGTTATTATGTCGATATACGTTTTTTACCCAAGGTAAAATAAACCAACTTTAGATAAAGATACCTGTGAAGGTAGCGAGGCAAAATGAAAAAATTGAATTCTGAAAAATTACAAAAAGTATTAGCCAATTTAGGCAATGGTTCTCGTCGTGAGATTGAAGCCATGATCGTTGCTGGCAAAATTAGCGTTGACGGTAAAATAGCAACGCTAGGTGATCGCGTTGACGTCAATGCCAACCCTAAAATTCGCATCAACGGCCACTTAGTCCAGTTAAGAAGCAAAGAAAAAGAAGTCTGTCGCGTACTAGCTTACTATAAACCAGAAGGGGAGATCTGCTCTCGCCATGATCCGCAAGGTCGTGCAAACGTATTTGAACGATTACCACGAATAAAAAACGCACGCTGGATCAATATTGGTCGGCTTGATATTAATACCTCTGGATTATTACTCTTCACCACCGATGGCGAACTAGCCAACCGCCTTATGCACCCAAGGCATGAAATCGAACGGGAATATGCGGTACGAGTATTCGGCAATATTACCGACCAACAACTGAATCAACTTCGCAAAGGTGTACAGCTTGAAGATGGTCCAGCTGCATTTAACTCCATCAAACCACAAGGTGGGGATGGCTTAAATCAGTGGTTCAATGTGGTTATTACTGAAGGTCGCAACCGAGAAGTCCGTCGCATGTGGGAAGCCGTAGGTGTCCAAGTTAGCCGATTACTCCGAATTCGCTATGGTAATATTACCTTACCGAAAGGCTTATCTCGTGGCACATGGATGGAACTAGGCATAGACTCGGTTAATTACTTACGACAATTAGTAGGCTTACCAGAGGAAGTAAAAAGCTTTACCAGCAAATCAACCTCAGAAAAACGCATTCCAAAACGGGTAAAACTCAATCCAAGAACGAATAAACGCGTAAGCAAAACTCGCATTTAAATTGCGATTAACCCTTAAATAAAATATTATTTAAGGGTTAAAAATCAATCCGCCAACCAATCTTAACTTCTTTCATCAAGATGATCCCTTTTTATCAATAGACCCATGAATTAAAACAATTATACGCATAATCTATCTTCAAATTTCTACAACTTTAATCAAAGCAGATTAAATAGTGAAAAGACGATACGTAAGTAAGTTAAAAATAAAAAAATAAAGAGAAATGAAAACTATCGTCTATAAACAAAAAAATCCCACAAAAAGTGAGATTTTATAAAAAGTTAAAATCAGATTTCTAGGCAATTATTCAAGCCCTAAAACCATTCGCCCATTTTTGGTTGCAACATTCACCACATTATCTAAATCAGTATAACGACAACCCGTCACGAGTAATTTAAGCTCTTCCCACATATTACCGGTTGAAAAAGGTAACATATAATCACTCACATTATCCGTACCGATAGCAACAGGAATACCCGCAGCAGCCAGTTCATCCACAGGCGTTAAAGAATTACGAGTAGGGCCATGTTCTTCACGACGAGGGCTATCAATCCAAGCAAATGGACAAGCAATCACCATCATCTTTGCCTCTTTCATTTTTTGATAAAGTTTTTGGCGATATTCCAAACTATGCGCAGTAATCGAAATACTATGAATAGCGACCACCTTACCATGCATACCATGCTCAATAGTTTTGTCGGTAAGTTGCTCAGTCTCGATCTCATCTGATGAATTAAATTGATCAACATGCACATGTACCATTTTGCCTAATGATTTACCTGTTTGCATCAACACATCTAAATGGACAAGCCCCATACCTTCACCATGATCACGCTCATCACGACGAGGCAAGCCACCGATAATATCCACTAAATCAGCCCCTTTATCAAACCAATAACGCGCCTCTTTATCAATAACCCCCTTAAGGGTTTGGTTCACTAATTTAATGGTAATATCTTTTTTATACGTCTCACGCGCCCGCAGAGCACCTCGAATCGCCCGTTCCTCAGCAATCGGATCAATATCAACAAACGACCCCATTGCTGACACACCTTGCTCAATCATCCGCTCAACTGCCATGCTAAAATGGCGATAATAATCATCTTCACTCATAGCTGCTTTTACTTTATCAAGCGTATCCCATTTCTCAATCAACGTCTGTTTTTGATAGACATCAAAACTATCAACCGTAATGGTAAAAGCACGGTCTGCGTGCATATGTGAATTAACCCAACCACCATTTTGCTTAATTTTATTCATCAAATATGCTTTTAAACTTTGATCTCGACTCGTTGATAACAGGGTTTTACTATCGGTCATAATGGGCCTCTACAATTGAGTTACTTTTAAAATTAATTGGACAAAAAAAATCCCCCAAAAAGGAGGATCAAACTACTTTACATTCATTATTGTTTAGGACTGCAAAATTACAATTTGTCATAAATAGTTAACTTTAATCTTAAATAAATTGCAGAGAATTCTAATCATTTGAATGATAAGATCAAGCACTTTAAATTAAAAAATATTTAAACAAATGAAATGGTTAAAGTATTATTTTTGAGATTTTAACCCAACCAAATCATCATAAAATAGTCTATAATTTCTAAACAAATAACCCAAACTTAGCTAACTAATTATTTAATAATAACTAAAGAGAGTCGAAAAAATGAGATTAACATTATCAATGTAAAAATAATTGAGGAGTCTATACCGTCACAATATTGTATTGATTGCAAATTTAATAATTTATCAGCACAAAACAATAAAAGGGTTAATTCCAAACTCAGCACAGTGCGACCAAATTTAACGCCAATTTTGACTAATCAAGGTGATATTCAGAAAAATTAGTAAAATCTTTAGAAAATGCCAAGTCATAATAATAATAGACAATCATTAAACCCAGTGAACGCCTTCTACACAATATTCTTAATCCCAATAAATAATATCTAAAAACAGTTTAAAAGCGTTGAAAACGGATAATCTTTTTAATAAAAAGTTGAGGAGTGGGGTTTTTGGGGTTTTAAATGTCTCTTAAAAATTATTAAATGATCAAAATCACTAAATTTCTAATTCGAAGCCCTAAAATAAAATTTTTAAGGATCAATCGCTCTAATTTTAAAGATTTGTAATTGAAATATATTTAATTAAAACAAAATTTAACAGGTTAACTTTCAGGTCCTTTTTAGATCCTGTTTACAAAAGTTAACGTAAATGAGCGAAAAAAAGTGTTGCATCGTGTTTTTCCAATCACTATACTTTTTACACGGTTTTAGCTTCGAGGCTAAAATTTGATAGAAAAGAATAAAATTGTAAATTAATCAAAAAATTACTTGACAGGACAGTCTAAGATGCATTATAATTTTCAACAGCCAACAGCCAACAGCCAACCTGCCAAACCTATCTTTTAAATTCGTCTAAGTCCAGCACGCAGTTTAAATTTTTCACTCAAACTTATTTTTCCACGCAATTAAGTGAAATTCTGCGAATTTTCGCGCGATCCTTTTTCGGATCCTGTTTTCGATCATTCGGTTTTCCCAAACTATCTCGGCAAATTGTTTTTTCCGTGGTTCTTTTTCTTCCTTTTTCGGGTCACACATTGACATCACAGACAACTAGGAATGCGATACAGGGTAGTGCGCCGTATTTGACTTTCGATGGTGGTCGTACTCGAGCCATTAATACTGACAGTTTGCTAGGGATAACGCTATCTAACGGAACTAAATATACGCCATCAACTAATAATTCATCAACGACACCAATCCAGTTGCCAGTTACCGGTCAGAGTTTTGCTGATATTGGTATGTTAGTGCCAACCAATACCAACTCCGTGGCATTAAGTACGCTTATTGGTTCACCTTATAATTATTGGGGTGATGATGATGGTGATACTAACGTTACTGCCACAGGTACGTTAAGTTTATCTATCGTAGATAAAAACAATGAAACGGTATCTCGTAATACCGTACTAACGATTTGTAAGGCACCTTATCAGGTTAAATTAACTAGTACTAATGGTACATTAACCACACGCTATGGTGTTCCTCGTAGTCGTAATTTCAACGCTAGTAATGCAACATATTATATAAATCCTAAGGCATCGGCTGTGGTTTGTTTTGCTAGGCCTAATATGAATTACAGTACAGGGCAATATGCAGGTCCAGCTGAGATATGGGACTCTCGTAATGGTTTTCTCACTCAATCCACTAGATCATCATCGTATTATCAAAACTTTCCTACTGCTGGCGCACATGGTTTATACTTTGATTTAAATATTGGTGGTAATAATCAGACATTGTCTTGGGCGCCTGTTTCTAATGGTGGTATAACCGCTACTATGAGCTATTCTACAGCTACAAGTGTTCGTGTTACATTAACTGGACCGGCAGCAACTCAATCCCAACAGAGCTCTAGTAATCCTGGTCGTATTTCTAAACCTATTTTACCTCGGGGATTCGAATTAGTCGGTCGTGACAGTCGCGGTAATGCAGTTGTTAAATATGGATTCCAGTTAAAGCAGTGGTTCGTCCACCGTAGTTCTAAGTCTGACGTTTATTCTCCTACCTTATCATGGTGTAATAGTATTGGCTATAGAGTTCCTCGTGTAAGAGATTTAACTAATGCTGTTCGCTCATATGCTAATGGTTATGAAGAAGTTATATCTGGCGCTACTCCTTCATCACCTGGTAATTATTATCAACGTCGAATTGGTGCTGGTTTTTTTACTGAGTGGGGAGATATGGAACGCTATCCGGGTTCAGGTTTCAGAGGTAACTCGTACTGGACTAGCGACCCATCTAGCTTTATAGGCTATCAATTCCAAGTGGACTTGAACGTTGGTGGAGTGACTTTTGCTAGACCTGTGAACGTAGGGCTTTGTGTCAGTCCTTAGTTCTTATTTTTTTGTCTTAAAGTCTTTGAGTCGGTGGTTGTGAGGGCAGAATGATAGCATTAAGTTGTTAAGCGATAGCTGACTCGAATAGTCAACGTAGCCAAGCGAAAAAACGATTTTGTTGTTACCCCGTACAAGCAACCCATCCCTTAACAGGGCTGGGTTTATTTTTTAGGTTTTTTATCGTAAAAAAAGTTGAGGAGCGGGGTTTTTGAAGCTTCAAATCACGAAATTATAAGCTTTATAACTATTAGCAATAAAAAGATACCAAAGTATTTTATCAATTTATTTATCGATAATCGTTGTGCAATTTGAACACCCATTTTTGCCATGGGTATACTGGTGATCATAATGGATATTACTGCTGGTAGATAGACAAAGCCTAAACTATATTCTGGTAATTCTTCAATATTCCATCCTGCAATAATGTAGCCAATCGTTCCGCCAAGCGCTACCGGTAAGGTAAATGCTGCAGAGGTGCCAATCGCTTTACGTATATCTACCCCGCATTTTTTTAAGAAAGGAACCACCAATACACCCCCACCGACACCAACTAGGGCTGCAAACACGCCAATTAGTCCACCAATAATGATATAAATCGTGTCATGAAATGATACAGCGTTTCGATTTTGGGCGACATTGGTGCTTTTGAGAATAAATTTACTTCCGGTGTAGATAAGAAAAACGATAAAAATCCATTTTAACCAAACACCGGGAATATAAGGTGTCATATACGATCCGCCCATCGTGCCAATCATGCATCCTAACACCATCTTTTTTAGAATCGACCATTGGATATTATGATTTTTATTCTGAACCCAACTTGATGATAAGCTGGTGCCAATAATGGTGGCAAGCGATGAGGCGACGGCGATGTGGTTTATCCATTCTCCACCATGATTAAAGTGATTAAGTACTATAATTAATGCAGGTACAATTAACGATCCACCACCCACGCCAAATATACCTGCTAGCAATCCCGCAAATGCGCCTATCATTAAGAAGATTATAAATTCGACAACCATTTCTTGTACTTTTTTATTTTTTTATTCAGGAGGATAATTATAACTGTTTTTTATAAGTGCGTAATAATTCTTGGTTTTGATACAAAATTCTTTATTGTTTTTGTATAATGCTTACTTTTCGTTGATTAAGGATTTTAGGTTTAATGCTGACCGATATTTTACGTGGCGCGATGATTTCAGCGAGTTTAATTATTGCTATTGGCGCGCAAAATTTGTTTGTGCTTAAGCAAGGGTTGTTAAAAAATCATATCTTTTTTGTTGCTGCCATCTGTTTTTTTTGTGATTTCGCTTTGATGACTATTGGTATATGGGGCGTGGGGGCTTTTATTAGTCGTTATCCTATAATTACTAATTCATTAGCCATCTTTGGTGCATTGTTTTTGCTTTGGTATGGATTTAATGCATTTAAAAGCGCAGTGAGAGGTGATAGCAGTATGCAGGTTGATTCTGCCGAGCAACGAAAGAGTTCTTTAACAAAAGTGATTTTGTCGACAATTGCGGTGACTTTACTTAATCCTCATGTTTATTTGGATACAGTGGTAATAGTTGGTGGGATTGCCGGTACGTTTTCTACTGAGCAAAAATGGGCGTTTTTAATTGGTGCAGTTTGTGTGTCATTTATTTGGTTTTTTGGTATTGGGTATGGCGCTAGGTTGCTTACGCCTCTATTTAGGCAAAAAAGGATGTGGGTTATATTGGATTCGGTTGTTGGGCTGGTGATGTTTTATATTGCTTATCGACTTATTGTTTATGTGATTTGTGGTCAATAATGTGACGTTTTTGGCGTTACATTTTCTATTAATCTGTTCGTTTTTTCTAATTGCTATCGTTGCAAATTTTGGTATTAAAAGATGAGGTGCTATTTAAACGTTTATTTGATAGCAAACCTTATAATGCTAAATTGCCAATTGCATTACCAGATTCAATGGATAGTGTTATCAAACAATCTTCTGATTTACCAAACGATATGAAGGCGCTCTATCCGTTAGGTTATGGAGTAACCCGTTAGTCGTTTGGACCTTTTATATGTCGTTTTATTTAATGCTATTGCCTAAAGGCAATAGCTGTTTTGCGTTAAATCATTTTCTCTATTAATTTTATCTTTAATCAACAGTTCTCACTTATTTCTTTTATTTTTCTTTTGAAGGGACGCTTCAGCAAAATTTTTTGAGGTAAATAATAAATATATTGAATGATGCGTTTAATTAATGATGTTTTGACAAGAGAGAAAAAATGGTGGGTCGTGAGCGATTCGAACGCTCGACAAACGGATTAAAAGTCCGCTGCTCTACCGACTGAGCTAACAACCCATAAAATAAGTAGTAAGTGGTGGGTGATACCGGGTTCGAACCAGTGACCCCCTCCTTGTAAGGGAGGTGCTCTCCCAACTGAGCTAATCACCCCAATGTTTCTTTCGAAAACTTCACGGTAAGAATTGGTGGGTGATACCGGGTTCGAACCAGTGACCCCCTCCTTGTAAGGGAGGTGCTCTCCCAACTGAGCTAATCACCCTTACCGTGTGGATGTGCATTATAAGGCGTGTCTTATTTCAGTCAACCTTTTTTTTTACTTTTCCTAAAATTTAGCCCTGTTCGGTGTAATTTTAGTCATTTTTTGGATGATACTTCGCAAAAATGGATTTTGTAGGTTTGAATCTAGATAATTGTGATTAAGATTGGGCGATATTGTTTTTCAATCTATTTAGTATGATGGTTTTTAATAAAAGTCGCGTAGTAATTTATATCGAACCCACAAAACTGCACTATCAGTTAGTCGAATCAAGCGGGAAGGTGAATGAGGATTTTATCGTTTATCAAGATTTGGCTGATATCGATCAGTTTATGCATAATCTAAAACTACCAAGATTAACGTCAATTGAATTAAATTTAAGTGATGATTTTGTACAGTATCAAAAAACCACTTATCCCGATGTTAAACTGACGGTAAGCGAATTGACTAGTTATGTTGAAGCATCCCTATACAAACTTTTCCAACAATCTGGCAATCAGCTTTTTTTTGATTATGTATCCATTTCACCTAAAACTTTAATGATTGCTATTTGTGAGCGTAAAACGGTTAATGACTGGTTAGATTTGTTCCAAAAATATGGAGTAACATTTGTCGGTAGTCATTTTGAAAATAGTTCATTTAACTTTCTACCATGGCGAAAACAAAAGGCAAAACAGCACCAATTTAAGTTACTTCTTTTTGTTGTTAATTTTATCGGGGTGTTGACTTGTTATTTTTTTTATCTTTTGATGAACACGCAGTCAGACATCGAACACTATTCTCAACAATTATCTGCTCAACAAGTGTTGCAACAAGAGTTGTTGGCTGAATCTTATATTCCTAATCCTTCACCAAGTCAAAAACAGATCCAACAGTCGCTACAAATGTTTTCTAACAAACTACCAGCAACGATTTGGTTAAATCTGTACGAATATGAGCCTGAGAAAATTAAAATTACCGGTCGTAGTGTCAATTATGTGGATATTATCAATTTTAATCAGCAACTTTCTGCAAATGTGACGAAAAGTCAGGTAAAAAATATTGAGAAAAGTCAGGATAGTTTGTTGTTTCAAATGGATATTGAGTTGAATGAATAATGACTTTCTAGAGAGGCCGATTTGGCAACAATACTTAGTTTGTATTTTATTACCGTTAACACTGTTTTTTATTGGTTATCAATTTTTTATTCAGGACTTAAAGCAACAAGCTGATCAGCAAATGGCGTTGTATCAAGAAAAGCAAGTTGAAATTGAAATGCTTCAAGCAAGAATTGAACGTTATCATGCCGCTAAAAATAGTTCGCTAACTTTGATAACCGAGCATGAACTTGCTAACGCTATTGATCGTCATCATTTGAAGTTGATGTCGTTCAAACTGGAACAAAATGATTCAGCAACTTATTGGGATGTTGAATTAAATGGGCAATTTTTTGATTTTATGAAATTTATTGGCGATTTTAACGAGAATTTCTACTATTTGAACTTTCAACAGTTATCAATCGGTAAGCAAGATAATTATTTGCGGATTAGATTTAGTTTGTTGTTTAAGAAGGGTATGCAATGAGTCGCTATTTATTTGTTTTTGCATTGATGATGTGTTGTTTCATAGTGAATGCTGATGGTCATCGCGATCCTTTTTTGCAAAAGATCGAGCTAGGTTGCCAAGAACAAACTGATCATTTAAATATGCAGATTCAGGCTTGGCAGTTTAGAGGATCTATTCAACGCGTTAATTATCAGCAATTATGGCTTTCGTCAGATAATGATTGGTTAGCTATCACTGATAATAATGTTCCACATGTTTTGTTTCCGTGGGAAATTGAAGTTGTGTTAAGCGATAAAATTTTATGGCAAGCAAGTTTACCTGAGTATTGTAACGATAAAGTGCTTTGGATAATGCCGTTAACTAAATAAGATGAGATCGATATTTGAGGTTGTAATTAATGAATCAAGCCAGCCAACTATTTAGTCAATTAGTTAGTCAATTAGCAAAGAATTTAAGGCAATTGACGATTTTGCTTATGCTTTTATCAATTCCATGTTTGGCTGAGCCTTCCATTTCAGCAAAGAAAGAATCAAATGATCTTATTTCAATGAATTTTTATCAAACGGATGTCGCAATTATTTTGCAAGCGCTGGCTGATAATAAGCAGATGAATTTAGTGATGATAGATGATATATCAACTAAACAAACCATCAAACTTAAGAATGTTGATTGGCAAAAAGCTTTAAAGGTGGTGTTAAATTCAGCAAATTTACAGGCCGAAATTGAAGACAACATTTTGTTTGTTTCAAAATCTATTGAGCCGGAGGTGCTTGCGCAAAGAGAGTTATTAGAGCAGAAGGAACAGGAATTAAATCAGCCGTTAACTTTGTTAACCATTCCGATTAAACATGGCGATCCTAATAATTTAGTAGAGACCATCCAGCAACAAGGATTATTATCTGAACGCGGAAAGGCGATAGTTGATAAGAGAACCAATTCAGTGCTTATTACTGATATGAGCAAACAATTTGCGGATATTAAGAAGTTAGTTAAGGCTTTGGATCAACCCATTCCACAAGTCCATATCTCGGCCCATATTGTCACTATGAGTGATGAGAGTATGGAGGAGTTAGGGATTAAATGGGGATATTTGGGTAAATCTTCACAATTTTTTAATCAGCTGGATGTTGACCTTGGGGTCGTTAATCCTTCTTCTTCTGTGGGTTTTAATTTAGCGAAACTTTCTGGTAGTTTGTTGAATTTGGAACTTTCAGCATTAGAATCAGAAAATCAGTTAGAAATTATTGCTAGTCCGAATTTATTAACTGCAAATCAAAATATGGCATCGATTAAGCAGGGAACAGAGATTCCGTACGAAGTGTCAACGGGGGGGAATGGTTCGACATCCATTGAATTTAAACAAGCGGTATTAGGTTTAGAAGTTACGCCTAAAATTGTTGCTGATAAACAAATGATCTTGGATTTATATATCACACAAAATACTACTGGTCGTTCGATTAAGCGCCGTGATGGGGGAGAAGCTTTAGCCATTGAAACGCAAGAAATTAAAACTCAAGTGAAAGTTAAAGATGGTGAAACCGTGGTTTTGGGTGGAATTTTTCAGCAAGTTAATAGTAATGGGAAAAAGAAAGTACCTGGTCTTGCTCAAGTACCAATTATTGGGAATGCCTTTAAATATAATGCTAAAAAAAATCAAAAAAGGGAATTAGTGATTTTTATTACTCCGCAATTAGTTGAGTAAATAGCGATGGAGTTGTATCATACTCTACCATAATTTATGACTTTGTATTGAGTTAGTTGATTCTCTGCAAAGTGTCGTTATTCTAATCACCAATTATTATAAAAGTTGAGAATATCATGTTTCATTTTGTTGCTTCTGATCTAGATGGTACTTTGTTAAATACCGAACATAGTTTATCGCCGTTTACTAAAAAAATTCTTCAGGCATTACGGGAAATGGGTATTCATTTTGCTTTTGCGACAGGCCGACACCATATTGATGTTACTCAAATGCGTGAAAATATGGAAATCGATGCTTTTATGATTACATCAAATGGGGCAAGAGTTCACGATAGTAATGGTAATTTAGTTTTTAGCCGTAGTTTTGATCCTAATTTAGCTAAAGAGTTGGCGGTAATTTGTAAAGACAGTCCATATATTTATACCCATGTTTACCGTGGCGATGATTGGTTGATTAATAAACCTGATGCCTATTCGCTTAGCTTTTTTGTTGATACAAAATTTAAATATCAATTTTTTGATCCAACTAATTTTGATACCAGTGATATTGCCAAAATTTATTTTACCACCTCTGATATTAGCCATAACCATTATTTGGTGGAGTTGAAGGACAAAATTGAAAAGCAATATGGTAATAAAGTTAGCATCGCGTTTTCAACACCAAACTGTCTTGAAGTTATGGCGGAAAATGTGACTAAAGGCAGTGCATTAAAGTTAGTGGTTGAAAGCTTAGGCTATCAACTTAAAGACAGCATCGCTTTTGGTGATGGTATGAATGATTATGAGATGTTAAAAATGGCAGGTAAGGGCTGTATTATGCAAGATGCGAGTCCTGAACTTAAAGCACTGCTTCCTGAGCTGGAAGTTATTGGATCTAATGCTGATGATGCTGTTCCCCATTATTTAGCTAATCTTTTACTTTAATCTATTAATTATGATTATTGATAAAGAATTAAATACATTAGGTTTGCGTTGTCCTGAGCCGATTATGCTAGTGCGTAAAGCGATTAGGGAATTAGCTGTTGGTCAAATACTGCACGTTGTTGCTGATGATTTGGCCACAACGCGTGATATCCCGAGCTTTTGCCGGCATATGGATCACCAATTAGTTAACTCACAAGTTGAATCCATACCATTTGAATATTGGATTAAAAAATCACATTAATATAGTGTGTTAAGCTATTTTTTATTACCTATTTTGATAAATCAATTTTTCTGAAATGATAACGAAGTGTGCGCCAGTCATTAGGCGCAAGGTTATCAATCATTAAAAAAAGCGTTCTTCTTTTACCATTTCGACGTGATTTTAAATTAATAATGATTATGTAACGTAGTAGTAGTGGTTTTCGCGTTAAATACCAACGCTGTTTGTACCAATAAATTTGGTGTATATATTCGAATAGCGCAAATTCACCTTTTATAGTTTTGAAATAGCAAATACTACGCCACCATTCGATTATTAAGATTAATATTAAAACAAAAGTATAACTATTTAATGAAGTATGCGCTAATTGCAATAAGCAAAGAATAATCAAAATAAGATAAAAGCAGGTTGCACTCAAAAATTGTACTAACGAAGGGGTAAGTTTTGTGCTCCACATATTAATATTGTTTAAATTGATAAAATCACAATTATCTATTCGTTTTATCAGTTTTATTTAAAAATATAAAAATATTGTGAGATAATACACAAAATAATTTGAAAATTTACTAACTTTTGAGAACCTATCAATTAGTTGTTTAACCTGTAGCAAACCTATGTGGTATTTAATATCTGATCTATTAAGTTCTGCTAAAAAATTAAGTTATAAACTAATAAGTAATGGAATATGAAAGTGAAAATATATTAAAGGTAAATTTCTTTTTTAATTTAATATGTTAATAATTGTTTAATGGATTTAAACAATTTTTTAAGCATGGGTTAGCGTCGCTTTTTATTTTGAGTCTTTTCGAGTAAGTAGTATACTCATCGGCTAAAATGGATTGAGATCAATTAATACAGTTTTATTATCTTTCTTTGATTTAAAATCAATTGGATAGGAATGATTTGTGATAATATTAAAAATATTAAAATTTTGCCTTAAACTTATAATCGGTTTAGTACTTTGTGGCTTAGTGATAGGTATCGCTGGCTACAGTTATTATTCTAAAGATCTGCCTGATGTAGCGACTTTAAAAGATGTTCGCTTGCAAACCCCAATGCAAGTATTAAGTAAAGATGGTGAACTAATCGCTATTTTTGGTGAACGTCGCCGAATTCCTCTAAAATATGATGAAATCCCACCGATTGTCGTTAATGCTGTTATAGCTACCGAAGATGCACGTTTCCATGAGCATTTTGGGATTGATCCTATCGGTATTGTGCGTGCTATGTATATCGGGTTGAAGGATAAGAGCTTTTCACAAGGTGGTAGTACTATCACCCAACAAGTGGCGAAAAACTTCTTTTTAACACCAGAAAAAAGTATTTCTCGTAAAGTAAAAGAGATGATTATTGCAATTCGTATGGAGCGAGAATTATCTAAAGACGAGATAATGGCGTTATATCTTAATATGATCAACTTTGGTTCGCGTGCTTATGGTGTGGCTGCTGCTTCATATACTTTCTTTGGTAAAACGCCAGATCAGTTAACTATCGATGAAGCGGCACTACTAGCTGGTTTACCAAATGCGCCTTCTGCCTATAATCCAATTTCCCACCCAGAAAAAGCATTAACAAGACGTAATTGGGTTTTAGGTCGTATGCTAGATCAAAATTATATTACTCAAGCGCAATATGATGAAGCGACTAAGAAGCCTTTAAATGCAAGTTATCATACGCCAAAAATTGAATTTTCTGCGCCATATGTTGCTGAAATGGCAAGACAGTTTATGTTCGATAAATTTGGTGAGAACGCTTATACCGATGGTTATAAAGTTTATACCACCATATCTAAGACAGACCAGGTGGCAGCAACAGAATCAATACAAAAGCATATTATTGATTATGATATGCGACATGGCTATCGTGGACCTGAAAAAGTGTTATGGCAAAATAATGAGCCGGCACTAAGTGACGAAAAAATTCAAGAAGCTTTACATAAATATATTTGCTATAGCGGGATGTGCCCAGCCGTGGTTCTAGAATCATCTGATAAGGAAGCAAAAGCAGTATTATCCGATAAAAGTAATATTACTATTGCCTTTCAAGATATGAAATGGGCGCGAAAATTTATCAGTGATAATCAACAAGGTGCCTCGCCGAGAAAGGTTAATGATACTTTAAAACCAGGTCAGCTGATTTGGGTTAAAAAATCTGGTGAGAATTGGGCATTAGCGCAAATTCCAGCAGTTAACGCTGCACTGGTTTCTCTTGATTCTGATAATGGTGCAATTAAGGCGATTGTTGGTGGTTATGATTTCAATTTAAGTAAATTTAATCGTGCAACACAAGCTTTACGTCAACTAGGTTCTAATATAAAACCATTTGTGTATACGGCTACGTTAGAGAAAGGGCTAACGATGGCGACGCTACTTAATGATGCGCCGATCGTTCGTACAACAGGTAGTGTGACTTGGCGTCCAAAAAATTCACCGCCTACTTATGCTGGTCCATTAAGAATGCGAATTGGTTTAGGGATGTCTAAAAATGTGATGATGGTACGTGCATTACGCGCAATCGGTATCGATTATGCTGCCACGTATTTAGAACGTTTTGGATTCCCAAAAGAGAATATTTCACATAATGAATCACTTGCTTTAGGTTCAGCTTCATTTACGCCATTGCAGGTTGCACGTGCTTATTCCGTTATTGTTAATGGTGGGTATTTAATTACGCCTTACTTAATCGAAAAAATTGAATATGACAATGATAGTGGCGTAATTTATCAGCATCAACCATTGATTGCTTGTCATAACTGTAAAGATGAAGTGGTAAAATTTGATTCTGTTTCAGTATCGTTAGATAACGTTGAAAACGAATCAAATGAGACGGGTAGTGAAGAGCCTGAAGAGGCAAATCTTAAAACAGAAGATAATTTAATCTTACCTAATATTAATAAAGACAATAAAACCACTGATGTGACACCTAAATATGCACCACACACCGTTGATAGTGGTATTGCATATATTATGAAAGATGGACTAAGAACAATTGTTTTTGGCGGTTCGGATTGGCAAGGTACTGCTTGGCGTGTAAAAGCATTAGGTCGTAAGGATGTTGGTGGTAAAACGGGTACTACTAACCAATCGAAAGACGTTTGGTTTTCTGGTTTCGGCGGTAATATTGTTACCTCGGTCTGGATGGGGTTTGATGACCACCGACGTGCTTTAGGTCGAACTTTCCGCGCTGAAGCCGGTGCAGTTACCGCTAACCCTATTTGGGTTGACTATATGAAAGTTGCTCTTAAAGATGTACCTGAAAAACAAGATGTAAAACCGGATAATGTTATTTCTGTTACTATCGATCAGCGAACCGGTATGTTACCAGGTTCTGGAGCGAGAACGATGTCAGAATACTTTATCAAGGGAACCGAGCCAACTACCTATGGATCGCAAGAAGTTGGTACCAGCGTGAAGGATTCACAAGGTAATACGCAAGAACTATTCTAAGTAAGGTTTTTATATGAATGGTTCTATAAGAATTATTGGTGGAAAATGGCGCGGAAGAAAGTTGTCAGTGCTTGATAAACAAGGCTTGCGGCCAACCACAGATAGAGTAAAAGAGACTTTGTATAACTGGCTAATGCCAGTTATACAAAGTAGTGTTTGTTTGGATTGTTTTTCTGGTAGTGGATCATTAGGTTTTGAAGCAGCATCACGCGGTGCTCAAAATGTCACATTATTAGAGAAAGATAAACAAGTTGCCAATCAGCTTAAAAAAAATAAGCAGTTGATTGCATGTGATAATGTCGAAATTTATTCGACAGATACTTTTCAATGGCTTGATAGACCAGCCCAAAGACAATTTGATATTGTATTTATCGATCCGCCTTTTCATTATTCTTTAATCGAGAAAACACTAGAGCTTCTTGAGAATAACCATTGGCTCAGCCCATCTGCTTATATTTATATTGAATCTGAGCTGGGGCATGATTTTAATATTCCATCAAATTGGTATTTACATCGAGAGAAGACAGCAGGGCAAGTTCATAGCTATTTATTTATACGAGAAGAAAGATAATGTTCATACTTTTAGGTAAACTAGTCTATTTATTTATATGGTTATTTTTATTATTTAATCTTGTTCATCCGTTTCCTAAACCAGCAAATATTCTCGCTTATATAGGATTGGTTGCTTTTACACTTATTCATGGATTACAAGCATGGATATTACAATCAACAATGGTTAATCAAGAAAAAGAACAGGATAAATTTAAAGCACTTAGATTTTTTATTTTTGGTGTTTTTGAAGCACTTAGCTGGAAAAACAAAAAATAAAGAATAAAATAGGTTGTCAGATATAAATATTTTTGTATAATGCTCACCACTTCTTTCGAAGCGTTCAATATGCGGGAATAGCTCAGTTGGTAGAGCGCAACCTTGCCAAGGTTGAGGTCGCGAGTTCGAACCTCGTTTCCCGCTCCAATTTCATCTCTATATAAAGTTTAGCTGTTAACTTAGTTCCAACACGATTATTTTTGTCCTGATTAGAAACTATCAGTCGTTTTAAAACCTCCGCCACCTGTTGATGAGCTGGATGAAAACCCACTGTCACTTGATGAACTATAAGATGACGAGGTGGAAGAACTCGAAGAGGAAGATGAGCTCGAATAGGAAGATGATGATGATGAGCGTGAAGAGGATGAAGAGAAAGAAGAAGATCTCCTTGATGATGAATCGTCACTCGCCCATCCTGAATTATGATTAGATGATTTTAATTCTCTCCTTATTGCTCTATACCCAAAAAGGGTTTGAACAACTGTTTCTGGAAAAATTTGATTGCTAAATAACTGGTTTAATAAATCATTAAGCTTGAACGATGGTATGTTATATTCATAAATTGAGCTAGGAATATTGTTTTCCCTAAATAAATAAAATGTTTGTTCAAAACGATTATAAACATTGTCTAATTCGTTAAGCGTTTTTAATAACGAGGCAAGATATGCATCAATATCAAGTATTTGTTTATTTATCGCGACAATTCTTTCTAATAATTTATCATCTTCTGTTGATTTAGTTTGTAAAGTTAAATCATTAAGTTGACTTAGAGATTGTTTTTGTAACAGTTTAACTAATTGATTTGAAATTAGTTTAAACTGCGAATTATTGCCTTTTTGAAGCTCTTGTAAGGTATTTTCTATATTTTGTTTCTGTTTTTTATAATGTGCTAAATCTTGCTCAGTTAGCGCAATTGTTTTTTTCAATTTAGATAAATTTAGGTTAGTATCAACCTCGCGCTCTTTCCGCTCTTTTGCTTTTAATGCTTGCTCATATGCTCGTTTTTTATTATTAAACCGTAACTGAGATTCTTTATATAAATCTTTAAGCATTTTATGATTTTTGAAATTTTCTGAAAAATTGATAAACCTTGCTACCCATGAGTCTAAATAACGAAATATTTTGAAGGCTTTATAATTTTTCTCTCCAAAGCGACGATTAATTAAATAATTGTAATAGTAATTTTGTTGATATTGTTTCAACTTGGTTGAAAATTCTTGTTGTGAACTTTTGAAGTTTTTTGTTTCTTTGGTTAGCTCGTCTTTAGTAATGTTATAATTATTTAATAGTGATAGATAATCTGCATCACTTTCAAGTTGTCGAATCTTTTCCGCTGTTAATTCATCTAATTTTAATAATGTTTCATCCATTTTTTGTTGGGAATCAGCAATAAAATGATCTAAATTACTGGATTTATTTTTTAAATTACAGTTTAAATCCTTTAACTGTTTAATGATTTTCTGAATTTCCAAATCGTTATTTTGGGGAGATTCTAATAGATAAATAGTCGCTATCTTTTGATAAATCTCTACTTGTTTATTTGTCAAATCAAGGATTTTTTGACGAGAGTTTTGCACCTCGTTATTAGTTTTCTCGATTGCACTAAAGATTTCCTGAAGTTTTATTTCAATACTTCGTTCAATATTGCTAGATTGCATATTTACCACTCTAAAATCCTACCTGTTTTAACTGTATTAGGACAGTTAAATTCTAGACGACCAATTGGTTTTTTACATAATTTATTTTCATCAATATGCCCATCGGCAATTTTATCTTTTTTAACCTTATTAAATTCTTTTTGAGAAACCTGCTGACCAAACATATCTACGAGTTTCCTTTCACCTGTTTCAATACTGGTTACCCATAGCGGTGTTGCTATTCCGGATGATGTCGTTGGTGTGACAATCACATACCAAGATTTACCGTTTGTTTTTTCGTGGGTGCGCTCAACTCCTGATTTATAATTAGGTTTGTCAACAATAGTAAGTGTCAAATTAGTTTGAGCTAGATTGAAATAATAAGACATCATTTGTTGATAATTTTCAAACTTATCAAAGTTGAGATTTTTTAGGTCAGCTTGTAAATCACTTTGTAAAGCAATAACCGGTACCATATCCGACTTCGGAACTTTTAGGGCTAATAATTTCTGATTATCAATCTGCATTTTATTTATAATGGTTTTTGCTCGTTCTGTGGAATTGTAAAGTGTTTCAATTTGATTGAAATCGATAACTCTTTGTCCTTGATTAAGATTATCAAGAACGGAATCGACTGCATTTTGTAGTACGTGATACTCTTTGCTTGTTTTTATAAACTCATCATCATCTATCAAATTAGCTAGCCGTTTATCATCTTCCAATAATTTTTTTAAAATATTTAATTGAGTTCTAATATCCGACAATTTAGTGGTTACTGAGTCATTAATTTGCTTAAATTGTTTAACTAAACTATTTTCGTCATCTGTAATAAAAGCCCCGTTAATGGTTGGCTTGGTGACTGTGGGAATAATTTTCTGGCTAAGTAGATTAGAAATAGAGGTCTTTAAATTTTTTACTGGAATCTGCGCATAATGAACAGTAGTTTTATCAATTTGCTTAAACTCGTTGCGTAATTCTGCTAATGAATCTTCCGACGCTAATATTTGACTATAGTAACTATCAATTTCTTGTCTAACGTCTCTTGTATAGATTAAATTATTAAAAAAGATTAAGGCTAAAATAAATAAGAATATGCTAAAAAGGCTAAATATTAACTTTCTTTTGATATAACAACGAACTAGAAAATGTTGAAACCAAGGACGTTTAGGTGCAACAAACCGTAACCGATTATCAAACCAAAGATCAATTCCTTCATCAACGATTTTATCGTCCACAATTTGACCTTTGGCTTCATAGAAGGTTTTAATGTTTTCTTTTAAATTAGCTCGTAATCCTTCGCGGTCAAGGTGCTCAAGTAGTAATTGTTGTTTTTGATATAATTCATCAATTATTGCCATTGCACCTAGTTGGTCACTAAGTTTAACATCCTGCATTAACCATCAACCTTCAAGATAATATTATTAAAGCGCTGTTTTCCATCTTCCACTATACGATCGATTTCTTTAGCATTATCAATCGATTCATTTCTTAGCTCTGTAATTAATTGTTGGCTTGATTCTTGATAATTGACAATGGCTTCAACTAATGCACGTAAAGAATCAGCTTTAATCGTCGAACCATAACCCGCTCTTAAACCTTCTTCAAGTTGCTTATTAGCTGAAGTAGCAATACTTTCAATGCCTTTATTCATACCATCTTTCATTGCTTCTAGTGTTTTAGTGCTTTCACTCAAACCTGTCAATGAAGTTATAGAAGCGCTTAATGCAGTAAATACAATTTCGTTGGTTGAAAAAAAGCTTACACTTTGTTGGTAGACACGCTCTTTTATGGAGGTTGTTTGTTGCAATCTTGCAAATACTGCTTCGGCAGAATTATAAGAAACGGTTAAATTATTGGCGAGATCTAAGATGATTTGATAACGGCTATCTTCTTGTTGTACATTGCGTAGAGCTTCGTCTCTAGCAAGTTCTAATCGTCCTCGAGCGACATGATCATCACCTGTAAAATTATCAACTTGAGCAATGGCATCGGTTAATTTTTGTTTGCGTTCTTCAAGACGACCTGTCGCAATTTGCAGTACTTCTTCAGCAACGATTTGAGCTTGTTTCAGTCCAAAACGGAAATCTTGGTAGGCGTTTAAAATAATATGTTCACGCTCGACTTGATTACTTGTTTCTTTAGAAACATCTAAATAGGTTTTTTTGATTAAACTAAAACGATCAGGAATAGAACCACGTTGAAATGTCATCCAACCCATTTTAATTTTTTCCAAAAAATCTAACTTTCCGTCATCTAACCAACCAAGCATTTTTTCCATATCGGTACGAATACTATCAAAATGCTTAACAATATTAGAATAGCGATCAGAAACATGTACGCCATCAATTTGTTCCCGGACTACTTCATTAAATGCACTTTGTTGTTGCAAAGTGTGAGCAATGGCGATAATACGATTTTTATCAATTTCAGCAACATTATCCAATAACTTTAAAATTGGCGCATTAGCCTGAGGTTTAACCATGATGCCGATTTTATTCAACAACTGTACTGCTCTATCTACATATGAAACTATTTGACTAGACATGTTTAATATTCCTTTAACTATTGTTCCTTAGTTAATTAAGAAAACTAAAAAGATTATATATCACTAAAAAAGTTATCACAAATTAGGATTAATTAGTTGTGAAATATAAATTTTAATTAAACTGTGATAAAAAACTAAGCTAAAGATGAACAAGGTAATAATATCCAAATTATTGAATATACCTAGATTTGACTTCCTCCTAGTTCTATAGGCCTAGAAGGAGGTCCATTTTAATTTCATTTGCATCTTTTTTATAATTTTGCTAACTTTTCCTGCCAGTATTCTTGATATTGTGGCAGGCGTTTTTGTGCAGTTTGGTACACCTGTTTTAGTTCAGTAGTATCGAGTTTTCTTTCCAGTCTCTCCATGGCATAATCTAGTTTTTTCTGCTGCATATATGCCATAAACAGTAGTGAGGCATCATACACTTCACCCATATCCGGCGTAATTTTTTCAAGCTGTTTGATTGCCCGATAATTATCATCCTTATAAATCCCGGCTCTTAAAGCTTCATCCAAATAGATTATACCGGGCTTAGATTTATCAATATTTGGGCTTCCTTTGGGACTATCGAAGTAATAGTGTTGTTTTCGCAGTGCGAGTAATTTTTCTTTATCAGGCGCTTGTTTGTTCATTGCAACAGCAATCTTAGCAAAATCCATTACACCGTAAATTAGCTGAGCTTGGTTTTTACCATAAATTCCCATACCCACTTGATAGGGGGTGCCACTAAAATCAATCACTATTGCTTTTCCAAAGCAATACGCCTGTTCTGCACCCCAAATAATAGTAGAGTCGGGATTTATTTTATTCTGCACTTTATAAAATTGGATAATAGCATCGAAAATGTAGGGATTCGTTATCGTTAATGGTGCAAAAATAATTGCTCTCCATGGGGAATCATAAGTATATAATTCATCGAGATCAAAACCGCGTTTTTTAGCTTGCAATGGTGTAATGACACAAGGTGGATTTTCAATAAAATCTTGCTCATTAATGATTAGCGGCTCGGAATCGCTTTCTGGTTTAGGTGGTGTAAATTCAATTTTATTACCCACCGCTTTATTTTTTTCATTCAATGCATCCCAAACCAGATCATGAAAATCAGCATAAATTAGTTTTTCGTCGAAATCGCTAGCAGAATTAAATAACTCTTTAATTTTTCTTAAAGCTTTTATACTTTTTATATCCGTATCATCTTCAAAGCCAAACCAAAATAAACGGCTGGCAATCTCTATAATCTTATTACTATTATGATACATTGAACCATGTTGGAAAAATTCAGTTAATGCAGCAAGATTCTGTGGTACTTTATAATATTGACTTGATAAACCACCAGATAACCAGTCAAAACTCAATTTTAACAAGGCAATTGCGACCGCTGTTTCTGGTGTTATACCCCAGTGTTTTGCAAGAATATTGCTAAAACGGCTTGCTAAAAATTCATGTTCACCGTCAGTTTCATTAGCATATTTGATTGCCACATCCATATATTTCACATCGGTCATGGCAAGTGAAATGGCGGCAAATGCTCCCGCCACCGATGATTCTTCATCCTGTAAAT
Organism: Gilliamella sp. B3127; assembly: GCF_026536935.1. Classification (NCBI taxonomy): domain Bacteria; kingdom Pseudomonadati; phylum Pseudomonadota; class Gammaproteobacteria; order Orbales; family Orbaceae; genus Gilliamella; species Gilliamella sp. B3127. Next base: position 392,892 of record NZ_JAFNNI010000001.1, read on the forward strand.
CTAAACTGTAGTGATATTGATACATAGTTAATTCAACAAACTCTCGAATTTTATCATGTAAGCTTTCATACATGGCTGCTTTGCGGAAAAAGGCATGTGAATTACTCGCCAGCCCAGGGTATTGTTTGATAATGCGAGAAAATTCAGGATAGTATTCAGGCTTGGCAACAAAATAAATATGAAGCCAATGCCCCTCAAATATATTTGAATAACCTTTTGCCATTAAGCCATTTAAATAATCAAGCGCATCCGAATATGCCTGTTCACTTTCTTGTTTGAAGCGTAAGTAAATTTCACCGCCCCATGGCATCGCTCTGGCGATAATGGTGTCAGTTTCACAAAAAACATCATTTTCAGTAAAAGTATCATAAAAACGTTCGGTTTCTGATTGATTGTCCGGATCGTCTTTTTTTTCTGGCTTGCTATCTCTAATGCCCAACTTATCCCACGCTTGTTTTTGTAGAATTGCTGGTTCATATCCTTTATCAACTAAGTATTTGATATGTACATCTGCATATTTAAATTCAAAATTTTCCCATTCAAACTGTAAATAAACTAAACGCCATTTGTTATAATCAAAATCGTCGTATTTCCTTAACAGAGAACATCCTTTCGATTCAGCCTCTTTCTCACCTGAATAAAGATATTTTTTTATTAATGCTAAAATTCTATCGGTATCATAATTATCAATAATGCCATTATAGGCAAAATATTCATCAATCGTGTCAGTTAGCAAATCTACATCATATTCATCTGATTGCTCCAGATATTTTAGGTCTCTTTCAAGCTCAAGTATCTTGGTTTGTCGGTAGGTTTGTTCTATTGGTGTTTCGATAAAAATATTGTCCTTATTGCAGAAAGCAATTCTAAAATAATGATCTGTAATACCTTCAAAAAAACCACTATCGAGCATTTTCTGGAGTTTTTCGGTAAGTAGTGGGATAAAATATTGATTATTTATCTGATCACTATACTGAAGCGCATTATACTCTAGATCATTGATAGCAAATGATCGATAACTTTTGGGATTCTCCCCTCGAATTAAAGCGAGTATTCTTAGATATCCTTCATCGAAGGTAATATAAAAACCATAAACATGATTTGGTAATTTGTAAGCTGGAATATTATCTTCACCACCAGCTCGAATTGTGTCAACAATGTGTTGTAATGCGCTAACTATTTTATCCACCATTTGTACCGGATAATCGGTAAGATATTGTTCAGCCAGATGATGAATAGAAACAGGACAGGTTTGATAACGATTAAAAATATATTTTAATACACCTTTAGATTCTCGTTCAGCTATTTGAATATTTGGATCAAGAATTGTTGAAAAATAAGTAATGCAATCAAAATGTATCGGAGCTATTTTCTCTATAAATTTTGAAAATATAATTCCTACAGTATTTTTGACTAAGGTATTAAATACTTCTATAGACGGACTTAATGTTTTCAATTCTTTAAATGTTGCTACCACATCAAAATTCACGCCCTGTTTTATATAGTTTCGAGATAATTCTCTTAAATCCAGATATTCTTTGCTACTTTTGGGTGATTGACTCACGTGTATTGGCGGCGACTCAATCACAGATTTTGCGGATGATGGACTAACTGATGTATTGGTTGATTTTGATATGTTTTTTTTTACAGAGGGTTTACGTAACTCGTCAAAATCAAATGGGTTAGGTTCGCCTTCATCAACCCATTCGTCGAGGTAAAACCATGGTTTTTCTTTACCGTCATCAATCACATCTTTGGGGGGAATGGGTTTTGGGTGGTTTTTAGGTTTTGGGGCATCGGGCATTTTGATAATTTGACTTAATCGGGCTATCGCGGGCAATAGGGTTGTTGGTATGTTTTTTTCTTGGTAACCCTTTTTAATTTTTGATTTTATTATTTTGACGGCTTCTTTTTCTGCTTCCTCCTGCGAGGCAAAAGTCTTAGTATGCCTTTGTCCTTCGGTTCCAACTGCACCGTAAAGCACCGTGTAAAGGTTATCTTTTTGCTCGATATACCAAAATTTATTATTCACTTCATCAATGCATTCAAAATATTGATTCATTGTTTTATGTTTTCCTTATACTTATCTTTTTTATATTTATCAGAATAATTTGAATTTATCCTGTTTATTGGGGCGTAAGCCCCAATTAATAAGCCTTTTTATTATAATTTGGCTAACTTTTCTTGCCAGTATTCTTGGTATTGTGGCAGGCGTTTTTGTGCTGTTTGGTATACCTGTTTTAGTTCAGTAGTATCGATTCTTTGCAGTGTCTCCATGGCATAATCTAGTTTTTTCTGTTGCATGTATGCCCTAAACAGTAGTGAGGCATCATAGACTTCGCCCATATCCGGGGTGATTTTTTCAAGCTGTTTGATTGCCCGATAATTATTATCATTAAAAATCCCTGCTCCTAAAGCCTCATCCAAATACATTATTCCGGGCTTGGAGTAATCAATGTTTGGGCTTCCTTTGGGACTATCGAAGTAATAATATTGTTTTCGCAGTGCGTATAATTTTTCTTTATCGGGCTCTTGTTTGTTCATTGCTTCTGCAATCTTAGCAAAATCCATTACACCATAAATTAGCTGAGCTTGGTTTTTACCATAAATTCCCATACCCACTTGATAGGGGGTGCCACTAAAATCAATCACGACCCTTTTACCAAAACAGTAAGCTTTTTCAGCGCCCCAAATGATAAAGGAGCGGGCACCTATGTCATTTCGCATTTTATAATATTGGATAATAGCGTCGAAAATGTAGGGATTAGTTATCGTTAATGGCGCAAAAATAACTGCTTTCCATGAGGAATCAACAGAATCTAATTCATTGAGATCAAATCCGCGTTTTTTAGCTTGTGATGGTGTAATGATACAAGGTGGATTTTCGATAAAATCTTGCTCATTAATGATTAACGGTTCGGAATCGCTTTCACATTCAGGTGGGATATTATAGATAATTGGTTGACCGCTACCTTCTCCTTCATCTTCAAGCGCTTCTATAACTAAATTATGAAAATCTGCATATATCAATTTTTCTTGCGGATCAGTCGCATTATTAAATAATTTTTTTAACTTTTTAAGACTATAACTTGGTTCACCAAAAAGATATTCTACTAAATAAGTCAATTTACAATATGGATTTTTTGGCTCGTTCATACTGTAATAATCGGTCAAACTAGCTAAATTTTGCGGAATTTTATAAAATTGACTGGATAATTCAGACATATGTTGACCTTGAGTTAATTGCAATAGAGCAATCGCAACTGCTGTTTCGGGCGTAATACCCCAATATTTTTCAAGAACAATACCAAAATTCCCGGCCAAATATTCATGGTCACCATCGGTTTCAAGTGCAAATTTAATAGCCAAATCCATATGTTTTACATCCGTCATTGCCAAGGCAATAGCAGCAAATGCCCCGGCGACTGAATTATATTCATCTTGTAAATCAAAACTATAATCAAATTCATACATGGTTAAGTCTACAAATTCTCTTATTTTATCATGTAAACTTTCGTACATGGCTGCTTTGCGGAAAAAGACATGTGAACAACAAGCAATCCCCCCAGCCCCTAGCTCTAATTCTTCAAAGTCTTCATAGTCTTCAACGTATTTAGCGAATTCAGAATAGTATTCAGGCTTGGCAACAAAATAAATATGAAGCCAATGCCCCTCGAATATTTTTGAATAACCTTTTGCCATTAAGCCATTTAAATAATCAAGCGCATCGGAATATGCTTTCTCACTTTCTTGTTTGAAGCGTATGTAAATTTCACCGTCCGTTGGCATGGCTCTGGCGATAATGGTGTCAGTTTCACAAAAAACATCAGTTTCAGCAAAAGTATTATAAAAACGTTCGGTTTCTGATTGATTGTCTGAATCGTCTTTATTTTCTGACTTGCTATCTGGCTTGTTATCAATAATACCCAGTTTATCCCACGCTTGTTTTTGTAGAATTGCTGGTTCATACCCTTTATCAACTAAGCATTCAACACCGTTATAAGCATATTTATAACTAAAATTTTCCCATTCAAACTGTAAATAAACTAAACGCCATTTGTTATAATCAAAATCTTCGTATTTCCTTAACAGAGAACTTCCTTTCGATTCAGCCTCTTTCTCACCTGAATAAAGATATTTTTTTACTAATGCTAAAATTCTATCGGTATCGTATTGCGCAATAACGCCATTAAGGGCAAAATATTCCTCAACCCTGTCAGTTAGCAAATCTGCATAATATTCATCTGATTGCTCCAGATATTTTAGGTCGCTTTCAAGCTTAAGTATCTTTGTTTGTCGGTAGGTTTGTTCTATTGGTATTTCAATAAGAATATTATTTGTTTGGAAAAGGGCAATTCTGAAATATTTATCAGTCATATCACCAAAAAAACCATCATCCAGCATTTTTTGAAGTTTTTCGGTAAGTAATGGAACAAAGTATTGATTATTTATCTCAACGCCATAACTAGTCCCATCATATTCTAACTCATTTAGACTTTCTGAATAATAGCGTTTGGAATATCGTTCATTGAATAAAGCATATATTTCCAGCGTTTTATAATCAAAGGTAATTTTAAAGCCACAAACATTTTCAGGGAATTTGTTAGCTGAAATATTTTTTTCACCTCCTATCTGGGTAGTTTCAAAAATACTCTGTAATGCGTTAACTATTTTATCCACCATTTGTACCGGATAATCGGTAAGATATTGTTCAGCCAGACAATGAATTGATTCGGCATGAGTCTGATAACGGTCATAAATATATTTCATCACACCTTGAGCAAAGATGCCTACGAATTTATTTTCTGGATCTCTAATTTTCAAAAGATAAGTAATGCAATCAAAGTGCATAGGTGAGATGTTCTTCATAAATTTTGAAAAAATGAGTTGAAGCATCTCTCTGATAAAAATTTGAAATTTAAGATCATTTGGACTCAATGCTTTTAATTGTTCAAACTTAGCTTCAATATCGAACTGCTCACCTTGCTTTATATATTTTCGTAACAAAACTTTTAAGTTATCAAATTCTTGTTCTTGTGGTGTTTTGGTTAAAGTCTCTTTTTTAATTGAAGTATTACTTTGTTTTGGTGGTTGTTTAACTGGAGCAACTTTTTTAGGCGGAACTTTACGTAACTCGTCAAAATCAAATGGGTTAGGTTGACCTTCACCAACCCATTCGTCGAGGTAAAACCATGGTTTTTCTTTACCGTCATCAATCACATCTTTGGGTGTTGTGGGTTTGGGGTGGTTTTTCGGTTTTGGGGCATCAGGCATTTTGATGATTGTTTTTTCTGTGCAGGTTGATTGTTCAAGCGTTGGTGGGATTGCTTTTTCCTCATATCCCTTTTTGATTTTCGATTTGATCAGTTTGTTGGCTTCTTTTTCCGCATCGGCAGGCGAAGAAAACGTTTTAACTTGTGTTTGTCCTTTTGTCCCTACCTTACCAAATACGATTGTTAGCGATTCGGCTTGTTGGGTGATATACCAAAATTTATTCGATAATGTATCTTTAAACTCCAGATAATACTTCATTTCCTATATTCCTTATTATAATTCTATGCCAGTTCTTATTCTTATAAATAAATTAAAAAGTAATTAATATAACTTTTTAGTTTATAGAATTTTGATTATAAAAACGACCATTATGTGTGTTGATTGAGTAAAACCGAGATGAAGAATTTTATTACTATAAATTATGTTATTGACTAATTTATAACAATAATTTTCTATAATTGCTTTTTAATTAGAATATTGTTTAGCAATTTTTTAAGAAACTTTACATTATTATGTGTAAATTTTTATAATTTTATTGTTGTTTTTAATGGTATATGGTACAACTAGTTATTAATAGTTCATTTTTTTAAAAGGTTAATTCCTTAATATTTCTGAACTATCAATACTTTTCTTTTTTCCATCTTAAATGTTTAAAAATGATTTTGAGCTTTGTTTTTCAATAAAGTAATAATTGTTCTATCTATCAATATGTTATCCAAGTTATTTAAAAAATAAATTCAGTATTTATTTTGAAATGTAAGGATCACATTATTCAAGAGTTTCATTAATTAAGTTTTTCATGTTTTTAAATTAAAAATTGGATTATAACCAATAAAAGATTTAGTGAGATAAAATATGAATAAAATAAATAAGTTAATTTGGAATTCACAATATGCTGTTGGCAATTCAAGGAAAGGAAAATTTAAAGGTAAAGCATTTCTAATCAAATTTATTACTACAACAAGCATAACTTTAGCAATGACAAATCCAAGCTTTGCTCAGTGTATTACTAGCGATCCAAATAATCAGGCTTGTACCGGTGATGTAAATAATCCTAACGGTAATGGGTATGAAAATACAAATTCTTCTGATATTTTCTCTTTTGTTCAATCTGATGGCTCTATTACAGGTAGTAAAAATGGGGTAGAAATTAATTACCATGGCAATGGTATTTTGAGCATCAATACATTAGCGAAAGTATTTGGTAACGGAGGGGATGGAATTAATGCTCAAAATAGTAGCAATTCACAAGATATCAAAATAACACAATTAGTGAGTGGTGAAACGAGAGGGAGTAAATCGGGCATTGAGGCTACTAATAACGGTAAAGGGTTAACCATTATTAATACAGCTGGAATAATCGCTGGTAATCAAGATAACGGTATATCTGTGCTCAATGGGACTCAATCTACCGATTTAACGATTAATCAATCAAGAGGCAGTATTGAAGGGCATAATCGTGGGATAAGTGCTGAAAATCAAGGTAATGGTATCTCTGAAATCATTGTTTCCGGTAATGTGAATGGATTGAGTAGTGAAGGTATATTTGTAAAAAATAGCACTAATAGCAAGAATATTACAATTAATCAATATGATGGCAGTACGGTTAGCGGGCAAAGTTATGGTTTGGCCGCTTATAATAATGGTAAGGAACAAACTGATATCACCATTGCTGGTTATGTTGAAGGCCGTAATAATGATGCAATTTATTCAGAGTCGTCAAGTACAACATCAGATGTCTTTTTAACGCAAATGGCTGATTCTCAAATTAAAGGTCATAATAACGGTATTAATATTCTTAATAATGGTAATGGATTTAGTGATTTAATCATTTCTGGTTCGGTAACAGGTGAGCAAATTGATGGTATTGTTGCTAAAAATCTTTCAGATACATCAACTGCTATGTATTTAAGACAGTTAGGCGGTAGTATTTATGGTCATGTGAATGGTGTGAATTTATTGAATAATGGTAATGGTGATACCACTATCTCAACTAAAAATAATATTCAGGGTGATCAACAAGATGGTATTGTAGTTGTAAATGGAACTAGTTCTAGTAATATAAAATTAAATCAGATATCAGGTACGATTAAAGGTCATAATAATGGCATAAATATCACTAATAATGGTAAAAAGTCGACGATCATTTCAACTTCTGGTGTTGTTGAAGGTGCTCAAAACGATGGAATTAGGGCAATCAATAACAATTCGACAACCTCTAATATGAGCGTTATTCAGTCAAATGGCACAATTCATGGAAATCTTAATGGCATAAATGTAACGAATAATGGGCAGGGCTATACGTCAATTCAAACAGCTAAAAATATTATTGGTGATCAAAATGATGGTATTGTGGTTACTAACGGTAATACATCAAGTGATTTAACGATAATCCAATCAGCAGGTAGTATTGCTGGCAAACTTCGTGGCATTAATTTAACCAATAATGGAAAAGGGAATACAAATGTTAATCTTAGTGGCTCAGTAACAGGCGATATTAATGAAGGCGTTGTAGTTCAAAATGGTACACAATCAAGTCACTTAAATTTAATTCAGATAGCAGGAAAAATCAAAGGTTTATTAAATGCGGTTAATTTAGTTAACAATGGTGTCGGTTCAACAAGTGTAAAAACTTCAGGCGATTTAGAGAGTGTTCAACAACATGGTTTGTTAGTTTTAAATAATAGTACAGCCAATAATCTTAATATTGATCAATTTGGAGGTACGATTACAGGTAATTATAATGGACTTAATGTAACCAATAAAGGAAGTGGGACGACTGAAATAAAAATTGCAGGTAAGGTTTTTGGTAATAATTCTGATGGCATTTTTGTGCTTAATGATGTTGCGGCACAGAACTTAATTGTTTCTTTGAACGACTCAGGTTTTGTTAAGGGCCATAATAAAGGGCTCAATTTAACAAATAAAGGAAATGGCGAAACAAAAATTTTCTTAAATGGCAACATTGAAGCTGATCAAGATGATGCTATTTATGCTATAAATGAAAATAATGCTACTAACTTGACTGTTCAACAATTAGTAACCAGTAGTCTTAATGGTTTAAGAAATGGCATAGAATTAGAGAATACAGGATCTGGTTCTACAATTATTACTACTTATGGAACGGTTAGTGGTGAACAACAAGCTGGTATAGTTATTAATAATCGAGGTACAAGCACTGATGTTAATGTTAAACAAAATTCTGGAACAATTTTTGGTAAAAATAATGGAATAACAATCAATAACAGTGGTACTGGCTCAACGGTTATTGATATCTATGATACGGTTTATGCGAATGGGACCGATGTAAACAATAATTTAGATGCGGGTATCTATACAACAGGTAAATCAGACACAACAACTAATATTAACCTTAATGATGGTGCTAATGTTTATTCTGTTCTTGGTACAGCAATAAGAAATGATGTGACCAATTCTATTGTTAATTTAAATAGTGGTTCTAAAGTAAGTGGTAAAATATTGCTAGGAACAGGTGATGATACGCTTAATATCAATCAAGGCTCTGATATTTCAGATTTAACCATGATTGATGGTGGACGTAAAAATATTCGAGCTAGTTCATCGAATGAAATGGATGTTCTTAATTTTAGTACCCATCTAGTTGGATCTTCTGATTCAGTAGGTATTCGTGGTGATGTAGCGATTCTTAACTGGGAAAATATCAATGTTGGTTCAAACGGAAGGTTATCATTAACTGGTAACTTAAATACCGATAAGCTTACTCTAAATTCAAATGCTATTTTAGATTTTGTTCCAAGGATACATCAAGCTTCGGTAAGTGGCGATGTTTATAATAGTGGTACTATTGCGCTGAATAATAATTTTACTGGAGATCATCTAACTATAACCGGTAATTATATTGGTAATAATGGTCAGCTTTTGCTTGATACAGTATTGCAAGATAGTAGTAGCTCAACTGATAAGTTGTTTATTGGAGGGAATGCTTCCGGAAATACATTGGTTAAAATAACCAATATTGGTGGATTAGGTGCAGATACTGGCAAAACGAATGGTATTGAAATTGTCAATGTTAATGGTGTAAGTTCGAACGATGCATTTAATTTAGAAGGATCACATTTAGATGTGGGCGCTTATGAATACTATTTACATAAAGGCGATATTAATCAACAAAATAATAACTGGTACTTACGTTCTAGTAAACCTACTGAACCAACTAATCCAACTAATCCAACGAATCCAACGAATCCAACTAATCCAACAAACCCAACAAACCCAACAAACCCAACAAACCCAACAAACCCAACAAACCCAACAAACCCAGAGCAACCTGTTAATCCAGTGTCTCCGAATAAGGTTGCTTATCGTAAAGAAGTACCAATGTTTGCTGGGGTAGCGGCACAATTACGTCAGGCTGATTTAATTATGCAAGCAAATATGCATCAACGTATTGGTAATACTTTACTACCAGACTCAGAAATTAGTTGGGGACGAATAATCGCTGAGCGCACAGATATAAAACAAAATGGTATAGCTGATACACATAGCAAAGGAAATTATACTGGTTTCCAAATAGGTAGCGATATCTGGAAAAAAGAAGATAGCTATTGGCGTGCAGGTGGTTACTTCGGTTATTTACATGGTAGTTTAGATGTTGATGGTTTTGCCAGCAGTATGAAAGGATATGTAGGAAAAAATCGCTCAAATAGTTATTTCTTAGGTCTCTATGGCAACTATATGGATGAGAATGGGGCTTACTTAGATTTGGTGTTCCAAGGGGGGCGTCATAAAGTAGACATTAAACCAAATTATAATAAAAATAGTAAACAAAAAGGAATAGGGTTAAGTGCTTCCGCGGAAGTCGGTAAACCATTTGATTTAAATTATTATGATTGGCGAATTGAACATCAGTTTCAAATTATTCACCAATGGATGAATCTTAATAATAGTCATATAAGTGGTAATACCACCGTCAAACAAAGTCATAATGATTCATGGCTTTTCCGAGTGGGTGCTAGACTTGAAAATCATTTTCAGTCAGAGTTAGGAACATTCCACCCTTATACTCGTTTAAATTTATACTATTCGCCCGATGGTTCAGATCGTATAAGATTTGATTGTTCCAGAGCCTCAACTAAATTTAATAGTGGTGCTGGTTATACAAGTACGGAATTGGCTATTGGTGGTAGTTATGAATTTAATAATCAAGTTAGTGCTTATACTGAGATTGGTCATACTTGGTCCAATAGTGGAGATGCAAACGTTAAGTCGCCAATTAATGGCTCTTTAGGAATAAGAGCTAATTGGTAACACGAGTAATAAACTAAGTTGTTTATCTTCCTGACCGATACTTTTAATAGAAAGTATCGGTTTTTTTCTTTATTCATTTAAAATAATTAATCTTAATAATTAATCTAAGTTATATAAAAAATAGTTATCATAATAATTTTTTTATAGTTTTAAGATTTATTTATGGTAATGTTTTTGCATTGTTTTGTTATATAAGGAAGTTCCATGACTCATTCAACCAATCCTTTGGTGCGTTTTTATTTTAAAGTAGGGCTTATTCCTCAAATTGTTTTGGGTTTGCTCTTAGGTATAACATTAGCAGCAATTTCTAAAGACGTTGCGTTAAATATGTCTTTTATTGGCTCGCTTTTTATTAATGCCTTAAAATCAGTCGCGCCAATTTTGGTACTTATTTTAGTTATTGCGTCAATATCTAATCACCAACGTGGTAAACGCGCTAATATGGGTAAACTTTTTGCCCTATATTTTTCGGGAATGATGTTGGCCGCTTTGTTAGCAACTATTGCTAGTTTCATCTTCCCTTCTGATATTTCATTAGGTGATGCTGCTGATCAGAGTAAATTAACACCTCCAGGTAGTATTATTGAAGTATTAAAAACTCTGCTAAATAAAATGATAGACAATCCAGTTAATGCGCTTGTTAATGCTAACTATATTGGGCTCATTGTTTGGGGAGTCGGAATTGGGATTGCATTAAGACACTCAAGTGAAACAACCAAAACGATGATGAGCGATCTTTCTTTAGCAATTTCATTCATTGTAAAAATCATTATTCGTTTTGCTCCATTAGGGGTTTTTGGTTTGGTTGCTTCAACACTTGCAGAAACAGGATTTGGTGAATTACTTAAGTATGCTCATCTATTAGTTGTATTAGTGTCTTGTATGTTAATTGTGGCATTGATTATTAATCCATTATTAGCTTATATTGTAATGCGTAAAAATCCGTATCCATTGGTTTTTACCTCATTAAAAGATAGTGCTATTCCTGCTTTCTTTACTCGTAGCTCAGCAGCAAATATTCCAGTTAATATCGAAATTTGTAAAAAATTAAAAATGGATGAAGATACTTATTCTGTCGCTGTACCACTGGGAGCAGCAATTAATATGTCAGGAGCGGCAATTACTATCACTATTTTAACGTTAGCTACCGTAAATTCTTTGCATATAGACGTTGATATTCTTTCTGCAGTATTACTTTGTATTGTGACGAGTATATGCGCTTGTGGTGCATCAGGAATCGCAGGTGGTTCATTACTGCTTATTCCTGTCGCTTGTAGTATGTTTGGAATACCTAACGAAATTTCAGCTAAAGTCATTGGTATCGGTATAGCTATTGGTGTTATTCAAGATTCGGTTGAAACTGCGCTTAATTCATCAAGTGATGTTGTATTTATTGGTGCAGTATCAGAAAAAGTAAATCGTGGAAAAACTAGATAATGATATCTTAATCTTAAGTTAACCAATATTTATTATTAAGCCTGATAACTATCAGGCTTTTAAATTAATTGAATAGTGCTTTTACTCATCAAATTATTGCATTTGGTTATTTGACTATTTATTATGATTTTATTGCTGTAGGTATTAAGGAATTATCATGTCATTCAACGCCATTATTTTAGAAAAAGATGAGATTAATGGGTTTTCACATTCATTAAAAACCATCACTAAACAACAGTTGCTGCAACAACAGGGTGATACTCTAGTTCAAATTCACTATTCAAGCATCAATTATAAAGATGCATTAGCGTTAACTAATAAAAGTCCTGTTGTTAGGCAATGGCCTATGGTGCCGGGTATTGATGGTGTCGGTACAGTTATTGAATCTAGCAGTGATCGTTATCAAGCTGGTGATACTGTTATTTTAAATGGTTGGGGATGTGGTGAAACCCATTGGGGGTGTCTGGCGCAATATGCTTACTTAAAATCAGATTGGTTAATTCCATTACCCCAAAATATCACATCCTATCAATCGATGATTATTGGCACCGCTGGATATACTGCTGCATTGTGTGTAAAACGTATTGTTGATTTTGGGATAAAACCACAAAGCGGAACAGTACTGGTGACAGGGGCGAGTGGCGGAGTTGGCTCAGTTGCGGTAGCTTTATTAAGCAAATTGGGTTATCAAGTTACTGCATCAACAGGTAAATTAACTGACAAAGAATATTTAAACAAACTTGGTGCAAGCAATATTATTGATAGTAAACAGTTGAAAGAGGCTGGTAAACCTTTACAAAAAGAACAGTGGTCAGCCGTTGTCGATGTGGTTGGTTCTCATACCTTAGCTAATGTATGTGCCCAAACTCAGTATGGTGGCATTGTAGCTTGTTGTGGGCTAGCACAAGGAATGGATTTCCCGGCAACTGTCGCACCTTTTATTTTGCGCGGGGTAACATTGGCAGGTATCGACAGCGTAATGGCAAGTTATGATAATCGTATTGCCGCATGGAACTTATTAGCTCAGTATTTAGATGATAAAATTTTGTCTCATATAGGCAATACTATTCGTTTAGACGAGTGTGTTGATACTGCGCATAACATGATAGCAGGCAAAACAAAAGGTCGTTTTGTGGTAGATGTGAACAAATAAAATAACTTTATATTGAATTTCATACAGATTTTTGCTGTTTTATTGAACGCAATTCATTTTTTATTTAGATTTGTTGGTTTTCTATGATTAGCAAAATCGTCACCTATGCAAGTAGCTAAATTATTTACTGTCAAGTAGTTAGCTACTTTGCATGTGTTGGTCATTTTCAACTATTCAATTGGATAGTTTTGTTAATTACACTAAAGGTTAGCTATTTGGATCTTATTTTTAGCCAAAATACCGCAATGGTGAGCTAGCTGATAAAAGAAAAAATAGGTTGATTAATCAAAGCAAATTAAAACTTGTATTCTTGCCAAAAAGAGACTAAATTTTAAACGTATTTTGATTTTGTAGCAGCTTTAACTTTTACCGTTTTTAAATTTTCATTCATGTATGACTAATTTATTGAGGAAATGTTATATGCCATATCAAACACGAGATGATTTACCCGAATCTGTACGCCATGTTTTACCCGAACATGCTCAAGATATTTTTAAAGAAGCTTTTAACAATGCCATAAAAGAGTACCAAGATCCCAAAAAAAGACGAGATAAAAGTTCGCCAGAGCAAATCGCATTTAGAGTGGCGTGGTCAGCTGTAGAAAAGGTTTACCGCAAAAATGAAAATGGTCAATGGGAACGCAAGTAAAAACTCAATACTATAAATGCTATCAAGTCCACAACTAAGTTATTATAGATATGGGTTTATTATCAATATGTATAGTCAATAAAAACTAGCTATTAAGCTGGTTTTTTATATGGAGAATTATTATGTTTATATTCACCCTCACTTATATTAAACCCATTAGTGAAGTTGAAAAATTTTTACAGCAGCATATCGATTACCTTGAAGATAATTATCGATAGGGACATTTTATTGCTTCAGGCCGAAAAGTGCCACTTACTGGCGGTGTGATACTTTGCCGTGCTGAGAATAAAGAACAAGCATTAACTATAATGCAAAAAGATCCGTTTTATATTCAGCAAATTGCCCAGTACGATATTATCGAATTTGTACCGTCCAAATATGCCGCTGGTTTTGAACAATTTATTTAGTTAATGATCACGGTAAGCGCAATTTTATTTTTTTAATCATCACGCTTTTACATCTATTTTCTTTGCGTATATTTTCCTGATCAATACGGAAAAAGTTGGTTAGTAATTCAAATTTTTTCCTTTTATACTGTATTTAATCTCTCATTTAATACAGGTATTTGATCATGAATAATAAAGGTTTACCAAAAGATTTTTTATGGGGTGGTGCGGTTGCTGCTCATCAATTAGAGGGTGCTTGGCAAGCTGGTGGTAAGGGGCCTAGTGTTGCCGATGTGATGACTGTTGGATCGCCTAAAAGTTATCGAAAAATTACCGAAGGAATCATTCCTGGTGAGTATTATCCTAATCACGAGGCTATCGACTTTTATCATCATTATAAAGATGATATTAAACTCTTCGCTGAAATGGGGTTTAAATGTTTTCGAACTTCGATTGCTTGGACTCGAATCTTCCCGAAAGGTGATGAGCTTGCACCAAATGAAGAAGGGTTGAAGTTTTATGATGATCTTTTCGATGAATGTTTAAAATATAATATTGAGCCGGTTGTTACCCTTTCGCACTTTGAATTACCTTATTATCTAGTTACCGAATATGGTGGCTTCCGTAATCGTAAATTAATTGATTTCTTTGTTCGCTTTGCTGAGGTCTGTTTTGATCGTTATAAAAATAAAGTGAAATATTGGATGACCTTTAATGAGATCAATAACCAAGCTAATTTTAATGAAGATTTTGCGCCTTTCACTAACTCAGGTATTTATTACAAAGCAGGTGATAACAGAGAAGAAATCATGTATCAAGCTGCACATTATGAATTAGTTGCAAGCGCAAAAGCGGTGCAAATAGGTCATGCTATCAATCCTGATTTTCAAATTGGTTGTATGATTGCTGTTGTGCCAATCTATCCGGAAACCTGTAAACCAGGTGATATCTTAATGGCTCAAAAAGTCATGGAACGTAAGTATTTCTTTACTGATGTTCATGTTCATGGTCAATATCCTAATCATATTATCAAATACTGGCAACGCAAAGGCTTTAAATTAGACGTGACAAGCCAAGATCTCGAAGTATTAGAAAACGGTACAGTCGATTACATTGGTTTTAGTTATTACATGTCTAATGCGATTAGAAAAAAATCAGATAACTATGAATATAATGAAAAAACCGATTTAATTGGTAATCAATACGTTAAAAAATCTGATTGGGGGTGGCAGATCGATCCGGAAGGTTTGCGCTATACATTAAATTGGCTAACTGATATGTATCATTTACCGCTTTTCATTGTGGAAAATGGATTTGGTGCATATGATAAAGTTGAAGCTGATGGAAGTATTCATGATAGTTATCGTATTGAATATCTTCGAGAACATATTAAACAAATGAAGTTAGCGGTTGAAGAAGATGGTGTAGATTTGATGGGATATACTCCATGGGGTTGTATTGATTTAGTGTCAGCTGGAACCGGTGAAATGGAAAAACGTTACGGCTTTATTTATGTTGATAAAGACAATAAAGGTAATGGAACCTTAAAACGTAGCCGTAAAGATTCATTTACTTGGTATAAAAAAGTCATTGAGTCAAATGGTGAAACCTTATAACGATTTAAATTCATTAGGAGAAGTTATGAAAAAAGCGTTAATTATTTGTGCAGCTGGTATGTCATCATCGCTTATGGCCAAAAAGGTAACTGAATTTTTTGCTAGTAAAAATGTACCTATTGAACTTGATGCGGTATCTGCAACTGAAGGTAGTAATAAAATTAAAAATAGTGATTTTTCACTGTTTTTAATTAGTCCGCAAACAATGATGATGTTTGATAAATTAAAAGCATTAGGTGATGAAGTGGGTAAACCTGTTGTAAGTATTCCTTTTCAGGCTTATATTCCAATTCAATCTGGTATTGAACAACTAGCTAAATTAGTTGAGGACAATATTAATTAATTTTAGGCAAATCTGAGTTCTACCGTTCTTGATGCGATTGTTTAGTTTAATAATCGCATCATAGAAGTAGCTTATATTTTAATGACTTGATCTTTTAGGATAATTCTCATTAATAGTTAAGGTATAGTAGATAATGATAAAACAAAAACAACGAGAACTTATTAGTTTATTGATTCGTTCTAAAAATGGATTTAAAAGTAGTCAAGAACTCGCGGAGGAATTATCGTTATCAGATCGTACTGTACGTACCTATCTTAAAGATTTAAAAACATTAATAGAACGCAATGGCGGTAATATAGTTAGTAAACAAGGCTATGGTTTTCAACTTGAAATATTAGATCGAACTGTATTTAATTTATTTTTGATTGAATATCATTTATTAGATAAAAATATTGAGAAATCCCAATGCCGGGAGGCAAGTGAACGAAAGCACTATATCCTTAATTTATTATTACTTGAAAGCCAAAAAATTGATGTTGAAGCATTATCTGAACAGCTATTTATTAGCTCATCCCAATTGAATAAAGATATTGCGGAAATTAAGTCCCAATTACAACCTTATGAACTCACGCTTAAAAAAAGCCATTCTTTAATTTATGTTGATGGTGAAGAAAAAGCTAAACGTCATTTTATTATGAGTTACTTTTTTCATGAGGATTCAATCAATTTTTTACACCATTTATCCTATTTTAATCAAGCATGTGAAGCAATTAGCTTTGATACCTTAACTATCATTATTTTAGATGAGTGTCGTGAAGCGAATATCAAATTATCTGATGTAATGATTCAAAATATAGTCTTACATTTGTCGTTAAGTATTAAACGTTTGCAGTCGGGTCTTACAATCCAAAATCTTGATTTACTTGTTTCAGCTGATTCAGCTATTGAATATCAAGTTGCTAATCGAATCATTGCTCGTATTGAATCAATAATTGGTTTTCATTTTCCTAAAGAAGAGCAGATGTACCTTACGCTACATTTGATGAGTAAATCAAATTTAATCCAAAACGATCTTGATGATGAACTTGGCTCTTTATTAACTAATTTACTTTTAAAAATAGAACAAGAAACAGGCTATCCTTTTTGGCATGATGAACAGTTGAAAAATGGGTTAATTCAGCATTTAAAACCAATGCTTGTGCGTTTAGCGCAGAATATAAAATTAGAAAATCCTTTAATAGATGAAATTAAAAGCCAATATGGTGAAGTTTTTGGATTAGTTAAACACTATTTCAATCAATTACCTAATTTAAATAAATATAATGTTATTGATGATGAGTGGGGGTATTTAGCACTTCATTTTCTGGCATCACTGGAAAAATTAAAAAATGAACAGAAAGCTAAAGTATTAATTATCTGCGCAACGGGGCTTGGTAGTGCACAATTACTTAAAAATCGAGTAGAAAGTGAATTTGATGAGCGAGTAAAAATTATAGCAACACGTGGTTATTATGAAATAGAACAAGGGATGTTAAATGATATCGATTTTATTATTTCTTCTGTCGATTTATCATCCAAAGTATTTAAAGTACCAGTATTTCATGTTTCTGTATTTTTTTGTGAGGAAGATGTTCAAGCAATTCGCCGATATCTTTCTCATAGACAAACCCCCAATTCATTACCCAAAAATTTCTTTGATGATAAAAAACAGAATCATTCAATATATATAGCTCAAGTATTTGATGAAATTGCTGCTGATTATTTTTACTTGTGTCCCAATAAACCATCTAAACAAGCCGTGTTGGATCATTTGCTTAATTTATTATCTATCAATGAATCAAAGAACTTTAAGCAAGAGATGAAAAAACAGATGGAAAAAAGGATGGCGTTAGGTGAAATAATCTTTAGTCCAACCATAGTGGTTCCTCATCCAGCTATTCCAGTCGGTAAGATAGCCAAAATAGCGATTGCTGTTATTCCTCAAGGTGTGAGTTGGGATATAAATTATCAAGATGTTAAGTTTATTTTTATGATTTCTCCATCAATATACCAAAATTCCAACTTAGCTATGATGACCAAAGCGATTGTCAATTTAATTGATGATTTAGCTATGCAAGATGCAATGTTAAAAATTACCGATTTTAATCAATTCAAATCTTACTTTATCCAATTAATTGAAAAAGGAGCGTAGCAATGACTGACATAATGAGCTCGGAGGATATTCAAATTACTGCTTTCAATATTATTTTGCATAGTGGTAATGCCAAAACCAAAATTCACCTTGCATTTAAAGCGATGAGAGAGGCTAATTTCGAACAAGCAACGCAGTTACTTGAAGAAGCCAATCATGAGATTTTAGAAGCACATAAATCTCAAACTGAATTGCTTCAATCTTATGCAAGTGGCACTAAAATTGAGATGGAAATCATTATGGTTCATGCTCAAGATCATTTGATGACGACAATGACATTGAGAGAAATTGCTATTGAGATGTCCCATCTATATCAACAAACATATAAGTTATCAAATCAATAAAGAGGTTTGAGATGAATACACCACTAGAAAGCCAACTTAAATTACATAAAAAAGTTAGTTTGACTAACCTCTATTTTAATCGCTTTTTAGCGGTTCGTTATGCTACAGCATTTTTTTTGTTTATAAATCTCTATTGGGCAGTTTTTTTGATGGGAAGTTTATCTATAGCTATCGTGCTACCTATTATGCTCATAATACTTGCTACGCTAACCAGTTTTGAGCAAATTAAACTTTATCGAAATCATAAAAACCATCTACGCTATGCAAGTTTATTTTATCAAATAATGTTGATATCTATCATTGCGTTAATTGTTTCGATATTCACTCCATTATTTCACTTTTTCTTTCCATTCTTAAAAAATTCACAAGAGGCTATAAACATACTATTGGGAATAATGTTAACAAGTTTAGTTTTTACTATTCTTATATTAATAAAATTGAAAAAAATCGAACGTAATGAGGATAAACATTTTAAAAGAATTCAAGCTTATCAAGAAATCATTAATTAAATGAGGAAAACAAAATGAATACCGGATTTGTGTTGCTACAAAAATATCTAATGACTCCGATGGCTAAAATATCGCAGTTTAAGATTGTAAGGGCAGTAATGGCAGCGGGGATGGCATCAGTTCCTTTTTGTATCGTTGGGTCGATGTTTTTAGTATTTAATACATTACCAATGACATTTACTGGATTAGAAACTCTTTTCCAAAATACCATTTTCAAAGTAAGCGATCTTTATATGATTGCGAACACTGCGACAATGGGAATATTGGCGCTTTATTTTAACATTGTAGTTGGTTATGAATTAACCAAAATTGAGGAAGAAGAAACCGGTTTAAAAGTGAATGCGCTTAATGGTGCTATGTTATCAGTATTTGCTTTTGTTATGACTTTACCGGAATTAGTTCTACAAAATGGTTCTATGGTATTGCTTAGTGACCAAAGTGAAGTCTTCAATGGATTACGATTACAACCATTTGTTTTCCGATTAGGTACTTCGGGTATTTTTATTGCAATAGTAATGGCTATTGTGGCAACTCAACTTTATTTCCTCTGTGTACGTCGTAACTGGGTGGTTAAAATGCCTGAAACCGTTCCATTAGGTGTATCACGCTCATTTACTGCACTAATTCCAACCTTTGTTATTGCTTTTACAGTTATTATTTTAAACGGTATTTTAATTTTCTTTGGTACTGATATTTTCGATATTATTGGTGTTCCATTTACCTTTGTAACCAATTTGACTAAAAGCTGGCTTGGTATTATGGTAATTTTATTTTTAATTCATGCGCTTTGGGTTGTCGGTATTCATGGTGCAAGTATCATTGGTGCTTTTATAACACCAATAATGCTGGCTAATATGAATGAAAACGTTGGTGGTGCTCATATTCCATTTGCGGGAGAGTTTAACAATTCTTTGGTTATTTTAGGTGGTTCAGGTTCTACACTTCTTATGACATTCTTTATTGCTTTTTGTGCTAAGTCGAGTCAATTGAAAATTTTAGGTCGAGCCTCAGCAGTTCCTGCAATCTTTAATATCAATGAGCCAATTATTTTTGGTATGCCGATAGTTTATAACCCATATCTTGCCATACCATTTTTATTAGCGCCAATGGCTTGTGGTACTTTAGGTTATTTTGCTATAAGTAGTGGTTTTATGAATCCTATTATTGCGCTAGTGCCTTGGCCATCACCAATGGGATTAGGGGCATTTATTGGTACCGGTGGTGATTATCGTGCTATGTTTGTTGCGATACTTTCAGCAATATTAGCTTTGGTGATTTATTTGCCGTTTGTCAAAATGTATGACAATAAACTTTATAAAGAAGAACAAGTAAAATTAGAAACAGAAGTTCAAACTGAAGAATAAGTCACAAAATCGTTTAATGAATTATTCTTGTTAAGGTAGTAATAGATAGAAAAAATAAATTGATATAATAAAAAACCCGTTATAGTAAACGGGTTTTTTTATTGCTATTATCTGATGATTATTCAGGAATAATCTCAACAATAATTTTAGCAAAAGCTTCGCTATGCACTTGGAATAACACTTCGTGTTCACCAGTAGTACGTAATACACCATTTGGCAGGCGAACTTCGCTTTTTGATACTTGAATACCACGAGCTTTAACTGCATCAGCGATATCACGAGTACCAATTGAACCGAATAGACGACCTTCATCACCCGCTTTAGAAGTAATAGTTACTTTACCTAATGCATTGATTTCAGATACGCGCTCTTCTGCGGCTTTTAACGTTTCTGCTAGTTTTGCTTCTAATTCAGCACGACGCGCTTCAAAGAATTCAATATTCTTTTTAGTCGCAGGTACTGCTTTACCTTGTGGAATTAAAAAGTTACGAGCATAACCCGCTTTAACATTAACTTGATCACCTAAGCTGCCTAAATTAGCAACTTTATCGAGTAGAATAATTTGCATTATATGTTCCCTCTGTTGCTAATTACTGATGGTTGTCAGTGTATGGTAATAATGCCAAGTAACGAGCGCGTTTGATAGCGCGAGCTAATTGACGTTGATATTTTGCGCTAGTACCAGTGATACGGCTTGGTACAATTTTACCACTTTCTGTGATATAGCTTTTTAATAAAGAAACATCTTTATAATCAATTTCTTTAACGCCTTCTGCTGTAAAACGGCAGAATTTGCGACGACGGAAATAACGTGCCATTTGGCTATTCTCCTAATAGTTTAATTTGGTCAGCATGTAAAACTAATTGACTGGTTTTATCTCGTTTAGTATGTGTGCTGATAAAGCCACTTACTAATACTTTGCTGCCTTTTTTAATACTGCAACTTAACTCTTGTTGTCCACTGACAATAACTGGCATTGTGCACCATGCTTGTCTTGGGAATCCTGCTTCGATTTGTTCAGAAACGTGTTCTAAATAAAACTGGCAGTGTAAAATCCCACTGGGACTCATTTTTTTTATCGGGGTTTTGGTAACCAAACCCGACAAAACTAAACGATTATTCTTCTGAATCATCGTCCATGTTTACATCGCTATAATCTTCTTCTGAACTACGACGTTCATCTTTAGCTTTTAGCATAGGTGATGTTTCAGTTACAGCGTGTTTTGTGCGCATAATTAAACTGCGAATTACTGCATCATTGAAACGGAAGTTATCTTCAAGTTCATTGACTGCTTCTTGAGTAGCTTCTACATTCATTAACACATAGTGTGCTTTATGCAGTTTTTCGATAGGATAGGCTAATTGGCGACGACCCCAATCTTCTAAACGATGGATTTTTCCACCATCAGTGGTTAATGTACCAGTATAACGTTCAATCATACCAGGTACTTGTTCACTTTGATCTGGGTGAACCATAAATACAATTTCGTAATGACGCATTATCGCTCCCTACGGATTAATCAGCTTTCTGTCGGGGCAACCGCAACCCATTGAAAGCAAGGAACATGAAAATTAAGCGGTTGAAATCGACGGCGCATTATATATCAAATTAATCTCTTTAACAAATGAATAAGTTATAAAAATACGATTTGGCTATTTACGAGCAAAATATAGTCTTAATCATCAAAAAAACGGCTACTAGCTCCCTCAAAAACCCCGTTCCTCAACTTTTTTTATCAAAATATGAAGCGTAAATATAAAAATGTAACGATATCTATACATTTTTGTCATTAAAGTATGCTATTCTTAACAGAATAAAAATTTAAAATTAATAGCTATTTTTTTAGGGAGTGTTTATATGGCTGAAGAAACCATTTTTAGTAAGATTATTCGCCGTGAAATTCCTTCTGATATCGTCTTTCAAGATGATAAAGTTACTGCATTTCGAGATATTTCGCCTCAAGCTCCTACACATATCTTAATTATTCCCAATAAATTGATTCCAACCATAAATCATATAGAAGCGTCTGATGAAGCTTTGCTTGGTCATATGGTGGTAGTGGCAGCTAAAATTGCCAAGCAGGAAGGTATTGATGAAAGTGGTTACCGTTTAATTATGAATTGTAATAAGGATGCGGGACAAGAAGTCTTTCATATTCATATGCATTTATTGGGCGGTAAAAATTTAGGGCAATTAATAGGTTAACTTATATGAAACAGTTTAAACGTACCGCAGTAATTAGTATGCTGGCTTTAAGCTTGGCTGGTTGTCAACTTTTAGGTTCTAACCAAAAAACTGAAGTTAAAGCCCCAATTGAAACACCGAGTGATCCAGGTGTAGTAGATACGCCTCCAAAGATTGCAAAGACAATTGATTGGAATACAATTTTATCACCACTTGTAAATAAAATAATGCAATCTTCATCCTCAATTGAAGGCGATAAAGTTTTGTTGATTAGTGATATTCAAAATCGCAGTGGTGATTATTTAGCAACAAATCAGGTTGATGAAACGTTACATAGCTTAATGAATAAACAAAATCTTTTTACTGTCGCTGATAGGCAATCTATCAACCGAGCCAAACAAGCATTAGGTATTTCGGCTGATGATAAACTTGTATCACGAAGCAAAATGATAGGCTTAGCAAAATCAATGAATGCTGGATATGTGCTTTTTACTACACTTTATAAATCTCCATCAGAAAATGATAATGCAAACCTTTCTATGGAGTTACTTTCAACGCAAACTGGTGAAATTTTACAACGGGTAACATCAAAAGATGTGCCATCGGATAATGTTCAAGGGGCTGTGGAGTAATGGGGCCTTTATTGATTGATGTGCAAGGAACATCGTTAACTAATGATGATGTAAAGCTTTTACAAAATCCGTTGGTTGCAGGTATCATCTTATTTAGTCGTAATTACGAAGATCCAGAACAATTAACTGAACTTATTAAACAGATTCGTGCTACCACATCTGAACGTTTATTAATTTCGGTCGATCATGAGGGGGGGCGAGTTCAACGCTTTAAAAAAGGTTTTACCCATATTCCTCCTGCTCAATCATTCGCATTGTTTAATGATATCGAACAGGCTAAATCATTGGCCTTCGATGCTGGCTGGTTGTTGGCTATAGAATTGATTGCCTACGATATCGATCTTAGTTATGCGCCGGTATTAGATTTAGGCCATGAGTGTTTAGCAATAGGTAGTCGATCCTTTCATTCAGATATCAATATTGCTTATCAAATTGCATCATCTATGATTGATGGTATGCATTGTGCAGGGATGAAAACAACGGGTAAACATTTTCCCGGTCATGGTCATGTGATTGCTGATTCTCATAAAGAAACACCAATTGATCATCGCTCTAAAGCACTTATTGAAAATGATATGCAGATCTTTGCAAAATTGATCGCAGAAAAGAAACTTGATGCCATTATGCCCGCTCATGTCATTTATCCTGAATTTAATGATAAACCAGCCAGCGGATCAGCATTTTGGCTTAAAACTGTATTACGTGAACAATTACATTTTAATGGCATTATATTTTCGGATGATTTATCAATGGAAGGTGCAGCGATTTTAGGTAATCATGCTCAACGAGCAGAAGCTGCACTTAATGCTGGTTGTGATTTATTATTGGCATGTAATAACCGCAATGGCACATTAGCTATTTTAGATGCGTTGACTAATTTAAATAAAAAACAATCATTACTAACTGATAAAGCAAAACAGTTATTGACGACAACTAAAATCAATTGTGTTGACTTAATTAATAGCCATGAGTGGCAAGTTCGTCATAACAATTTAATGAAGTTAAATGAAAAGTGGGAAAATTATAATGCAAGCAGCCATCATTGAAATCGATAATAATTCAAAACTGTTGGCTTATAATAATGTAGCAAAAGCGCTATTTTATGTTAATTCATTGAATTTAAATCAAAAATTTGATTATCAAAATGTATTTAATTTGGATGCCGCATTCAATTTAGCTCAGCATGATGATGCTATTATTGTTTTAAATTCGCAGTATTTTTTATTGCAAAAAGTCCGAGAATCATTCAAAATTACTTTTGTTTTACAACCGGTTGAATATTTAAAAAGACGACTATCAAAAATCAATGTTGTTGGCAGTCATGCTTTTGATATTTTCGCCGTTCAAAGTCAAGCTATGCAAAAGTTGATTGCTCAAGCTAAAGCATTTTCGGTGCAACGAGAACCATTACTAATCACTGGTGAAACTGGGACTGGTAAAGATTTATTAGCTAGCGCATGTCACCAATATAGCCCTAGGGGTGATAAAGCTTTTTTAGGTTTAAATTGTGCAGCAATGCCCGATGATGTTGTTGAAAGTGAACTTTATGGACATGCAGCAGGCGCTTATCCTGGAGCAGTTGAAAGTAAAAAAGGTTTTTTTGAGCAAGCAAATGGTGGTTCTGTATTACTTGATGGCATTGATGAGATGTCATTCCAAATGCAAACCAAATTATTACGTTTTATTAATGATGGATATTTTCGAAGAGTAGGTGACGATAACGAAGTTTACGTTGATGTTAGAATCATCTGTGCGACTAAAGTTGATTTAGCTGAGTTAGTGGAACAAGGAAAGTTTAGGAAAGATCTTTATTATCGCTTGAATGTATTGTCTTTAAATTTACCTTCACTAAAAGAGCGCAAGGATGACATAGAACCACTTACTCATATTTTCATTGATGAATTTGCTAATAAGCAAGGTATTACCCCGCCAAAAGTGAGTCAGGATGTCATTCCTTACTTAACGCAATACTCTTGGCCTGGCAATGTAAGACAGCTTAAAAATGTACTTTATTCCGCATTATCTCAATTGACATCATCACAATTAACAGTAAAAGATATTGTTCTACCTACGATAACTTCGACCCAAGTTTCTTGGATCAATGATATCGAAAATAAAACACTTGATGAAATGACCAAACAATTCGAAAAAGAAGTTTTAAAAAGCTTGTATACCGAATATCCAAGCTCTAGAAAACTCGCAAAAAGATTGGGTGTATCGCATACTGCGATTGCTAATAAGCTTAGGGATTATGGGGTGGGTAAATAGATATAATTAAAGATTTATTTAAATTCAATTATCTATATTGACTAAATATATTATTTGAATTTGAAGCTTTACAAAAATAAGTATATTGAAACGAGATAGGAAATTTAAATAGATATCCTTAGCAAGGAAATTATAGGAGTTTTATTTATCCTATATTATTATTGCTTTCTACCTGCCTTATTGTCGAAAAAACAATGATTCCATTAATGTTAAAAGGTGATGCAAAAGAAGAAAAAACTTGCCGTATCAGATTAATTTATAGTAAATAATTATATTAATAAATGATTCAATATCTATGGCTCAACCAGTGTTCAATATATAATAAGAAAAGCCATCAGTAAAGATAATGGGAATTATTACATTGTATCTTATTTATTATGTGGAGATTTTACCTAATTACATTAAGGGTAGCATTAATTTTGCTAATTTGAAAATCATAAAGTATATCATTGAAATGTCAATTCCAAGCCATTTATAAATTAATATATACTAATTGATTGAATATCTAATAATTAAAATTATTTTTAGTTATGATTGTTTTATTTTTCATACAGTAAATACATTAGCTTTAAATATGGAAAGTTAATTTATTGGTAATTAAAGTAGGGCTAAAAATTTATGTTAAAAGTATTGATATGTACTAATCATATGGCAAGTATTGGTGGTTCAGAAATAATTGCATTAGAAGTTGCAGAATGCTTTAAAAAAAATAATTATTTAGTTGATATTGTGGCAAATTATATAGGCTCTCCTGTAATGGATATTGCCAAAGATTCGGATATCAATTTATTCACATCCGATGAATTACCAAATCCATTCAATTATGATATTGTTTGGTCTCAACATCAGGTATTACCCATTCTCGTCAACCAACATATTGAAAGTTTTAATAATAAAACTTTCTTTGTGTTTGCACATTTATCTCCTTATGAACATTTAGAAACTTTTGGATTATATACAGAAAGATTATTAGCCAATAAAATATTCTTTAATAGCGAAGAAACTTATACTCATTTAAGTAAATTTGGGGTTCCTACTAATATTTGTGAAGTTTTCTACAACGCAGCGCCATCAGATTTTTTTTGCGAGAAAGATTCTAAAAATAAACAATTAAGAAATATACTTTTGGTTAGTAATCATCCGCCACAAGAGATGCTAGATGCACTAGAAATTTTAAAAAATGAACATGGATTAAACATAATAAATATCGGTGTAAGAGGAAATGTAAGGAGATTGACATCGAAAATGGTTAAGGATGCTGATGCTGTTATTACAATAGGAAAAACAGTCCAATATGCTATTGTTAGTAACACTCCTGTTTACTGCTATGACCATTTTGGTGGAGTAGGATGGATATTGGTCGAAAATTATAAAATGGCAGAACAATTTAATTATTCTGGAAGATGTTGTTTAAGACGAATATCAGCGAGGGAAATTGTTGAAGAAATAATCAATTATTTTCCAAAAGCTAAATGTGATGTATCAAAAATCAAGAGTGAGATTTTAGAAAAATATAGTTTAGATAAATATATTACTAATGTAATCAATCATTCTAAAAGAGATATTTCAGAAAAAACTTTAAATTTAGAGGATCGTCAAAAGATAAAATCGGAATCAGAAATCGTAAAATCTATTAAGCAATATTATAATGCATACAATAGTTTATTATTAGAGTTTAGGCGACTATCTCATGATAATAATGAGTTAATCTATAAAAATGCAGAGCTAAATTCTAAAAATAATGTCACACTAGCAAACTACAATGTTCAAAACTTAAAGCATCAAGAACTTTTAATGAAACTTCAAGGAATATATGATAATGAAGCATCATTATCGCAGGGTGAATCTATTTCAAGAGTAATTAGTCTATTAATTGAAGAGTACAATAATCTGTTATTGAAAAATCAGCTTAATTTAGATCATTATAATCAATTGGTTAATTCATACAATAAATTAGAAATACGATACCAGAAATATAAAAATACATTTTTTAAAAAACTAGCACGAAAAATTAAAAGGCTTTATAACAAAAATGTGGATTAAATTTATTATGTAAAAAAAAACAATCTGTTATATGTTTTTAAGCGATAAAAAACATATAAAAGATTGTGTTGCATAGATTAACAGTAAAAGTTAACTATGTTAAATTTTTGAAGATTCTTTCCACAATTCATCAAGGTTTAAATTTAATATTAAATCCGAAATGCCTCTTGGATTATGCATTAACAATGGATCTAACTTTACAACCCAACTGTGGTTTTTGCCTCTTTCTCCTTGTGCTCCAATATCAAAGACTAATGTCGGTATTTTAAGGGCTAAAGCAATTGATAATGTATATGAGTAAGTCTCTTCCCATATACTAGGTATTAATATCAGATCAGGCGAAATATCTCTGAGTAACTTGATACATTCTTCATCGTTGTGATATTTGCCTGTGACTTTGACGTTATTTGTTTGCATTACATGTTGATCACCAGAATTACTGTAACCAACTAAGAAATAAGATAATTGCAAATCTCGTTTTTTTGCATCAATGGCCAATGCAGCTAATAATTGTGAACCTTTTTCAATACTTAATGCACCTATTGATGCAATTTTTATTTTCTCATTATTTTTATTTCGCTGAGCCGGAACAATATTATTGAACACATCTTCATGTGGAATAACATCAATATTTATATCAGGAAAATCATATAATATTATATCACGAGCTCGGTAAGATGGTGCTTCAATCTTAGAGCACTTATTAAAAAATAGGTTATAAGCTTTTTGCTTTGCAATAGCATCGGAAATATTTATCTCATATTCAGCTGGTACCGATTTTCCATTGTTCCAAATATTTCTTTGAGCAATAGTTGGTATACCTTTATAAATATATTCTGGACTCAGCAGCTTGAAATCATATGACATGCATGCATAATCATGAACGATAAACTTATAAATCCAATCTGATGATGCGAAATAGTACAAAAGTTTTTCATGATGATGCCAATCTAGACCAGCAAAACTATTGATATGTATTAAAGTTGGTTGAATTGTTTTTAAAAAGAAGTCTAAAAAAACAAAATCACAACTTAAAGATAAATTCTTCAAATTAGATATTTCTAAGTGATACTTTTCTGGAATTTCAATTGAATAACATTTTTTATCATGAACTTTTAATAGAATGCAATCAATATTTTGATTTTTAAACTGTTTTACAATTTGTTTTAGATAGGTGTTGATACCACCATCCCATGCATGAGAGACAATCACAACAGTTTTTCGATTTTCAAGTTTTAATTTTAATCTGGCAATATCTAAATTACGTCTAAGGACTAAAACTGGATCAACATTGATAAAATGATGCACCATGTTTAAATAATTTGGATGCTTCAGTTTTAGGGCATTTTCCCCTTTTTTCATATTTTCGGCTTTTATAGCAGAAAAAGACACAGAACCAACATGAAATACCAAAACATCTCCGATAATAATATTCTTGAAACCGGCGTGAAGTGCCCTCATGCAAAAATCATTTTCTTCACCGTATCCAACTTTGAAAGCATGATCATCTAACAAACCAATTTTATCAATAACTTCTCTTCTCATATAAAAACAAAAACCCACGCCAGTTGGCGTTTCAACATAACTCCCTTTGTTTATCTTAGCGGCTAATTGATCCAATTCAGCAGGAGTGACTTCAAGAACTTTATTATTATCTTGACAGGTAAATGGATAACTACAAATAGTGGCATTATTAGACATAGGTGTAATGGTGGCTATCGATTTATCATTATCAGCATATGCAATCATTCTTTCAAACCAACCTTCAAATACAAAGGCATCAGAATTTAATAAGATTACATCAAGATTATGAGATAACTTGCTTATGGCAAAATTGATAGTTTTGACAAACCCGAGATTTTCTTTATTCAGATGATAATCAAATAGCCCTTTTTGAGAAAGCTCTTTAAGTTTTTGATTTAACTCTTTATCAGGACCTGAATCATTGATAACGAGCAAACTATACTCATCAGTAGTTTTACTTTTTAGTGCATGATAAATTGAACATAAAGATTCATCCAAACCTTTATAAATAGGTAAGATGACGACACATCGTGTTTTAGAAGAATATTTAGCAGGTTGCAATTCATCCCATAAATGATCCTCAGGAGAAAATGGTGTAAACCATAATTTTTTTTGTAAATCAGATTTTATCTCGCCATTGTTAGGCAAATTAGAAGTTTCAGGATTTAAGACATTACTTTTAATTGGTAGCTTTTTTGATAAAATATTAAAACCAAGAAAATTTATTTTTTTAAAGCCATTCTCGCGTTTTATCACTAAGATTTTTTTGAAGAAAAATTGCTTATTTGAGTCAAGTTTTCTTTTATAAATAGTGATTCCTAAGCACTTTATTTTTACAGCTGATTCTGATTTAATTCTTTTTAGCATCTATTTCTTTACCATTTATAATTTAATTTTTTAAAATTATAACGCTATTTTCAATTCAATTAAATATGTAATCTTATTTATTTAAATTCAATTAACCATATGAATATTAATTTATTTAAATTCATGCTAAAGCGTGATAAACTGATTCATTAATTATATTCAGTTAAATTAATTATTTCGGAATCAAATCATGAAAATAATAATTACGGGCGGAGCTGGTTTTATTGGTTCTGCAGTTGTTCGCTATCTCATAGAGCAAACCGACGATGAAGTGTTAGTCATTGATAAATTAACTTATGCAGGAAATTTAGAGTCTTTAGATAAAGTATTTAATAATAATCGATTTCATTTTAAACGGATTGATATTTGCGATAGAAGCTCTTTAACGAAAGCAATTAATGCATTTCGGCCTGATATTATTATGCATTTAGCTGCTGAAAGTCATGTTGATCGGTCAATTGATAATCCATCTACTTTTATAGAAACCAATATAATTGGAACTTTTACGCTTTTGGAAGAGGCATTAATCTACTGGAAAAAATTAGATTCAGATAAGCAAGAACGTTTTCGTTTTCATCATATTTCTACCGATGAAGTATATGGAGATTTACATGGTACAAACAATCTTTTTACTGAAAAAACGCCTTATTCTCCTAGTAGTCCATATTCAGCATCTAAAGCATCAAGCGATCATTTAGTTCGTGCCTGGCATAGAACGTTTAATTTACCTATAGTTATAACCAATTGTTCAAATAACTATGGTCCTTATCATTTTCCCGAAAAATTAATTCCTTTGATGATTTTAAATGCTTTAGAAGGAAAACCTTTGCCTGTTTATGGTAATGGACAACAAATTAGAGATTGGTTATATGTTGAGGATCACGCTAGAGCACTTTATCTTGTTGCCACTCAAGCAAAAAATGGAGAAACTTATAACATAGGTGGACATAATGAGCAGAAAAATATTGATGTGGTCAATATTATCTGCGAATTACTTGAAGAATTAGTGCCAATTAAGCCTTATAATATTAAACATTATAAAGATCTCATCACTAATGTTACTGATAGACCAGGTCATGATCAAAGATATGCGATTGATGCCTCAAAAATCTATCATGATTTAGGTTGGAAGCCACAAGAAACATTCGAAAGCGGTATGCGTAAAACAGTTGAATGGTATTTGCATAATCGAGCTTGGTGTGACCATATAAAAGATGGTTCTTACGCCAGATCTAGACAAGGTATTTTAAATTAAAAGGTTAGGTTAATTTATGAAAGGAATTGTGCTTGCAGGCGGTTCGGGAACTCGGCTATATCCTATAACACGAGGTATTTCAAAACAATTACTTCCCATATATGATAAACCTATGATTTATTATCCAATATCTGTTCTTATGATTGCTGGTATTACTGACATATTAATTATTTCAACTCCAGATGATTTACCGATATTCAAACGGCTATTAGGTGATGGTTCACGATTTGGAATTAAGCTTAGTTTTGCCGAACAACCAAGACCAGAAGGCTTAGCTCAAGCTTTTTTGATTGGTGAAGAGTTTATTAAAGGTCAAAAATGCAGTTTGATTTTAGGAGATAATTTATTTTTTGGTGAAAGTTTTGGTAAGAAACTACAAAAAGTTATGACACAAACTGAAGGAGCAACCATTTTTGGATATCAAGTTGTAGATCCAGAACGTTTTGGTGTCGTTGATTTTGATGAGAATTTTAAAGCATTATCAATAGAGGAAAAGCCAATAAAACCAAAATCAAATTGGGCTGTCACAGGACTTTATTTTTATGATGAAAATGTTGTTGAGATGGCCAAAGAGATTAAGCCTTCGTATAGAGGAGAATTGGAAATAACAACACTTAATCAAATGTATTTAGAAGCTGGATTATTAAATGTTGAAATACTTGGTAGAGGATTTTCTTGGCTCGATACAGGAACCCATGATAGTTTAATTGAAGCTTCATCTTTTGTTCAGATCATTGAAAAACGTCAAGGATTGAAAATAGCGTGTCTTGAAGAGATTGCCTATCGTAATGGTTGGTTAACTTTAGAGCAAGTAAAACAAGAAGCAGCTAATTTAGGTAAAACATTGTATGGACAATATTTATCTCAATTAATTAATGAATAGGTAAATAAATGCACGTAATTGAAACAAAAATTCCTGATGTGAAAATAATTAATCCTAAAGTTTTTGGGGATCAACGCGGTTTTTTTTTAGAAACTTTTGAACAAAAGCGTTATCAAGAAAAGTTAGAAATCAATTTAACTTTTGTTCAAGATAATCATTCTCGGTCACAAAAAAATGTTTTAAGAGGTTTACATTTTCAAAAACAAAATCCACAAGGCAAGCTTGTTAGAGTTGTTAGAGGAGAAGTATTTGATGTGGCTGTAGATATCAGAAAAGATTCATTGACTTATGGTAAATGGGTAGGTGTTCTTCTTTCTGAAGAGAATAAGAGTCAATTGTGGATTCCTCCTGGCCTTGCTCATGGATTTTTAGTATTGTCTGATATCGCAGATTTTGAGTATAAATGCACCAACTATTATGATCCTAATTCCGAAGGATGTCTACTTTGGAATGATCCAACAGTAAATATTACTTGGCCAATATCAACGCCAATTTTATCTGAAAAAGACAAATTAGGTAAAACATTACAGGAGCTATAATAAATCATATGAAAGTTTTATTAACTGGAGCTAATGGTCAATTAGGTAATTGTTTTGTAGATATTTTCCCATCTAAATGGGAACTAATTAAAACTGATGCTGAACAACTTGATATAACTGATAAATATGCGGTCGATCGTTTTATCGCTAAATATAAGCCTGATGCAATTATCAATGCTGCTGCATACACCGCAGTTGATAAAGCAGAAGATGAACCTCAACTGGCATATAACGTCAATGTTATAGGCCCTAAAAACTTGTCCATATCATCAAGAAAATATAATGCAAAATTTTTTCATGTTTCTACTGATTATGTTTTTGATGGAACTAACAATATTCCTTATATTGAAGAAGATATTACTAATCCTATTAATATCTATGGTGAAACAAAACGTAAGGGGGAAATAGCAGTTTTAGATAATGACCCATCAGCTATTGTTATTAGAACTTCATGGGTATTTAGCCCTTATGGTAATAATTTTGTTAAAACGATGTTGAGATTAGCTACTGAAAAACAACAATTGTCCATAATTGATGATCAACTCGGTAATCCAACTTACGCAGGCGATTTGGCTCAACTAATTCTTCAATTACTTGATAAAAAAATGGATGGAGGAATTTATCATTTTTGTGGTGATAGTTCAACATCTTGGTTTATGTTTGCCAAAAAAATCTTTGAAATTGCTTCAAACCAAAAAATAATAACCCAATTTCCAGAAATCATCCCAGTCAAAACTGAAGCGTTTCCTACAAAAGCCACAAGACCAAAATATTCGGTAATGAGTGTTGAAAAATTAGGTAAGTATGGTTTATCAGCCTCAGATTGGAATAAAGGGTTGATTCACACTATTTCTAAAATTCATTTTGATAATTAAATTCAATGATCTCATGACTATTTATTTTGCAGAATGGAATGCGGATTATGAAAAGTATATGATCAACTCTCTCAAACACGAGTATGATGTAGTACTTTTTAATAAATTAATGAAGCATTTTAGAAATATCAATCTTTCATTAGAAAGAAAAAATTTTCCTCGACAATGGTTTATCAAATTAAATCAACTAATAAAGTTAAGAAAGTTAAAGCCTGAAGATATTTTATTATGCAGTGGTTTTTGCATATCAGGATTTATAGATTTAGTTAAAGATGTGAATTGCCATCGAGTGTTGGTTTTAAGAGATACTATTGATGTATTAAACAATAGTATGAAAAACAAAAAAAAATGGCTACGTCAGGATGAAGATTTTATCTCTAAAATTACGCCTCACTTTGATAAAATATACAGTTTTGATTTTGACGATTGTAAAAAATATCATTTTATCTATTTGAATCAGTTTTTACCTTTTAGTCTCTCTGAGATGAAAAAAATTCGTGAAAATACATTTAATAATAATACAGTAAAAAAATGTTTTTTTATTGGTGAATATAGGAAAAATCGAGTTGAGGTTATTAATAAACTTGCGCCTATATTGCAACTTAACAATTATGAAACTGATTTTAATTTAATCAATTATGAAGCGCTTAATAAAGCGAATGCAACTATTGAGCAATCAAAATATTACACTTTAGGTAAAAAAATAAACTATTTTGACAATATAGAAAAGGTAAAACAAAGTGATATTATTTTAGAAATATTACAAATTGGTCAAACAGGGGTAACCTTAAGAGCCATCGAAGCGATTTTATTTAATAAAAAATTAATCACTACAAATAAATCAATTAAAGAATATGATTTTTATAATGCTAATCAGATTTTTATTCTTGATGATCAGAATGATCAAGACATCATAAATTTTTTACATACAAGGTTTACACCTGTTTCATTGAATATTTTGTGCCAGTATAGCGCTGATGCAATGTTAACGACTATTAAAAATGATTTAATCCGGTATGTTTAATTTTTAATGTTTAATTAGTTTTTTAAGGCAATAAATGATGTTGCAAATTATTCCAGAAAAATATTTTTTCTGATGCATTCTATGTTTCGAACAATATCTCATTTGAGTAGAGGTACTAGCAGGTAGTAATGGTAAATATCTCAATGGTGATTGTTGTTTTGCTTTTATAAAGTATTGTGCACATTTATAATGGTTAGCCCATATGTGCCAAGGTTTAGTTGGTCCAATATAATGTATTAATATAGCTTGATCTAAATGAGGTGAATAGGTACTATTTTTATATTTCAATTCATAATTAATGCTCACTTGTTGATTGTACTTTTTATCAAGATATTTCACTTTATCCAGAAGCAATAAATTCAAAACGTCTTGATCAAGATGGGTGAATTTTTTTGATTTATTGGTATCAGAAAGTAGTTCTAATGCTTTACCATTTATATTGAATTCATGCCACTTATCTAAATTCATAAGTAAAAAACCGGCATTAAAATAACTTTTTGTCAGTTTATCTTCACCAAGCCGAGTGGCACATTTATTCCACCAAATAGCATCTTTGTCTGTAACGACATAGGCAATATTTTCAACGATGGGTAACATTAATAATTCTTCTAATGATCCCTTGCATATTATATCTGCGTCAATATATAGAATTTTATCAATTTTTTGATAAAAATAATCGGCTACTAGAAATCTAAAATAAGTTGCTATGGTCCAGTTTTTTGTTGTTGGAAGTTTTGACAAGCTTACATCATCAACTAAATATAAAGTTATATTAGTTTTATAATGTCTAGCTAGTAAATTTAGATTTTTTTCAAATTCATCCGATAAATGATTTGTAAATATATGAAAAGAAAAATTGAGATTAGGGTTGAAGATTAAAATAGAAGAAATTGAAACAGCACAACCTAAGAAAAAATTCTTATCTATTCCATAAGCTATATCAAGCTGATTAGCATTGCTACTATTATTATAAAAAGTTATTTTTTTTTTAATTATATGATTAGCATCGAGATACATTGCTGATTTCCTATTTGTAATAATATACAAATAAACGCATTCAATTAAAATAAGCGTACGGTTGGTGTAAACATTTAATATACTGATTAAATATCACATAAAATGTATTAAATTATACATGACATTTAATTTATTAGTTATTATATAGATAATACAAATTTTTTCTAGTTGAAAAAGAATTGAAATAAGATATTAAACAATACTGTTTATGTAGTATAATTAACATTTTGATTAATAGTTCTCTTTTATGAAAAATAAATATAGTTCATTTAACACAATTAAACAATTGTGGCCATTTATTTATCCATATAAAAAAGCTTTAATAGTTGCTGTTATTGCACTTTTATTAAATGCTGCAACTGATGCAACATTAATTTCACTAACTAAACCATTGCTAGATAATGGCTTAATGGATAAAAATTATGAACTTTTAGTCCTTTTTTCATTTGGCATTATTGGCTTGATTGTTTTACGAGGGTTATCAAATTATTTTTCTACTTATTGCCTTTCTTGGTTATCAGGAAAAGTGGTAACTAAATTTCGCCAATTAATTTTTAATCATCTAGTCAAAAGCCCAACAAGTTTTTTCCATAAAAGCTCAATTGGGGATCTCGTTACTCTAATCACTTACAATACACAATTATTATCGAAAGCATCATCGGATGCTTTAATTATACTTGTTAGAGAAATCGCGTATGCTATTGGTCTATCTGTAGTAATGTTTTATGGTAATTGGAAATTAGCTTCAGTATTAATTGTTGTTGTACCTGTAGTTATTTTTATTGCTCAATTTATTGCCAAAAAATTTCGTAATGCGCTAATTACAATGCAAAAAGGGATTGGCACCATAACAACTGCAGCTGATGAGATGATTAAAGGGCATAAAGAAATTCTGGTTTATAATGCCCAAAAATATGAAAAAGAAAATTTTTATACTATTAACAAAATTTTTAGGCGAGGTCTATTGAAGATCGTTTTAGTTTCTGGATTGTCCTCACCCATTATCCAATTAGTTGCTACTGCCGCTTTAGGTTTAATATTGTTTCTTGTTGCAAGTCAAACTTTAGATATTACACCTGGTTCATTTACTGTTGTTTTTTCCGCAATGGTGGCAATGATGAGACCATTAAGAGAATTAACCAGTGTTCACCTTGAATTACAAAAAGGTTCTGTTGCTTGTGAATCGCTATTTGCTCTTTTAGCCACTCCTCTAGAAGAAGATAATGGAACAATTGAATTGAAAGGGGTAAAAGGTGATATTGTTTTTCGTCATGTGACTTATACATATCCAACAAATAGTTTCCCTTCATTAAAAAATATCAGTTTCACAATTAAGAAAGGGGAAACCGTTGCATTAGTTGGTCGATCTGGAGCAGGAAAATCGACAATAGCAAGTTTATTACCAAGATTTTATGATATTGTTAAAGGTGAGATATTAATTGATTCTATTAATATCAAACAATATACGCTAAGATCATTGCGTGACCAAATTGGATATGTATCTCAGCAGGTGCATTTATTTAATGGAACCATTGCAGAAAATATAACGTACGGCGCCAAAAAAGAATATAGCATACAAGATATTATTGAGGCAGCTAAGCAGGCAAATGCTATGGAATTTATTGATAAATTAGAAGGTGGGATACATACTGAAATTGGCGATAATGGTGTTTTATTATCTGGAGGACAGCGTCAACGCATTGCTATTGCAAGAGTTCTATTGCGTAATAATCCAATTCTTATCTTTGATGAAGCTACATCCGCTTTAGATAATGAATCTGAAAGGTTAGTGCAACAAGCAATTGAAAATTTAAGAAAAAATAGAACTTCTATTATTATTGCACATAGACTATCGACAATCGAACAAGCTGATCGCATTTTAGTTATTGATGGAGGAAAACTTGTAGAAGAAGGTACTCATCAAACGTTGTTATCCCAAGATGGCATTTATGCTTCAATGTATCAACTACAATTTAACTCTTAATTAAAATTATATTATGAAATACAATAGGTCAACGATGAATAATGATATTGATCGAGATTTTTCAACATTACATACGTTTTCTAAGCTATGGCCCTATATTGCCAAGCATAAAATTTTGCTCTTTTTTTCAATAATATTATTAATTTTAAGTGCATTTGCAGATACTTCACTTATTGCAATTTTGCAACCTTTACTTGATAAAGGTTTTGTCGAAAATGATCAAACCTTTTTATTTATGGCTCCATTTTATATTTTTGGTCTAGTTTTTCTTCGAGGTGCAGCCAATTACGGTTATGCTTATTTTTTATCCTTAATATCATCCAAAATTGTACTTAAAATTCGTCAACGCCTTTTCGATCATTTTGTTGATTCTCCAGTGAGTTTTTATGATAAAAATTCTGCCGGACGGTTATTATCGCGTATAACGTATGATACCGATCAAGTTGCCTCTTCATCTTCCGATGCTTTGATTACTATAGTACGTGAATTTGCATTTATTTGTGGATTATTTTATACAATGTTTAGTAATAGTTGGCAATTATCTCTATCGTTAATTTTTATTACGCCTGTGGTTATTGGACTTATCACATTTGTATCAATAAAGTTTCGTAAAATGGCTAAAAACATGCAGAACTCAATGGGCAATGTCACTATGTCTGTTGAACAAATGCTAAAAGGTCATAGAGAAATCATTCTTTTTGGGGCCCAAGATGAAGAATCGACTAATTTTGAAAAAGTAAGTAATAAATTTAGAAGGGATACTATGCGATTAGTTTCCATTTCAGCTTTATCTACGCCAATTGTTCAATTAATTATATCGTTTGCCATTGCTTTTGTTTTGTTAATGGCGAGTAATCCAGAATTAAATATTACTCCAGGACAATTTACTGTTGTGTTTTCTTCTTTGGTGGCGTTAATGCAACCAATCAAAAGTTTAACAAGTGTCAATGCTGACTTTCAAAAAGGGATGGCTGCCTGCCAGACTTTATTTGCGATATTTGATCAGCCTGTTGAGAAAGATAGCGGTAAAATAAATATAGAACATTCAAAAGGTAATATAGAGTTTAAACATGTTTCTTTTACTTATGAAACACGACAAGAGCCTGCTTTAAAAGATATCAATTTTACGATAGAGCATGGTAAAACCATTGCCTTTGTCGGTCGTTCAGGTTCAGGCAAAACTACTATAGCTAGTTTACTTACTCGTTTTTATGATATAGGTGAAGGTGAGATCTTAATTGATAATCATAATATACAAGATCTAACTTTATATAGTTTACGAGACCAAATTGGTTTGGTTTCTCAAAATGTTCATTTATTCAATGATACCATAGCCAATAATATTGCTTATGGGCGAATAGGTGAGTATTCACAAAGTCAGATTGAAGAAGCAGCTAAAAAAGCTTATGCCTACGATTTTATAAAAGCGCTTGAAAAGGGATTTGACACAATTGTTGGAGAAAATGGAGTATTATTATCTGGAGGACAACGTCAACGTATTGCCATAGCCAGAGCTTTAT
This sequence comes from Gilliamella sp. B3127, assembly GCF_026536935.1. NCBI lineage: Bacteria > Pseudomonadati > Pseudomonadota > Gammaproteobacteria > Orbales > Orbaceae > Gilliamella > Gilliamella sp. B3127. Next base: position 432,003 of record NZ_JAFNNI010000001.1, read on the forward strand.
TGCGTGATAACCCAATTTTAATTTTGGATGAAGCTACATCCGCATTAGATTCAGAGTCTGAAAATGCAATTCAAGAAGCGTTGAATGAATTGCAAAAAGGGCGAACTTCAATTGTTATAGCACATCGACTATCGACTATTGAAAAAGCTGATAAAATTCTTGTTATAGATAGTGGTGAAATTATTGAACAAGGAAATCATAATGATTTATTATCCCAAAATGGCTTATATTCTAAATTATATAAAAGTAACTTAGCAGATTAATATATAATATTTTATTTATGAATAATATTTATGTACTATAGGATATTGAAGGAAATATGATAAATAAGTTACTGGATTGTATTAAATATTTAAATAGACAAAGAAATTTAAAGATAAAACCGTTAAAGTCAGCAATTAAACTATACTTATTGAACAGAAAAAAAAAAGAACGATCTCCATTTAGACTTGAACATTACTCTAGCGTTGCTATTCTTATGAATGATCAAGGTATTGGTGATGCAATAGTTACCACTTATTTGATTAAATCTTTAAGAGAAAATAAATTAAAAGTATATGTTGTAGTTGAAAAAAGAATTGCATTTCTATTTGAACAATTTATTACTGTTGATGGTGTTATATTGTATGATAAAAAGAAAGGGATAAAGCAATTTAAAAAACAACTTAATAGTTTATCTATTGACGTAGCTATTGATCTTGTTGATAGAGGTCATAATAGTATAAGACGTTCTCAAATAATTTTAGCCATTAATCCTTTACATACTATTGGTTTTAATCAAGAAAAATATAAATTGTATGATACATCGATTTTTTATGATCAATATACATCACATATTTCAAAGAGAAGTAAACAAATTTTAAAACTATTAAATATAGAAGCTGATTCAATTAAATATCATGTAAATCTTCCTGATAAAGCTCATGAATCTGTAGAAAAATTTATTAGGCCCTATTTATTATCAGGTAAAAATATTATTATTTTTAATCCTTATGGTTCCAATATAGCAAGAAGCTTTTCTGATACACAAATTGAAACTATTTTATCTTTTCTATCTCATTATGATAATTGTGTAACTATAGTAGTTGGGGAGCCGAATAAAATAAAACATATTAAGACCTCAACAAATATCATTATTAATCCGTTAGGCTCATTTTTTGAAACGGTAGCTTTGATTAAGTTCGCAACTTTAGTTATTACCGTTGATACTTCAATTGTACATGTTGCATCGATATATGAAAAAAAAATGCTTTGTATATATAATAATCGAATAATTGATAATAAATTTATTAATAACTTTGTATGGGGACCTAACTATCCTAATGCATTGCAAATATTCACTAAAGAAAATCTTGGTACAGGTCTAGGTGATCCAATTGCAAATCTTAATCCAAACATTGTACTTGAACAGTTAAAAGAAGAATTAATAAAATTAAAATGAAAATGAAAATGAAATGAAGCTTTTAATTAATAGGAATGATTTTGAAGGGCTTAAAACAAAAATTTCGACAGATTAATTGGAAACGTAATTTTTTCTTTAAAAAATTAAAGTATTTCATTAAGTTAAAAATTATTTCTTTTTTAATGTTCTTATTTTTCAAAAGAAAATCCAAACCAAATCTTAAGGTAGTTAAAAAAGTGCTGGTGATGAGAAATGATTGTATTGGCGATATGATTGTCACAACACCATTTATTCGATCATTATCAAAAGCAGGTTATAAAGTTTTTGTCTCCTCAAGAAAAACTAGTTTGGAGATTGTAAATAATAATCCCTATGTATCTCAAACTTTATTATATAATGATAGAAACTTTTTTGATTTGATAAAAACAATTAGACTTGTTCGAAAACACCAATTTGATTTGGCTATTGATGTAAGATTTCATAGGAAATTGGATTTAAAACATTTATTATATTGTTGTTTTATAAGAACATCTAATTTACTCAGTTACAATAAAAGTAACATGAAACCATTTAATATTTCTTTACCTTACTATGAATCAAAAGCTCATGTAATTAATCAATTAAAGTATTATCTTAGTTACCTTAACATAAATTTTGATTCATTTGATTATGATGTATTTATTGATTCTCAAAAACAAAAAATGGTTGATAGTTTTATCAATCAGTATGTTAAACCAAAAAGTAAATTTGTCGTAATAAATCCTTATGGTGGATCATCTTATCGCTGTTTATCAGAGAATCAAATCAAGGAATTATGTTATTTATTTGATAATAACTATCCTGAATATAAAATTATAATTATTGGTCAAGGTAATAATTTTGAAAAATTATCTGTGAAAGAATCAGTTAAATTTCAATCATCTTCTATCACGGATGTTATCCCTTTAATAAAAAAAGCGGATTTAGTCATCACAGTGGATACGTCTATTGTTCATTTAGCCTCAGCTTTTTCGACTAAATGTATTTCAATTTACATGGAACCATTGCCTGTGGATTTAAAAAATTTAAAGTCTTGTTATAGCAGACAATTCAGTGATTATAAATATTTGCAGCAAGATTTATTTTTAGATAATAACTATATAAAAAGGCATTGTCCAAATCTTGAGTTTCAAATAAATAAAGATATATGGTCTCCAAATAATAAAAACGGTAAACAAATAGTTTTCTATACTAACAGTATCGATAAAATTGAGTCTAATAAATTAATAACTACTATAAACAAATATATTTAATTACTTTAGGATTGTTTTTTTATTTTCAATGCTAAATAAATAAAATAATATTTTAATCCATTAAATATTTTTCTATTTTTTATCAAGTTTTTAGCATAAATACGATAATCATTAACCCGCATTTTATACTTATAACTTTTAAGGGGGGTATTTGCCCAAGGGGTGAAATGTTTATAAAAATTATACAAATTTTGTGCAAGCCCAGTGTGTTCTTGATACCACATCTTTCTTGCACCAGTAAAATGAATTATGTATGGTAACGATTTTTTGTTGTGAAAAAATGTCTCTTTTTGCTTGTCATTTATCCAGGTAAATAAATAATTCCATTTAGGATCTATCCATAAAACTTGATTTTGTAATACGACATTTAAAGCATCTTGATCAGGATAGATTAGATGTTTTTTTTCAGACGATAGTAATATTTGATTAACTTTATTTTCAGTATCAAACTCAATCCATTTATTAACATTAATATACAAAAAACCAGAGTTAAAATAATTGGTTGAATTAAGTTGAAGCCTTTCCTTGTTTTTCAACATATTTTTTTTGTCTAATGAATCGGGCGTTACACCACAAACCACCGAATCTATATTAATATCCGAAATTGAAGAAATATTAGCAAAACATAAAGTATCCGCATCAAGATAAATGAATTTATCAACAACACCCTTTAATAGTCTGGGAACTGATAGTCGTATATACATTGACCGATTAATATGTTTGACTTTGTAATTTTGAGTATCAGAATATTTTGTCAACTCATCTACAGGGATTGAATGTAGCGTAATTGAAGGACTAAATTGTTCTAACTTCTGTTGTTCCTCAAGCGAAACATCATACAAAAAAACATGAAAATGAATATTATTATTGAGATTATTATGCATTATAGAACTTATCGACACACCTACATGTTCAAGATAATTTGAATCAGTACAATATGCGATATTAATAATATTATTCATTTCAGACACTCTTAAATTACTTATCGTGATATTTAGTCATTACCTAATTAATATGTCAATATAAAATTGATTATTACTTCATTGTTTAATTTAACGTATGTTACAATGTTATTTCAAATTTTCTAAAATCACCCTTAAATATTAGTAAAAATGAAAGAAAATCTTTTTATCAAAAAAATCACTACATTATTTGAAAATGCTCAAGCATCTTTAGAAACCACACATATTGCATTTTGTTTTGATGACAATTATGCAATGCCAGCAGGAATAGCGATGTCTTCAGTTATATCAAATAATATGGATAAGAATCTAGTATTCCATTTATTTGCTAATAATGTAACTAATGAAAAAATATCAACGTTTAATCAACTAAACAACGATAATGTTAGCATAATTTGTTATGAAATTGGGGATGATTTTTCTATTAATCCTGATACATTAGTATTGCATGTGTCTGCCTCAACCTGCTTACGATTTGTCGTTCCTCAGATATTAAATAAAGTGACTTCGCGAGTTTTGTATTTAGATTGCGATGTACTTTGTACAAATAATCTTAATGAATTAATTCACACTGAATTAAGTGATAAATATGCAGCAGTGGTACCTGATGTTGATAAAACGCAAGAAAAACAATGCCCAGCTTGTGATATCCCTTACGGTGAATATTTTAATGCCGGAATGATCTATATTAATACTGATATGTGGGTAGATAATAATCTTACTGATAAAGCGTTTGTTATGATAAATAGCGGTAAAGTATATAAGTTTGCTGATCAAGATGTTTTAAATATATTAATGCAAGGTAAAACTGTTTTTCTTCCTAAAATTTATAATCAACTTACATCACTTACCGTTGGTGGTAATGAAGATAATTTGTTAAGTGAAGATACTGTTATTATTCATTATGTTACCGGCAATAAACCATGGTATCAGTTATATTTAACTCCGCTTTATCAAACTTATATTGCTTCTTCACCATGGGCTAATCAAAAATTATCATTGGCTAATGAAAATGCGCCTTCAACTACAAGACGGTATGCAAAATTGTTAGCTAGTCAGAAAAAGTATTTTTCGGCGTTCAAATATTATTTACTTTATCTTAAGCACAAAGTTACTAAAAAACGATAAGGATGTTCGTCGTGATTCAAGTTGATAGATTTATTAACAAAAGAAATGAATTACTGTCACATAATTTTGACAATAACCAGTCTGTTTTGCATATTTTATTATGTTTTGATGATAATTATGCATTATCAGCTGGTATAAATATTTTATCTATTTTTGAGAATAATCCTTTAAGACCGATTCATTTTCATTTATTTACTCATAATCTATCTGATGAAAATAGATTTAAATTTAGTGAAATAGAGTTTGATAATATATCAATAACTGAATATGTTATTAATGATCAGTTTAAAGTCGATCAAAAAAATACCGAACAATTTCCACTTTCAGCCTGTGTTCGTTTAATAGCACCAATATTATTAAAAAATACTACTGATAAATTACTTTATGTTGATAGTGATACTTTATGTATTAATAGTTTATCAGAAATTGATAGTATTGATTTAAGTGGTATTTTAGTCGCCGCGGTTGCTGACGAACCATATATGCAACAATCTCAATGTACTAAATATCATATAGTTGAAGGCTCTTATTTTAATTCTGGTGTTATGCTGATTAATATTCCTCTTTGGTGCGAAGACGAAATTACTGATAAGACATTAGAACTATTGAATAGTGGTGAAAAGTACCAATATCCAGACCAAGATGTTTTGAATATTTGTGTCGGAGAAAAACGATTAATATTGCCAAGAAAATTTAATAATTTATTAGCATTATCGGTTAATGGTAATGAAGATGCAAATGTCCCTAGCGAAACTATTTTTATTCATTATATAACGAAAAATAAACCTTGGCATGAGCCTTATCGTTCTAAATTATTTGATGCTTATTTAGAAAAATCACCATGGCAGAATGACAGTTTACCTTTGTATAATCCTAAAAAAACCTCTTCAATTCGTGCTTATTCAAAGTTAATGCTTAAGCAAAAAAAATATCTATTAGGAATAAAGCATTATCTAATTTATTTGAAAACTAAGTTTAAAAAGTAATACTAAAATATATACGGTTAATAGATATAAGCTTATTTAGTCAATAGATTTGAAACTTAATCTATTTCTAACTAAGCTTTTTCTTTATAGTGAATATTCATGTATATATTTTTGTCTGGGTTATTGCTATAGTATAGCTTGTAATTTAGATAACTGTTTATTTATAATTTCATCTCAACTTTATGAATATTTTATTTTTTTCAAACGTTAGCTTATTTCTTAAATAAATTTTCCAATATACATAGACAAATTGGGTTTATCTTCTAATTAGGTGCATTTTAAGTGATTAATGATTTTGCAGAAAATGGTTTGCTTGCGACAGCTATAGATGGTTTTGTTGCTAGAGAACCACAAAGACATATGGCAAATAAGGTCACTGAAGCAATAAATGCACAAAAGTCATTGGTGGTCGAAGCGGGTACTGGAACGGGTAAAACCTTTGCTTATTTAGTTCCTGCATTACGCAGTGAGAAAAAAGCAATAATCTCGACAGGCTCCAAGAATTTACAAGAACAGTTATATAGTAAAGACTTACCCATTATCAAAAAAGCTTTAAACTATACTGGTAAAATTTCACTTCTTAAAGGTCGAGCCAATTATCTCTGTTTAGAGCGCATGTATCATCAATATGCTGCTGCCGGAGATTTAGAGAAGAATTTACGAACTGATCTGGTTCGGGTTAAAAATTGGTCAATCAAAACAAAAGATGGTGACATTAGTAAATGTACAACTGTTACCGAAGATAATCCAATTTGGCCAATTTTAACTAGCACAAATGAAAATTGTTTGGGTAGTGATTGTGAACATTACAACGATTGTTATGTGGTTAAAGCTCGTAAAAGAGCCATGAACGCTGATATTGTTGTTGTTAATCATCATCTATTTTTAGCTGATGTTGTTGTGAAAGATACCGGATTTGGTGAACTAATTCCTAAAGCTGATGTGATGATATTTGATGAAGCGCATCAACTTCCTGATCTTGCGTGTCACTATTTTGGTGAGCAGTTAACAAGTCGACAACTGTTCGACTTAGCTAAAGAGATAAATTTGGCTTATCGAACAGAAGTCAAAGACATGTCACAACTCCAGCAGTGTGCTGATAAACTACAAAAATGTACCCAAGATTTAAGATTGTTGATAAGCCAGCAAAATAATAAAGGAAATCTTCGTTATCTATTTAATCAAACCAATATTAAACAAGAATTATCTTATTTATTTGATGCGCTTGATTTTTGCAAAGAAGTTCTGTTATTAGCGATAGGGCGATCCACAACTTTAGATAATTGTTATGATCGAGTTAACCAATACCAGCAATTATTAAAAAAATTGTCCGATACTCATGTACCAGGTTTCAGTTATTGGTATGAAAGTTCATACAGCTCTTTCCTCTTTGCATTAACTCCATTGTCGGTAACGGAAAAATTTGAGGAATTATTAATCCAGCGTAAAGGTGCCTGGATTTTCACATCAGCAACATTATCAGTTGATAATCAATTAGATTACTTTACCAAACGTTTAGGTTTAACTAATGCAGAATCATTAATTTTAGAAAGCCCATTTGATTATATCAATCAGACTATTTTGTGTGTACCACGTTATATACCATCACCAAATGAAAGAGGCAATGCTGAAAAACTTGTCAATATTTTATTACCGGTTATTGAGGCAAACAAAGGGCGTTGTTTTTTCCTTTGTACATCTTATGCAATGATGAATGCATTAGCTGAACATTTTCGCTTACATACCGAGTTACCGGTTTTAGTTCAAGGTGAAACAAGCAAATCAAAACTTCTTGAACAGTTTATTGAAAGTGGTAATGCACTATTAATCGCAACGAGCAGTTTTTGGGAAGGGATTGATGTTAGGGGAGATACTTTATCTTGTGTTATTATAGATAAATTACCGTTTACCTCACCAGATGATCCCTTAATGAAAGCGAGAATGGAAGATTGCCAAATGCAAGGTGGCGATGCCTTTAATGAAGTGCAATTACCTGAAGCCGTTATTACCTTAAAACAAGGTGTTGGGCGATTAATCCGTCATCATAATGATCGAGGAGCAATTATTATTTGCGATAATAGATTAGTTATGCGACCTTATGGGGCAACGTTTATAAATAGTTTACCACCATCGCCAAGAACCCGAGATGTTAACAAGGTAATCAATTTTTTATTATCTAACAACCAATCAGATAATCTGGAAACCAAATGAGTACTATTTTAGCCATTGATACTTCGACAGAAGCTTGTTCCGTAGCTCTATTTTTTCAAAATGAAATCACTCATGATTTTATGATTTCGGCACGTGATCATACTAAAAAGATCTTACCAATGGTTGATAAAATTTTAAGTCAATCAGATTGCACGCTTTCACAACTTGATGCTATTGCTTTTGCTCAAGGTCCTGGTAGCTTTACTGGAGTAAGAATAGGTATTGGTGTAGCTCAAGGATTAGCATTAGGAATTGATAAACCGATGATAGGTGTCTCAACTTTGATGACCCTAGCGCAAGGCGCTTATAGGAAAACAGAGGCAAAGAAAGTCATACCTGCGATAGATGCTAGAATGGGCGAAGTCTATTTAGGACAATATGAGTATCAAAACCAAAATTGGCAAACGATCATTCCAGAATGTGTCGTCAAACCTGAAAATGTAATAAATAAAATTCAAAAAAGTCACAATGATTATTACTCAGCAGGTACGGGTTGGCAAACTTATCCTGAAATGTTAACAGGAACTAAGCCTAGTGAAGTATTCTTACCAGAAGCACAAGATTTGGTGGTTATCGCTCATCAAAAATGGTTAAGAAATGAAGTGGTTAAAGTTGAAGATGTCGAGCCAACTTATTTGCGTAATGAAGTTACATGGCAAAAATTGCCGGGGCGTTAAGATAAACCACCGAAATGGTTTATCTGTATTTGATGTGAAAAAGTATTTAGTCTTGAAATAATCCCAAATTAGCTTTGGCATATGCTTCAAAATCAGTACAGCCACCAATTGGTTTTTCATCAATAAAAATTTGTGGTACGGTTTCAACCGGTTTACCAACACTTTTAGAAAGATCTTCCTTGGTAATACCTTCTGCATTTATATCTACATATCGATATGAAAAATCATCACGTTCTTGAGATAACTTCTCGGCAAGCTCTTTAGCTCGCACACAATATGGACATCCTTGACGTCCAAAAATAACAGCGTACATATTTCACCTCTATGAGTTAAATTGAATAAAATTACTATACTTTAGTTTTGAATAAAAAAAAGTAGATAAATCTAGTTGATATAATAGATTATATCTATTGATATTACATCCGCATAGCGTGTAAGGTATACGTTTTAATCATTTAAATGATTAATTGATTATTTTATAGCTTTTTTTATTAAAAAAGTTGAGGAACGGGGTTTTTTAATTCTTTAAATTGATGCTAATTTGATATTACTCGCTATAATTTAAATTTCAACCATTAAATGGATGTCAAAATGCTAAAAAAATTAATAGTTATTTTTTCATTAACCTTATCAATAACAGTGTTTGCGGCACAAAAAGAGTGTGCTGTAAAACCCAATTACGATATAGTGATAAATAAAGACAACATCCAAATCGTAAATAAGTCGAATGATTTATCGATCAAGAATGATGGCAAAGTAATACTTAATAAGAAAACAATATCAGCTAGCCCTCAATTACGTAAAAATCTCAATGAATTTCAAAAAAGTCTAAGATCACAATTACCACAACTAGAACAACAATCATTAGATTTATTATTGGAAGTAAAAGTTGCTTTCGATCTAGCAATAACAAGAAAATTAAGTGATGACCGAGAACTACATGGCGAATTAAATAAATTATATAAACGATTAGTTAAATTGCTACATCGTTCAATTATTACTGAAAATGGAACAACAAAATTTTATTACCAAAACTTTAATAAATTAAAAAAAGATGGACAAGATATCGGCGAACGTATTTTTTATAATGTTGTGGGGGGAAGTATTTTAGAATTTAACTTCTTTAAAAACTTCGGTGCCATCAAAGATATCTCAAAAAATGAATGGAAAGCTCAAAAACCTAAACTTAAAGCATTCGATTCACATATTTGTTCGGTAATTACTGATATAGACAAACAATATCAACAGATTTTAACAGAACTTAGTCAATCAACCGATAAGTGAATAGACAATAATAAAAACTTTTGCGAGAATACCCCATTCATTGGGTAAAAGAAGTAATCGCTTATGACTGCAAAAATAATTGATGGTAAAGCGTTAGCGCAGCAAATACGTAACGAAATAGCCAAAAAGGTAAAATCCCGGACTGAACAAGGTTTATCTGTTCCAGGGCTAGCTGTTATACAAGTTGGCTCTGATCCCGCTTCTAAAATTTATGTTAAAAATAAGCAAAAAGCTTGTGACGATGTCGGCTTTGCTTCTTTTGCTTATGATTATCCATCTTCAACCACTGAGGCATTATTAGCGTTGATCGATGAATTAAATCAACGAGCTGATGTTCATGGCATCTTAGTTCAGCTTCCATTACCAGATAACATTGATAAGACAAAAGTGTTAGAGCGTATCGATCCTCGTAAAGATGTTGATGGTTTTCATCCTTATAATATTGGTCATTTATTACAACGCGATCCGATATTACGCCCATGCACGCCGTATGGTGTTGTTAAAATGTTAGAATCAACTGGCATTAATTTATCTGGCTTAAACGCAACAGTTGTAGGTGCATCGAGCATTGTTGGACGTCCTATGGCGTTAGAATTATTGTTATTAGGTTGTACCACAACGATTACTCATAGCAGAACTATTGATTTAGAAAAGCATGTTCGTAATGCTGATATTGTTGTTGCGGGTGTTGGAATCCCTAACTATGTTAAGGGAGAATGGATCAAACCTGGTGCTATCGTAATTGATGTTGGAATTAACCGTTTACCTGATGGCAAACTTGTTGGAGATGTAGAATTCGATATTGCTAGCCAACATGCCGGTTGGATCACACCTGTACCTGGTGGAGTAGGGCCAATGACGGTTGCAATGCTAATGAGTAATACATTAGAGGCATGTGAAAGATTAAGCGAGTAAGTCTAAGATAATAGACAGATTTGTATTATGATTTTTATGAATTAAAAAATGAAAATAAGGACATCTTATGATTATATTTCATACTTCTTTAGGTGATATTAAGATCAATACTTTTGATGATAAAGCTCCTGAAACAGTCAAAAATTTTGTTGAATATTGTAAAGAAGGTTTCTATGACAACACTATATTCCATCGAGTGATTAATAATTTTATGATTCAAGGTGGTGGATTTGAACCAGGTATGAAACAGAAAAAAACTAAGGCTCCAATCAAAAATGAGGCTGCTAATGGTCTAAAAAATAGTCGTGGTACTTTAGCTATGGCACGTACAAGTGATCCTCATTCCGCGACGGCTCAATTCTTTATTAATGTCGTTGATAATGATTATTTAAATTATCGTTCTTCTGATATTAATGGTTTTGGTTACTGCGTATTTGCAGAAGTTGTGGATGGCATGGATGTTGTCGATAAGATCAAAGCCGTTAAAACTGGCCGTAATGGAATGCATTCTGATGTGCCAGTTGAAGATGTCGTGATTAAGAGTGTAACGGTTGAATAATCCTGTTCGCTTTTTTATCGCAGATATTCACCTCGGTGAAAACGAGCCTGCTGCACATCATTTTGATATTACAGTAGGCTTTTTGTCATTTCTTAAACAATTACCTAATGGCTGTGAACTCTATATTCTAGGGGATTTGTTTGACTATTGGGTGGGGGATGATGTTGATTCAACACTACACAAACAGATTTCGGATGCTTTAAATGAGTTATCCTCAAAGCAAATTAAAAAGTTTTTTGTCCACGGTAATCGTGATTTTCTGATTGGTAAAGACTATGCTAAACGATGTGATATGACCTTACTAGGCGATATTAATTGTTTAGTCAATCAGGATAAAAATATTGTTTTCTTACATGGCGACCTGCTTTGTATTGATGATCATCAATACCAAAAATTCCGAAAAATCATGCATAAAAAGTGGCTACAAAAGTTATTTTTATTCTTACCATTATTTATTCGATTAAAAATTGCGACGAAATTACGAAAAGAGAGTAGTCAGCATAATCAAATAAAATCAGAAACGATCATGGATGTAAATCCACAAGCAGTGATTGATACGATGATTGAGAATAATGCCAATATAATGGTTCATGGCCATACTCATAAACCTGCAACCCATCATCTAACCATTAATGGTGAATCAGTAACCAGAATAGTATTAGGTGCTTGGCATGATGGTGTTTCATATATAAAACAAGAAGAGAATAGTACTACATTAAAGCTTTATAGCCAGTCTTTCAAATAGTTACTTTGTAATATTTGTTCTGTCGTATCAAAGTCTATTAATTTCCCCTGTTCTAACACGGCTACATGCTGAGCAATACGTTTGACTTCATTAATATTATGGGTGACATAGATAATAGGTATGTTCAAGTCACTCACTAGTTTATTAATATAGCTTAATAACTCCTTTTTACGGGGCATATCTAAAGCGGATAAAGGTTCATCCATCAATAATAATTTGGGGTTGGTTAATAAAGCTCGACCAATGGCAACTCGCTGTTTTTCACCACCTGACAGCATCGCTGGATAACGATCAAGTAGTGAACCAATATTGAGCACATTGACAATATCATCAAATTTTTCTGTATTTAACGATTGTGCCCCATAAGTTAAATTTTTGATTACTTTATAATGAGGAAAAAGTAGTGCATCTTGAAAAACAGTACCAATTTGTCTTTTCTCTGGTGTGACAAAAATATGTTTTTCTGTATCGACTAAACTATCTTGTTTTAAATTGATATAACCATTATCAGGTTTGATTAAACCATTAATAAGGTTGATAAGTGTTGATTTTCCCGAACCAGAAACCCCTAAAACAGCAGTCACACCTTGGCAGTTAATTTCATGTTTAAATTCGAAAACAAACGAGGCAAGTTTTTTGCTTACATTGATATTTAACATTATTGCTATCCTGTTAATTTCTTTTTATGCCAACGATTTAGCATCTCTGAAACGAATAAGGCAACTAAAGATAAAATGATCGAAACAATACAAAGTCGTAATGCTCCTGACTCGCCATCTGGGGTTTGTAATAAGGTGTACATTGCTAATGGAAGGGTGCGTGTTTCTCCTTGAATGTTTGATACAAAGGTAATTGTCGCGCCAAATTCACCTAAGCAACGAGCAAAACCGAGCACGACTCCCATTAAAATCCCAGGGAAAGCTAATGGTAACGTGACAGTCATAAAGACTCGAAATGGTTTAGCACCTAAAGTTCGAGCTACATTTTCTAAACGTGAATCTATCGATTCAATTGCTAATCGAATCGATCGAACCATAAGCGGGAACGCAACCACAGCAGAAGCTAAAGCTGCACCTTGCCAATTGAAGCTAAAGCTTAAATGAAAATATTTATCTAACCATTCGCCAATAAAGCCATGGCGACCCATTGTTAAGAGTAGAAGATAGCCTAATACTACTGGAGGCAACACTAAAGGCAAATGGACAATGCTATCAAATAGTGATTTACCGATAAATTGACATCTTGCTAAAATCCAAGCTGTCAACACACCTATTGGAAGGCTAAAGACAATTGCTGCTCCTGCTATTTTCAAGCTTAACAGCAATGTTTGCCATTCATACTCAGTTAACATCATCTTGTTTAATTTCTATTCAGTTATAAAACCATATTTTTGGAAAATCTTTTTGGCAGTTTCAGAACTTAAATATTGATAAAATTCTTTTGCTTCAGGTTTAAGTAATGTGATCGGATATTCAATTGGCGTAAATGTCTCAGCTGGAAAGCTACCAATAATTTTCACTTTATCACTTACTTTCGCATCAGTACTGTAAACAATACCTAATGCAGCTTCATTACGCTCAACTAACATTAATGCATCACGAACATTACTTGCTGGCGCCATTTGAGGCAATAATTTATCAAATACGCCTAAATTGGTTAAAGATTCCTTAGCATAAAGCCCTGCAGGTACATGGTCAGGATCACCAACAGCTAACCTTTCTCCTTTTGGTAAAATGGCTTGCCAATCAGTATTTGCATTAATTTCTACCTTTTCTAATTTAGATTGTTTTGGAGCAATCAATACTAATCCATTTTTTAACAAATTCTGTTTATCTGTTGCAACTTTGTGTTCAATAAGATAATTCATCCACTTTTGGTCAGCAGACATAAATATATCAGCAGGTGCCCCTTGTTCAATTTGTTTGGCTAATACAGAAGATGAAGCAAATGAGAAAACAATTTCTGCATCTTTGTAAGAAGTTGCAATATCTTGCATTGCATTAGTAAGTGATGCTGCTGCAAATACCGTAATTTTTTGGGTGGCAGATGTTGTTAAACTGACGAGTAACGTTACTATAAATAGTGATACACCAATGATTCTACGCATTTTATTCCTCACATTCGTTATATAATGAACTATATAGCGATGCTATCAAAATTTATTAATAAAGTACAATCAAACTTTAAGCAGTACACTATTTTTATCCTTTACGAATATGGCTAAGGACATTTTTTGAAGGAAAAGAAAAAAACGTCTACAATAGATTTACTTTTTTATTGAAAGTAGCTTGTTTATTCAATTAAGGCATAAAGTAATGCTGTCACCAGAAATATTATTAACTTTAAACATAAATCAGCAATTATTTACTGATCCCAGACGAATTGCCTTATTAAAAGCAATAGAACTAACTGGCTCACTAACCCAAGCGGCTAAGAAAGTCGGTATTAGCTATAAAACTGCTTGGGATGCGATAAACGAAATCAATCAGTTATCACCAAAACCTTTTTTAATAACAGCAACGGGTGGTAAAAATGGTGGAGGCACAAAACTTAGCGCTTATGCGATAAGGTTTATTCAGCTTTATGATCTCTTAACTCAACTCCAATATAATGCTTTTAATATTCTAAATGACGACAATATTCCTCTTGATGATATATTAAAAATAACCGCTAAATTATCATTACAGACTAGCGCCCGTAATCAAATCTATGGCAATGTTTCGAGCATTGAAACTAACAATATAGCTGGGTTTGTAAAAGTAAAATTAAATGATAACCAAACTGAATTAAAAGCTTATATAACTCAACAAAGTATTGCGCGTTTAAAATTGAATATTGATAAAACTGTTCTTTTATTGATTAAAGCACCTTTGATTGAATTGAATGATTTAAATGAAAATCAATTGAGAGTTAAAGTTGAAAAAATAGTGAGCGATGGTCAATTATCTGAGATCTCATTTTCATTACCTTCCGGTCTAATGCTTTATGCTAATAAATCAACCAGTGAAATTAATCATCTAAAATTAACCGAAGGCCAAAAAACTACCATATCCATCCATCCCCAGAACATTATTGTTGCCACATTAGTCTAGCAATTTGAGGTATTTATGTTACAAATTGAAAATGCAGTATATAAAATAAGTGATTTCAACGTTTTTAAAATTGAATCATTGACTATCAATAGTGGTGACATTGTCGCTTTTGTAGGTCGAAATGGCTCGGGCAAGTCGGTATTGGCTAAAGCATTAGCTGGTAATCAACCGTTATTGTCGGGTAAAGTTATCAATCAATTTAAATCAATAGCGCATATCTCATTTGAGCAACTTCAAAAAATAATAGATGATGAATGGAAACGCAATAATACCGATATGCTTAGTGACAACGAAGATGATACTGGATTAACTACAGTAGAAATTATTCAAGAAGTTAATCAAGATGCCGAACTTTGCGAACATTTAGCCCGACAATTTGGTATTGAACATCTGTTAGATCGTCGCTTTAAATATCTCTCAACCGGTGAAACACGCAAAACATTGATATGTCGCACATTAATGAGTCGACCGGAACTGCTAATTTTAGATGAACCGTTTGATGGTTTAGATGTTGCATCTCGAGCAAACCTAGCTGAAAAACTTAAACAACTCGCTGAAAAAAATATTACGATTGTAATGGTGTTGAATCGTTTTAATGAAATCCCAATATTTGTAAAAAATATTGGAATACTTGCTAACTGCCAGCTATTGAAATTTGGTCCCAAAGACACCATATTAAATGACGTAGCCATCAAGCAACTTGCGAATTTAGAACAGCTATCAAACTTTACTTTACCCGAACCGGATGAAACACCCATTCAACTACCCGATACATTAGACCGTATTATATTAAATAATGGTCATGTTCAATATGATGGAAAGTCAATTATTAATGGACTTAGTTTGTTGGTAAAAGCGAATGAAAATTGGCAGATCATTGGTCCAAATGGTGCAGGTAAATCGACATTATTAAGTCTAATAACTGGCGATCATCCTCAGGGTTATAGTAATGATTTGACGCTATTTGGGCGAAAACGAGGGTCTGGCGAAACAATATGGGATATTAAACGTCATATTGGTTATGTCAGTAGTAGTTTTCACCTTGACTATCGAGTTAGCTTAAGTGTGGAAAATGTATTGGTATCGGGGTACTTTGATTCAATTGGGGTCTACCAAGCGATTAGTGATAAACAAGCAAAGTTAGTTAAGCAATGGTTACAATTACTAGATTTGACTGGTTTAGCCGATAAACCCTTTCAATCATTATCTTGGGGACAACAGCGATTAGTATTGATAGCGAGAGCTTTAGTGAAACATCCAACATTACTTATCTTAGATGAACCGCTACAAGGACTGGATCATCTAAATAGAGAACTAGTAAAAAATTGGATTGATAATTTAATCGATAAAGGTCGTACACAATTATTGTTTGTTTCACATCATGCAGAAGATGCACCAAAATGCATCACTCATCGATTAACTTTTGTGCCAAATGATACTGTTGGCTATCAATATAAAATTGAGCGTATCAAATAATGGATTAGTTATAAACTATTAAAATGAGACTTAAAAATAGAAATAATCAATAAAAAAACTTTTTTTTAGTGGCGTTTTTTTAAGCTAAAAATTCAAAAAAGTCTATATTGATTATACTTAGCAAGTTATCCCCGTTACCTGTGGATAAGTCTGTGAATAGTTAATTGAAAAGTGTGCTAACTTCAATGTCTATCAGGTTTTTATTTAATTTGATTACAACTTAGCCATGATTTTAATAATTATTATTAATCATAGCATTACGATAAATCAAGGTATAGTTTTAATAATGTCTTAACAAACTTTTAACTTAACTGAACAAAAAATATAACATTTTTAAAGGTCAAGTGTTTTTGGGGATAATTTTTATTAATAGGTGAAATTTTAGGTTGCGATGTAATGAGAAAATTTAAACTATGTTCTGATTTTAAACCAGCAGGTGATCAGCCGGTAGCAATTGATCGTATAAATCAAAATCTTGATGATGGAATTGCGCATCAAACATTATTAGGAGTAACAGGATCTGGTAAAACTTTTACCATGGCTAATGTTATTGCAAAGCATAATCGCCCAACAATTATTTTAGCGCCTAATAAGACTTTGGCTGCTCAACTATATGGTGAAATGAAAGCGTTCTTTCCGGATAATGCGGTGGAATATTTCGTCTCTTATTATGATTATTATCAGCCAGAATCTTATGTTCCGTCTACAGACACATTTATAGAGAAAGATGCATCGATTAACGAGCACATTGAACAAATGAGACTATCGGCAACCAAATCATTATTAGAACGCCGTGATGTTGTTATCGTTGCTTCGGTATCGGCTATTTATGGTTTAGGTGCACCTGAAACTTACATGTCAATGATATTACATTTGGCAAGAGGGACGATTACTGACCAACGCGCAGTATTAACGCGCTTAGCAGAATTACAATATACACGTAATGAAATTGGCTTTAGTCGCGGTACTTTTCGTGTTCGTGGCGATGTGATTGATATATTTCCAGCTGATTCAGATGAACATGCAGTGCGTGTTGAGCTTTTTGATGATGAAGTTGAAAGAATAGTCATATTTGATCCATTAACAGGTAATGCAATTAATGAAGTACCACGTATTACTATTTATCCAAAAACACACTATGTCACACCAAGAAATATCATGGATGACGCAATTGTTGAAATTAAGCAAGAGCTTCAAGAACGCCAAAGAGTATTGTTGGACAATAATCGTCTACTAGAAGAGCAACGATTAACTCAACGCACACTATTTGATATTGAGATGATGACAGAGCTTGGTTATTGTTCTGGGATAGAAAACTATTCTCGTTATTTAGCAGGACGAAATGCCGGCGATCCGCCAGCAACACTATTTGATTATTTACCTGCTGATGGCTTATTGTTTATTGATGAATCGCATGTAGCAATCCCACAATTGGGTGCAATGTATAATGGTGATAGATCGCGAAAACTTAATCTGGTTGAATACGGTTTTCGATTACCTTCGGCTTTAGATAATAGACCATTAAAATTTACAGAATTTGAAAATATCATGCCACAAACAATTTATGTTTCGGCAACACCTGCTAAATATGAAATTGAAAAATCAGCAGGTGAAATCATCGAACAAGTGGTAAGACCTACAGGATTATTAGATCCAATCATCGAAGTTAGGCCTGTGGCTACTCAAGTTGATGATCTTTTGTCTGAAATTAAATTACGCATAAACCAAGACGAACGCGTTCTTGTGACAACATTGACTAAGCGAATGGCTGAGAATTTGACAGACTATTTATCAGAACATAATGTCAATGTTAAATATTTGCATTCTGATATTAACACTGTTGAACGAATGGAAATTATTCGCGACTTGCGTTTAGGTAAGATTGATGTATTAGTTGGTATTAACTTACTTCGAGAAGGATTAGATATCCCAGAAGTATCATTAGTCGCAATTTTAGATGCTGACCGAGAAGGATTTCTACGTTCAGAAAGCTCATTAATTCAGACCGTGGGACGCGCAGCTCGAAATGTTAATGGTAAAGCAATATTATATGCTGATAAAATTACGCCAGCAATGCAACTCACTATTGATGAAACTGCAAGGCGTCGTAAAAAACAGGAAGATTTCAATCAGGAACATGGAATTACACCAAAATCAGTGCGTAAAGAAATCAAAGATATCTTAGATGCAGGTTTAAGCACTAAAAAATCAACGGCTAAAATTCAAGCATTTGAACAAGGTGGTCAGTATAATTATGTTTCAATAAAAGAAGTTCAGGCAAGAGTTAAAGAACTTGAAGCCATGATGTACGAAGCTGCTCAGAATCTTGAATTTGAAAAAGCAGGTGTATTACGTGATGAGATTAAAAAATTGCGTTCGGATTTTATAAAGGTATCTTAATAAATAGTCTTTAAGGAAAATATAATGACAATAACACGAATAGATCCTGCGGAAAGGTGGTCAGAAGCAGTAATTCATAACAATGTAATTTACTATACTAGTGTTCCAACTGATTTGAGTGATGATGCTTATATACAAACTAAAAGTGCATTAGCTGAAATAGATCACATCTTGGCTAGAGCAAATAGTGATAAAACTCGCATTCTTGATGCGACACTATTTTTAGTAAACAAAAACGATTTTTCTGCCATGAACAAAGCATGGGACGAATGGGTAGCAAAAGGAAAAGCGCCTGTTCGTTGTACCGTTAATGCAGGGTTAATGAAAAAAGAGTATTTAATTGAAATAAAAATTGTTGCGGCAGTGAGTCCGTAATATACAGATAATTATCCGTCATAATCTTGGCGGATATTCTCAATCTGATAATTTAACTTATTGATAATCAACCTTACTTCTTGCTAGCCCATTCATTTAATTTTAGTGTATACTTTGAACACTTAATATTTTATATCTTCCTATAAACGTTTATGCATACTCAACCTAAAATTGCCATTGTAATGGGCTCGAAAAGTGATTGGAGTACCATGCAACATGCTGCGGATATCTTAGATACTTTAACCATTGCTTATCATGTCGAAATTGTTTCTGCACACCGAACACCTGATAAATTGTTTGAATTTGCGCAAAATGCCAAATCACGAGGTTTTGATGTGATCATAGCTGGAGCAGGTGGGGCTGCGCATTTACCTGGTATGTTAGCGGCGAAAACACTAGTACCAGTGTTAGGTGTTCCAGTTCAAAGTGCAGCGCTTAGTGGTATTGACAGCCTTTATTCTATCGTACAAATGCCTAAAGGTATTCCTGTTGGAACTTTAGCTATAGGTAAAGCTGGAGCGGCAAATGCAGCTTTATTAGCTGCACAAATTCTGGCATTGCATAACCCAGAGATCTATCTACGTTTATCAAATTGGCGATTGAGTCAAACTGATGAAGTTTTGAATAATCCTGATCCGAGAGTCGATATTTAATATGACAATGCAATCTGTTTGTGTTTTAGGAAATGGCCAGCTAGGACGAATGCTTAGACAGGCTGGTGAACCTTTAGGAATCCATGTCTATCCAGTTGGCTTGGATGTTGATCCTGCAACCATCCCTTACCAAAGTTCAGTCATTACTGCTGAAATTGAGCGTTGGCCCGAAACAACGTTTACTCAACTCTTAGCGAGCCACCCCCACTTCATTAATCGAGATGTATTTCCAATAATAGCAGATCGTTTAAGTCAAAAGCAGTTACTTGATGAGCTTAATTTACCTACGGCTAAATGGTACCCGCTTAATAATGAAGATGATTGGCCGAATTTATATAAAAATTTGGGTGATTTATTAATCGTTAAACGTCGAACAGGTGGCTATGATGGTCGAGGCCAATGGCGCATAACTGCTCACGATTCGATTCCAGACGATGTTTATCAACATGCTATTGTTGAACAAGCCATTCCTTTTGAAGAAGAGCTATCACTAGTTGGTGCCAGAAATGCTAAAGGCGAAACTGTCTTTTATCCCTTAACAAATAATCTCCATCAAGATGGCATTTTAAAAATGAGTGTTGCCATTCCTAGTAAAAGTAATACATTGCAGAATAAAGCTGAACAGATGCTTTCAAGCATCATGCATAAACTCAATTATGTAGGCGTTATGGCGATGGAATGTTTTGTTATTGGGGATAACTTACTAATTAATGAATTAGCGCCAAGAGTACATAATAGCGGACATTGGACCCAAAATGGGGCATCTATTAGCCAATTCGAATTACACTTAAGGGCAATTTTAGGACTACCAATGCCTAAACCGGATGTTTTTTGCCCATCGGTCATGGTGAATTTGATTGGAACAGATTTTAATCTCAAATGGTTATCAGTTGATTTAGCGCATCTACACTGGTATGAAAAAGAAGTAAGAGCAGGGCGAAAAGTTGGACACATCAACCTAACTCATAACGATAGCCCAAAATTAATTGAAGTATTAAACCAATTATCCTTTTTATTACCAGCGGAATATAGTCAACCAATAGCATGGGCAAAACAAAAATTATAGCTGATTAAATCAAGGGACTGCGATATGATCGACTTTAGTAAAAAAATTAATTATCAGCGATATGCAAGTAAACCGCGTGAAGCATTTGATGATTACTCGGTTTTACGCTTTTTCGAAAGTGATCGTGGTCGCATCCTTAATTCTGCTGCCATTAGGCGTTTACAACAAAAAACACAAGTATTTCCATTAGAGCGTAATTCTGTCGTTCGAACACGCCTTACTCATTCACTGGAAGTACAACAAGTTGGTCGTTATATTGTAAAAGAGATTATTTATCGACTTAATAAATCTGGACAATTAAAGGCTTTTGGCCTTGAAAATTCAGTTATGTCAATTGAAAGCCTAGTTGAAATGGCTTGCTTAATGCATGATATAGGTAATCCACCATTTGGTCACTTTGGTGAAGCGGCAATCAATCATTGGTTTGGTATGCGTTTAGGTATAGATAAAACGTCATGCTACTCAGTGCTTAATATTCAGGATACTGATGATAAATCAACTCAATCATTAAAATTAAAAATACGCCAAGATCTCTCTAATTTTGAGGGTAATGCACAAGCAATTCGATTAGTTCATACGATTTTACGACTTAATTTAACTTACTCGCAAATTGCGTCAATTCTTAAATATTCGAAACCAGCTTATTGGTCTGATCCTATACCTGATGAATTTAATTACTTAATGAAAAAACCAGGGTATTATCTATCCGAAGAGTCTTTTATTAAAACACTTTCGGAACAACTTGATATCCAACCTTTCCATCGTTATCCGCTCACTTATATTATGGAAGCAGCAGATGATATTTCCTACTGTATCGCCGATCTTGAAGATGCTGTAGAAAAGAAAATTTTAACTGTTCAGCAGCTTTATCATTATTTAAAAGAAGCATGGGGACCCGTTAAAAAAGGTGATTTATTTGATGAAGTTGTGAATCGCCCTTATGAAAATTTGAAAAAGAATGAATTTGAAGCGATAGGTATCGACCAGTTTTTTATGTATTTGCGTGTAAATACCATTGGTCAACTCGTACCTCATGCAGCTGAACGATTTATCGAAAACATCGAAGCAATTTATCATGGTTCCTTTAATCATGCTCTACTTGAAGATCATGGTGCGGAATATAAATTGCTTAGTATCTTCAAAACAGTTGGCTTTGAACACATCTTTAACCATGAAACGGTTGAAAATATCGAACTGCAAGGTTACCGAATCATTACTGGATTGCTAGAGATCTACAGCCCACTTTTAGCTATGCCTACTGATGATTTTATAAAATTAGTCAAAACAGGTAATCACAAAAAATATCCTATCGAAACTCGGTTGTATCACAAACTATCAGCAAAACATTGCGTAGCTTATCAACAAGCACTTGAGCAGATAGGCAATCAACACTTTGATTGTTGGGAATTTTACTATCGTTGTCGTTTAATTCAGGATTATATCAGCGGTATGACCGACCATTTTGCTTATGATGAGTATCGAAAATTAATGGTAACATTCTAATTTGGCACATTTAAAACAGCACCAAAAATAAGCACAAGCACCATATTAGTGCGACAATGAGACTATTTTTCGCTTCAAAAACCCCGTTCCTCAACTTTTTTTTAAATAGCAACTAATAACCTTTACTCATTTTAAGTATTTCACAATATTAATCACCCTCTTTTTAATTTTTGGCACGCCCTTTGCATTAACTTTAATAAGATTAATAGTTATAAGGAGTAATGGATGAAATTTGTCACTGTAGTTATTAAGCCTTTTAAATTAGAAGAGGTTAGGGAATCACTATCCAATATAGGTGTTACTGGTTTAACTGTTACTGAAGTTAAAGGTTTTGGCCGACAAAAAGGTCACGCCGAACTGTACCGAGGCGCTGAATACAATGTTAACTTTTTACCAAAAGTAAAAATAGAGTTAGCCATTAGCGATGAATTACTTGATGAAGTCATTAACACCATTACAAAAGCTGCGTATACCGGAAAAATAGGCGATGGCAAAATATTTGTTACGCCATTAGAACACGTAGTTCGAATTCGTACCGGCGAGACTGATGAGTCAGCACTATAACTATCAATAAGGATATCATTATGTTGAAGAAAATTATTCTCTCTTTAAGTTTAGTTTTAGCCAGTCCAGTCTTTGCCGACGAAGTGGAAATTGCGGATAAAGCCGATAATGGTTTTATGATGATTTGTACTGCATTAGTGTTATTTATGTCTGTGCCTGGTATCGCATTTTTTTATGGCGGATTATTACGATCTAAAAATGTGCTATCCATGTTATCGCAAGTCTTAGTCACCTTTTCTTTAATTGCTGTATTATGGATTACTTATGGGTATTCATTAGCATTTGGTGAAGGTAACTGGTTTTTCGGCAATTTTGAGCAATTCTTATTGGTTAATGTTGGTATTACTGATATTTCAGGTTCGATTTACGAACTAATTTGGATTGCATTCCAAGGTTCATTTGCTTGTATTACTTGTTGTTTGATCTTAGGTGCGTTTGCTGAAAGAGTCCGTTTTTCAGCTGTCCTTATCTTTATGGTGTTATGGTTTACTTTTTCCTATATTCCAATGGCACATATGGTATGGGGTGGTGGTATCCTTGGTGATGAAGGTGCATTGGATTTCGCTGGCGGAACCGTTGTGCACATCAATGCAGCTGTTGCCGGTCTATTAGGTGCTTATATGCTTAAAAGCCGTATTGGCTATAACCGTGAACCATTAAAACCATTCAACCTACCTTATGTTTATTTAGGGGCCGCAATATTATATATTGGTTGGTTTGGATTCAATGCAGGATCATCAACACACGCTGACGAAATCGCTGGACTAGCCTTCATCAATACCGTAGCTGCAACAGCCGCAGCCGTACTCGCCTGGACCATTGCCGAATGGATACTACGTGGCAAACCATCATGTTTAGGTGCTGCATCGGGTGTAATAGCTGGATTAGTTGGTGTAACACCTGCTGCTGGCTTTGTTGGTGTTGGTGGAGCAATGTTAATTGGGCTTGCTTGTGGTTTTGCAGGAGTATGGGGCGTATCATCTTTAAAAAGAGTCTTAAAAGTAGATGATACTTGCGACGTATTTGGCGTTCATGGCGTGTGTGGTATTGTTGGCTGTATATTAACTGGAGTATTTACCTCCGAATCACTGGGTGGTATAGGCTTTGCCGAAGGCGTTACTATGGCTAGTCAAGTTGGCATACAATTAATGAGTGTGATTACCTGTGTAATTTGGACTGCAATTATTGCCTTCATTGCTTATAAAATCGCTGATATTACAGTTGGTTTACGTGTTTCAGAAGAATATGAACGTGAAGGACTTGATATTAACAGTCACGGAGAAAGCGCATTTAATAGTTAATATATAAAACTATAAATAAAAAAAATCTACAGTATGTTACTACTGTAGATTTTTAGCTTATTAATTATTGTTAAGTTTTTTTCTAGTCATCCCAAAGCATAATTGCATTATCTTCGGTTAAGACTAAAGGTGGAGCAAAAAGGTACTCTTTAAATTTAGTTGGTAATAGTTGAACATTATTTAAATTAAGTTGTATTTCTGGGTAAAATTTGGCAAATTCTTTTAAACGATCACTAAGTAATTCCATAACTTTATTGGACTCTTTGGCAATTAACATCTCTTCTTTTAACATGCCAATCTGTTTTTTATGGTGTTCTGATTCAAATATTTCAGGGAAAATAAATGAAAAACCTGATTTCTTATTAGTGTCATTATGATGTTCCCTGTATTCAGAATGGTGTAGCTTTAACTCCTTGATACGTAAACCAATAATTTCGTCGATGTGATCGGTATAATCATTTAATGTTGAATCTAAATAAGCTAAAGTTTTGTGTTCAGGAATAGCATCATTACTGTGCACTAAGGTAAATAATGGCTTTTTATATGTCTTCATTCTGTAACTTCCTTTTTAATTCAGGGTAAAAATAGAACAATAAATTTGATAATAAACACTCATTGCCAAGGTATATCTGTATATCTGTATAACTTTATGTTTATAAATAAAAATCAATTAAGATTTTTAAAATACTGCTATTTACTACTGACTATTAAAACTTGTGGTTTTTTTACAAAAAAGACCATACGATTACTATAAGCCTATCAGACTAATTACTAGCTTATTTAAACCGGCTATTTTTTCAGTACCCTCCATAATATTTTGAAAAAACTAATTAAAAAAATACCAATTATGATCTACAAATCAAAGATTAACTAAATAAACTCTATCTGGATTAAAATAAATAAGACTTCTTATAACTAAACATTTATCACTCAGTCAAGCTATTCATCTTGATAAAATATTTGTCTTAGAATATAGATTAGGGGGCATATTGATACCTCAATCCAATCATTGGTTGATATAAGTCCATTTAAGAAGTATCAAATCTTCTTGAAAATGTTTGCAATAAAAGGGATAAACTCAACTACTAATTTATCGTATATCGGACTTAAACTCTTTCGTTATTACTCTACTAGAAAATATTTTTAGAAAATAATTAACTCTTGGTGATGCAAAATATTTTTAAGATAAAAATATATTACTTTATATTGGGACGATCAATAAATTTTTAAATACCAAAAGATAATATTACTTCATTTCTACTTTATTTAACTAAATAAACCAAATAACAAAATGTATCAACCTCGGTAAAGACTTTATTTTAAAGATGTAAAAAATACCTTAAAAAACATAAACTATTTTATCAATAACATTACTGTTTTTCAGGTTATTAAATACTAGTATTTTTTTATATTTTTGTCCAGTATTTGATAAATGATATATTGTTAATTTAATTTAGCGAGATTATTTAAACATTTCATTATTTTAATGGGCAGAATAACGGTGAAAAATATTATTGGCATTCTGATTATTTTTTTTTGCTCTTTTCACTCGAGCGATTTTGAGCTCAAAATTATTACAATATACTAATTGTTATCACGTCAAATATTCTTCAGGATAAAATAGTGGGGATCAGGGCAACTTATTGTATCTCCACGATAGATAAAATCAGCCTATGCTTAACGTTATAATATTTGTGAGTAACAAAAGAATCCTGTAAAGAATATTTAGACTATTGGTTAAAAAGTTAAGTACAAGATCTGTTTGAAGATAATTAAGTGTGGATAACCACACTTAATTTATTGAATATTATTTCTTTAAATGTTTTAGATTTGGTAAGGCGATTGCAAACAAAATAATCACTACTCCAATCCATTGATTCAAATAGACCGATTCTTTTAAATAAAAATAAGAGCAGGTTACAGCTACAGGCAGTTCTGCAGCGGATAAAATCGCACTCAGCGAAATGCCGATTTTAGGCATACCGACTGAAAATAGAAAAGGGGGTAAGACCGTACCTAATAAGGCCAATAAAAATCCGAGTTGATAAATTTTATCGTCAATACTGAGTTCAAAGAAAAATAGTGGCGGAAAAATACAGAAAGTCACAATACAAGCACCGGTTATCATCAAGGCACTTTTCTCTAATTTTGGTAATTCATTGCCGATATTGCTACTAGTTGTAATAAAAAGCGAATACATAAGCGCTGCTAGAAAACCAAATAAACAACCTGTTAAATTTAATTCAATAGCTTGATTGAAAAGACCCGCAGCAAAACAACTACCAACAATTATGATAACGACTGTGACTAATTGAAGTGGTGAAGGTTTATTTTTAAAAATAACAAAATCAATAATGACACTAATCCATAAGTATTGCATAAGCAAAATAATCGCAATTGATGCTGGCACCAACTGTACACATTGATAATAGCAAATACCCACTAATCCGGGAAATATACCTACTGCACATACTTTCCATTTTGGGGTTAATTTTTTTTTATTTTTAATCTTTGGTTGTTTGAGCGTTTTTACAATCAGATGGATCCCCCATAATATCAACATACCTAAAAAACATTGAACACCAGTAACTTGTCCTAGGGTATAACCTGATTGATAAGCGGTTTTTACAATAGAAGAGAGAACGCCAAAACTACACGCACCTAAAAAAACTAATAAACCACCAAAAAATTTTTCTTTCATACTAAAATCTCATTACTTTTAAAACTATATTTATCGCCAATAATTGGCGCATAAAACAATCATAGCCGACAAGCTATATCTTGCGGCTTTATGTCACTATTTTTTACGGTATGGTAATACTCAAAAAAAACAGAGGATAAATAAGGGACGATGTATCCCTTATTTATATTGATAAGATGTTACTTCGCAGATTGTTTATAATTAAAGGTAAAATAAAAAACAAAACCTAAAATTAATGCGTAAGCCGCAAAAATTAACCATATTGAGTGCCAATCTTTTAATCCATCATGAGTATTGATATCAACGACAAAACCACTGATAAAAGAACCTATAATCGCACCAATACCATTAACCATCGTCATAAATAGCCCTTGGGCACTCGCACGTATATTAGAGTTAACTTCTTTCTCAATAAAGATAGAGCCTGAAATATTAAAGAAGTCAAAAGCACAACCATATACAATCATTGATAACATCAATAATACAAAACCAAATGGCGTTGGATCACCATAGGCAAAAAAGCCAAATCTAAGTGTCCAAGCGATTAAGCTGATTATTATGACTTTTTTGATTCCAAATTTCTTGAGAAAAAATGGGATCGTCAAAATGAAGGCAACTTCAGCCATTTGTGACACTGATAATAATATTGCTGGATGTTGTACAATCACGCTATCTTGAAATTCTGGAATTCTACCAAAATCTTTCAAAAATGCTCCGCCGAAGGTGTTGGTGATTTGTAATATAGCCCCTAATAGCATCGAAAAGAGAAAAAATATCGACATTACTGGGTTTTTCAATAATACAAACGCATCTAAGCCAAGGCGTGAAATCCATGATTGTTGTTGATTCGCGATGACTTTAATATCAGGTAAAGTCGCACTGTAGATGACCAAAATCACAGACGCACCACAAGCAATATAGAGCTGATCATTACTAATATCGAATTTTAGTAAACTGATTGTCCACATAGCAATAATAAAGCCTATTGTTCCAAAAACACGAATTTTTGGAAAAACGGTAACAGAGTCTAAATTGCTTTTATCTAAACAGTGATAACTAATTGAATTAGATAATGCAATTGTTGGCATAAAAGCCATTGCATTGATAAGCATCAACCAATAAAGTTGAATTGGTGTTGTTGCGGTTGCCGCATAAAATAGTGCAATAGCACAAACAGTATGGCAAAGCATAAATAAGTATTTTGGTGGAATAAATTTATCCGCAATTATTCCAATAATAAACGGCATAAATAATGCCGCAAAGCCTTTAGTGCTATAAACCAGACCGACTTCTGCACCAGAGAAATGCAACGTATTGATTAAATAAATACCAAAAGTTGTCAACCAGCTTCCCCAAATAAAATATTGGAAAAACATCATTACTTGTAATCTATGCTTCATGTTCATTATTTATATCCAAAATAAAGTGAACTGCTGATGTGAAATTATACAAATTAAAAACGCGCAATTGTTTTAGTTATCAATTGTAAGAAAGTTGATTTAACGCGTTCAGCTGTTTCAATCACTTCTTCATGCCCTAAAGGTTGATCTAAAATGCCACAAGCCATATTAGTTAAACATGAAATACCGATAGTTTTAATGCCAGAGTGATGAGCAATAATTGCTTCAGGAACCGTAGACATACCAACCGCATCAGCACCAAGGGTACGGATCATTCTGATTTCTGCTGGGGTTTCATAAGTTGGGCCTGTCCACCAAGCATAAACACCTTGTTGTAATGCGATATTTAGTTCCTTGGCTACTTCGCTAACTGTTGCTCTTAATTGCTTATTATAAACTTCGCTTACATCCAAAAAGCGAACCCCTAATTCAGGATTATTTGGCCCCATTAATGGATTATTAGCTGTTAAGTTAATGTGATCAGTGATTATCATTAAATCCCCTGGCTTAAAGCTAGTATTGACTGCGCCACAAGCATTGGTAATGATTAGTTTTTCAACGCCTAGCATTTTCATTACACGCACAGGGAAGGTAACTTGATCTAATGAAAAACCTTCATAGTAATGAAAACGGCCTTTCATTGCGACAACAGTCTTATCACCGCATTTACCAATCACTAATTCATTTGCATGGCCAACAGCAGCAGATTTAGCAAAGTGAGGGATATTGTCATAAGGAATATGGACGGCATCTTCAAGAGTATCGGCAAAAGGACCTAAACCTGATCCAAGTATAATCCCGATTGTTGGTTTTTTGTCTGTGTGTTGTTGAATATAGTTAACTGCTTGTTGAATATCTGCTGTTTGATGCATAACACTATCCTTTCAAATTTTAGTAGATACTTAATTGATAAAACTGTGTGATCAAAATCATAAATAGAAAAAGTTCACGTAATCTATAATAAAAACAAAGTCATTTTTATTTTTAGCGTATATTATGATGGTCTTCGACCAATAAAGAAAGACGTGGGATGAGATATCTTCGTATAAAAAAGTTAATATATTGTTTTTATTATGATAATTAATATCGATTAATTTTTAATTAATTTAAATAAAAACTGCATATTATTTGAGAATACGTTCTTTAGTCGAATAAATAACACCTTGAGTATCTCTAAAAAATCCAACTAATGTTAACTGACACTGTTTAGCTTGTTCAATCGCCATAGAAGTTGCTGCTGAAACGGCAAAAAGGATCTCGACTCCACAACGGGCTGTTTTTTGTACCATTTCATAACTTGCCCGACTTGAAACAAGAATTACCCCTTTTAAATTTTCATTATGTTTTCGTAGAAATGTGGCACGATAGCCTAATAGCTTATCTAAAGCGACATGCCTACCCACATCTTCAAATCCAACAATAAAATTACCGTTTAAATCTAACCATACCGCAGCATGAGTACAACCAGTTTGGCTGCCCACAGTTTGAACCTTCTTCAGATAATTAAGGGACTGTTCAAAATCAGAAAGATGAATTTTATCGTTTAAAGAAAGGGGGGGAATAAACTGGCAAACTTGCTCTATCTGTTCGGTACCACAAATTCCACAGCCACTTCTACCAGTTAAATTTCGACGTTTTTCTTTTAATTGCATAAAACGTCGTGAAGATAGCTCAATATGGACTTCAATGCCTTGCTTAGTATCGATGATCTCAATACCATAAATTTCATCAACAGACTCGATGATTTTTTCTGTTAATGAAAAGCCAATAGCAAAATAATTAAGATCTTTGGGTGTTGCCATCATTACCATGTGAGAAATACCGTTATAAATAAGCGCAACAGGTTTTTCAATTGCGACAGTATCTTCTTGCAATGGTTGTAATTGACCTTGTTTAAATTTATTCACATTACATTTTTCAATGCCTACTGTCATGGTATGTCTCATCATTATTAGCAATTTAATTCCAATTATAATAACTGAGGTTGATATCAATAAAAAGCCTGTCATTTAACTTATTACTTTTGTTAGCTTCTACCAATGATTAGTCGAACTATACTGCTTTTGTTGTGTTAAAATGAGTTATTCTAAAAAAATAGAAGCTAAAAAATTATGTCATTAAATGAGATTACGCATACTATTATGCAATTTATTGAGCATCATCAAATTTGGGCATTGCCAATTATTTTCATATTAGCGTTTGGCGAGTCATTAGCGATTATTTCATTGCTGGTACCTGCTACAGCAATTTTATTAGGTGCAGGAGCATTAGTGGGAACAGGGGTGATCTCGTTTGTTCCTGTTTTGATATCGGCATCATTAGGTGCCATTGTAGGTGATTTTATCTCTTATTGGTTAGGTAAACATTATCACCAACAGGTAATCTCTTCATGGCCTTTAAATAAATACCCAAAAATGATATTTCGTGCTGAACAATTTTTCCAGCGATACGGTACTTTCGGCGTGTTTATTGGTCGATTCTTTGGGCCATTGCGTGCAATCGTTCCATTAATTGCAGGAACAATGCATATGCCAGCAGCAAAATTCAATATCGCCAATATTGCTTCAGCACCAATCTGGGCATTTGTTTTATTGGCACCCGGTGCATTTGGGGTGCCATGGTTAGAAACCTTGTTTGGTTAAATGGTACCAATTGTATAACTACGACGCCCACTTTTGCGACCAAGCGCTTCTAAATTGGTTTGTAAAGGTGGGAATGGCAATGTCAAATTATGTTGGCGATAAGCTTCAAGAATCAATTTTTGTATTGAGCTACGTAATTTCATACGATGTCCCATTTCAGCTGCAAAAACACGTAGCTCAAATAATTGAATACCTTCTTGAATATCCACTAAAAAAACTTGCGGTTCAGGATCGTTAAGAACAAATTCACACTCCTCTGAAACTTGTTGTAAAAGCTTCATAACCAGTTCACTATCGGCATCAATCGTAGCGGGTATAGTTAACACAATACGAGTAATTGAGTCAGATAAAGACCAGTTGACCAATTGTTCAGTAATAAAAGCCTTATTTGGCATAACAATTTCTTTACGATCCCAATCAACAATTGTTATTGCACGAGTATTAATTTTGGTAATGTTACCTGTTAAATCACGAATAGTTACGGTATCGCCAATTCTTACCGGCTTTTCAAACAGAATAATTAAGCCAGAAATAAAGTTAGCAAAAATCTCTTGTAAACCAAATCCTAAACCAACACCTAATGCCGCT
This sequence comes from Gilliamella sp. B3127, assembly GCF_026536935.1. NCBI lineage: Bacteria > Pseudomonadati > Pseudomonadota > Gammaproteobacteria > Orbales > Orbaceae > Gilliamella > Gilliamella sp. B3127. Next base: position 463,925 of record NZ_JAFNNI010000001.1, read on the forward strand.
ATTAACCACTGAATCTTAGACCAATCAATCCCGATAAATGAAAAAGCAATCATACAACCAACCATCAAAATAATATATTTTGATACGGTTGAAATGGCATATCCAGTGCCGGGTGCGAGGTCTAAATGTTGTAAAATGCCTAACTCAAGCAGCGCCGGTAAGTTTTTTACTAACTGAACAGTAATGGTCATAACCAAGATCGCGATACAGACAGCACCTAGGGTAATATGTTGTTCAATTTCGTTGCCATTAATAATGGTACTTGTTCCCCATAGCTTGATATTATTCATAAAGGCAAAAGCGGAATGAAGTTCAGACCAAAGTAAAATCATACTAATTAAAGCAATTAGCATAATAATTGACCTGACTAGTTGTAATGATTGGGCACTGATCACATCTAAGTCGATAATAGGTTCATCCATATTATCATTTAATGGGGTGAGATCTTCTTCAATTCCTTTAGCGCGCTGCATACGTTCTAATCGACGTTGTTTTGTACGTTCAAATTCAATTCGTCGTTTTTGTATCCACATCCAACGGCGTATCATAAAATAGACCACTAACAAGCCAAACCAGATAATGACCGAAGCTTCTAATCGTCCTAATAACACTTCAGCTGTCGATAAATAACCCAAACAAGCAGCAATAATTGCTAACCATGGTGCACTCAACAACACAAACCACAGAATATGACTTAATAAATTATCGCCAGATCCTTTTTTATCGATATAAAGTGGAACTCCGGCGCGATGAATAGAATTAGTCATAAATACGAGTGCAAAACAGAGAATAATGAATGCGGTACGACCGATAGTTGCTGCAAATTGACGATTGTTAAACTGATCAAAGCTCATTACAACCATTACTAAAGGGATAACCACCCATACCGACAGTTGATAATATTTCATAGCTTGACGGACATTTTTCTTTGACCATCCAAAATGAGTAATAAATAGCCCATTTTGAGACGCAAAATGCGCGGTGATAATAAACACCCACAAAATTGGAGCAGCTGCATTAACGCCATAGCCTAGAGCAACGGCTACAGGATAATCCCAGTTAATTTGAAGAGCATAACCTAAAGCAGCCCATAAAATAGGAACCGGCAATGCCATAATTAATGACAAAATAATCACTTCCAAAGTAAGTGAATAACTATCTTGGGTGACTTTACCAACCCGAGCCGCCGATTTATTCAAGAAAGCGTTATATTTTCCTCGCATTTTGAAATGTACAAATACAAACAATAAAGATAATACTAGGAAAAACAGTGGTTTTGGCGCACTAAGCACTTCAACACCAGCATTATATAGTTGTGACAGCGTATCAATTTGAACGGTGACATAAACTACATCTCTGGCTAAATCAAGAATAAAACTTAATGAAACGGGATTGACGTCAGCAACCCAGAAAAAGTAACGGTGTGCAGCATCATTAACCTCATCGATAGCATTGGTTAGTTGCTTATTCGATATTTTTAATTTAGTTAGTTCAAGAATCGTGGTATCAGTACCCGAAATCAACGTTTTGATGAGCTCACTTTGTTCTCTTAATAAACGGCGATATTGACTAGCTGATTTTAGATTACTCAAATTACTTGGTAACGTAGGGTAACTATCTAGCCTAGCTAAGTTATTTGAATAATTGAGTTGCTGAACTTTGGCTTCTGCGATTTCAGCATCAAGAGGTTGTGATTTAGGTTTTTCAGGTAATCGTAATAACTGTTGGCGAAGGGTTTCACCTAATGCTGTTGAAAAACTTAACCATTCGCCCTGTTCAGCAAGGGTTGCGAGCGTATTTTGAACATGGGAAATTTGGGTATTAATATTATTTTGTTCATTGATGATGCTGGTTAAATGCGCTTTTTGATACTCCATATTCTGACGAAGATCTTCATTTTTTTCATTAAGCTTAGCAATAACTTCGGTAAGCTGATCTTCATTATCAATATTGGGTATTGATTCTTCAGCAAAAGCAAAGCAAGACAGAAGGAGTAATATTCCACCCAAAAAACCACGCATCAACATAAAGTTAGATCCTTTCAGCTAGTTTTTGACCTACACGAGTAACGTCACCAAGTTTAAGATGGCTGTCAAATTCAACAGCATTTGAAGCAAACAGCGTAATAACGGTTGAACCTAATTTAAAGCAACCCATATCTTCACCCTTCGCTAATTTAATCTGACCAGAATAAGTCCAACGTTTCATTATGCCGTCACGAGGAGGCGTAATAACGCCTTCCCAATTTAATTCAATACTTCCTACAATCGTTGCCCCAACCATAATTTGTGCCATTGGTCCAAATTCAGTTTCAAATAGACAAATTACACGTTCATTTCGAGCAAAAATATTAGGAATAGTTTCTGTTGTTGCTTTATTAACTGAAAATAGTGAGCCAGGAACATAAATCATCTCACGCAATATACCATCACAAGGCATATGAAAACGATGGTAGTTTTTAGGTGATAAATAGGTAGTTGCAAAAGATCCATTTTTAAAAAACTTAATCATATCAGGATGACAAGCAAGCAGTGATTCTAAAGAATAAAAATGTCCTTTAGCTTGCAAAATAAGATTATCTTGAATGTTACCAAATTGACTAATTACCCCATCTGCTGGCATTACAATACTATTTGCCGCATCATCGATTGTTCGCGCATCTTCTTTTAGCTCACGAGCGAAAAAGTCATTGAACGTTTTGTACTCTTTAGCATCAGTCAATTTAGCTTCACTTAAATCGATTTTATATAATTTACAAAAACCGATAATCATCCATGTAGTGACTTTTCCTAAACGTCTGTTAGCTAACCAACCAAATAGGGTAGTTAATAATTGTTTTGGAAGAAGATACTGAATAATTGCTTTTAACTGATTTAACATAGATAGCTCTCAAATTATTTTCGAAATAATGCATTATATCAATATTTATTCTGAAAGTATAAATAGCACAACTTAATTCATATTTTGTGGCAAAGATCACAAGCATTTTAAAAATTTTGCCAAACTTCACTAACAATGGCAGTCAATTAAAAGTGTCTATCAAAATAGTTCTCTAGACTATCCCCATTAGCAAAATTGAGGGTAGTTATAATGGCAGATAGATATATTGCTGCAATTGATTTAGGTGCATCTAGTGGCCGAGTTATGTTGTCGAGTTATCAATCTCAAAAAATCACATTAACAGAAATCCACCGATTCAGTAATGGGTATAAAAGTGATGGTAAAAATTTTTGTTGGGATTTGAACTATTTAGAACAAGAAATCTTAAATGGATTAAACAAAATTATTCAACAAGGAATCAAACTCGATAGTATTGGTATAGATACATGGGGCGTTGATTATGTATTACTTGACAAGCAAGGCCAAATCGTCGGACCGACATACTCTTATCGCGATCATCGTACTGACAATATCATGTCAAAGGTACAAGATGAAATTGGAACAGAAAATATTTATCAAAAAACCGGAATTCAATTCTTAACCTTCAATACACTCTATCAACTCAAAGCTATGATGCTTGAATCACCATCTTGGCTGTCACAAGCATCTGATTTTGTGATGATTCCTGATTACCTAATTTATCGATTGACCGGTGTTTTAAATCGTGAATATACCAATGCCACCACAACCCAACTTGTTAATGTTGCAACTCAAACTTGGGACAAAGATCTACTTGATTATCTAGGCATACCACGTAAATGGTTTGGTGATATTTGTATGCCCGGAAACCAAGTTGGATATTGGCAAAGTGCCAAGGGAGATCGTATTCCAGTAATTGCAATTGCAAGTCATGATACTGCCAGTGCTGTTATTGCTGCGCCATTAATGGACCAACATAGTGCTTATTTATGTTCAGGTACTTGGTCACTTATGGGATTGGAATCTAAACAACCTTTCACAGGAAAAGAAGCGTTAAAAGCGAATATTACCAATGAAGGTGGTGTTGATGGTAATTATCGAGTGTTAAAAAACATCATGGGATTATGGTTATTCCAACGCGTTTGTTCTGAACACGAAGTCAAAGATATCAATCAATTAATCACATTGGCAAAACAAGAGCAACCTTTTGCTTTTCTCATTAATCCTAATGATCCAAGGTTTCTAAATCCTGATGATATGACAGAAACCATCAAACAGGTATGTTTAGAAAACATTGGTCAGGCTCCTAAAAATCTCCCTCAATTGGTGAGATGTATTTTTGACAGCCTAGCACATCTATATCGAGATGTATTAAACGAATTATCGATGCTAAGTGGTAAACCAATTAACACATTACATATTGTCGGTGGTGGTTGCCAAAATGCTTTTTTAAACCAGTTATGTGCTGACTTATGCAATGTCAATGTTACCGCAGGTCCCATTGAATCATCAGCCTTAGGCAATGTGGGTTACCAGTTAATTTCATTAGGTGAAATTGCTGATGTTAACGCATTAAGACAACTCATTTCACAGAATTTTGACACTAAATATTATCAACCCAAAAGTAATTAACCAATTATAGAAAAATTTTATATTTATTAAGGAGTATTTCATGAGCGCAATTGAAAATGCCTATCAGATCGCTAAAGCAAGATTTGCTGAAATCGGTGTGGATACAGATGCTGCTATAGCAGCAATGGCAAAATTACCGATTTCTGTACATTGCTGGCAAGGCGATGATGTTGCTGGTTTTGAAAAGCAAGAAGGTGAATTAACTGGTGGTATACAAGCGACAGGTAATTATCCGGGTAAAGCTCGTAATGCAGATGAATTAAGATCAGATTTAGATAAAGCCTTTAGCCTTATACCAGGACCAAAACGATTAAATCTACATGCTTCTTATTTAGAATCAGATCAAAAAGTCGATCGTAATGAAGTCAAACCAGAACACTTTGCCAATTGGGTCAAATGGGCTAAAAAACATCAGATTGGTCTAGATTTCAATCCAACATATTTTTCACACCCTTTAAGTAACGAAGGCACTCTTACTCATGTTAATCCAGAAATTCGTCAATTCTGGATAGATCACGGAAAAGCTTGTCGTAAGGTATCAGAATATTTTGGTAAAGAATTAGGTACACCATCAGTCATGAATATCTGGCTACCAGATGGAATGAAAGACATTACTGTCGATAAATTTGCACCAAGACAACATTTAGTTGAATCATTGGATGAAATTATTCGAGAAAAGATTGATCAAAAATATCACATTGATGCAGTCGAAAGTAAATTATTTGGTATTGGTCTTGAATCTTATACTGCTGGATCAAATGAATTCTATCTCGCTTATGCTACATCACGTAAAACTGCACTATGTTTAGATGCTGGACATTTCCATCCAACTGAAGTCATTTCAGACAAAATTTCTGCCGTAATGCCTTTTGTTGAACATCTCTTACTACATGTTAGCCGTCCAGTGCGTTGGGATAGTGATCACGTAGTGCTCTTTGATGATGAAACTCAAAATATCGCGAGCGAAATCATTCGAAACAAACTATTTGACCGAGTACATATTGGTTTAGATTTCTTTGATGCCTCTATAAACCGTATTGCCGCTTGGGTAATTGGCACTCGCAACATGAAAAAATGCTTGTTAAAAGCACTATTAGAACCTACCGAACAATTAAAAAAATATGAACACGATCGTGACTTTACTTCACGACTAGCATTACTCGAAGAACAAAAATCATTACCTTGGCAAGCAGTTTGGGATCAGTACTGTTTATTGAATGACGCATCAGTTGGTAGCCGATGGTTAGATGAAGTTCGTCAATATGAAACAACAGTTTTAACTAAACGATCATAAGGAAAACAAAATGCAACAGATTCTTTCTTCTTGGTTTGTAAAAGGGATGATCAAAGCCACTTACGATATGTGGTTAAAAGGATGGGATGAGCGTAATGGTGGTAATGTCAGCTTAAGATTACTTGAAAGTGATGTGGTCTCTTTTCAAAGTGACTTTTATAAAAATCCCCGTCACGTATCGTTAACACAAGATGTGACTAAACTTGCTAACCAGTACTTTATTGTTACAGGATCAGGTAAGTTTTTCCGCAATGTCATTTTAGATCCTGCTGATACGTTAGCCATTGTCAAAATTGATGAACAAGGCAAGGGTTATTACATCATGTGGGGATTGATAAATGGTGGATTACCGACTTCTGAGCTCGCTGCCCATCTGCAATCACATATTGTAAGAATCGAACAAAGCCAAGGAAAAGACCGCGTGATCATGCACTGTCATGCGACCAATTTAATTGCATTAACTTATGTCCTAGAACTTGATACTGCGGTAATAACGCGATTGTTGTGGGAAATGAGTACCGAATGTTTAGTTGTATTTCCAGATGGTGTTGGTGTCGTTCCTTGGATGGTTCCAGGTAAAGACGAAATTGGTTATGCCACTGCAAAACAGATGGCAAAACATAGTTTAGTGTTATGGGCTTTCCATGGTGTATTTGGAACAGGACCAACGTTAGATGAAGCTTTCGGCTTGATTGATACAGCTGAAAAATCAGCAGAAGTTCTTGTAAAAGTCCTATCAATGGGAGGAAAACGTCAAACCATATCCACGGAAGAGTTCAGATTATTAGCTGAGCGTTTTGATGTGAACCCAATGGAAGAAGCATTAAAACAGTAAAAGCTACTAATAAAAAATATCAAATTATATTTCAAAAATATAAGGATAAATATATGGGTAGTTCAATTATTTTAGGCATATTTTGGCACTTTGTTGGTGCCGCTTCTGCTGCGTGTTTTTACGCACCACTTAAAAAAGTAAAAAATTGGTCATGGGAAACCATGTGGTCAATAGCCGGACTATTTTCATGGATCATATTGCCATGGTCAATTAGTTACTTCTTATTGCCTGACTTTTGGTCTTATTACGGATCGTTTAGTTCAGATATATTAATTCCAGTTTTCTTATTTGGCGCCATGTGGGGAGTAGGTAACATTGGTTACGGATTAACAATGCGTTATTTAGGCATGTCGATGGGTATAGGTATTGCGATTGGCATAACCTTAATCGTTGGTACGCTAATGACGCCAATACTACAAGGTAAATTTGGTGAATTATTGGCTTCAACTGGCGGAAAAATGACATTATTAGGTGTCGTTGTTGCGGTTATTGGTGTCGCTATCGTAACTTATGCGGGTTTATTGAAAGAAAAAACACTCGGAGTACAAGTTGAAGATTTTAATTTAAAGAAAGGACTTCTTCTTGCCATCATGTGTGGTATCTTCTCTGCTGGTATGTCATTTGCCATGAGTGCAGCAGTACCAATGCACGAAAAAGCTGCCGAACTTGGCGTAGACCATCTATACGTAGCTCTCCCAAGCTATGTCATTATTATGGGTGGTGGTGCAATTATTAATCTAGGTTTCTGTATTAGTCGACTCTGCGCTAAAAAAGAACTTTCATTTAAAAAAGATATCTCAGTTGCCAAATCCCTACTTATTAGCAACATACTATTTGCCATTTTAGGTGGCGCAATGTGGTATTTCCAATTCTTCTTCTATGCTTGGGGTCATGCAAATATTCCAACTGAATATGGTTTCATGAGTTGGATGTTACATATGAGTTTCTATGTACTTTGTGGTGGTATTGTTGGATTAGCACTAAAAGAGTGGTTTGGTACTGGCAAAAAACCAGTACGAATACTTTGTATTGGCTGCTTAGTTATCATTGTTGCAGCGAACATTGTTGGTTTAGGCATGACGAATTAAAAGGAAAACATTATGGCTTATAGAATGATTCTAAATGAAACATCTTACTTTGGCGCTGGTTCAATCAGCCACATCGTAGATGAAGTAAAAAAACGGGGTTTTAAAAAAGCATTAGTGGTTACTGACAAAGATTTAATTAAATTCAAAGTAGCAACTAAAGTAACAAAACTATTAGATGACAATGGCTTTGCTTATCAAATATTTGATGAAGTCATGCCAAATCCAACTATTGGTATTGTTCAAAAAGGGGTTGAAGTCTTCAAACAATCGGGTGCCGACTACCTAATTGCAATTGGTGGTGGCTCACCACAAGATACCGCAAAAGCGATCGGTATTATCATCAACAATCCAGAATTTTCTGATGTTCGTAGTCTTGAAGGGGTAGCGCCAACGAAAAAACCAGCAGTACCCACAATCGCTATACCTACAACAGCAGGTACAGCAGCTGAAGTGACCATTAACTACGTCATTACCGATGAAGAGAAAAAACGTAAATTTGTCTGCGTTGACCCTCACGATATTCCAGTTGTCGCAATCATAGATTCCGATATGATGACAAGTATGCCAGCGAGTTTAAAAGCAGCAACAGGTGTTGATGCCTTAACTCACGCCATTGAAGGTTATATAACCAAAGGCGCTTGGGAACTATCAGACATGTTCCATCTTAAAGCAATAGAAGTCATATCTCGTTCATTACGTGACTCAGTAAAAGGGATTGCAAAAGGTTCTCAAGACATGGCATTAGGCCAATATATTGCTGGCATGGGCTTTTCAAATGTGGGATTAGGTTTAGTTCACGGAATGGCTCACCCACTTGGAGCATTTTATGGAACTCCTCACGGTGTAGCTAATGCGGTACTTTTACCTCATATCATGGCTTACAATGCTGAATTTACTGGTGAAAAATATCGTGATATTGCTAAAGCGATGGGAGTGGCTAAAACAGAACAAATGACGATCGAACAAGCAAGAAAAGCTGCTGTCGATGCTGTTAAACAACTTAACGTAGATGTTGGTATCCCTCCTACATTAAAAGATATTGGCGTAAAACTTGAGGATATCCCTGCGTTAGCTCAAGCTGCTTTTGGTGATGTTTGTACCGGAGGCAATCCGCGTGACACTAACGTAAAAGAAATTGAGCAACTATATCATTCTATTTACCAATAAAAATTGAATGTACACGTGATAATGAAATAGGTTAAATGCAAATTTAACCTAATTCATTAAAAAGGAGCTATTATGATAAGAAAAGCAAGCATAATGCAGGTCCATCCTGACAAACATGCTGAATATAAAAAACGGCATGACGAAATCTTTCCCGAGCTGGTAAAAGAACTAAAAGCCCATGGCGCTCACAATTACTCAATATTTTTAGACAGCAAAAGAAGTCTACTTTTTGCTTATGTTGAAATCGAATCAGAAGAGCGATGGGATGCAGTAGCTAAAACAGCAGCTTGTCAAAAATGGTGGGCGTTTATGAAAGATATCATGCCAAGCAACCCAGACAACAGCCCAATTAGTGAATCATTAGCAGAAGTCTTTTATTTAGAATAAAACATTACTCTCTTTTAAGGCATAAAAGAGAGTAAATTGAATATATTTTTAATCTACCTTCATCTAGCACTTCTTATCATTAAATTTAGCCCGGTACTCTGAAGGCGTTTGATTAGTTTGCTTTTTAAACACTGAGGAAAAATAGTTACTATCATCGTAACCACACTCAGCAGCAATCATACTAATCGAATAATTAGTATTACGAAGTAAAGACATGGCATCACATAATCGTCTTTTTTGTAAATAACCACTAATGGTCATCCCTGTTTGGCTTTTAAATAAACGACTAAGTGAACGGCTTGCAATATGATTTTCCTTGCAAAAAACATCAACATTAAATGGCGTTGCAATACTATTATGAAGTGCGGTAAACAATAAATCCAACTGATGAGTAGCAGTCGGCTCCGTTACCTTTGGTGCTTGTTTTATCCGGTCTAACAAAATAACTAATTGCAGAAAAAGTGCCTCAGATAAATGTACGGAGGCTAAATTATTTTTCTTTGATTCGATAGCTAATTTTTCGATAAGAGGAGATAAAAGTTTAAGGTATGAAGGTTGAATTCGCCAAGAACGCTCATTATGTTTGGCTGTCACTTTAGGTAAATAAGACTCGGTAGTCGATAATAAAAAAAGTGACTCTCTCAAATATAAAATATTATCCAATTTTAGATCATTAACTGACTCATAACCATGCACATCTTTGGGATTAATATATAAAATATCACCACTGGTAATTGGATAAATATAATCATTCCAATAATGCAACCCATTACCTGAACAAACAATCACAATTTCATAAAAATCGTGATCATGTAAAGGAAAAGGGTGTTGATGATCACGTTTTTCGACAGTAACAGTATTCATCTTTGAAATAAAATAATCTTGTTTATATAAACGCAAACATCTTTCCATAAACTGTTCCTGACTTACTAGTAAAACAACTAATGATAACCTTTATCTGGGTTATTACGTAATGCTTGTGGCGAAAACGTAAATTCTTGTTTAAAACAGGTAGAAAAATAAGCACTATCATTAAAACCACATTCTTGCGCAATGGTTGTAATAGATTTATTGCTATAAATTAACTGAGTATAAGCATTAGCTAACCGCAACTTTATTAAATATTTTTGAGGCGTGATGCCAATCTCATTTTTCATCTTCCTATGAAAAGAGCGCAATGACAATGAAAATTGTGCTGTTAACTGTTCCCAATCAATTTGTTCCTTAAAATTGATCTGTAACCAACGCAACAACTGCTTAACGCGATTATCAGATGATCCAGAACCTTCATTGACATAAAAATTCTTATTAAAAATAAGTAGTAATTGTAAAAATAAACTTTCCTGTACAGCACTTGATTGATTTTGCGTCAATTGCTTAATAATCGATTGAATATTTTCATCAGATTTTTTATCAAAAAAGTAATGAGAATGAATTGGATCAGGATTTGGAATTAACTGATTTATCCCATTAATAAAATGAAAATTCTCAGGATCCCTAAATAAAATATTGGTCAAATGTAGATTATTAACGTTCTCATACAAATGGCAGTCCGAAGCCTTAATATAAAACATCATACCTGGATATAAATCAAATAGTCGCCCATTTAAAATATGTTTTCCATACCCACTTGTCACAATAACGATTTCATTAAAATTATGCGTATGTTCAGGGTAGACGGGTTGAGGCGCCCGAGGCTCAACGGTGATATTTTGATCGCTAGACGAAAAAAAATCTTTATCAAGTAACATCTCAATCATTTTGAACCTCACTCCTTATAAAAACCTACAACCACATTCTAAAAAGTAAATCGAAATCTCACCTTTAAAATTTGGACAGCTAATATAATATTTTGGCAATAAATTATAGCTATACAGGAATTTTTATTAAAAATGTGCGAAGCTTCACATTTTTAAAACCACTTCATTCAAAAAATTATCAATATAACAACGAAACAGCTTAATTTTTTACAAAACTTTTCTAAAAATTTATCTTGTTAGCAGGTGTTATGTATTATTATCTCACAGCTTATTTAAATTGATTTATGTCAAAAAGAAGATGTTCATATGGAAATATTAATTGTAATTTTGATTCTTTTAGCGTCACTACTTGTACGATACAATAGAGTGATTACGATTCTCATTAAAACTTTAAAGCACAAATCTTTTCCCCAAAATTCTCAAAAAACTGAACAACTGACAGTTGACCAGCAAAATGCATTATCAGCTGGACTTATTATTGCTGAGCAGCATATGTTTTGTTGGGATAGCTTAGAAAGTGATGCCAGAAACTCTGGTAAAAAAGAACAGCGATATCGCTTAAGTACAGCTTGGGATGTAACTTCTCCGGAAAGTGCTACTGAATGTTTATCCTCTTTTGGATCAACTCACAAACTCATTGATGTAGCGATTGAAATTTATCTAAACGTACCTAAAGAGCAGTGGCAAAGTTGTATTGATGACCAAGTTCCAGAAGATTATCGTGATATTATTACAATCTATTGCTCAAGATTAGATCAAGTATCTTCAATGCTGATTGAAAACAAAGTCGCTGAAGACCAAGACGAATTGCGTCAAATTTTACTACGAGGTTCAATTGCATGGGATTTAGGACGCCTAGTTTATATTGCCAGAGCAAGCTATATAGCGGGCTATATTAGCAAAGATCAAGCATGGCAATCGATTAACTCAGTTTTACCAACGGTTAAAGAAAATTTTGCCAATTGGGAAGAATTTGGTCAAAGTTATATGCTAGGTCGTGCTATGTACCAGCCTGATGATGCTTCGCTTTCAGGTCTATTTGATATCTACACCGAAAGCACGACTTCGGAAGAAAGCCCATGGCTAAAATATCCGTTGAATAATTAAGTTAATGCTTGTGACAGTGTAAACTGTCACAAGTACTTAAATCCTTAATCGTTATTTAAAACCCAACCATATTAAAATCTAGTTAAATTTCCGCTCTTCAGATGGCGTGATACCAAACGTTTTTTTATACAGTGTAGTAAAATGAGTACTATTAACAAAACCACAAAGTAATGATATTTCGGTAATAGTCATATCACTTTCTCTAATCTTTAATCTTGCTGACATTAACCGTAATCGTCTGATGTAATTTTCAGGAGTTAGGCCGGTTGCTTGTTTAATATGCCTAAACATCGTACGCGTTGTTAAATGAAACGTTTGCGCTATATTGTTCCAATCATATTCATCAAAGCAATTTTCTTGAAGATGGTTAAGTAAAAGATGGAGTTTATAGCGGGTATTATTTTGTTGTGACTGACGTTGATATTGCTTAATGATAATAAGCAATTTAAAAAACAGATACTCACGATGCTCAATTGAATTATTTAAATTAAATAACTGATCAATAACAGAATTACACTCTTTACGAATATTAGGCGCTAACCAAATATAAGAACTTAAATCACTTGCGGAGATAGGCCTTAATAGCTCCTCCATATTCTTCAAAAAAGTAAAATTCTGATTGGGATTAATCAGGATATTAGTTAGCTTTAGCGTTCCGAGATCATCATAAAAATGGTAATCATGCCCCCTAACTAAAAAAACATCACCTTGTTGAATAAATAATGGCTTACCATTAATAACATGTAAACCATGACCGTGCTCAACAATCACTAACTCGTCGAACTCATGATTATGCTCGCAACCGTTGTCCTCAGGGTCACTCTTATAAAGCGCTAATTTATCTGATTTATGATTAAAATAAGTGTCAATTTTTAAAGTATACATATTGATCATATCCTTACAACGGTAACTTATTATCAAGGTATTCCGCTAAATAAAAGACAATTTTTATCCGTCATATAAATACAATAAAGTAATTAAACATGAGATAAAAAATAATAATCTTAAAAATGTGAACTTGCTCGGTATAAGCTTTTTAATATTGCCATTTATAAACGCAATCTGGCAGTATCTTAGTGGCTAGCTTTTGTTTTGCATAGCTATACTCCTAAATGTTTTCTATAGGAGAAGAATATGGCACAAGCAATTCAAAAAAATATTGATGCAGTTATGGTAAAAGATAATGCATTTATTCTGAAAGCAAAGCAATTACAACCAAAGATTTATCAAAAAAAGATCTCACCCCAAAAGATTATTTCGCTCATCAATGATCCAAGTGCTATTCATCATTGGTCATCAAAAATAGTGAGTGATGCAAATGATTATCTCAATCAGAGTTTTCATTCAGGTGATAGTTTTATAATTGATTTTGGTCAACACAATGTTGGTTATCTCTCTTTCTTGTGCGAATCTACTGGTAGCCCTCCTGATGCGCCTGCGCATATAAAATTAACATTTGGTGAAACACTGTGTGAAATTGCTGAACCATTCAGTCAATATCAAGGTTGGCTTAGCAAAAGCTGGTTACAACAGCATGATGAATACATTGATATTTTACCCTCTAAAATCAACTTATCTCGACGCTACTGCTTTAGATACTTAAAAATAGATGTTGTCTCACTATCGCCTAAATACCAAATTTTATTTAAAGATATAACTTTTAACACAGTCAGTTCAGCACCAGAACACTGTCTTAGCTATCAATCATCAGATCCGCTATTAGCGAAGATAGATCAAGTCTCCATTCACACGCTTCGAAATTGTATGCAAGACGTATTCGAGGATGGTCCGAAAAGAGATAGAAGACTGTGGTTAGGCGATTTACGCTTACAAGCCCTAGTGAACAACGTCACTTTTCAACAGCACGATTTAGTCCGCAGATGCTTATACCTCTTTGCTAGCCATCGTCGGGAAGATGGTCTGGTTTCATCTAATGTCTTTGTTAAACCTGACATTATTGCTGACGATACGTTCTTATTTGATTACTCACTTCTTTTTGTCGATGTCCTTTACGACTACTTTAATCAAACTAATGATCGACAAACGGTTAAAGAGCTATGGCCGATCGCATTACAGCAAATTGAAATAAATCTAAAACGTTGTGACGCGCAAGGATTAGTTCAAGATAGTGATGATTGGTGGTCATTTATTGATTGGCACGAAAAACTCAATAAACAAGGCGCTTCTCAAGGTGTTTTAATTTACTGTTTAGACAAAGCATGTCGACTTTCCCAACATTTTCAACCTGATATAACTCAGGCGCTTAACCAAAAATTAGATTTGGTTAAAAGAGCAGCACAAACATTATGGGACGAGCAAGCCGGTTTTTACACCAGCGGCGAACAAAAACAAATTAGTTTCGCCACACAAATTTGGATGGTTTTAGCTGATGTAGGCGATTTAGCTCATCAACAAAAATTATTAACTCAATTAATAACAACTCCACCAGAAATCGGCATGAACACGCCTTACTTACGACATCACTACATCTTAGCCTTGTTCAAAACAGGCATGAAACAACAAGCCATTGATGAGATTAAAGCATATTGGGGAAAAATGGTCGAATTTGGGGCAGACACATTTTGGGAATTGTTTGATCCAAACGACCTTAATTATTCACCGTATGGTAGCAAAATCATCAATAGCTACTGTCATGCTTGGAGTTGCACACCGGCTTGGTTTATTCGACAAAATAAACTTTAACTAAAAATTTATAAGGAATAAAAAAATGGTCAATTCATTATTTTCTCTTTGGCGGCAACGCATAGGTTATGGGATCGCTGACTTATCTTGTAATTTAGTATGGCAATTAATCTCATTATATCTTATGTATTTTTATACGGACGTAATGGCACTACCCGCTTATTATGTCGGTCTAATGTTTTTAGTTACCCGGCTGGTTGATGGTGTTGCTGATGTCTTAATGGGCTTAGTTATCGATAATACATCCACACGTTGGGGACGTTGTCGTCCATGGCTATTAATCGGCGCAATACCGTTTGGCATATTGTGCATTTTAGTTTTCTATGTGCCTGATTTTGGTACGACAGGTAAACTAATCTATGCCTTTATCACCTATCTTTGCCTCTCTTTTATCTATACCTTGGTCAACATACCATTTAGTGCAATGTTGCCATTTTTAACTGCAGATTCATTAGAAAGAACAACCTTATCTTCAGTAAGAATTTTATTAGGTTCCTTAGGTTCAACGATTGTTGCAGTTGCAACATTACCGCTAGTTGCGACATTGGGAAATGGTGATCAAACACATGGCTTTTTATATACCGCTATTGTTTTTGGGATTATTGCGACTTTCTTTCTGATAGTCAGTTTTAAAAATGTTGAGGAAAAAATCACTATACAACAAGAGCGAATGACCTTAACTAGAGCATGGAAAGGTTTAAAAGACAACAACCCATGGAAAATCTTTGCAACTAACATCTTTCTTATGTGGGGCGCATTCTTTTTACAAACTGGCTCCTTAGTCTATTTCTTCAACTATTACGTACAAAGCGAAAACCTTACCGCAATAATTGCGGGAATATCAACTTTCGTTCCCTTAATTGGCACACTTACCGTACCATTCTTAGCCAATCAGATGAAAAAACGACATGTCTATCTATTTTCAAGCGCTATCAACTTAATTGGTATGGGAATAATGATGTTATCGGGCGTGAATCATCTTGGTCTTATCATCGGCGCGGTTATCTTATCACTCGGTGCTGGGCAACGCCTTGCTATCTATTTTTCAATGCAGGCTGACCCGGTTGATTATGGTGTATGGAAAACCGGTATTAATACTGCCGGAATTTTGACATCAATCAATGGATTCTTTGGCAAAGTGGCGATGGCTGGTGCTGGTGCTATTACCGGTTTTTTACTCTCATCTGGTGGATATGTTGCCAATGCAGTTCAAGAACCAAGTGCGCTTTTTGCAATCAAACTCTGTTACTTATATTTACCTGCCATTTTAATTATTGCCTCGATGATTTGGATAGCTAAGTTCTACAAACTTGATGACAGTTATACTTCAATTCGAGCTGAATTAGATGCCAGAAATCTTAATGATGAACAAAAAGTTTAATCAATTTACATTAAAAGGAAATAACGATGAAATTAAAAATAATAGCTGGAGTCTGCTGTTTCTATTCTTTATCCGCATTAGCATCCATTGAATGGCAGACCGAACAAGGAACACTTAAACTTTATGGCGATGTCGAATTTAATATTGATGCTGCAAGCAAAAAAAAGCAGTTAACCTCACTTAGAACATCGGCAAACAAAGACTTTGATGCTAATGACACAGATCAGTGGGATATAAATGGCCGTATTTTATTCGGCTTGGATGGGAAAAGAGAATTAGCGAATCAGAACTATGCAGGATTCTCGGTGCAACCGCTTGCTGATATGGGAGGTAAAGTTAACCTAGATGATGCTAGTTTCTATTTTGGTAAAAAAGATGATTGGCGCCTACGAATTGGTCGCTATGAAGCTTACGACATGTTCCCACTTGGGCAAGATACCTTCATAGAATATTCTGGCAATACTGCCAACGATTTATATAGTGATGGTTTTGGTTACATCTATATGATGAAAGAGGGTAGAGGGCGTAGCAGTAACGGCGGTGCAATCGAATTAACCAAAGAGTTGGGGGATTTGAACTTGCAAGTTAATGCAATGGTAAAAGATGGTACCTCCTTATTTGATCATAGCCATTATCATGGATATAAATTGCAAAAAGATAAAAACGTCGTTTACTTACGTCCCATCATATCCTACCGAAATAATGATATATCAGCAGCTCTAGCAATGGAGCGTAATGTTGTTAATAACGCTTATGGTTATCATGATATAAACGGCAAATGGCATGATCAGTCAAAACATAATGGGTATGGCTTAACGATGAGTTGGAATAGTGCAGGTGATTTTGATAAATCATCTGAGGGATTACTGCTCAATAGCAGCATCTCCTATTTAGATGCCGAACAAGAAAAAGATTTTACCGCGGGTATCAATGGTATTTGGAAAGGTATTGGTCTTGGTTACATCTATGCTGCCAATGATATAAAAGCATTTAATACAAATTATCGAGGTGATGGTGAAATTTATGCTAAAGGTAAATATAAATTACATACTGTCAATGCCTCATACTTAATTTCAAATGTGATGGATATGGATAACTTCAATATCTATTTAGGGACTTACTTATCTAGATTAGAGCGCGATGAAAAACAAGGAGGAGGTAACGATAATCGTTATGGCGCAAGGGTCCGTTTTAAATATTTCTTTTAAATAAGACTAATTAACATTCACCCCAAGTAAAAATAATATGCACTTTACTTGGGGAATTCTGAGAAGAGTCATTTCTTAAAAAAACACAAAAAACACCAAATTATCAATAATAAAAACCGGAATCAAAATCCCGATTGACCACTTCATATAACCAAAAAAGCTAGGCATATTGATTTTTTTTTGGTCCGCAATGCTTTTAACCATAAAGTTAGGGGCATTACCAATATAACTTAAAGCGCCCATAAATACCGAGCCCATTGAAATAGCCAGTAAAGTGCTTTCAAACGTCGTCATTAAGCTACTAGCATTACCCGAAGCAAGATTGAAAAAGACCAGATAAGTTGGTGCATTATCTAAAAATCCGGATAGCAATCCTGATAACCAAAAATACATACTATTTATTGGTGCTCCTTGGCCATTAGTCACCAATGAAATGACCGAAGCCAACGCACCATCATTACCCGCACGTAAAATCGCTAGCACAGGCACAATAGTAATAAAAATCCCAATAAATAACTTAGCAACCTCTTTTATCGGCTCCCAATTAAATTCGTTGCCTGCTCGAACTTGTTTTGGGGTAATCATTATTGAAATTATCGTAATAGCAATAAAAAGACCATCACGAACTAAATTTTGTAATGCGATTTGTGAACCTAAAATAGTGAAACTTATCGATGAATGCCACACACCAGACAAAATCACGCTAGCAATAATAGCCAATAATAATACAAGATTATTTAGACCATATAACTTAACAGGCTTAGCACTAATTGGATTGCTATTCACACCATACTGCTTAACGTAATAGTAATGATCGATAAAATAATAAATAATTAGCAATAACCCTGATGTAAACACAACAGGCAACAGCATATGCTTAACTGTCCAGAAAAAATCGACACCTTTTAAAAAACCAATAAATAATGGTGGATCGCCTAAAGGCGTTAATCCACCGCCAATATTGGCAACTAAAAAGATAAAAAATATTACCGTGTGTACAGCATACTGCCGTTGACGATTAGCTCGAAGTAGTGGACGAATCATCAACATCGCAGCGCCAGTTGTTCCCATAATTGAAGCAAGCACAACGCCAATCATCAGTAAAATAACGTTGGATTTTGGTGTGCTGATTTTATCACTCTTAATCAGAATGCCACCGGAAACCGTAAACAAAGCCAAAAGTAATAATATAAAAGGAATATACTCCTGAACAATGGCGTGTACTGTTAGTTCAATTGTTGTCGTTAAACCAAATGAAACCAGCGCAAACCCCAAAAATAATAACGTCCAAACGGCAACAACTTTACCGTAGTGATAATGCCATAATCGGGCTAAAAATAGTGGACATAAAGCAATCGATAACAAAATTCCAACGAAAGGGATCACCCAAAGTAATGATAACGCCTGTCCATTAAACTCACTCGCATAGGAATCAAAAGACATAAGCATTAAACTAAAAAAAGGGAATATCAAAAACTTTTTTAGATTTTTCATTGTATTATCGGTTGGATTTAAAGTGGATGATTATAACAAATTCAAAATTAATTTTCGAATCATCCACAATCGTATAACTTAACGATTATAAAAAAAGTTGAGGAGCGGGGTTTTTGAAGCATAAAATCTCTCGCTATTTTCACAAATATGCTCAAAAACGTTATAATAGTGATTAATTCTCTATGTTGGATCATCCATGCAATCAATCAAAAAAACAGCTTTACACCACCGCAATAAACACATTAATGGTTATCCATTTGATTTACTTATCAAAACATTGAACGAGCTATCTAATTTTGTAAAGCCTAATCAATATGGACGGTTAACGATTGATTTTGCTGATCCTACTGCGGTCAAAATGCTAAATAAAGCGCTATTATTGCACTATTATCAACTTTCGTATTGGGACATTCCTGACAACTATCTATGTCCGCCAATTCCGGGGCGAGCAGATTATATACACTATCTTGCCGATCTGTTAGCGCAAGATGACCAAATTCCTACAGGTAAACAGGTTCGCATTTTAGATATTGGGGTTGGGGCGAATATTATTTATCCAATTATTGGTTGTGCAGAGTATGGTTGGTCATTTGTGGGTAGTGATATCAATCCAACATCAATAAAAGTTGCTTCATTGATAGCACAATCTAATGATCTATTAAAAAACACATTACAATGTCGCTTACAACCTGACAACGAAGCTATTTTTGAAAATATCATTCAACCTAAAGAATTTTACCTAGCCACCCTATGCAATCCACCTTTTCACGCCTCCGAACAAGAAGCACATGCAAGTGCTTACACTAAACTTAAAAAGTTGGGAAAAGTAAATTCAACGAAAGATAATCTCATCCTCAACTTTGGTGGACAACACGCTGAACTCTGGTGCAAAGGGGGAGAAAGTGCATTTATCTCTAAAATGATAAAAGAGAGTATCAAATACAAAACGCAATGCCTGTGGTTTACCTCATTGGTATCGAAAAAAGAGACGCTAAGCAAAATAAAAAAACAACTAAAAGTGGCAACTGAATATAAAATTGTCTCTATGGCTCAAGGACAAAAAATTAGCCGTTTTGTTGCGTGGACGTTTTTTGATCAAGAAGAGCGGAAAATGATAATCAAAAAAAGTTGAGGAGCGGGGTTTTGGGGGGGCTAAATCCTACTTTTTAATGTTGTTTTATATGAATAATCCAGCTTTAAGCTGTGGTGTTTAGTTGTGTTTTTATATCAAAAAGTTGAGGATTTTTTTGGGGGGATAAATTTCGTTTTATAAAACTCCCCTCAATTTTAAACGCTGAAATTTTTAAGATGTTTTTAAGTGTCGATATACCACCGATATTGAACAATATCGGTGGCTGGTTTTGTTACATTTTTTCAACCGTTTTAATACCAAGCATATCTAAACCGGTTTTAAGGGTTTTTGCTGTTAAAGATGCCAGTTTTAGACGGCTATGTTTCAAGTCTTCATTTTCGGCTGCCAAAATTGGGCAGTGCTCATAGAAGCTAGAGAATAGGGTGGCGATATCATACAAATAGGCGCACAGCACATGCGGTGTGCCTTCTGCAGCAACGGTTGAAACGGTTTCATCAAATTGAATTAATCGAATTGCTAATGTTCGCTCTTTGTCCGTGCCTAAATTGATATTACCAGTTAAGCTATCTTCGTTGATATTTGATTTTCTAAACACCGACAGTACGCGTGTATAGGCATATTGTAGATATGGTGCAGTATTGCCTTCAAATGACAACATGTTATCCCAATCAAAAACATAATCGGTGGTACGATTTTTGGATAGGTCGGCATATTTCACTGCGCCAATCGCCACAGCATCAATCACTTTGGCAAGTTCTGTTGGTGAAAGATCGGGATTTTTACTTTTAATTAGTGCTTCTGCACGCTCTGTTGCTTCGTCAAGCAGGTCGTTTAATTTTACGGTATCACCTGAGCGAGTCTTAAACGGCTTGCCGTCTTTACCTAACATCATACCAAACATGTGGTGTTCAAGTTTTAAGGATTCTGGTACATATTTCGCTTTATGCACGATATCCCAAACTTGTTCTAGATGTTGGTGTTGACGTGAATCGGTATAATATAAAATACGTTCAGCATGGAGTGTTTCGTAACGATATTTTACACAGGCAATGTCGGTTGTTGCATAAAGATAGCCACCATCACGTTTTTGGATAATAACGCCCATTGGTTCGCCTTCTTTATTTTTGTATTCATCTAAAAAGACGACGATGGCACCGTCACTTTCAACCGCTAATTTTTTCTGTTTTAGATCGGCAACAATGCCTGGTAGCATACTGTTATAGATGCTTTCGCCCATTGTATCTTCAACCGATAAGGTGACATTAAGGCGTTTATATGTGGCAATGTTTTGTGTCATGGTGATATCCACCAGTTTTCGCCACATTTCACGGCAATATTGGTCACCACCTTGGAGTTTTACGACATAATTACGGGCTTTTTCGGCAAAGGCTTCGTCTTCGTCGTAATGTTTTTTTGCTGCGCGATAGAACGATTCTAAATCTGAAAGTTCCATATCGTTGGCATGTTCGTTTTCCATTTTTTCAAGGTAGGCGATTAACATCCCAAATTGGGTTCCCCAATCACCAACATGGTTGGCACGGATAACATTATGACCAAGAAAGCTTAATACTCGGACACTAGCATCACCAATAATAGTTGAGCGTAAATGGCCGACGTGCATCTCTTTTGCTACGTTTGGTGCAGAGTAATCAACCACAATAGTTTGTGGTTTGGCTGGTAAAGTAATATTCAGTTTATCACTATTTAGCGCGACTTCGTTTTGTTCAGCAATCCAACTATCTTTTAAAAAGATATTAATAAAACCAGGACCGGCGATCTCGATTTTATCGGCAATATCATCAATATCAAGATGTTGTAAAACTTTTTCAGCTAATGCTCGTGGTGGCATTCCCAATTTTTTAGCGGTAGACATGATACCATTTGCTTGGTAGTCACCAAATTGGGCTTTAGCTGATTGCTTGATTAAAGCGTCGCAGTTTTTATCAGCACCCGCCATAATCATTGCTTGAGAAACACGTTGTGTTAATAGTTGTTGAATATTCACACTGAACCTAATCGTTTAAAATAAAATGCCCAATATAATACTGATAAATTGATAAATTGTCACTGTGGGATTAGTTAAGGACAAGTAAATAGCTGATTCTTTTATAAACGAAAATTTTTTTATTTAGATGTAATCTATCAACTCAATTATAAAATAGATAAAAAAATAAAGAGAAAACAGGTGCCGAAATTTATTTAACTACCTGATTATCAATATCCTTTTGCTCTTTTCAACTTCGGTGTTTGCTCAAGGTCATCTGCAAGAACTCAGATTCACAATTGACAAAATAGTATGATAATTATGGTGAAAATATCTTTTTGAATGAATATGCAAAACTCACTCAACCCTTAAATGAGCAAGAAATCGATTTTCCGATTACAAATGGGGCTAAGCGGAAATTTTATAAAGCTATCAGTTTGATCAAGCGCAGTTACTCTCTTCCAAAATCATAGATAAGTTTGCAGGCAACCGTTGAAGGTAACTATTTACAATTATACCTTCACCCTCTAAACTAATGTCGTTCTCAACGGGGTGCCCTAGTGGGCTGAGAGTGTCAGATTGACTGACATAACTCGTCGAACCTGAACTGGATAATGCCAGCGGAGGGATTTGAGTTATTATATCTGCTCAAACCTTTTGTCTTTTACCTATTTCTTTGGAGGCAAAATGTTTCGTAAAAACTTTTTACTACCTGTTATTTTTCTATTTTCACTTTTTAGCCCATTAGTCAATGCAGAACTGCCCACTTTGACGGTTTATAGCTATAATTCATTTATGTCACAATGGGGACCCGGTGAGGCAATCAAAAAAGGGTTTGAAGCCCAGTGCAATTGCCAACTTGAGGTTGTGACATTAGGTGATGGTGTGTCGGTTTTAAATCGTATTCGCCTTGAAGGCGATAAAACGAATGCAGATGTTATTTTAGGGTTAGATAACAATTTATTAGAGCAAGCCAAACAAGCGAATATTCTTATTCCTCATCAAATCGCTAAACCTGACAATCTTAACACCAATTGGTGGGATGATAGTTTTATGCCTTATGATTTTGGTTATTTTGCTTTTATCTACAATAATAACAAAGTCAAAAATCCACCTCATTCTTTACATGAACTGGTTGAAAATAAAGCCGGTTGGAAAATCATCTACCAAGATCCAAGAACCAGTACACCAGGACTTGGTTTACTATTTTGGGTAAAAAAAGTTTATGGTGATAAAGCAGCAGAAGCGTGGCAACAAATCGCTAAAAACACGGTGACAGTCACCAAAGGTTGGAGCGAAGCTTATGGTATGTTTTTAAAAGGCGAAGCGGATTTTGTACTTAGTTACAGTACATCGCCAGTGGCACATATCATTAATGAAAACGAGCATCACTACGAAGCAGCTATTTTTGATGAAGGGCACTATCGTCAAGTTGAAGTAGCCGGAATTATTAAATACAGTCAAGAAATTGACCTAGCGCGCCAATTTTTACGTTATTTGCTGACACCTGAAGTCCAACACCAATTTGCTGAGAAAAATGTGATGTATCCGATTATCAAAACGGATCTACCTAATGCTTTTGCGCAAATTAATTCAGTCAATAAATCGTTAGAATTTGAGCCGGCAGAGATTGAAAAACATCAAAAAGCTTGGATTCGAGAATGGCAATCGGCAATTAGTAAATAGATCCGTATCGCCAATGTTGAAATTTAAATCGTTATTACCCGGAATGAGTGCGGCGAGCTTAATACTCATCATTTTAAGCTCGGCACTTATTGCTATTTGGCGATTTGCCTTAGAGTCAGGAAATTTGACGATTTATCTTGATAGTTATGTGCTTCATATTGTTTGGATCACTTTTTATCAAGCTTTGTTATCGACAATACTTTCGCTGGCATCAGCAATATTAATGGCTAAGGCGCTCTCCTTTATTGATTTTAAAGGTAAAAAGTTACTGATAAAAATAATGCCAATTACCTTTATTTTACCCGCTTTGGTGGTTGTGACAGGGTTGTTGTCGGTATATGGGCAACAAGGTTTACTGGCTTACATTTGCCAAGTACTGCATATCCCATTTTCATTTCCCATTTATGGCTTGCAAGGTATTTTGTTGGCGCATGTTTTTTTGAATTTTCCTTATGCTTGTGTGCTCTTTTACAAAACATTAAACAGTGTTGCTATAGAACAAAGACAGTTAGCGGCACAACTTAATTTTTCAACATTTACCTATTTTAAATTACTTGAATGGCCGTTACTTCGTAGACAAATATTGCCTATGGCAGCACTTATTTTTATGCTCTGTTTTTCGAGTTTTGCCATAGTGCTTGCATTGGGTGGGGGTCCAAAATACACCACGCTGGAAGTGGCTATTTATCAAGCGGTGCGAGACTTTGATCTATTACAAGCCGCATTACTATCTTGCGTGCAATTGGTTTGCTGTATTGTTTTTATCAGCTTGATGCAGAAAATAAATAGAAATGATAGAAAGCTGAGTGTTAAATTTAGTCACTCCAACTATCAATTACCGATAACCAATTGGTTAAAAATGATTAGTATGATAATTATCGTAATAGGGGGATTATTTATATTGTCCCCGATGATTACTATACTTTTTCAAGGTTTCTATTTTTTCCAAATCTCATTACTCACATCGATGTTGCAACAAGCTTTACTCTATTCAATCCTTATTGCTATAGGTTCGGCTATGATAGCGATGTTACTTGGGTTACTTTTGCTATGGACCAATTGCCGACTATTGATTAACCAACAACGTCAATTAAGCAATCGGCTTATGATGGTTGCCTCATTGATATTAGCCATACCAAACATGGTATTAGCATCGGGATTGTTTTTATTGTTATTCGGTTTTAGTCATAACACTGTTTTTATCTGCTTATTAATTATGGTTTGTAATGGGTTAATGGCGCTACCTTTCATCCTTAAAAATTTAGCTACGCCGATGTATGATATTACGGCACGCTATTGGCAATTAACCCAAACCCTTAATATCAATGGATTAACGCATTTTTATTTGGTCGATTTTAAGGGGTTAAAAAGCCTTATGTTGATGAGTTTTGCCCTTGCTGCCATATTGTCATTGGGCGATTTTGGGGTAATAGCTCTGTTTGGCGGGCAGTCGGTGACCACGTTACCTTATTATTTATATCAACAGATATCGCATTATCATTATCAAGAAAGTATCGTGACAGCCGCGATATTATTACTTTTATCTTTTAGTTTATTGGTTGTGATGGATTATGATCGAACTTCAAAAAATTGAATATCAATATGACAACTTCAACATGCACTTTACGCTAAATATTGCTGCTAAAGAGCGGGTTGTTATTGTCGGTCCAAGTGGTGCGGGCAAAAGTACATTACTTAGCTTGATTGCGGGGTTCATCTTTCCTAAATCAGGACAAATCATTTTAAATAACCAAAATGTCACAACAACGTTACCCGGTAAACGCCCTGTATCGATGCTATTTCAACAAAATAACTTATTTAGCCATCTAACGGTTGAACAAAATATTGCTTTAGGCATTAAGCCGACATTAAAACTGAGTCGAGCTGAACAAACGACTATTAATGATATACTGGTTCGTGTCGGGCTGGAAGGCTTTAACCATCGCTATCCCGAACAGCTATCGGGTGGCCAACGGCAACGCGTGGCACTGGCTCGCTGTCTTATACAACATCGTCCTATATTATTATTAGATGAGCCATTTTCTGCTCTTGACCAAGCTCTGCGCTTTGAAATGTTGGCATTGGTTAATCAGGTTTGTAGTGAATTTAATCTGACCTTAATGATGGTATCGCATTATCTGGATGAGTCACTTAGCCATTTTTCCCGCTGTGTGGTTATTGAAAATGGAAACGTCATATTTAATGCAGAACCAAAACAGCTAGCTGAAAATCAAGAGATAGCTAAATTGTTAGGGATAAGTTATTATTCATAATTAGTGTCCTCAGTAAAAAAAGTTGAGGAACGGGGTTTTTTGAGGTTTTAAATGTCACTTAAAAATTACTAAATGATCCAAATCACTAAATTTCTAATTCAAAGCCTTAACATAAAATTTTTGAGGATCAATCGCTCTAATTTTAAAGATTTGTAATTACAATATATTTAAATAAAACAATAATTAAATAATTATAGTTTAGATCCTTTTTAGATCCCATTTACAAAAGTTAACTTAAATGAGCGAAAAAAAGTGTTGCATCGTGTTTTTCCAATCACTATACTTTTTACACGGTTTTAGCTAACAGGCTAAAATTTGACAGAAAAGTATAAAATCACAAATAAATCAAAAAATTACTTGACAAGGTAGTCTAAAATGCATTATAATTTTCAACAGGCAACAGGCAACAGGCAACCTGGCCAACCTATCTTTTAGATTCGTCTAAGTTCAACTCCCAACTTAAATTTTTCACTAAAACTTATTTTTCCACGCAATCAAGTGAAATTCTGCGAATTTTTGCGCGATCGCTTCCGCGATCCTCTTCTCGATCTTTTTTCCGATCCTTTTCCAAATTATCCCGGCAGATTGTTTTTTCCGTGGTCTTTTTCCTTCCTTTTTCGGGTCATGCATTGACATCACAGACAACTAGGAATGCGATACAGGGTAGTGCACCTTATCTGACTTTCGATGGTGGTCGTACTCGTGCGGTTGATGCTAACGGTCTGCTTGGGATTACACTATCTGATGGTACACAATATACGCCTTCAACTAATACTTCATCTTCTTCAGCGCCAATCTCATTGCCGGTTGTGGGTCAGAGTTTTGCTGATATTCGTATGTTCGTTCCTACTGATACAAATTCAGTCGCTTTGAGTTCTCTTATCGGTCCTCCTAATAATTATTGGGGTGATGATGATGGAGATTCTGGCGTTAGTGCTACAGGTTCTTTAAGTTTATCTATCGTCGATAAAAACAATCGACCTGTATCACGTAATTCCGAGCTAACAAATTGTAACGCACCTTATAGGATTAAGTTATCTAGTACTGACGGTACATTATCGACTCGTTACGGCGTTCCTAATCGTAGTACTTTCAGTGCCCGTAATGTGACTTATTACGTCAATCCTAAGGCTTCGCCAGTGGTTTGTTTTGCTAGACCAGATATGTACTATAGTACAGGTGATTATGCTGGTCCGGTTTCGATGTGGGACCCGGATAATGGTTTTATTCCTCAGTCAACTGACCTATCGCGTTACGGTTCAAACTTTCCTACAACTGGTGCTAACAAACTGTACTTTGATTTACTCATTAGTGGTGTTAGTCGGGCATTGTCTTGGTCTCCTGTCTCTCATGGAGGTATCACAGTTACAATGTCTAATCCTACAGCTACAAGCGTTCGTGTTACTTTAACTGGTCCTTACGCTACCGAATCCCAGATTAATTCATCCAGTCCTATTCCTATTTCTATTTCTAAACCTACTTTGCCTCAGACATTCGAGTTGGTTGGTCGTGATACTAATGGTACTCCTGTTGTCAGATATGGTTTTACTTTGAAGCGGTGGTTCATGAACCGTGGTTCTAAGAGGGACACTTATTCTAATACATTCTCTTGGTGTAATAGTCTTGGTTATCGAGTGCCTCGCATAAGGGATTTAACAAATTCGTCTCGAATTAGTAGTTTGGGCGCTACACCTTCCTCACCTGGTAATCATTATATGCGTCATATAGGTTCTGGTTTTTTCACTGAGTGGGGTCGTATGGACGCTTATTCAGGCGTTGGCTTCAACAACACTCCGTATTGGGTTATTGAACCGAATTTTAGTACCCATTATGCCGTGCGCACTGACAAGGGTTACGTGACTTTTTTGGACATTGTCAGAGCCACCTTCGGCCTTTGCACCTATCCTTAGTTCTTATTTCTTCGTCCTTAATCCTTAGACCGGGGGGGAAGTGATAAAAAATAGTATTAAGTGATTAAAAGTAAGCTGACTCAAGGAGTCAACGTCGTTTAGCCATAAAAAAGCGATTTTGCGGCTAAGCGGCAAAAATGCTGGGCACCGAGGTGGTGGTTAAAAATATAGATATTAAAGAAGTAATATAAAATGAATATTGAAGACAAAATCGCGTTAAGTAAAAGGCCGGTTCAGTTTATTGCTGAAGGTAATTTTTTAAAGCTTTATAATCAATCATTATATGTGGTTCAGCAATTATTGGGTTTTAATTTAAAGGCAACGGCAAAGTATATAAAAAAAATTGATGAAATTATTATTTGCGGTGGATTTCCTACCCGTTCTATTACTAAACGCTATCCTAATGCCAGCCCTAATTTAACGGGTTATGAGTTATTGGGTAATTATGATTTAAGTGGGTATGAATTATGGTACCAAAAGCATTGCCAAATACCGAAGCAAAAAACACCACAATCCCTTCTCACAGCATTCCAAGAGATAAACGAACAGTTAAACGAATTTCGAGATATGAATAAACCGTTAACGGTTCAGCATCTATTATTTTTACAATCATGGCAGGCAAATAAATATCCTGCCATGGTAGATAGTGCATTTATTCAGGAGTTGAAGAATTATTTTAGTGAATTGCATTAATAGCAGAGTGATGTTGAAAATAAATCATCCGTTTCAACTAGGGTGATTTTTTAAGTTTTTTATCGAAAAAAAAGTTGAGGAGTGGGGGTTTTGGGGTTTAAAATTCTGCAATGTTGTCTAAAATAAATAATTCGGCCTTAAACTGTGGCTTTTTTTAGTAGCCGTTTTTTGCATCAAAAAAGTTGAGGAACGGGGTTTTTGAATCCCTTTCATCATAATCAATAAATAATCTTTATTAGTTCCATCTTAAGGTTTTGTTAATCTGTTTTTGTTAGTTTAGTTGCACTTTTATTTGTAATTATTGGAGCAAAATTTGGATAGAAATTTTAGTTGGCGCTCGTTGGTTTATGCTATTTTGTATTTCTGTTACTTTTCTTGTGCATTACAACTTTACATTGCATTGTCAGGACATGCTAATTTTATTGGGCTTCGTGACTCGATAATTTATAGTATGATTTGGCTGGTGCCTATTCTCTTTTTTCCTAATATTACCAAAAAATTTGCTACCGTTTATGGCATTATTGTTGGCGGGTTGTCACTAATTTCGATTGGTTATTTTACGATATATCGACAGGAGTTTTCGCAGAGTGTTTTTTTTGTGATGGCGGAGTCGAATTATAATGAGTCACATGAATTTATTTCCCAGTACCTTAGTATTAAACTCGTCGCCGTGCTGTTGATTTATATTTTGGTTGGGGTGTTTTTGTGGTTTAAGGTTAAACCGGTTTATGTAAAAAATATGACTAAATGGTTAGTGTCGATAATCATTGTGGTTTATGCGTTGATGCCATTGTTTATTAGTGTGGCGATTAAGAAGACTTCGTTTGAGCGCGCTACCCAGCATCTGTTAAGTCGGATGGAAACGACGGTTCCATGGCAATTGCTCAGTAGTTATATTGCTTATCGTTCTCAGCTTTCTAATATGGACAAAATCTTAAATCATCTCGAAACCTTGCCTAAATTCGAAAATTTAACTGATGCCAATGGAAATACTCCAAGAACGTTAGTGCTGGTGATTGGTGAGTCAACGACTCGTAGCCGTATGGGCATTTATGGTTATGGTCGTGATACGACGCCGTTAATCGAGCAATTTAAAAAAGATAACCCTGATTTTCTTGCTTTTAATGATGTTGTTTCATCAAGACCTTATACGATTGAGATTTTGCAACAAGCGCTAACTTTGGCCGATGAGCAACATCCTGATTTATATCTTTCTAAGCCATCATTAATTCATTTGATGAAACAGGCCGGCTATAAGACTTTTTGGATTACCAATCAACAAACGATGACCAAGCGCAATACGATGTTGACGATGTTCTCTAAGCAAGCTGATGAGCAGTTTTATATGAATAATGATCGTAATCAGAGTTCCAGACAATATGATTCGTCGGTTTTTGAGCCGTTTAAGAATGTGCTAAATGATCCTGCTGAAAAGAAATTTATTGTTATTCATCTGCTCGGTACGCATATGAAATATGAGCTGCGCTATCCGGAAGGTGAGGAGTATCAGCGTTTTAAAGATAAGACTGGCGTAAATTTTGATTTGGATAATGATAAGTTAAAAGTTTATAACAGTTATGATAATGCGGTCGCGTTTAATGATTTTGTTACCACTGAGCTGTTTAAGCTATTTAAGAATAGTGATCCAAATGGTTTTATTTTGTATTTTTCCGATCATGGTGAGGAAGTTTATCAAACGGCTCCACATGATGTTTTAGGGCGTAATGAGAAGGCACCAACTAGGGCTATGTATACGGTTCCTTTTATGCTTTGGCAATCGCCTAAGTGGTTAGTGAGTCATCCTAATAATCATTTTGAGTCTTATGTGAATCGAAAATTTAGTACTCAGGATTTGATTCATACTTGGTCTGATTTGGCTGGGTTAAGCTTCGATGATTATCAACCCGAAAAAAGTGTTGTGAATGAAAAATTTGCACAGCCAACTCGATGGATTGGTGATCCTCATGGTAAAGAGGGGTTAACCGATTTCGATCAGCTCGCTAAATAGTGATTTACAGATAAAGTAAAGGTATGGTATTGTATATTTATACAGTTATTTTCTATATACTAATACCTTCATTATGCGAAAAATTATTCATGTCGATATGGATTGTTTTTATGCAGCTGTCGAAATGCGAGATAATCCACTTTATCGCAATGTGCCGATCGCCGTAGGTGGCGATCCACGTAAGCGTGGTGTGGTGGCAACTGCGAATTATATTGCTCGTCAATATGGTGTGCATAGTGCGATGTCAATGGCACAGGCAATTAAGCTGTGCCCTAATATCAAGGTCATTCCAGGTCGTCATGCTGTCTATAAAGAGGTTTCCAATCAAATCCATCAAATATTTAAGCGTTATACTCAAGCCATTGAGACGCTTTCGCTTGATGAGGCTTATTTGGATGTGACGGATTGTAAGCTCTGTCATGGCTCTGCTACGTTAATCGCCCAAGATATTCGACAAGCAATCTATAAGGAGCTAGAGTTAACCGCGTCAGCAGGTGTGGCACCACTTAAGTTTTTAGCTAAAATCGCCTCTGATATGAATAAGCCAAATGGGCAATATGTGATTACACCCGATCAGGTTGAGGGATTTATTGAGCAACTTCCACTGAAGAAGATCCCCGGTGTGGGTAAAGTGACCGAGAAGAAGCTAGCAGAGTTGGGGCTTTATACCTGTAAAGATGTGGTTAATTATGATTTGACTAAGTTACTTAATCAGTTTGGTAAGTTTGGACGTATTTTATATGAGCGTTGCCAAGGGATTGATGAACGCGAAGTCTGTAATGATAGGCAACGCAAGTCAGTTGGGGTAGAGCGCACGTTGGTTGATGATATTCACAGTTGGGATGAGTGTTTAGCGCAATTTGATCCGCTATTTGAGGAGTTGGAGAAGCGTTTAAGCAAAGTTCGCTCGGATCTCTCTATTGCTCGCCAAGGTGTGAAATTTAAGTTTGATGATTTTCAGCTTACGACTCAAGAGCATGTTTGGTCTAAGTTGGATAAAGCTGATTTGATTGAACAAGCTCATAAAGTTTGGCTAGAAAGGCGCAATGATCGGGGTGTTAGGTTAATTGGTTTTCATGTGACGTTGATTGATCCACAAGTTGAAAAGCAACTTATTTTTAAGTTTTGATTGATGATGTGTTGATTAGATGAGATGGGTTAAAGGATCTGATTTTAATTCGCAAATCAGATCCTTTATATTATTAAATGATTATTTTAAGTTTTGACCATTGGTCTTAATCACATTTTTATACCATTCGAATGACTCTTTTTTATAGCGTTTCATGCTACCGTTACCTTCGTTGTCACGATCAACATAAATTACGCCATAACGTTTTTTCATTTCGCCAGTGGTGAATGAAACGACGTCGATAATCCCCCAAGCGGTATAACCAATCACATCAACACCGTCGTAATCCATCGCTTTTTGCATCGCTTTAATATGCGCGCCGAGGTATTCGATTCGTGGTTTATCGTGAATTTGGTTGTCGTGCTCAAGTTCATCAATCGCCCCAAAACCATTTTCAACAATAAATAGTGGTAGTTGATAACGATCGTATAAGCGATTAAGTGTGTAACGTAATCCTTCTGGGTCGATCGGCCAACCCCAGTCACTGCTTTTAATGTATGGATTTTCAACTGCATTTGGTAATGCACCATTGACGATGTTGTCACGGTTGTCGTTTTTAACATCCGCTTTTACGACCGTTGACATGTAGTAACTAAAGCCGATGTAATCAACCGTACCTTGTTTTAAACAAGCTAAGTCTTCTTCTGTAATATCAAGTTTGTAGCCTTCGCGTTCAAACTCTTTTAATGCGTATGATGGATAATATCCACGAACATGTACATCAGGGAAGAAGAAGCGTTGATGCATAGCAATTTCTGATGCCATCATGTCTTCAGGGTTACATGAGTATGGGTAAATTGGCACGTGAGAAATCATACAACCAATTTCAAAGTTAGGATTGATTTTTTTACCAGCAATAACCGCTTTAGCACTGGCTAATAATTCGTAATGCGCAACTTGGTAAAGCACTTCTTGTGGATTTTCACCAGGTTTAACTTGTACACCTGAGTTGGTCCAGAAGAAGATTGGGTTACTGGTGTCCATTTGGTTGTTGATTTCGTTAAAAGTCATCCAATATTTAACTTTGTTTTTATAACGTTCAAAACAACTTATAGCAAAACGTTCAAAAAACTCTACGGTTTTACGATTACGAAAACCACCATATTGGCGAGCAATGTGTAATGGGATTTCAAAATGTGAAAGGGTAATAACCGGTTCAATTCCATTTGCAATGAGTTCATCAAATACGTCATCGTAAAATTGTAGGCCTGCTTCATTTGGCTCTAGCTCATCGCCTTTAGGGAAAATTCGAGTCCAAGCAATTGAAGTACGGAGGCATTTTAGTCCAAGTTCAGCAAATAATTTGATGTCTTCTTTATAATGATGATAGAAATCAATTGCTGTATGATTTGGGTAAAATTTGCCTGCTTCGATATCTTGAGTGATTTGTCTTGCAACACCATGTGCGCCAGCGGTCATGACATCAACCACGCTTGGTCCTTTGCCCCCTTCATTCCAGCCGCCTTCGAATTGGTGAGCGGCTAATGCACCGCCCCATAAAAATGGTTTTTTAGTCATTTTTGATTCCTTGTTATTGCTTAATTTCGAATATGATATCGTCAAGATTCACGTCTTTATTTTCAGTTAATGTGATCAATTGGTATTGATCTGTATTAACAATAATAATTGGTGTAATTAATGGATAACCTGCTTGTTTGACCGCTTGTGGATCAAAGCTGATTAGCAAATCACCTTTTTTAACTTGTTGCCCCATACTGATGTGATAACTAAATTCGTTATTAGTTAAATTAACGGTATCTATTCCAACGTGAATTAATAATTCTACACCGTTATCTAGGACTAAGCCGATAGCATGTTTTGAACTTTCAAATACCGCACTAACGACGCCATCAAATGGTGCGTAAACATGATTATCTGTTGGTTCGATAGCAATACCTTCACCCATTAATTTTTGTGCAAAAGCGGGATCTGGCACTTCGCTTAGAGGTAATGCTTTACCGATCATTGGGCTGGTAATGTTGATTTTATCAAGAACGACTTTTGGGGTGTCGTTTTCAATTTTTTCTTCACTTTGTGCTTTTTCATTAGTACCAAAAATTTGCATTAAGATCACTGGCCCAAATAGTGCTATTGCTGAACCCAGTGCTACGCCGATGATTGATCCATAATGTTCTGGGTTAATTGCATTAACAATAGTTAGTGGTCCAGGTAATGCTGCATAGGTGTAGTAGTAAGGCGTAAAGATACCAGCGACCATTCCACCAATTGCAGCACAAATACAGCCATAAATAAATGGTGTTTTAAAGCGTAAGTTAACCCCATAAATAGCTGGCTCTGTGATACCAAATAGACCCGTAATAAAGGCTGAGATTGATACACCTTTCATCTCTTTTGAGCGAGTTTTGATATAGAATCCTAATGCTGCACCGACTTGACCAATTACCGCGATAGTTTGGTAGGCTTGGAAAGAGTCTTTACCATATTGGTTAATGTTTTCGATAATAACTGGTGTAATACCCCAATGCACACCAAATATAACCAGAACTTGCCAAAATGCCCCGATAATTGCACCCGCGACCCATGGCGCAAGGTTTACAATCCAGTTGTATCCGCTTGCAAGGTAGTGCGCTGCACCAGCTGTAATAGGTCCAATTACTAATAAGGTTAATGGAACCATAATCACTAAGCAGATTAATGGCATGACTAATGGTTTAATAATGCTGTGTAAGCGAGGTTCTAAGAAACGCTCTAAATAAGAGAGTAACCATACTAAAAATAGTGGTGGCAATACGGTTGACATATAGGTGGTTTCAGATAGCGGTAAACCAAATAAGTCAAATGTTCCCCCATTTTTTATTGATGTTGCAATTTCTGCCCATGTTGGTGATAGTAGCGCTGCACAACATGCAACTGCAATATAGATGTTGCAACGGAAATGTTGCGATGCAGTAATGGCAATAAAGATAGGTAAAAAGGTAAATGGCGCCCATGAGATAAAGCTAAATACTTGGCAAGTGCCAGTTTGTTCAAATTCTGGATAGGCAAGCTTAATTAAAATTAAGATCCCTTGTAATATCCCCGCACTAGCTAAAACATAAACGAATGGGGCAAAAACAGCTGACATTGTTGCGATAATACGATTTAACATACTACTTTTGCTATTTACATCAATTTTATTGTTTCCACTCATCAATTGAGTAAATGCATTATAGACTTTGTCAACATTGGTGCCGATAACAACTTGAATTTGTCCACCTTTTTCAACCACGGTGATAACACCAGGTAAACTGGCGATTTTCTCTTTCGCTTCTGCTGGGGTGGTTTGAGTAACGACACGCAAACGAGTTGCACAACGCGCGACAGAAACAATATTATTTTCGCCGCCTAACTCATTTAATATATCAACTGCTAATTTATTATAATCTCTAATTTTAGATGACATCAATTAAGCTCCTTTTAACAGGTAAGAGAGCATATATTATCCTTAAATTGAAAATTGTTAATGACCAATTTTATTGTTTGTGATCTAGATCGCGTTTTCAAGCAATTTTGATTTATTTAATTAACGATAAGTATAGAATGTCAGTCATTTATACCAATATCAAAGAACGACTAATGTTAAAATACCAAGATGTGGCAAAGAAAATTCAACAGTCGATTTATCAACAAAATCTGCCTAAAGATACACAATTGCCTAATATCGAAGGGTTAATTCAACAATATCAAGTTAGTCGTACCACCATTATCAAAGCACTTAATCGCCTTGAAAGGCACGGTGTGATCTATCAAATTCAAGGCAGTGGAATTTTTGTTAGGCAACCCAAAAAACGGGGTTATCTGAATTTTTTAGAGAGTCATGGTTTTAGTGTTGACCTAAATGATTTACCCGGCGCTTCACAAGTATTTAATGTTGACGTTATTCAGCCTAATGCCAAAGTAAAAGAGAACTTACAGTGTGAAGATGGTGAAGAAGTCTATTATATAAAACGATTACGTTTGGTTGAAGGCAAGGTTTATGGTTTTGAGCAATCTTATTATCGTAAAAAGATCATCTCTTACCTTAATCGGGAAATTGCCGAAAACTCAATTTTTAGTTACGTTAAAGAGATTTGTAAAATCAATATTGGTTTTTCTGATAAATATTTCAAAGCGATAAAATTAGATGAGGAGATCGCCCCTTATTTAGGATTAAAACCTGGCGATCCCGCTTTATGTGTTGAAGAGATTTTTTATACTACAGCAGGCGAACCTTTCGATTTTTCAAGAATTATTTATCATTACGACAATGCAAAATTCTATGTACAAAGTCATTCAAAATAGTCGAAGGTATTTCATTTAGTTAATAAAATAAATTACTAACTAAATGAAATTTTATCAATTTAACAGCTACTACTTTTGTTCAACTTTTTTAAGTGTTTCGAATGTACCTGATAAAGTTAATGTGACTTCATATTCTGGTGGGGTATTGATATCTACATCCATAGCATCATCAACACTTCTATCCATACCTAGATAACGTTTTTGACTTTTGGCGTTGTTAAATGATGAATATGATGTATCAAAATCTCTTGAGTCGAGTGATAGTGTAATTGGTGCGCCTAGTACATACTGTTTATCCAGTAATCGTTCAACTTTAGCGCTTAATTTGTTTAGTAAAAGGGTTTCATGCTCGTTTAGTGCAGCTTGAATTGCTTCAGGCGAAACACTATAAGAGATGTTATTGTTGACTTGCATCTTTAATTCTTGCGCTTTAGCAATAATTTTACCAATAAGATCTAATTTATTTATTTTTATTTTTAGTGTGTTATTGACGAAATAGTGTTTTTCTTCAATTTCTTTAGCCTCCATTTCGCGTACCATATATTTTTTAATTGATACGTTCGTTAAGCCTATCTTTTTTAATTCGTTAGCGATATTGTTAAAGTCTTTGTACAGATCATCCTTTGCTCTACTTTCTCTATTACTGGTTGTAGCAATGGAGAATTCATAGTAGTTAGTCAAATTTTTATCGTCAATCTGATAAATGTTGTTTATACCATATTTATCAAGTATTTTATTAAGATTGATGAAGCTATCATTATTATCAATCGTTAATACAACATTAAGAATAGCTGCATAAGTGGTATTGTTTTTACTATCTGGTTTCGTCACAGTTCTAACACTGTTTTTGTAGTCGGTGGTAACTAAATTATCGTCGGTAATATTAAGTGTATTTAAATAAGTTTTTAACTTCTTCATTGTTTCGACAT
This sequence comes from Gilliamella sp. B3127, assembly GCF_026536935.1. Taxonomy (NCBI): domain Bacteria; kingdom Pseudomonadati; phylum Pseudomonadota; class Gammaproteobacteria; order Orbales; family Orbaceae; genus Gilliamella; species Gilliamella sp. B3127. The sequence goes on from NZ_JAFNNI010000001.1 coordinate 500,826, forward strand.
TAAGATTAGAAGCTTCCGTTGGTGTTTCACCCTCTGTTTCTAAGGTTACATAAAATTCAACTGTATCGGGTTTTAATATAATGTTATCAGTAATTTTGGAGGTGATTTCTCCAACAGGGATAAGGTTCTTTCCATATTTTAATTGCTGTAGTTCTAAATAATTATTGCTAACGTTTAACGCATTATTTTGGGCGTGAGATGGAAAGATGGTACTCATATTCATTAATAGGATTAATAATAAGGTTTTTTTCATTTTATTTCCTTTATTCAGTCTAGTGAAATGGGCTAGTAAAGTAGGTTCAATGTAGAAAGATAAGATGATTATAATTAATATAATTGGAAAGTTGTAAAAAAATTGTAAAACTTTATGAATATAAAAAAGCGTCTTACGACGCTTTATTATTTTATTCCATATTCAGCACGATAGGCTTCGACTTGGGTGACTTGGTCTTTTCGTGATGGATCTTGGTAGAGGTATTGGATCAAATCATCTAAAGTAATAATTGAAATTACATCACAATGATAAGTCTGTTTGATTTCTTGAATAGCAGATAAATCACCTCGGCCTTTTTCTTGACGATCTAAGCAAATCAATACGCCAGCAAGTTTAGATTGATTGTCTTCCAAAATTCGCATTGATTCACGAATTGCTGTACCAGCGGTAATTACATCATCAACTAACATAACGCGTTGTTGATATATTGAACTACCTACAAGATTACCACCTTCGCCATGGTCTTTCGCTTCCTTTCGGTTAAAGCAGTAAGGAACATCAACATTGTGGTGTTCAGATAGGGCAACCACTGTTGATGAAACGATTGGAATGCCTTTGTAGGCTGGACCAAAGATAACATCATATTGTAAATCTGCATCGATCAATGCAGCGGCATAAAAACGACCTAATAACGCTAAATCTTTACCGGTATTAAATAGTCCTGCATTAAAAAAGTAAGGGCTTTTTCGACCTGATTTTAAAGTAAACTCGCCAAATTTTAATGCTTGCCTATCTAAAGCAAATTCTATAAATTCACTTTTATATGATTTCATCGATCCTCTCCAATTAATCTTTTAAAGCTTGTTTTTGTGCTTCTGTAATAGTTTTTATGCCATTTTTTGCTAGTTCTAATAGGGTTAATAATTCTTCATGACTAAATGGTTCACCCTCGGCAGTGCCTTGAACCTCTATGATACGACCATCATCTGTCATAACGACATTCATATCGGTTTCAGCATTAGAATCTTCAATGTATTCTAAGTCGCATAGAGCTTCACCGTTTACAATGCCTACCGATACGGCAGCCACTAAAGATTTAATTGGATTTTCTTTGATTTTGCCATTAGAAATTAATGTGTTTATTGCATCAACGAGTGCAACACAAGCTCCGGTAATCGATGCAGTTCTTGTGCCACCATCGGCTTGAATAACGTCACAATCTAAGGTAATGGTGTACTCACCTAATAATTCAAGGTCAACCATCGCGCGCAGTGAACGGGCAATTAGGCGTTGGATTTCCATTGTTCGGCCAGTTTGTTTGCCTTTTGCAGCTTCTCGTTGTGTTCTTGAATTTGTTGCGCGAGGTAACATGCCATATTCAGCAGTGATCCAACCTTGATTTTGACCTTTTAAAAAGCGGGGTACAGATTCATCAATTGTTGCATTACAAAGTACTTTTGTTTCACCAAATTCGACTAATACAGAACCTTCTGCATGCTTAGTGTAATGACGGGTTATTTTGATTGGGCGGACTTGTTCCGCAGATCGACCAGACGGGCGCATGCAATTCTCCAGCAGTTTATTTTATCTTCGAATTAATTTTTTAGGGGGACATCAACAAGAAAGCGTCGATGTTTAGCCTAAGCTAAGGGCACATTATACAGAATTTGTGTTACAATGCACACTAAGTTTTTATAAATTTAGGAACCTATTATGATTTCTAGTATGACCGCGTATGCGAGAAAAGAGTTGAACCAATCATGGGGTAATGCGTCTTGGGAGTTGCGTTCGGTCAATCAACGCTACTTAGAAACCTATATTCGTTTACCAGAACAATTCCGCTCACTTGAGCCGATCGTTCGTGAGCGTCTTCGTGCTCGATTAACTCGCGGAAAGATTGAATGTAACTTACGCTTCGAACTTGATCCCGCTACTCAGAACCAAGAGTTATCATTAAATATTGAGCTGGCTAAACAGATATTAAATGCAGGTGATTGGATTAAACGTGAATACCAAACCGGTCCAATCAATCCGCTTGATGTGTTACGTTGGCCGGGAGTGATGTCGAGTAAAGAACAAAATTTAGATGCAATTTCGCAAGAAATTTTAGCTTTACTTGAAAAGACAATCGATGAATTTATCACTGTTCGTGAACGTGAAGGTAAAGCCTTAAGCGAATTAATTACTCAACGCTTAGACGCAATAACTCTCGAAGTTAATAAAATTCGAGATTGGATGCCACAAATCTTAGATTGGCAGAAAGAGCGTTTAAAAAGCAAACTAGACGAAGCCAATATTGAACTAGATAGCTCACGTCTTGAACAAGAAATTGTGATGGTTGCACAAAAAATTGATGTGGCTGAAGAGTTAGATCGATTAATGACTCATGTCAAAGAAACTTATGCAATCTTAAAGAAAAACGAAGCAGTAGGGCGCCGACTTGATTTTATGATGCAAGAATTTAATCGTGAATCAAATACCATCGCTTCAAAATCAATTAATGCGGATGTAACTGCAAGTGCGATTGAACTTAAAGTATTGATTGAGCAGATTCGAGAGCAAGTACAAAATATCGAGTAATTTAATGAGCAAGTATTTTGTCATCGGCAAAGTACTTCACTCAATATAGTCTTAAATGTTTATATCGATTAACAGACTGATTTATTATTTACTCTAAAAAACAATCAATGTAGATTAAATTAACAATAGGGGCGCTATGCCCCTTTTTTATGTCAAGATATTATGAATTGCTTTTTCAAAGATTATTTTTAATTAAAAAGAAAAATCTTTACTTTTATCTAGTCTAATAAACTTTACTTTTCTTAGGGCATGTTTAAAATGGACCAGTCAAATTAATAACTCAGTCCTAGTTATTGGAAAAAATAACAAAAATTGACAATTATCATTTAAACATAGCTAGAAGTTTTTTTATTAGTATTATATTTTTTAAGGAATAATAAGGAATAAAACAATGAGCTCTACAGTTAGTCATTATCAGTTGTCACAAAAATTTAATCCGCTTTTAACCATTATCTTTACTATAATAGGTATTTTTGTCGCAATTGCTTTGGGCATTATCTATTCAATCATCTCTTATTATTCTCCGTTTGTCATAATTGATATTGGTTTAGTCGTTGTAATGGGATTGACGTTAGCCTATCTTGCTTCATTTCTTGCAAAAGCAGCAAAAGTAAGAAATACCATGGTTAATTTTTTTATGGCATTCTTTATCTGTTTATTTGCTTACTACTCAAGTGTATGTGGATTTGAAGTAGGTCTTTTTTCGGGTGATTTTACAGATTATATTAAACTATTTTTTTCACCATTCACTGTCGTTGACATCATGTTTGATGAAATTCTTCCATACCGTGAAATATCCATCACCAGAAAATCGAATACAAGTCACATTTCTGGTTTAATGTTGGGTGTTGTTTATTTAATTGAATTACTTGTTTTCTTTTATCCATTAATCGTTTCATTTCATATTGATGATTATTATTGTGAAGATTGCCAAGTATGGTACAAAAAATATCAATTCTTTTCATCAAGTAATGAAAGCCTAGAAACTAAACTTTCTGCTAATTTAACTGGTAGTTATGCCGATGTATTATCGCAAACAACTTTTTATACTGATACAAAAGGAATACTTAACCAAGTCGATCAATCAGCAGGAAATATCGATGTATTAGAATATCAATATTGCCAATGCCCAAAATGTCGTCAGAAAAGCATTCTTACCATAGAGAAGAAATTATTGAAAAAAGACAAAAAAGAGTATGAATTAAAAGGTGTTAGTGATGGATTTATAGTCCAAGATGCCTATATTGATAACAAAACCGATGCATTATTTGAAAAAGAAATATAAATTGGTAAGAAAGATAAAAAGGGACAGATGTCCCTTTTTTATTGGATGAAATAAAACTGCTGAGACTTTTTTGTAACAAAAAATAGAATTCTGTAAATTATTCCTTCATAAACTTAAAATGGATCATCTATTTTTCCCTCAAAACTAAAAGATTAATCTTATCCTTGAATATGTATCCGAGTAAGATCTAAAAAAGATCATTTTTAAAATGATCTTTCATAAACTTAAAATGGATCATCTATTTTTCCCTCAAAACTAAAAGATTAATCTTATCCTTGAATATGTATCCGAGTAAGATCTAAAAAGGATCATTTTTAAAATGATCTTTCATAAACTTAAAATGGATCATCTATTTCTCCCTCAAAACTAAAAGATTAATCTTATATTTGAATATGTATCTGAGTAAGATCTAAAAAGGATCATTTTTAAAATGATCCTTTTCTTCTAAATTGTAAATAAAAGTAAGAGAAAAATAATAAATTAATAATATTTTTATAAATATTTAACAAAATTTAACAAGAAGAAAATCTCTTAATTTTCATTATATTAACTTATTTTTAACAATTCATATCGATTATTTTAATTAATTTAAACATTTTTTAATAGAAATTTTCGAATGATTAAATATTGATTGATCGTTTATTTCGATCAATAATATTTAAGACATCGCTAATTAATTATAAGCAATGTTTAATGTTGTAAAATAAGGAAAATTAACAAATGAACAAAATTTACAAAGTTTTAAAAAATAGTAAAGGAATAAGCTTGGCGGTTTCAGAACTAGCCAAGGGAAGAGGGAAAAAAACGAAATCAATATTAATTAGTGCTACTGTAGCCAGTGCTTTATCTGTATTAATGGCAGGTAATGCATCTGCGGTTCGAGTTAATATAGATACAAATCAAACTATCAAAGGAGATAACACAGGAACAATAGCGAGTGGACAAGAGACTAAAGATGAATATTTTATTGGTCAAAATGGACATTTAACAATCAGTGATAATGGTAAGTTATCAATGGGCCGAGTCATGGTGGGACATGTTGATGGAAGCACAGGTGAATTAACACTTGATAACGGCCATCTTATTAATACTTTTGGCGATCCTTATTTTGGTGCTGAAGGTAACGCGAATGTTCTTATTACCAATGGTGGTACTTTTACTAATGCTGGTTGGGCGTCGCTGCGCGTGGCTTCTGGTGTTAATTCAAATGTAAATCTAACTGTAACCGGTAAAGGTAGTGCGTTAAATCAAGTTAAATCACAAGATATGCATATTGCAGCTAATGGTAACGCAGTTATTAACGTATTAGATGGCGGTGTTATCAATTCTACTAGAGGTACATTTGTTGGTCATGAAAACGGCAAGGGTATTATTAATATTAGTGGAAAAGGTTCAGCTTTTAATACCGGTGGTATGAGAGTTGGAGCGCTTTCTGCGGATAAAACTGGCTATGGTGAAATCAATATAACTAATGGCGGAGCCATGAATGTTTCTGATGGTGACTGGGGTCTATACAACAAGTTAGCAATCAGAAATGGTAAAGTATTAGTTGACGGTAAAGATTCTAAATTGAATGTAATGACTGAACTTGTTGTCAATCAAGGCGGTAATCATTCTTCAAGTTTAACTGTTTCAAATGATGGTGTGGTTAAAACTCAAAAAGGTGACCAATCAGGTGAAGATTTAGGTATAACAATTGATAAGAATGGTGTCGTCAATATCGGTGGAGAAGCTGGAAAAGCAGCTGAAAAAGCCGGTATTATTGATACATCAAAAGTTGGATTAAACGATGGTGGTAAATTAAATATTAATCATACTAACACCGATTACGATATAACATGGGATATAGCTGGAAAAGGTGATGTGAATGTAACTTCTGGTGATAACTTAATTAGTGGGCATCACTCTTATGACGGAAAAACTAATATAACTGGCGGGTCATGGACTGCAAAAGGTGAAAATGTCTTTAGTCCTAACTCTGATTACAATATTGGTAAAGGTGGTTCACTTAATTTAAATGATCATAACCAAACTATTGGGAATGTAGTTAATGGGGGTACTATTGATTTAGGTAAAAACTCACCTGATACCACACTAACAGTCAATGGCGATTACCACGGAGATAACGGTAAACTAAATATTTATATGGATACCGAAAATGGTAAGACAGATAAAATGGTTGTCACTGGTAATATCACTGGTACAACTAACATCGATATAAATGAAATTGGTAATGGTAAAGCTAATAACGGAACCATTAATGTTATTGAGGTTGGTGGTACAGATAGCGGTAAATGGAATGTAGTCGAAAAAGCTGACAGTGAATTTGATTACACCATTGGACGAGATAAAGATGGTAAATTAACTATTGAATATACTAATGTTTTATCAAGTGTAACTAATTCTCCAGTCGTTGCTTCTATATTTGGTAATCAGCTAGCTGCATTAAATATGTTCCGTCATAGTGCCCACGATCGAGATACTTCGATTTATGTTCCAGATTCTAATGTTTGGATGCGTTATAACTATGACCGAACCAAAACCGATTTGTTTAATGGCAAACAGTCATTAGACATGAAAACATCAATGATTGAAATGGGTGTAGATGTATTGAATGTAGACCAATTCAAAGCTGGGGTTTATGGCGGATACGGTCACAGTACAATCGATACTAAACAAAAACATTCTCGACGTAAAGGTGATGGCAGTGTTACAGGGTATAACTTAGGTGTATACGGTAATTGGAATGCACAAACCGATGGCGAAGGTCTTTATGTTGATACCTGGGCACAATATAGTTGGTTCAAACACAAAAGCTCGGTTCATTTATCAAATTTAAGAAACTATTCAAGTAAATATGACGGCGATGCAGTAAGTTTATCTGCTGAAGTAGGATATGGAATGGTTGTGCTTGAAGGTGATGAAAGAAATTGGTTAATTGAACCTCATGCCCAAGTTGGATATACCTGGTTAGACAGCGATAAATTTACTTTTGGCCGTGCAGGTGATGTGGATAACATCAGTGCTGATGGTGCACAAGTACGCTTAGGTGCTCGTTACTACGGTCAAAGCACTAAATCAGGATATGGTGTATTACCATTTATTGAAGCAAACTGGCTTTACGATTCATCATCACCAGAAGCTAAAGTGAAAGGTAAAAATGTTGAATCTGATCTAGGCAAAAATTTTGCAGAGGTCAAAGTGGGTGTGAATGGTAATTTCACAAATTCACTTAGTGGTTATGCTCAACTCGATAGCAGATTTGGTTCTAATAAATATTCACGTATAGGAGGACAACTAGGTATAAATTATTCATTCTAATAAATTTTAAAATAACTTCCTAAATAAGCAGCAGTACTAAATGTACTGCTTTTTATAGGCAAGAGTATCTTTATATTGACACAAAACAATTATCTTATTAGGAAATAGTAATTTTTTAACTGAGTTTTTACTTTTATTTAATGCTTTTATTGTTTATAACCATATTATTATTTCCTAACTTATTTTATTTGAAAAAAATCTACCGCTTTCGTGGACAATCTCTATTTTTGATCGATCTAAAATAGCAATAAAGTACGATATAAGCCGTTCCTGTCGATAACAAATCAGCAGTTGGTGATGCTGCCCATACACCATCTAAATCAAAGAATAATGGAAGAATATAAAGTGTTGGTAACAAGATTAAAATTTGTCTTGAAAGACTTAACAAAATAGAAACTTTTGCCATACCAATACATTGGAAGAAACTGGTAGTTACCATTTGGAAGCCGACAAACGCAAAAGAAAACGTAGTATAACGCAGTGCAATTGCAGATATTGCTACTAAATCAACATCAGAACTAAATGCTCTAACCAGCACATCAGGAATAAAACAACCTAATATAAAACCAACGCTAGTAATGACGGTGGCAATTTTAACCGCATAAATAAACGTTTCCTTAACCCGAGCATAATTTTTGGAACCGTAGTTATAACCAATAATCGGTTGCATACCTTGGTTTACGCCAATAACAATCATAATAATCAGTGTAATTAATCGGTTAGCGTTAGAATAGCCGGCAATTGCATCATCACTTGAAACATGTGATATTGGTGCATAATGGGTTAACTGCCAGTTGATAAATACCACAACAACCGACGCAGCCACCTGCATAGCAAACGGTGACATACCAATCGATAAAATAGATTTAACATAAGTAAAATCGAGCTTGAAGTTGCGACGATATAATTTAATATTGCTGTTTTTGCTGATAAAGTGTTGCATTACAAACAAAAAGCTAATAAACATCGATAACGTAGTTGCAAACGCTGCGCCACGCATTCCCCAACCTAAAGCAATAATGAAAATTGGTGCGAGAATAATATTAGCAATCACACTGATAAACATCGTTACCATGGCTTTGAAAGGATAACCACTGGCGCGCATCATGTTGTTGTAATTAAATGTTAGTGTGATAAAAATACTACCCGGTAAAAATACCTCTAAAAATTCCCGTGCATAAATATGATTAGTGGGGCTTGAACCGATAAAGTGTAAAACCGGATCAATAAAATAAAGTAATAATGCTAAAGTAATACCGCTTAGCACGGCAGTTAACATAAACGATGTGCCTGCTACTCTTTCGGCTTTATCAATCTCGCCTCGACCCAAAAATATCGAAATACGGCTTGCCGAACCAATACCAACCAACATACCAATGCCGGCAGCAAGATTCATCACAGGCAAAATAATACCAGCGCCACTTAACGCTTCGCGACCGATCCAATGACCAATAAAAATTCCATCAATAATATTGTAAAGCGTATTTACTGTTGTCCCAATAATTGATGGTAGCGCATATTGCCAAAATATTAGGCTAATTTTTTTATGTTTAAAATCATCATAAATATCGCGTGAGTTTGTCATTTTTATTCACATTGAAAAAAAGTTAAAGTTGCTAAGAATTTTAGAATATACGTAAAAGTATAAAATTGACTTGAATAATCATAACTAGTTTAACAGAGATAAAAATTGATGATAGCACTTTTTTAGTGCTTTGATAAAATAGTCGATTATCAAATCGTCTAGCGTAATAGGAATTTTCATGAGTGTACAAATAGAAAACGTTGTTTTACATAAATTAATAAGAAAAAGCGATACGGAAATCGAATTACAACTTCGTGACTCACTACTGAACAATGAACAAGCGGTAACCAACTTGATTGAAGATATAAACCGCGTTTATAACAACAAAAGTAAAGCTTATGGACTATTTAATAGTGAAAGCCTTTTTGAACAGTCGCTTAAAGAATTACGTTTAGGTAATCAAGACTTCCTCAATTTTAGCCAAGAATCTACCAAACAATTACGTAATGAACTGGCCAAATATCCATTTGCTGAAGGTGGCACCGTTATTTTTTGCCATTATCGATATCTAGCTGTTGAGTACCTTATTATTGCTGTATTAAATAGCTGTTTAAGTATGTTAGTCAACGAACAACTCAATATATCAGAAACCCAGTATTTAGATATTGACCATGCCGACATCATTGCTCGTATAGATATAACCGAATGGGAAACGGCTCCTGACTCAAAACGTTACCTAACTTTCCTAAAAGGACGAGTAGGGCGTAAGGTTTCTGACTTCTTTATGGATTATTTAGGTGCGAGTGAAGGATTAGATGCTAAAGCGCAAAATAAAACACTTGTTAAAGCGGTTGATGACTATTGCCAAGAAATGCAATTTGACAACAAGAATAATGCGCGTGAAAATGTTTATAATTATTGCCAAGCGCAATTACAAGCAGGTGAAGAGATTGAACTGAAAAATCTTGCTAACGAATTGCCAGCGACTGACGAGAATAATTTTATGGAATTTGTCAAAAATAGTGAATATGATCTGGAGGACACTTTCCCCGTTGATCGTAGTGCACTACGCCAACTTAAAAAATTCTCTGGTAGCGGAGGTGGATTAACCTTAAGCTTTGATTCTGATCTATTAGGTGAACGAATCAAATGGGACCCACAAACTGACTCACTTGTGATTAAAGGTGTTCCACCTAATTTACGTGACCAACTTCAACGAAACAGTGGCTCAAACTAGGAAAAAATTATGAAATATATTGGTGCTCATGTGAGTGCTTCTGGTGGTGTCGATAATGCTCCAATTAATGCTTATCAAATTGGTGCAACGGCTTTTGCATTATTTACTAAAAATCAGCGCCAGTGGCATGCAAAACCGCTTGAATCAGCAGTGATTGATAGTTTCAAAAAACGCTGTGAACGATATGGATTTACTAGTAAACAAATCCTACCGCATGATAGTTACCTTATCAATTTAGGTAGCCCTGATAGTGAGCAACTCGATAAATCCCGAACAGCTTTTTTAGACGAAATGCAACGCTGTGAACAGCTAGGGTTAACTTTACTCAACTTTCATCCTGGTAGTCACCTACAAAAAATTTCGGTGGATGAATGTTTGGCGCGTATTTCCGAATCGATAAATATCACTTTAGATAAAACTAAAAATGTTGTCGCAGTGATAGAAAACACCGCAGGGCAAGGGTCTAATCTCGGTTATAAATTTGAACATCTTGCACAAATTATTGACAAAATAGAAGATAAAAGTCGTGTTGGAGTCTGTATAGATACCTGTCATGCCTTTGCTGCCGGTTATGACTTACGCACTGAAAAAGCCTGCAAAGAGACCTTTGACGAATTTGAAAAAATTGTTGGCTTTAAATACTTACGAGGTATGCACTTAAACGATGCTAAAAGTGAATTGGCAAGCCATGTTGATCGTCATGATAGCTTAGGCAAAGGAACCATCGGCGAAACGGCATTTAAATTTATCATGCAAGACTCGCGAATCGATGAAATCCCTCTCATTCTCGAAACTGTCGATCCGGATCTTTGGAAACAAGAAATAGCTTGGTTAAAAGAGCAAGAAAAGTGAAAACAATGAAAATAAAGTTATTAATATTATTATTACTGAGTTGTTTTGTAAATGCTAACGAGGAAATACAAAATCATTCAGATAAAACTCTAAATAAGTTAGATATTTTTACCGTTGAGGAAAAAGATAAACCAATTTTCTATTTTACTTCAGTATCAGAAAAAATTAACTTTGACCCAAATGATGAAAATGGAAAGGTACGAATTATTCCAAACTTAATTCCAGATGAAATAGGTAATTATAAGAAAGATAGCTATAAATTAACAAAAATCTATCGACAACGTTTTTTGAAAGAAGCTGGAATATCTGAAGACGATAATTTCTATCTTTATGATTACGAACATAATCGACTAATTACTTATCCTATTCGCAAATTAGAAGCTTTTGCAATCATAAATATTTATAGTATTGGTGAGTCTCCACATCATGATCAGCATAATTATCAATTTGGTTTTAAACTGAACCCTAAGCAATTATCCAATTTAAACCCTCATAATACATTTGTTTATATCGGTAAGAAAAATCCGTTTACTATGCAACAACTAACACGATTAGACTGGCGAAGAATTGACAATGAAGATTTTCCAAATGTCTCGAAAAATAACGATAAATCTGTTCAAAATAGCATTACTCTAAGCTATTTAGCTAAAGCGAAAGGATTAAATTACTATGTTCAAGACGAAATAATTAAGCATGAAAACTTTATTGAGCCCTATCATAGACAATTGTTAATACTTGATAATAAAAAAAACATTTTAACTAATATGGAATTCACTAATAGTGAAAGTTCTAGTATAGCAAATTTAACTGACACAGATTTTAATGAAATTTATAAAGACCAATGGGCTGGCGAATTGTTTAAAAATCAACCTTCAGTGATATTTGGATTTGAATCAATAACATTTATGTGTCCATATATTGATTATATTGATCCATCATATAAAAGTTTAATGATAAAATGTGATAATCGACATTAAGATTATAGAACAAGATAAAATTCAGCTTGAGAATATGTACTTAAGGAGTAGGTAAACAATGAAAAAAATACTAATTGTATCTATTATTTCTTTACTAAGCTTTGGTGCTTATTCTCAAACATCAGTGCATCCAAAAACAGTGAATCATTCACCATCAACTGAAAAAGTAAATCTTCATCAACTAACGTTTATTGATTATATAAAAGATAAAAAGCGATTTGCATTCGTTTCTGTGACAGATGATTTACTTGCTCATGGCGATAAATCAATTGAGGCTTTCTTTTTGATACCAGATGAAGAACGAACTCACTCAGATCCTGTCAATGCGCAATATTCAAAACCCTATTATTCAATTGACGGCAGATACCACGACATTTTTCTTGGCAAAATAGGTTTACCAAATTCGTCAATATTTATTTATGACAAAGCCACTAAGCAATCAGTATCATTTGATATTAAAGATCTCAAAATATCAGCGGTGATTAAACCGAATCAAAACCAAGGTCCATATTTCGAATCAGATTATTTATATGGTTTTGAAATTGATGCAGATAAAGTTAACAACTTCGAACAACCCTTAGTCTACATTGGTGAACAAAACCCATTTATCAAATAACGAAGTTAAATTAATAAGCATGCTGGTCAATTAGATTTTTCTTCAATTGAGGTAATTAAATCGATGATTTCCGGAAGAATATCCAAAATCAAAGCTAACTGTTGCATGACCAGCAAATCATTATCTTTATCATCATCGGACACAATCTCAAGATGATCATCCACCATTTTCTTTAAAGGAAGATATTCAGAGTCGATCTTCTTATTGCTCAAAATGGTAATAATATAAAGCGAAACATCATCAAATAGTTCAAGCGTGTGGGGCGAGATGTTTTTATCACGATGCGCCCCTAAGGTTGATAAGTAACTGATAAATGTATGATTAAGTGTCAATAATCGGAAACCTTGCTCAATCAGATCGGGTTTTACATGAGGCTCTTTGGTCATTAAGCTGATAAGTGAAGATAAATCGGCGTTACTATCATGTGCAGCTCGCCGTGCAACACGGTATTTAGGATCATTAGTTTTACCTGATACGTATTGACTACCAATTAGCGCCAAATAGTGACTATCATCATGACAGACTCGATCAAGTAATTTAGGTAAGTTTCTAAACTTCCAATCAGGCCAGATAAAACTGACCGCAAACCATGCAATAAAGCATCCAATTAACGTTGCTATAATACGTGATATTGCCACCGAAATACTACTTTCACCGATCAAGCTAAAACTAAAAAATACTAATAAAGTAATGAAAGCAGTCGCATAGGCATATTGCGAATTCTTAAATAGAAAAAATAACCAGCCGGTCAAAATAATCAACACTAATTGTGCTTCAATACTTGGAAATAAATAGGTTAACGGAATCCCGATGATGATCCCTAAAATTGTCCCGATTACTCGCAATTTTAAGCGGTATTTAGTGGTGGAATAGTTAGGTTGGCAAACAAATAAACTGGTTAAAATAATCCAATAGCCATGTGAAAGATGAGAAAAGAAAATCACCATATAACCCACAAAAAGCACTAGACTCATACGAATAGCATGACGAAATAATGATGATTTCAAAGTTAAATTTTGCTTAATTCGTGAAAATATATCATGAAAGCGAGTTAGTTCCTCATCAATCAACTGATTATCTTCTTGTATCTTAGATAAGTGTTGCTCGGTATCAATATTGGCCAATAATAAATCGATGGCTTGCAAATTTTGATAGAGATTTTGCAACGATTTAATAAATAACATATTGGCATTAGGATGCTGTTGATATTGGACGATTGCCTCTTCTAAATAAGCAAAATAACGAGCAAACAGCGGATCATGGTGATAAGTTTGATTTAATTTAATCGATACCGCCAATTTGGCACAAGCTTTAGCTTGTAAATTCAAAATTCTTGCAAAACGAAATAACAGATCGCTATGCTTAAAGTGTTCACTGAGTGCTTGATAATCACCATGAGAGGAGCTTGCTCGTTCGTGAATATCTTGGGCAACAAAATAATAACTAAGCATCTTTCTAATATAAGATTGCCCACGAAAGCCTTTTAAACGATTAAATAGCGAACGCTTGGTATCATTAAACGCATTAATCACTTGAGTGTTGCATTCTGTTAATTCAAGCGTTTGTCGTCTAAAGCCATCAGTTTCATCAGGATCAAACATCGCTGCTTTGGCATCAAGATAAAGTGATAATTTCAAGAAGCAATTTGCTAATGTCTGTTGAGTTGTACGAATCGGTTGTACTATAGATTCAATTAATGAAACAATGTTATACCAAAGTGCACCCAATAGTAGAAAGCAAGGCAGAGTATAGTTATCATCAAACAGATTGTGGCCCAGCATGGTATACGCAGCAATCAATAACGAACCAAAAGCAATCACGCCATATCGTTGTCCAAGCGTACCAAGCATAATAAACATAAACGTCGAGCTAACTAATCCAACAATAAATAACAAAGGAAAATTAAACAACAACTCGACCGAAAACGTTGCAATCGCAAAACAAACTAACGTAAGTAAAATATTAATACAGCGACTGAGCAACCGGGTATCAATCTCTGTCAGGCCTGCGGCAACCACGCCTAAAGTGAGTGGAATCACCAACGAAACTGAACCAAAATACCAAGGCACGAGCGTAGAGCCAGTTAAACTAACCAGCATACGAATACTAAATAGCAAATTACTGCTATAAAAAACTTTACGCAAAGATAAGATAAAAGAATGCACGTTATTTAGTGTTTGAAATGAGTTAACATCATAATGCAAAGCATACTATATAATTAGCGAAAGTAAATTTATTAATATCAAATCAGACTTAAAAGTATTGAATGGCATACTTTTTAAGCCAAAAAAAGTTGAGGAACGGGGTTTTTGAGGCCTAAAAATTCGCCTTTTAACAATGTTAATTATAACTTTTACTCAATTTTCACCCGCATGTTGATAATTTTTTTTTATTATTAATTCATTTAATAACACGCTATATTATGCGTTCAAAAATTTTATAGGATTAAATCATGAAGCGTCTATTTAAAATTGCCTCGATAGCGATGTTGTTAAGTTGTGCTTGGACAATTCAAGCCAAAGTGCCTGAATCGATTAAAATTGGGTCGGATACATCCTACGCGCCGTTTGATTTTATTGATAAAAATGGTGAAATCAGTGGCTTTAATATCGAAATCACCAAAGCACTTTGTGAAAAAGCCAAGATCAAATGTGAGTTTCAAACTACTGATTTTGATGCGTTAATTCCCTCTTTATTGTCACGCAAAATCGACATGATATCTTCTTCATTGATGATGACGGAAAAACGTAAAAAACAGATAGCTTTTTCCGACGAAATTTTTATTACTAATTCTCGCTTAATCGCAAAAAAAGGCTCTGATTTGTTACCAACCATTGAGTCATTAAAAGGTAAGCGGGTTGGCGTTGAGCAGGGGACTTCTCAAGAGCATTTTGCTAATGATAAGTGGCGCCCAAATGGTGTAGTGATTGTGCCATATCAAAATCAGTTACAAGTGTTTTCGGATTTAGCAGCGGGGCGTTTAGATGCGGCATTGCAAGATGAGATTACTGGTAGATACGCCTTTTTAAAACAGCCTCAAGGTAAAGACTTTGCGTTCGCTGGTGATGTACTTAGTGATAAAGGCTATTTTGATGTTGGTGTTGGGCTAGGATTCCGTAAAAAGGATGATGAGCTTCGTGAAGCGTTTAATCAGGCACTTGTTGAAATTTTAAATGATGGCACCTATAAGAAAATCAATGATAAGTATTTTGATTTTAGCGTTTATGGCAATAAAAAATAAATTATATGCAAGGCTATAGTTCATTAATATTACAAGGTGCACTAGTTACAATTGAATTAGCGATTTGTTCGCTAATTCTTGCCATAATGATGGGGGTAGTTTGTGCTCTTGGCAAATTATCTCAAAAGCCTATTTTGCAACTACTTTGTCAGGCTTATACCTCATTAATTCGCGGTGTGCCTGATTTAGTGTTGATGATGCTGATCTTTTTCGGTTTGCAATTTTTGTTAAACAGCATTACTGATTTTTTTGAAGCTGATATGATCGAAATCAATCCTTTTGTGGCAGGTATTATAACCTTAGGATTTATCTACGGTGCTTATTTTACCGAAACCTTCCGCGGTGCTTTTCAATCGGTTCCCAAAACATTAATTGATGCTGCTACTGCATTAGGCTTAAACAAGCGTCAAGTTTTTATCTATGTGCGATTCCCATTGATGATGCGTTATGCTCTTCCCGGAGTTGCTAATAATTGGTTAGTCATTTTAAAAGCCACGGCACTTGTATCATTATTAGGATTGTTCGATCTAGTAAAAGCAACCAAAACCGCTGGCGAGGCAACCTATCAACCGCTATTTTTTGCCTTACTAGCCGGAGCGTTTTATCTATTTTTTACTTCTATATCTAATGTTGTTTTATGGTGGCTTGAGAAACATTATTCCGCCGGTGTCACTAAAGCAAAATTATAATCGAGCCATATTATGTTAGAAATCATTCAAGATTATTGGAAAGCTCTATTATGGTCGGATGGCTACCATATTACAGGTCTGGCAATGACGCTTTGGATCTTGATTCTGTCCGTATCATTAGGTGGGATTTTAGCGTTAGTGTTAGCGGTGGGGCGAAATGCTAACCATGTCTTCATTAAATGGCCGATTTATTTGTTTACTTATGTTTTTCGTGGGACGCCACTTTATGTGCAGTTATTGATTATCTATACCGGCATATATACATTAAGTTTTGTTAGCGAACATAAGTATTTAAGTGACTTTTTCCAAAGTGGATTAAATTGTACTATTTTAGCTTTTACACTCAATACTTGCGCGTACACTACTGAGGTTTTTGCTGGTGCGATTCGTAATGTACCAAGTGGTGAAATTCAGGCCGCTACCGCACTTGGTTTTAATCGCTGGCAATTGTATCGCTATATTATTTTACCAAGAGCTTTTCGAATTGCATTGCCTGCTTATAGCAATGAAGTGATTTTTATGTTGCACTCAACCGCATTAGCTTTTACTGTGACGGTTCAAGATGTGATGAAGATTGCCCGTGATATTTATGCTGAAACCTATCAACCATTTCATGCCTTTGGGATTACAGCGGTGATCTATTTGTGTGTGAGTTTTGTTCTGATTTTTGGCTTTAAACAACTTGAAAAACATTGCTTAGCTTACATGCGGGTTAATGAAAAAGTGATATAAAAAAGCCAATCAAATAGAATTTTACCAAATAAAAAAACAGGCAACGTTTTGCATTGCCTGTTTTTAGAATCAACCAATTTAATTGATGATTAAATCATCAGCAGGCACTCCGTCACCATGACTATCACCACCATCTTTGGCACCAGGCAGTGCTCGGGTGCGGTCAATTGGTAAAAAGTTACCGTTTGAAGTTTCGATTTGACACTCACTCCAAAAGATAGAATATTTGGTGTTAGCGTGCATACTTTCACCACGGAAATAACATTTTGCAGCGCTGTATAAATCATTTCGACAAATGAGTGCTATTAGTAACCAAACACAAACTACGGCAATCGAAATCCATTTTAAATTGTGCCACAAAAAAGACCAAAAACCTTGTTTACGAATACGACAGTAAGCGAAGACTAATAATATAACGCCAACAAATCCTAAAAATTCATATACCCAAAATAACCACATATTGTTATCCCCTAAGCAACAATTATTGGATATTTTATACTAACTTTAAGATTACATCCATGAACCATTACGAATAATACCAACCGCGATACCTTCAATGGCAAAATTTTGTTGCTCTAAATCAACATCGATTGGCGCAAATTCAGGATTTTCCGCAAGAAGTTTTACATGCCTTCCTTTTTGCGATAATCGTTTTACGGTGACTTCGTCATCAATGCGCGCAACAACCACTTGGCCGTTTTTTACATCTTGAGTTTTGTGAACGGCAAGTAAATCACCATCTAAAATACCAATATCCTTCATTGACATGCCTTGTACTCTTAATAAAAAGTCAGCTTGTGGTTTGAATAATGCTGGTGACATTTGATAATGGCTTTCGATATGTTCTTGTGCCAAAATTGGTGAGCCAGCGGCTACTTTACCAATTAAAGGGATGCCTTCAAAGTCGGATGCGTCATCAGGTTGTTCAAGTAATAAACGAATTCCGCGAGATGATCCAGCAATCATCTCAATTGCCCCTTTTTTAGCTAATGCTTTTAAATGTTCTTCAGCTGCATTGGCTGATCGGAATCCTAATTTTTGGGCAATTTCAGCTCGAGTCGGTGGCATACCGGTTGTTTGGATGTTTTCTTTAATTAAATCATAAATTTGTTGTTGGCGTTCGGTTAATGGTCTCATGGTTTATTCCTGTTTTTATATACAGATACATGTGATTATATACAGCTATACAAACAAAACAACTGTTTTATCTAATTTTTTTGATATTGGACATTAAAAAATCCACAAAAAGTATTATTTTTGATCTAAATCACAAAATATGGAGGCATTTTTTCATCAAAATGCGTTATTGATGATATTCTGACAGAGATGATTTAAATGTTTTATGTGGGACCTTTTGCGGGCAATTATTAAAATTATTTTAGGTATAGATGCTATATATTCTGTTGCCCAGTTGTATGATATAATCCCTTAATATAGTCATTTTAGTTGGAATTTGATTTATGTCTTATATTGTTGCCCTTAGTGGAGGCATTGCAAGTGGTAAAAGTACCATAGCCCATCTATTTGCTCAATTAGGCGTTCCAATTATTGATGCTGACATTATTGCTCGCCAAGTGGTTGAAGTAGGTACGCCTGCTTTGGAGCAAATTACTAAACATTTTAGCCAAGAAATCTTGTTAGAAAATGGTGAATTAGACCGTAGCCAATTAAGAGAGATCATTTTTAACAATGATCATGAACGGTTATGGTTAAATAATTTATTGCACCCGATTATTGCACAAGAGATGCAAAAACAGTTTGCTCAGCAAACCAAACCTTATGTGATATGGGTGGTGCCTTTATTAATTGAGAACAATTTACACCAGTTGGCTGATCGCGTTTTGATGATTGATATTCCAGAAGCGTTACAATTAGAACGCCTGATTAATCGAGATAGAATTAGTGAGTCATTGGCAAAAAAAATGATTGCAACACAGGTTTGTTTGACCGATCGTTTAGCCTTTGCCGATGATATTATTGTGAATGATGGTGATTTAGAGTCACTGAAAATTCAAGTAGATAACTTGCATAAGCAATATCTACATAACTTAAAAGTTAAGAATAGCTATGAATAACATAATTTTCGAACATCCATTAAATGAAAGAATGCGTACTTGGTTACGGATCGAGTTTTTACTTAAACAATTACATTTACATCGCCATTTCACACAAAATAATGCATTATTGTTTTTTCATGCATTATCAGAATTATTAGAAATCGTTGAGCGTAATGATGTTAAAGGCGATTTAATTAAAGAGATCGAAGCTCAAAAACAGAAAATACTATCTTGGATTGAACTTGATGGTGTAGATAAAGAGTTACTTGGCGATATGCTTAAAAAATATGATCTTTTTTTAACAAAGTTTAATTCGAGTTTACGCTTAGGACAAGCTTTGAAAGATGACCGTTTTATTACGGCAATTCGTCAGCGTTTGATGATCCCAGGTGGATGTTGTAGTTTTGATTTACCATCATTTCATTTATGGTTAAATCAAACACAAGAAAAACGCAATTCACAAGTTGATGAGTGGTTAAAACATATTGCGGTACTTGATGAGCCTTTGAAAGCTTGTTTACAATTTATTCGACAATTAGGCGAATTTAGTCTTTTCACTTGTACCAACAATTTCTTCCAAGAAACCAATGGTGATGTGAGTTTGATTCGAATTCGTGTTGCTTTGGATAAAAATGTTTATCCTCAAGTATCCGGTCACATGTCTCGTTATAGTATTCGTTTTTTACCCCTTTATGCTGGCGATAATAACAATATTGATGCAATCGAATTTGAACTTGCATGTTGTTAGTCAAATAGAATTTAAGAGCGTTTAAATGAATAAAAATACCATTGTAAAATGTCCTACCTGCCAAAAAGATGTTGAATGGTCTGAAAAAAGTCCATATCGTCCGTTTTGTAGTAAACGTTGCCAATTGATTGATTTAGGTGATTGGGCCACAGAAGAACATCGCATCGCTGATAAAGAACTTTCTGAACAAGATCTTTGGAGTGAAGACGAAATTTCTGATCTGATGAGTAAACATTAATGAAGATTTTAGGCATTGAAACCTCGTGCGATGAGACGGGGATTGCTATTTATGATGACAAACAAGGTCTTATCGCCAATCAACTCTATTCACAAATCAAATTACATGCTGATTACGGTGGCGTCGTACCTGAGCTCGCCTCGCGCGATCATATTCGTAAGACGGTACCGCTCATTCAAGCTGCATTGAAAGAAGCAAATTTAAAACCCAGTGATATTGACGGCGTGGCTTATACCGCTGGGCCTGGGTTAATTGGTGCATTAATGGTTGGTGCTTCTATCGGTCGCTCGCTTGCTTATGCTTGGAATGTGCCTGCGGTTGCGGTGCACCATATGGAAGGCCATTTACTCGCGCCGATGTTAGAAGATAATCCGCCTGAGTTTCCTTTTGTTGCTTTGCTCGTATCCGGTGGTCATACTCAATTAATTAAAGTCACTGGTGTTGGCGAATATGAGTTACTTGGCGAATCGATTGATGATGCCGCAGGTGAAGCGTTCGACAAAACAGCAAAATTATTAGGTTTGGATTATCCTGGTGGCGCTAAATTATCTAAACTTGCTGAGCAAGGTGATGCGTCACGTTTTCATTTTCCAAGACCGATGACAGATAGACCGGGTTTAGATTTTAGTTTTTCCGGTCTAAAAACGGCTGCAGCAAATACTATTCATCAACAAGGGCAAGATCTTGACGAGCAAAGCAAAGCTGATATTGCTAGAGCATTTGAAGATGCATTAGTCGATACGTTGTTGATTAAATCACGTCGAGCTTTAGATCTCACCGGTTTTAATCGTTTAGTTATCGCTGGTGGTGTTAGCGCCAATAAAACGTTACGCCGTAAATTAGCTCAACTAATGGCTGAGCGAAAAGGGCAGGTATATTATCCGAGATTAGAATTTTGTACAGATAATGGTGCGATGATTGCTTATGCAGGTATGATCCATCTTAAATCCTCACAATTTGCTGATCTGGCAATAGAAGTTAAACCAAGATGGCCATTAAGTGAACTTAATGACAAATAAATTGTTCAAGCTATATTAAAAAGGTTTTTTAATGAAAACATTTATCCCCGGTAAAGATGCAGCACTTGAAGATTCGATTAACTATTTTCAGCAACAATTGGAAAAATTTGACTTAGTTGTTAAAGAAGCATCTTGGCTTAATCCTGTACCTAACGTATGGTCGGTACATATTCAAAATACTAAATGTCCACTCTGTTTTGCTAACGGTAAAGGCGCCAGCAAAAAAGCGGCATTAGCTTCTGCTCTTGGTGAGTATTTTGAAAGGCTTTCAACCAATTACTTTTTTTCTGATTTTTATTTAGGTGAAAAAGCTGCCAATAGTGAATTTGTTCATTATCCAACTGAAAAATGGTTTACGATACCGAAAGATAATAGCTTACCTAAAGGATTATTATCGCCAAAATTACTCAAGTTTTATGATCCGGATCATGAATTAACTGCTACCGATTTAATTGATTTACAGTCAAGTAATGGTGAACGTGGGATTTGTGCTTTACCGTTTGTACAACAATCCGATGGTCAAACCATCTATGTACCGGTTAACTTAATAGCTAACTTATATGCTTCTAATGGAATGTCAGCAGGCAATACTCCAAACGAAGCACGAGTACAAGGTTTGTCAGAAATATTCGAACGTTACACTAAAAATAGAATTATTACTGAGGCAATCAGTCTGCCAACCATACCTGTCGAAGTACTCAATCGTTATCCAGCAGTATTAGCTGCAATCGACGCTCTAGAAAACGAAGGCTTCCCGATTTACTGCTTTGATGGCTCATTAGGTGGCGAATTCCCCGTTATTTGTGTTGTTTTATTTAATCTTCAAAATGGTACTTGTTATGCCTCTTTCGGTGCACACCCTAATTTTGGTGTGGCTCTTGAGCGAACCGTTACCGAACTCTTACAAGGCCGAAGTCTTAAAGATTTGGATGTGTTTTCACCACCAAGTTTTGATAATGATGATGTTGCTGATTTAAGCAACTTAGAAACGCATTTTATTGATTCAAGTGGCTTAATCTCGTGGGATCTGTTTAATGAAAAACCGGATTATGAATTTGTAGATTGGGATTTTTCAGGATCGACAGAGCAAGAATTTGCCAATTTAATGGCAATTTTTAATCGTCATCAAATTGAAGTCCTGATCATGGATTACCAACATCTTGGGGTTTATGCTTGCCGTATTTTAGCTGTCGGCATGTCAGAAATCTATCCACCTGAAGATCTATTGATCGCAAACAATAATATGGCGATCCATTTACGCGATTTGATCTTATCGCTTCCTCATCAAAAGCATACAGCAAAAGAGTTGCTGGCAATTATTGAACAGTTCGATGATGAAGGTTTAGATGATTTTGCTCGTGTTCGTGAACTGCTTGGCATTGCAACAGGTAAAGATAATGCATGGCTGACTTTACGAATTGGTGAATTAAAAGCTATGCTGGCATTAGCCGCTGGTGATTTACCGCAAGCAAAATTGTGGATCGATTGGACGGTTGAAATGAACGAATCCATCTTTACACCTGAACGTAACCATGCTTATCGTTGTTTGCAAACCTTAGTGAATTTTATTATTGAACGAGGCGAAAACCAATTTAGTGATTACCAAAATGCATTCAATAAAATGTATGGAAAAACTTGCGTTGACGAAATGTGGCAATATGCAACAGGCAAAAAACAGTTTTTTGGCCTCGCTGATTTGATTAGCAATGAGCATAATCATCCAATGGATCAATTTGTGATGCATCAAAAACTTTTAGAGGTCTACAACAAATTAAAGCAGACCATGTAAAATTGCTGTTTTTTAAGATAAATCATTATTTAAAGAGAAAGCATTCATCATCAGTGATAAACCTAAACCGTCTTTGCTGATAATTTTATGTACATTTGAATTTGATATTTAGTGATAAAAGGACTATATTTGAGACACCTATCACAAAATTTAAGTTTTATGCTTACTAAACTTAAAAAATTCACTTAGCATAAAATGAATCCTTAAACGGGTTGTTCTATAATAATATATTATAGTTTTATATGATAAAGCCTTTTTGAGGCATCGTTTTTCTAAAAGCAATAAGTAGATTCCCTTATTGCTTTTCATTTTCTCTCTAGCAGTTTGAACGCTGGCATAATTATTTAAATCAAGTCGAACAAAGTTAAGTCAAAAATTTTCAATTTTTAGTTTTTTTAAATTAATCCATTTATTGAGGCTAAATGATGACAATTCTTACCGTAGGTTTTGCTTGTTTAGATCTAGTTTGTTTTACTTCACCTAATTTAGAAAAAAACGGTGTTATCCCGCCAGATAATATAGTCCGTTGTGGAGGTGGTTCTTGTGCTAATACGGCTTATTTGCTCGCACTTTGGGGCGAAGCTATTTATCACATTAGTCATTTAAATAATGATTCCTATGGTAATCAGATTGTTTCTGAACTTACCGATGCAGGCGTGAATACTGAGCAATTTATTTTTTCAGAAAAAATGATCACCCCATTAGAAGCAATCACTATTGATGAACAAACCGGAACGCAAACCGTTATATCGCACCGATTAACCACTCCACCAAAATTAACTGATGATGAAAAAAATAAACTCAATCACTTTATGCAAACCATTTGTGGCTACAATATTGTTATTTTAGTCGATGGATATGAAGCCGAATTAAGTGAATATATCATCAAGAATTTACCTAAAACGAAAGTTATTATGAGTATAGATAGTCTGTCTGATTCGAGTCTGTACCTAGCTCAACATGCAGATTATGTCATTGTAACTGAGCAATTTGCGTGTGCATTTTTAAAAATAAAATCCTTTAGTGATAAGAAAACAATTAAAGACGCATTTAAAAAATTGCGTAGTTTAACTAGCGGTAAAGTCATCATCCGCATGGGTGAAAAGGGAAGTGCATATCTTGCTCGTCAAGACGTCATCATTATTCCCGGTTTTAAAAATCAATCGATTGATAAGATGACCGAAAGTGATATTTTTCAGGGCGCTTTTGCTTACGGCATTAGTTATGATTGGCCATTAGAAAAGACCCTATTATTTGCAAATCTATCAGTTGCTGCTGTTAACCAGCAAAAAAGAGGGCGAAGCGCTATGCCAAACTTGGTTGATATTAATCGAGTAGGTAAAACGTTTAGTAAGCATTTTACTTCCTATTTTTAATTAATGATATTTTATAGAAGGTTTGCAAACATCAAAAACCCCGCTCCTCAACTTTTTTTGGAGTAAAAAAGGGGGCTTCGAGTTTTTCTATTAAACAGATTTTAGGTAAGTTTGGACGTTTTAACCTGTATTTCATTAAGGAATAAACGTCCGAACCAAGAGATTTTTTAGAGTGTGCTTTACAAATTATGTTATCAATGAGATTAACCTTGTCTGGCAAACTCAGCAGCTTGATTGATGAGTTCATCGCTAGGCGTAACACCGGTGTACAAAATAAATTGTTCAACGGCTTGTAACACAACAACATCTGCACCGGTAATGACAGTTTTATTTAATTTTTTTGCATAATTAATTAGTGGTGTTTCAATTGGTAGGGCGACCACATCAAATACAATATCGGTATGATTAATCAGGACTTCACTAAATGCTAGTTGATCTGCTTCAACGCCACCTTGCATACCAATAGGGGTCACATTAATAATTAATTTTGCTTGTTCTGGCGTAATGGTTGATTCATCCTTAACCCATTTATAATTGTAACGCTCAGCTAAAGCTTCGCCTTTAATCTGATTTCGGGCACATACAATCCCATGTTTAAAACCAGCATCATAAAAAGCGCCAATTACCGCATTAGCCATGCCTCCACTGCCTTTTAAAACAAATGGCGTGTTGTTGTTAATATGATTTGCCTTAATTAGTTTTTCTACAGCAATATAGTCGGTGTTATACGCTTTTAAATAGTGGTCGGTATTAACGATCGTATTCACTGCTTGAATGGATTGTACTGATACATCTAATTCATCAATAAATTCTATACAAGCTTGCTTATAAGGCATCGAAATTGCACAACCACGAATAGATAATGCTTTAATGCCATAAATTGCATCTTTCAAATTATTGGTGGTGAAGGCTTTATAGATATAATTTAGATCCAATTTTTCATATAAATAATTATGAAAGCGAGTACCAAAATTACTTGGTCTAGCTGAAAGTGACATACAAACAGTAGTATCTTTGTTGATAATTCTTGCCATTAACCAAAATCCTTGTGATCATACTAATTAATTTAGTATTCTAGCATCTTTTTGACCGATATATATTTAATTATGGTTGCAAACAACACTGGCCCCAAAATAAATCAGGAAAAAAACACAGTAAAAGTGATGATATATCTTTATTGTCACCAAAAACACCACACCTCAAAAAACCAGTTATGCGATGAGTGTAATGATCTATTACAGTATGCTATGCAACGATTGACTATGTGCCGATTTGGCGAGTCTAAAACTACCTGCGAACTCTGTTTAAAACATTGTTACCGTAAAGACTACAAACAGCGAATAAAAGAAGTCATGCGTTATTCTGGTCCAAGAATGATGATTTATCACCCTATAATGGCTATCAAGCATCTTAATAAAAACTTAAAAACGATTTTGAAGAGATTTGTAGAAAAGCGCTTTTCTAATGCAAAAAAAAGTTGAGGAGCGGGGTTTTTGAGCCTTGAATTATCAACTTTTGTCAGGGTTATCTTCTAATTTGCCTATAAATTCAATTGTTTTCACTTATTTTAGATGTTCTTTGCGATTTGTTCGCAGTTAAACACTAAAAATGCGAATGATTATCTTTTAAAATGTTGCCATTTATTGAAATACAACCGTATTTGATAGGAAGTATGATGTCTGTATTCACGCTTGAACACCTTTCTATAGGGCATGAGGCTGTTGTTAAACGCCTGTTACCTGACTCTTTACCTTTTCGAAGCAAACTTTTAGCTATGGGAATGACACCCGGATGTAAATTGAAGGTATTACGAATCGCACCACTAGGCGATCCGATTGAAATAAGTCTTCGCGGTTTTTTGCTCTGTTTGCGTCGACGTGAAGCAGCAGCCATCGAAGTTGAGGTAGCTGCATGAAAATTGCGTTAATTGGCAATCCCAATTGTGGTAAAACCACTTTATTTAATTTGTTAACTGGCTCAAAGCAGCGTGTTGGTAATTGGCCTGGTGTGACGGTTGAGCATAAGTCAGGCTCATTTGATTATCAAAATACACAGTATGATGTTGTTGATTTGCCTGGAACTTATTCCATTGAGTCAGATTCAACCGCTCAAGATGAATTTATTACTCGTCAGTTTTTGTTAACAGACAAAGACAGTTTGATTGTTAATGTTATTGATGCAACCAATTTGCAACGTAGCTTGTATTTAACTTTTCAGCTAATTGATATGCAAGTACCGATGATAATTGTGCTTAATATGGTTGATGCACTTACAGCGATGGGGGAAAAGTTAAATATCGCTAAACTCTCGAAACTATTAGGTTGCCCAGTTGTGGCTATCTCATCTACGCAAAAGACGGGATTAACACAATTTTATCAGCAAATACAAATTAGCACTCTAGATCTGAAAATAGCAAAACCAACAATAGATACCTTAAATTGGGATTCAAAAGTGATCTTTAATCGCTACTTGCATGAATTACCCGTGACGAGCAAAATCCATCAATTTAACCGGTGGCAATTAATAGAAGCATTGCTTAATGGTTCTGATCCCTCATTTGATTTAGTTGAAAATGAGAAGTTAGAGACTTGTCGTCGTTTGGTATCGATTAATTTTGATTATCAAGTTGATGTAGCCTTAGCCTCTATACGTTACGATACGATTGATATGGTTTGCAAAATGGTGGTCGATAAACCTCGTGAGGCCAGCTTAAATCTTACTGAAAAATTGGATAAATTAGCTTTAGGACGCTTTACTGGGATTCCATTCTTTTTGTTTGCAATGTATGCCATGTTTTTGGTTGCGATTAATTTTGGTTCGGTTTTTGTTGATTTTTTTGAAGGTATTTTTAGTACGATTTTTGTTGATGGCTTTAATTACCTTTTAAATATGCTACATGCCCCAACTTGGTTAACGGTTATTTTAGCTGACGGGCTTGGTAATGGGATCACGACTGTATCAACATTTATTCCAGTTATTGCGGCGATGTTTTTTGTTTTATCTTTTTTGGAAGATTCAGGTTATTTAGCTCGAGCTGCGATGATTGTAGATCGTTTTATGCGATGTATCGGACTGCCCGGTAAAGCCTTTGTACCAATGTTAATGGGATTTGGTTGTGGCGTGCCAGCTATTATGGGGACAAGAACATTAGATAGCCCACGTGATCGTCTCTTATCTATTTGTCTAATTCCTTTTATGTCTTGTAGTGCACGTTTGCCAGTTTATGCATTGTTTGCTGTGATATTCTTTCCTAATTATGCATCGGTTGTGGTTTTTATGTTGTATTTACTTGGTATTTTTGTGGCAATGCTGACCGGTTTTGTCTTAAAAAATACTTTACTACAAGGCGAATTAACACCATTTATTATGGAAATGCCGGTATATCGTATTCCGACTTTACGCAGTATGTTGCGAATAACTTGCCAACGGCTAAAAAGCTTTGTTTTACGTGCAGGTAAAGCAATTGTAGTGATGGTGACAGTACTTAGCATATTAAACTCATGGGGTGTTGATGGTTCGTTTGGGCATGAAAATTCAAATGACTCTATGCTATCTGTTATTGGCCAAAAAGTGACGCCAGCTTTTACACCAATGGGGATTGATAAACAAAATTGGCCAGCTACCGTGGGTATTTTTACCGGAATTTTTGCCAAAGAATCAGTGGTTGCAACTTTAAATTCACTCTATTCAATGGATCATCATGAGCAAGAAGAGTTTTCATTTTATGGTGGAATTAAGTCAGCTTTTTTCACGATTCCTGCTCATCTTATTGATTTAGCAAACTCAATTGGCGATCCACTCGGGCTCGTTAATCAAGATAGCCGACAAGATGAATTATCTGTTGATTCAATTACGATAACTAAAATAAGCAATTCTTTCATTACTTCAACTTCTGCCATTGCTTATCTCATTTTTATTCTACTATACACACCCTGTGCAGCAGCATTAGGCACCATTTATCGTGAGGCAGGGCTAAAATGGATGATCTTTGTTGCAGTTTGGACATTTGTTATTGGGTGGTTATGTGCAACGGTTTATTACCAATCTAGTCTATTAGGCCATTCAACATTTGCACCATATTGGCTAACTGGTATAGGGGTATTTATTATTCTGACTTTTGTTGTTATGCGTAAACTTGGGAATTTGCCATGCTTTAATCATTATCAGTTACCTAAACCACGCACAAACAATAAATCGGCTTGTTGTGAATAATAGATTTTAATTTTTATGCTTATAACATCAATCCGAGATTATGTTCAATTACGAGGGCGAGCCAATTTGCTAGATGTGGCTCGTCACTTTCGTTTACCTGAAAGCGCCGTTGAACCGATGCTTGATTTTTGGGTAAATAAAGGAGTCATTAAATTAGTAAATAATAATTTATTAACTTGTGCTGGTAAGCAGTGTTCTGCATGTATTAGTTGTAATTTAGCCGTTTATCCCAATTATGTTTGGGTTCAATAATTTATCTTCTTTTAACAATCTTAATTAATTAAATCAGGTTAACCTGCCTTAAATATACTAAATGTATCAAATGTATTAATCTTTAACCTTTGATTAAACCCTGTCACTTTTTTAAAAATTTAGCTGCTTATTTTTGCCTATTTTTGTTATCTTTTAAATAAAAAGGTCAATATATTTTTTATTCAATATCTTTTTTCGAGACTTACATCACAAAATTGAATTTATTTATACCTCAAAGTAACAAATGATATTAATATGAACGCATGTTCATTTTGGTGTGATGAAACACAAAATATAAAACATGAAGCTATTGGTGCAGATGATGCTGTATGTAAAGTGAGACAAAGCATTGTAGAATATTAAAACAGTATTTTAGGTTACATTGCTTAAATAAAGTCATGAAATACATGCAGTATAAGCCGTGATAGATTATCCGCCATGAAAAATAGTGATCACATTATGGCAATGGATGCAAAAGGGTTGAATTTGCTAAAAATTGATTCAACTAAGGTAAAAATCATAATTTAAAAGTGGTCTATTTTCTGAAGAAGTAGAACGTTTTTTATTACTATGAGTTTTAAAGTAACGAGTTGTTGAATTACGCTTAAATTTAGCTTGCTTGAGCTTGCTAACTTT
This sequence comes from Gilliamella sp. B3127, assembly GCF_026536935.1. NCBI lineage: Bacteria > Pseudomonadati > Pseudomonadota > Gammaproteobacteria > Orbales > Orbaceae > Gilliamella > Gilliamella sp. B3127. The sequence continues at coordinate 530,422 of NZ_JAFNNI010000001.1, forward strand.
TAATTTTGCTTTGTTTTTATACTATTTTTGATAAAAATAGCCTGAACTGAAACGACTTTATCCTGTCGTTTTATTACTTAATAAATGTTATTATAATTATGTTTAAAAAACATGTAGTAGAGGAATTTGAAGTATGAGCCAATTAGATGAATTTAAAAAATTAACTGTCGTGGTTGCCGACACAGGTGATATTGATTCGATTAAACAGTTTTCTCCAGAAGATGCAACGACTAATCCATCGCTTGTGTTAAAAGCAGCTCAACTTCCTCAATATCGTTCTTTAATTGATTCAGCTGTTGATACTGCTAAAAAATTAGGTGGCAGTAAAGAACAACAATTAGTTAATGCTTGTGATCAAGTTGCGGTGAATATAGGCGCCGAAATTCTAAAAACAGTTCCAGGTCGAATTTCAACCGAAGTCGATGCGAGATTGTCGTTTGATAAACAGGGATGTATTGAAAAAGCGCGTAAAATTATCGATTTATATAAACAAAAAGGCATTGATAAATCGCGAATTCTAATCAAAATCGCCTCAACTTGGGAAGGAATTAAAGCAGCAGAAGTTTTGGAGAAAGAAGGTATTAACTGTAATTTAACTTTACTATTTTCCTTTGCTCAAGCGCGAGCTTGTGCAGAAGTTAATGCGTTTTTAATCTCACCATTTGTTGGGCGTATTTATGACTGGTATCAAGCAAAGAAACCAATAGAACCTTATGTTGCCGATCAAGATCCGGGCGTAGTATCTGTTCGTAATATTTATAACTATTATAAACAGCATGGTTATAAAACAATTGTGATGGGAGCAAGTTTCCGTAAAGTCGATCAAATATTAGCGTTAGCGGGTTGTGATCGTTTGACCATTTCACCAAATTTATTAGCGGAAATGCAACAATCTAATGCGCCAGTAGAACGCAAATTGAATCCGAATCAAACAATTGTAGAACGTCCATCGTTAATGACTGAAGCTGAGTTTAGATGGCAACATAATAGTGATGCAATGGCAGTTGAGAAATTAGCTGAAGGCATTCGAGCCTTTGCGGTCGATCAAGGTAAACTAGAAGATATGATCGGAGCACTGCTTTAATTATTAATAAAAGGGGAGAGAGTTCCCCTTTTTAATTTTGTTACAAACCTGTTTTATTTGTCTGCTGATCGCAGACTATCAATGAATTATTAAATATTTTTTGGAGATCATTATCATGAATGCAACCACACTATCCCACCGCGAATTAGCAAATGCGATAAGAGCATTAAGTATGGATGGCGTGCAAAAGGCAAAATCAGGTCATCCAGGTGCACCAATGGGGATGGCTGATATGGCTGAAGTACTTTGGCGTGGATTTTTAAAACATAATCCAACCAATCCAAATTGGGCAGATCGTGACCGATTTGTGTTATCCAACGGTCATGCGTCAATGTTAATCTATAGCTTGTTACATTTGACTGGTTATAACGTAACGCTTGATGATTTAAAAAACTTTCGTCAATTAAATGCTAAAACAGCAGGTCACCCTGAATTTGGCCATGTTCCAGGTGTTGAAACCACAACAGGTCCACTTGGTCAAGGTATTGCTAATGCAGTGGGTATGGCAATAGCTGAAAGAACATTAGCTGCTCAATTTAATAAGTCTGGCCATACAATTGTTGACCACAATACTTATGTATTTATGGGTGATGGCTGTATGATGGAAGGGATCTCTCATGAAGTTTGTTCTTTAGCGGGAACCCTTAAATTAGGCAAACTTATCGCTTTTTACGATGATAATGGTATTTCAATCGATGGTGAAGTTGAAGGTTGGTTTACTGATGATACTGCTAAACGTTTCGAAGCTTATGGATGGCATGTGATTCGCGGTATTGATGGGCATGATGCGAAAGCGTTAGCTGAAGCTATCGAACAAGCACAAGCTGTAACTGATAAACCATCATTATTAATGTGTAAAACTGTCATCGGTTTTGGTTCGCCTAATAAAGCCGGTAGCCATGAAAGTCACGGGGCTCCTCTTGGTGATGCTGAAATTGAAGCAACACGTAAAGCATTAGGTTGGTCTCATCCTGCATTTGAAATTCCTAAAGAATATTATGATGCATGGGATGCAAAAGCTAAAGGTAAACAACGCGAAGATGAATGGAATGCTCGTTTTGATGCCTATGCTAAAGCTTATCCTGATTTAGCGAAAGAATTTAAACGCCGTATGAATGGCGACTTACCAAGTAATTGGCAACAAACAGCCAAAGATTTTGTTAATAAATTACAAGCAAATCCAGCAACAATTGCAACTCGTAAAGCGTCACAAAATGCAATTGAAGCATTTGCTCCAGTATTAACTGAATTCTTAGGTGGTTCTGCTGACTTAGCGCCAAGTAATTTAACCATGTGGTCTGGTTCTAAAGAAATTTTAGCCAACCCTGCTGGTAACTATATTCATTATGGTGTGCGTGAGTTTGGTATGTCAGCAATTATGAATGGTATTTCTTTACATGGTGGCTTTATTCCTTATGGTGCAACCTTCTTGATGTTTATGGAATATGCTAGAAATGCAGTACGTATGGCAGCATTAATGAAGATTCGCTCTTTATTCGTTTATACTCATGATTCAATTGGATTGGGTGAAGACGGCCCAACACACCAACCAGTAGAACAAATGGCAAGCTTACGCGTGACACCGAATGTAAGTACTTGGCGTCCTTGTGACCAAGTTGAATCAGCTATTGCTTGGCAATATGCGGTTGAACGAAAAGATGGTCCAACTGCACTTATCTTCTCAAGACAAAATCTTAAACAACAAGAGCGTACAGCTGAGCAATTAGCTAATGTTTACCGTGGTGGTTATATCTTAAATGATTGTAGCGGTACGCCAGAACTTATCCTTATTGCAACAGGTTCAGAAGTTGAGCTAGCTGTTGAGGCTTATCACAAATTAACCGAAGCAGGTAGAAAAGTAAGAGTTGTTTCAATGCCATCAACTGATGCATTTGATAAGCAAGATCAAGCTTATAGAGAATCAGTATTACCATCTTCAGTAACAGCTCGTATCGCTATCGAAGCTGGTATTAGTGACTATTGGTTTAAATATGTCGGTTTAAACGGCAAAATCATTGGCATGACAACCTTCGGTGAATCAGGCCCAGCAGAACAACTATTTGCTAAGTTTGGTTTCACGGTTGAAAATGTTTTAAACCAAGCCAAAAGCCTATTGAAATAAATCATAGTTTCATTAACAAAATAAAACTTCGCTAATAACTTTAGCGAAGTTTTTTTATATTTCTATTTTATATTTTTTGCCTTTTTTCATGATTTAAATATTGGTGATGATATTTGTTTTGAATAATAGCTAGGAATTTATCCATTTTGTAGACAATAATTATTATTTTTGATTCAACAAATTTTGAAAAACCATCACTATTAATTTAGTGATGGTGAATTGATCTTAATCAGTAAACATCAATACTTAATACGGATTAGGATCTTTCTTCAAATTATCAAATGGATATAACTTATTTTTCCAATCTTTAATTTGAATATCTTTTTGTTCGGGGATATCAATCAGATTATATTGCATATAATCATGGTGAACGTTTAAATTAATCCCCATCCAATGACTTAGTAGATATACGAATTGATACCCGGTAATTTGTTTATTGATTTTAATTTGATTCTTTTCTGATGAATCAAAAAATATTAATGGCACTTGATAACTATTTTGGTATTCCCAATTATGCCTTAAATCTTGATATTTCTCAGCGTGAGAAAGCCCATGATCGGCAAAGTAGACTACAGAGTAATCTTCATTGTGTTTTTTCAATATATCAATTGTAGATTTTATTAAGTCATCGGTTTCTTTAATGCTACTGACATAGCAAGATATATTCTCGTTTTTGAGATCGAACTGAATATCAAATTGTAATCTTTTACAAAAATGAGGATGTGAACCAATTAAATGCATAACAATGAGTTTTGGTTTATCTTGTTTTTTAGATAATAAGGAATCTAATTCTGGTAGTAGTAAAGTATCATATTTACCACGAGTTGATTTACCATTGTACTCACCTTTTTTAGTGTAAAAGATATTTTTACTATAAGCGGAAATTCTTGGTACAGTTATTTCCATTCTACCTAGTTTTCCTTGATTAGATAGCCAATAGGTTTCAAATCCAGCATCATTAGCAATAGCAATAATATTATTATTTAATTGAGCATTGACTTCATTATCATCTAAATAGCTAGACTGACTAATTAAATGTGGAATTGAGGATTGGGTATTTGATGCAGGAACAATTAATCCGTCCCAAATCACCGAGGCATTTTTATTGGTGAAAGGAGTATTATCATATTTAAAGCCATAAGCACTCATGTAATCTTTACGAACACTTTCACCAATGATAACAACATAGGTTTTATGTTTAGGATTGACAGAAACAATGGGTATTGTATTGGGTTGTTGTATTTGTCTAAGTTGTTCAGCCTTTTCAGTCTGATATATTTTTGTACTTAAATATAAATCGAAGCAAAACTCAAATGCGGGATATTTGAAATTATCTATTATTAAAGTTGTTATCGAAGATAAAGTAGTTGGCTGATATTTGATGGCACTTTTAACCGGTTTATAAAAACAAATCATTAATGCTAGTGCAATAACATAATAATTTTTTATTTTAGGAAATCTAAACTTTTTAAAAAAAAGAATAAAGAAAATTACTAATAGGAATGGTATTAAATAAAAATAGAGAGGTAATTGCGAACAGAATTCTTGCATTTCATCGATATCAGTTTCTGATATGGCACTGACTACAGCAACATTGGGATATCCATAGTAAAATCCTATTGGAAAATAAAGTGCAGCTATGACGAATGTTAATCCGAATAAGAAACGGAAAAAAGTGAATCTAGCTAAAAAAATTAGAGAAAAATAAGTAAGAAGTATCCTATCAAATCTTAGCGGGTAACCTAATAAGTAAACCAATACTACTGAAAGACAAATACAAATAACATGCGATAGTAATTCTTTTTTTAACATTACAAATTTATATTAATAACAATCCATTGAAGAGGTAAAAATTATATAAGTAATTAAATTTTAAGCAATATAAATTTATTTACAATTTAGTTTCTTTTATGACTTTTATATTTATTAAGTTAGATTAAGTATAGATATTAACAATTTTAGATAAAATATAGCCAAACTTACTCTGTTTATTGATAAGTTTGGCGAGAAATTTTTATTATCGTGAAGCTCTTTTCAGTATAATATCTTGCGGTTGTTTTTGAATGTAGATCATTCTACCGATAAGTAAGAACGCTGCTACAGCTAGCCCTAAAATAATTCCTATCCAAAAACCGGCAGCACCAATTGGCTGTATGACAAGATCGGTTAATCCTAAGATATATCCAACTGGTAACCCTACTACCCAATAAGAGATAAGGGTAATAAAAAATATGCTTTTAGTATCTTTATAACCACGTAATACATTGCTTGCTACAACTTGCAAGTAATCAGATACTTGATAGATAGCGAGTAGAATAATAAGTTGTAGGCAAATAGTGATAACATCAATCTCATGGGTGAATATGGTAATAATTGGTGACCTGAATACCACCAGAATTAATGCTACCACTACGGCTATCATGAATGATATGGCTAAACTTACATAAGCTGTTTGTTTGGCCAATATGGGTTTGTTTTTACCTAATAGGTAACCAACTCTAATACTAGTTGCTACCCCTAAAGATAAAGGTATTGCAAACGTTAAACTGCTAATCGTGAAGATAATTTGATGTGCAGCAACAGTTATTTGACCAAGTGGTGCAATAAGTAATGCAACTACCGCGAACAAGCTCATTTCAAAAAAATAGGCCAAAGCAAGGGGAGTACCTAATACAACTATTTTTTTGATGATAGCAAAATCAATCAGTTTTGTTAGTGGTGTTTTACGAATATCCCGTTGAGTAGTTGTCGTTAAGGTATAGATACGAATTAAAGCAAACATTAACCAAAAGATTATTGCTGCGGTAATGCCACAGCCTACACCACCAAATGCTGGCAATCCTAATTTACCGTAAATTAAAACATAATTAATGGGGATATTAGCAAGTAATGCAATAAATATAATCACCATAGCAGGCTTTGTGTTAGATAAACCTTCACATTGATTACGATAAACTAAAAATAGCAAGAAAGCAGGTACGCCCCACATGATTGAGCGTAAAAATGATACCGCTACATCAACCATTTCTGGATCGATTGGATGGTCAGCTGAGCTTCTAAAACTAATTATTTTGTCCGAATTGTACAAAACTAGCATCATGATTATGGATAAGATCAAAGCAATCACAACACCTTGACGAGTCTGATCAGCAACTTGTTCACGTTTAGCCGCACCATTTAAATTGGAAATTATCGGTGTTAATACCGTTAATAAGCCTTGTCCAAATAAAATAGTAGGCAACCAAATTGATACAGCTATGGCTACACCCGATAGCGCTGTTTTGCTGTAGTTACCTGCCATAATGGTATCAACAAACGTGATCGCGGTTTGAGATATCTGTGCAATCATGACAGGGATTGCCAACGTAACTAAGTTTTTTATTTCGTGTCGATAATGTTGCTTCATTGGATTTATTTACTGTTTTACAGTACCCCATAAATCATATTCATCTGAATGTTCAATATTTACTTGAACAATATCGCCGACTTTAACATCTTTTTCTTCATTTAGATAGACAACACCATCTATTTCTGGCGCATCGGCCATGCTTCGCCCAATAGCACCTTCTTCATCAACTTCATCAATCAATACAGATAATGTTTTACCTATTTTATTTTGAAGTTTCTGTGTTGAAATCGATTGTTGTAATTGCATAAAACGGTGGAAGCGTTCTTGCTTTATTTCTTCTGGTATTTGATCAGCTAATTGATTTGCAGCAGCACCTTCCACTGGGCTATAAGGGAAACAACCAACACGGTCTAATTGCGCTTGAGATAAAAAGTCGAGTAATAGTTCGAAATCTTTCTCAGTTTCACCAGGGTAGCCAACAATAAACGTTGAACGTAAGGTAATTTCAGGGCAAATCTCACGCCAATGATGAATTCGCTCTAAGGTTCTTTCAATTGTGCCTGGGCGTTTCATTGATTTTAAAACGGTAGGGCTAGCATGTTGTAAAGGGACATCTAGATAAGGTAATATTTTTCCTTCTGCCATTAATGGAATCAAATTGTCGACACTTGGATAAGGGTACATATAATGTAGACGCACCCAAATACCAAGAGTAGATAATTGCTCGCAAAGGGTATGAATATCAGTTTTTAATGGCATACCATTCCAAAAGTTTGTACGATTTTTGACATCGATACCGTAAGCAGAGGTATCTTGTGCGATAACTAAAAGCTCTTTTACGCCACTATCGACTAAACGTTTTGCTTCATCAAGAACATTACCGATAGGACGACTAACCATCTCCCCACGTAATGATGGGATAATACAAAATGTACAGCTATGGTTACAACCTTCAGAAATTTTTAAATAAGCATAATGTTTAGGTGTTAATTTTACGCCTTGCTCCGGTACAAGGCTTGTAAATGGATTATAGCTAGGTTTTGGCGCATATTTATTAACATGTTCAAGAACAGCTTCGTAACTATGAGGTCCTGATATTTCTAGGACTTTAGGATGAACATTACGTATCTGATCTTCTTTCGCGCCAAGACAACCTGTCACAATAACTTTGCCATTTTCATTAAGGGCTTCACCGATGGCCTCTAATGATTCTTGTACGGCACTATCAATAAAGCCACAAGTATTAACAATAACCAAATCAGCATTGTCATAACTTGGCACTACTTGATAACCTTGAGTACGTAGTTCAGTTAAAATTCGCTCAGAGTCAACTAAATTTTTAGGACAACCAAGGCTCACAAATCCAATAGTAGGGGATGACATATTCATAGTAATTTAAAATTTATTGAGGTATTTATCGAGAATCTAAAAGTTTATTAATTTAGATTAAAATAATAGGTGAGCATTCTAACATAATTAAATTAGTCGAAATAAAAATTTTTAATTTGCAGTGATGAATATGGAGAGAAACTAGAAACAAGCCCTTACTGAAATAAGGGCCTACATTATGATAAAAAATTATTTCAATGCATTAATGACTTCATCAATTTGACGATCTAAACTTTCGATACCACCACCCGATAAGTACCAAAGATCAGGTGTTAAATAGATAACCTCAGTTTTACTTTTCGCTAATATTTTTGGATTTAAAAAGTCGTTTTTCATTGCTGATTGACCAATAGCTTTACTTCGGTCAACGACATAAACAATATCAGGTTTTACTTTACTAATATAGCTGTTATCAATAAAGGTTGGTTTAGGTTTACCACTAGGCTGTGGTGTTAGTGGTACAGCCCGTTTTACTTTCAACACATCATGAATTAATGCTGCGCTTGAACTGCCATTAATAAGAATCATTTTTCCATCATTATGAATAGCAACTATTGCTTTTTTGTGACTCGCTTGTGCAACAGCTTGTGCGTTGGTCACTTTTGTATCAAGCAATTGAATCAAATCTTCAGCTTTCTTTTTAGTTCCAGTTATATCTGCTAGAACATTGATATGATTTTTAGTTGATTCAAGATAATTCTTCGCGTCAACACTTAAATTAATTACTGGTGCAATTTTCGATAATTCTTCAGTTCGACTAGCTTGACGACCATCAATAACGATGAGTTGCGGTTTAACTTGTTTAATTGCATCGATGCTTGGTTCTTTCATACTACCTGTATCAGAGACACTTTTATATTGCTCAAGATAAGAAGGAAGAACGGAAAGAGGTGTTCCTACAACAATAGAACCTTTACCTAATGCATCTAAGGTATCTAAAGCACCATAGTTCATTACTACCACTTTACTTGGTGATTTAGGAACAACAACGGTTTGTTTATTATCTGGATTCACAGTGATTGATGATTGGCAACCTGATAACCCTAAAGTAAAAGCTATTAGAGTGCTTAATAATATTTTTTTATTCATATTGATACCTTTTGCTTTGATGAAAATGATAACCATTATTATTTAAATGATGTGAAATGTCTAGATATAAATAATTTTTCGTAAATATATTGATAATCATTATCGAAAAGTTATTGATAATTATTCTCATGTGGGTTATTGTAACGCACGGCTTGCTTTGCAAAATATCAATATAAATAATAAGGTTATAAAACATGAATACTAAAATTAAACTGGCAACACATGTCATAAATACAAGTATTTTATTATCATTATCTGGTTTAGCGATAGCAGACACTGATAAAAATACTGATACTATGGTGGTGACAGCATCAGGATTTTCTCAACAAATTAAAGAAGCTCCAGCAACAATTTCGGTAATCACGCCAGAGGAAATCAGCAAAAAACCTTATCGTGATGTGACTGATGCGCTTAAGGATATTCCAGGTGTCACGATAACTGGTGGCGGTGATTCAACTGATATTAGTATTCGTGGTATGGATGCCAAATATACTTTATTATTAATTGATGGTAAAAAAGTTAGCACTCGTGAAACCAGACCTAATAGTGATAATTCTGGTTTTGAACAAGGCTGGTTACCGCCTTTAACTGCTATAGAACGTATTGAAGTTGTCCGAGGACCAATGTCATCGTTATATGGTTCAGATGCTATGGGTGGGGTCGTCAATATCATTACTAAGAAAGTTTCAAATAAATGGTATAGCGGTATTCGAGTTGAATCAATCATGCCTTATCGTTCAGATGAAAAAAATACCTATGTAGGTAGTTTTTCAACTATGGGACCAATTATTGATGATATTTTGGGGATTCAATTATATGGTCAATATAGTAAGCGTCATGAAGATACATTTTTGAATGGCCATTCCGGACAAAGATTACGTAGTATAAATGGAAAATTATCGCTTAATGCTTCAGACACACAAAAATTTGATCTAGATTTTGGTCGCTCTAGACAAAATAGTAATGCATCAGCAGGAAAAACAAGACCTCTTAGTCGTGGTAATTTCAATCGAGATAATCGCCGAAACTCTTATGCGTTAACTCATAATGGTTTATTTGGTGATGTATCAACGACATCTTTTATTGCTCATGAAGACAATAATAATCCAGAAAGAAAAATGAAAATTCGTAATACTGATGTTGACTCACGTATGACAATTCCATTTTCAATCAATATGTTAACTATCGGTGGTAAATATACTTATCAAGAACTTCATGATAAAGGCAACCAGTTAAAGAAAACTTTAACCAAAATCGATCGTTGGAACTATGCGTTGTTTGCTGAGGATGAGTTAAGTATTTTAGACAATTGGAGTATGACATTAGGTCTTCGCTATAATAAAGATGAAAACTATGGTAATAACTGGAATCCAAGGATTTATAGTGTCTGGAATATTAATGATAACTTTACTTTAAAAGGTGGCTATTCAACTGGATTTGCGACGCCTCAACTGCGTCAAGTTGTTTCTGACTGGGGTCAAGTTACTGGTGGTTCTGGAACGGGTAATAAAGGGATGATAATGGGTAATCCAGATCTTAAACCAGAAAAAACAAATGAATTCGAAATAGGTGTCGGTTATACCAATGAATATGGTATTGATGCTTCTGCAACGGCATTCTATACAAAATATAAAGATAAGATCCAATCTTATTATATTTGTCGTGGTGCAGCTGGTTCAAGAAATTGTCAAATTTCTGGTTATAGGGAAAAATTTGATTTTGTTCAAGGGCGAGAAAATGTTGATAAAGCCGATCTTAAAGGTCTTGAGCTTTCATTCAAAACACCATTGTTTACTGATTTCGTATTAAGTTCTAATTACTCTTGGATCAAAACAGAGCAAAAAACTGGTAAAAATAAGGGTAACCCTTTAAACCGTACACCAAAACAAAAATTCAATACTCAACTTGATTGGAATCTCACTCAAGAGTTGGATTTATGGACTAAGGTTGCTTATTATGGGGTAGAAACTACCACAGATCGCAGTGGTAAGAAAATTGAATATCCAGGCTATACCTTCTGGGATGTCGGTGCGTCTTTCCAAATAAATAAAAATGCTAAAGTATATGGTGGCGTTTATAACTTGTTTGACAAAGATGTTTCAAACGATGACTTTGGTAAAACATTAGAAGGGCGTCGTTACTTTATTGGAACAGAAATTAATTTTTAATATTTAAATCTCACCAAGTAGCTAGACTTCTTAGCTACTTGGTAAAACTGTTTATTTAACCCATAATACAACTGATTTAAAATTCTAATAACTCTTCTATATTTATTTAATTAATCGTTTTTAATTAATTAACTCTATTTGAAATTATTTTTTATCGATATTTGCAAAATGATCTTTGATTAACTAAAAATTATCTTTTATTTAGTCTATTGATCAAATAGTTAAAATTATTCTTTCTTAACCATTCTTAAAAATTATCTAATTTTTTATTAACACATAATTTTATTATAAAAATTTCTTATTAATTAATATTAATCAATATTAATCATATAAATATAGTCTTTATATGAAATTGTATATTAAATCAACTTTTATCATATTTCATACTTCAGAAATTTAACTTGCATATTCAATAGATTAATTTGATTAAATTATTATTGATTGATCGATAATTTCGATCAATAATTTGATCGTTTTAAAATTTAAAAGCTTTAATGTCTGATCTTTAAAGAACAATTTCATAATAACAAGCTGTATGAGTTCTATTCGGTTTAGCTGTTTGAGGTAGTGTATCAAAAGTGGACATATAAAGGAGTGTTTTTATATTTATTTGCAACAGCATGTTAATAAAAAGGAGATTTACCTTGAACTGGTTAGCAATATTAAAAAGTGGATACTTTAATTCAATTTCTATATTAGGCAATAAAGTATTAAAAAATAAACAAAACTATTTATTGGGCATTTTACTATTGTCATTAGTTAATAATATTAATGCATTACTACCCGTCTCAACGACTCAATTGATTCATGGTAATTCACCAATGATAGCGATCAATGATGAAATAGTTGATTCAACTGCCTTTAACGAGAAATTGAGTGTTGTTAGCATGCCGGATGGTCGGCTACGCAATTCAGAAAGTGATATTAACGATTTTAAATTGGACTCTAATATCACTCTTAACCAAATAAATTGGATAATTGAAGGGAAAAAAGGTTCAAATGAAATTACAATAATTATTGATGCCAATGGTCACGATGTTAAATTGATGGATATCGCCAATAATCTCAATATCAGTATTTTTGATGAAGATGGAGATACAGGTATTCCTGATGGCGTATTAACGGCTACTTGGTATTATAGTGTTCCTGGTGGTAATAAAAATGGGCTAGGTGAATATAAAAAAGTACCTGAAAATGAGTTAACTAAAAAAATAGATCCCTGCAAAGCACCTTATAAATTAGAGCTTTCAATTAAGAATATAAAAGTGCAAACAGAATATGGTCTGCCAAATGAATCAGAACATATTTATGACGATGTTTTTAAAACATATAATTTTAAATCCAAAATTAATCAAGTGTGTTATGCTCGGACTTATCCAACCATGGATAAAAATATATGGTCTTGGACTCAATATAATAATGATACTCCTAGTGGTTATGGTTGGGGAGCGTCAATAGATCCTACACCTAATCCAAAACATGGAGGTGGTTATAATAAAGATGAGTGGCATCCAGAATTAGGATTTTTACTCAATACCAGTGCTGGGCATAATAATCGTTTTCCTCATACTGCATTTAAAGGAGCATCATTCCAACTTTGGATGAGTAATGAACAACAAGATTATCTGTTTTCAACAGATGATAATAATATCTCAATTGATAAACTTGGTATTGTAACTTTTAATGGCAAACCTAAAAAAAGAACCATCCAAATTTTTGCATGGCCTAAAGATGCAAGCGGAGAGTCTGATAGGATTGTATTTTGGAGTGATTTAAATTTCTGGGCAAAACCCGGGAAACAGACATTAACATATTCAGAAGGTCTTTGCGGAGGAATTCAAAATCAATTAACGCTTACTGACTGGGTTAATACGCCTCAAGCAACCAACACAAATACTAACTCAAGTTTTAGAGAAACCGGAAATGCGATGACCAGAAAAATGAATGGTGGTTTAAGCGGTGAATGGGGACAGCTAGCTATTGATTATTATCCTAAATCAGATTTTCCTACATCCAGTGCAATTAATGGTACTAACCAACGGCTAGCATGGGTTTCTGATTTCACTATGGAGCCTCAAGGAAAAGTACATCGTGTTGTATTTATGCTAAATGGTGGAATTTTTAAAGCTTATAACAATCCTTGGCCTAGTGCGCCTTTCTCAGTAACGTTTGAAGTTTGTAAAGAAACTTGGTAAGAACGCATAAATTCGATTAGATATAGGCTCATGTGATAATCATCACATGGGTTTGATTAATCTGTATGACAACTCTTTAACTATGAAAAAAAAGTTGAGGAACGGGGTTTTTGAACTTAAAAAAGCGAATATTTTTTATTAAAATCTAATTTTACTCCATTTGTATATAATGGTGATAGTGCTAAAGAAAAATGATTTCTAAGCTCAAACTGCTGTTATACAAATGAAGGTGGCTTTATTCTATTTCTATAAAATACTAGTTAGCTAAGTCATAATAGCTCATCAACCAATTTGCCATTACCAAACAAGATCTATTTCTCATCCTAATGAAGAAAAATATATATGTTAAATTATGTTCGGCATTGATTAAATTGATAATAATTTAACTATATAAAGATAGTGAAAATCTCGAAAATTAAAGATTATTAATCGATAAACTAAACATTGCGAAATCATTTATTAGACATGGAGAATGGCAAGCTAGAGAATTTTGTAATATATTAACAATCAGCTAAGCTAATAATGAAAGGCAAGCCTAATGGATATATTTGAAGATAAACAAGAGTCAGAACTACTTACTGAAATTGCCGTTGCTTACTATGAGTATGAACAAACGCAAGAAGAGATTGCCAAGAGATTTGGTCTTTCACGTATTAAAGTTGGGCGTTTGCTAAAAAAAGCGAGAGCAGAGGGGATTGTTGAGATTAATGTCAAATATCACCCGATTTTTAGCTCGCGTATTGAGCAGCAATTCGTTAATAATTTCGGTATTAAAAGAGCGTTAATTGCTTTAGATCACCAAGACGAGGATGAGCAACGACGACAAGTGGCGGCACTTGTTTCAAATTATTTATCCAGTACTTTGAAAAATGGTATGACGGTAGCGGTTGGACAGGGGCGTAATGTGGCTGCAATTGCTAGTCATGTAGGCGTTTTTCCTGAAAAACAATGTAAATTTATCTGTGGTATTGGTGGTACTCAGCGAGTTGGAGAGATTATTGATGCCGATCATATCAGTCGTAGCCTTGCGAGAAAATTTAGCGCAAGTAGCGAAACTTTGTATGCACCAGCTTATGTTGAGAATCGTGAACTGAAACGTGCGTTTATGCAAAATCGGGTTATTAAAGATACGATCGAACGCGCTAGTAAAGCTGATATTGCTTTAGTTGGTATTGGTGATATGAATGAAAACTGTTACATGGTACAGTTAGGCTGGTTTACCCCGCAAGAAGTCACATATGCTACTTTGAATCAAGGCGTAGTTGGTGATATTGCAGGTTATGGTTTTTTTGATATAAATGGCAATCCTGTTGATACAACCATGAATGATCGGGTAATTGGTTTAAGTATTGATGAGCTACGTAACATTCCTTGTGTTATTGCCATTGCATCAGAAAACACTAAAGCGACAGCAATTTTAGGTGCGCTTCGCTCTGGTGTCATTGATATTATTGCTACTAGTGCTTCAAATGCTAGGATGGTGTTGAACCTAAATAAAATTTAAGTTGTATATGAGCTATTTGTAACAATGTAGCTATTTATTATCACTTTGTTAATTATAATAAGCGTTTAATAATTCTATCAACCCTAATTCGGCTTAATCGTTTAATTAATTTATGTACATTTTTGGGATAAAACACGCTAGCTTGAATTTGTTGAAAATGTGTAACTAAAGTCGTTTTTTCTCGAATTGCGACGAGTTCTTGTTTGATTTGTTTTTGTAATTCGTGTTTTGGATCGTGGATTAATATTGCATTTTCCAGATCTAAACGCCATGCTCTAGGATTAAGATTATTACCTGTGATCATCATCCAACTATCATCGACCCAAATACCTTTTAGATGATAGGTTTGATCGCCATCTTTCCATAATCTAATGATTAACTGTTCTTTGTCTATGAAATTTTGAAGGCGTTCAACAAAGCGTCTTAAGTTGATTTCATATAAATAGGGTAGTCCACCCGAAATATTAAATGGCTGATCTTCTGGAATATAAAAGTCGTTAGCAACTTTATCACCAATAATGATCTCAACTTGTTTTCCTTTTCTTAGGAGGCGAATAATATCGCGCACTAATATATTGGGTAGATTGAAATACGGAGTACAAAATATAATTTTTTGTTTTGTGACATTTATTAAATGGTGAATGACCTTATTGAGCTGATTATTTCGCCCAAGACCAACTATTGGAGAGACCGATAATGTATCATTATCCGTATCTGCCACATATTGATAATTTGCGTCGGTAAGATTTTGACGTAACGCTTTAATTTCTGGTTTAATTTGTTTGCGAGTTTTATGTTCACTAACATCTAAACGTTGCACACCTTCAGCAGAAAGGATATTGTCATTGACGTAATTGACCATGGTGTCAGATAGCGCTTTATTGGTTATAAAGTGATATCTGTCATAGCGGTATTTATCCAGTTTATGTAAATATACATTGTTGATACTCGCACCACTATAAATCACGGTGTCATCGATGATCAAACCTTTTAAGTGTAGTACACCAAGTACTTCACGGCGATTAACGGGGACACCATAAATAGGAATATCAATATTTGGATGTTGCTGTTTTAGATCATAGTAATACCGAGCATTCGTTTGGGCTTTATCTTCACCTATTCGTCCACGTTGAGCACGATGCCAATCAACAAAAATCTTGATATCTAAATCTGGGCGCGCTGTTTTTGCTTGATAAAGTGCATCAAGTACCTCACGGCCGGCTTCATCTTTTTCTAAATAAAGTGCAACAATGTAGATACGGTGCTTAGCTTTCATAATATGCTCAAGCAATGTAATTCGATAAGATTTTGGATCGTATACAATATGATATTGCTCAGCATTTTGCTGAAGTTTTGCTAATTCATTTAGATGCTTTTGATGGTTGTATTTAATAAATGGTATTCGCATGATTTAAATATCATTAAAACTGACACAAAGTGTAGAATATCACAATTTATGTCAGAAAATAACACTCCTATTTTTCATAGGTTATCCTATGTTTAAATTAATCTGTTTTTATTCAGTCTATTAACTCAATATTTAAGATTGTTCATTAACCCAAGTTTGAATAATTTTATAGCTTAATGCTAGCACGACTGGACCAATAAATAGTCCCATAATACCAAAAGCCAGAATACCTCCAATTACACCAAAAAGTATAAGTAAGAAAGGTAGATCGGCCCCTTTTTTTATCAAATATGCTCGCATTACGCTATCTAGGGTAGTTAATATGATGGCAACTACAATTAATACAATACCTGATACGATATGACCATCCCAAAATTGCCAAATAATACAGCCAATCATTACGATAACTGGTCCAATTTGAGCAACACAGCAGATGAATAAAATGAGGGTTAATATGCCTGGAAATGGCATTTTGGTAATAATAAAGCTTAAGCCACCAATTAAAGCTAATGTAATGGCGGTGACAACCACGCCTAATGCAACTGCTCGTATGGATTGACCGGCTAATGTAACGGTAGTAGTTCCATATTGTTTAGATAAACGATTAGCTAAAACATAAACATATTTAGTAATGCTTTCACCTTTAAGAAATAGCAATAAACTAAATATAATCATCACACCAGCATGGAATATGAAAACGCCAATGTTGGTGACTTGTTCTAATAGCCAGCCAATCATTGTACCAATATAGGGTTGAATATCAGATACTAATTCCGACCCATCGGTTTTAATAATTTCGAGCCATTTTTGGTGTAGCTCCTCACCAAACATAGGAACGTTTATTAACCAGTCAAAAGTAGGTAATTCTCTATGAGATAGGTTTCTAACCCATTCGATAAGGTAATGCCCATTTTGAGCGACACTACTAATGATGAGAAGAAAAGGAATGACACAAACAAATGCCAATATTAATGCCATAACTAACAGTGATAACCAACGTTTATTAAACAACTTTTGTTGGATTTTTATCATTAATGGCCAAGTAGCAATAACCACCATAACGGCCCAAAAAAAGCCAAACAAAAATACTTCTATCACTCGATAAGTTACTGTTATAAGTAAACCTATCAGTAATAGATTTAAAATTAGCTTTAGTAAATCATCGGTTTTTTTTTCTGCTGGCATTTTTACCTCATATTCTTTAATCTAGATAATGTTATTATACGCATTATGTTTTGAAAAGCATACGATGTCGTATCAATTAGACAATTTTCTTGGAGATATAAAATGAAAAAATTAATGTTGTTAGTTTTGATGGGTGTAACATTATCAGCGTGTGCAAATACACAAAAAGTCCCTCAAGTTGCGCAAAAATTGAATGAAATCGCGCCATATCCTAACGCTAAAGTCGGTGCTACGCGTTATGTGATTCATCTTCCTAGCTTAAAAGATGAAGCTAACGCAAAAGTAGAAATATTAGTTGGTAAAGATATGAATGTAGATTGTAATGCACATAATTTAGGTGGGGTAATTAAAGAAAAAGAGCTTAAAGGATGGGGATATTCTTATTACGAAGTTGAAGAAGTTAAAGGAACGCTTTCAACCATGATGGCTTGCCCTGAAAGTGCTAACAAAAACCAGTTCGTTACAATCAGACATAATTTAGGTTTATTAAATTATAACAGTCAGTTACCATTGGTATTTTATGTACCAAACGATGTAACAGTTAAATATAGAATTTGGCAACCAGATTCAAAAGTTTTGCAAGCCACTGCCGAATAAAAAACGTTAATTAATTGTTAATAGCTCGCTAACAAAGGGCTGATTGATTAAAATATAGTCATTCGGTCCTTAATCTAAGTTTATTTGATTTTTTATGTAGACATCTGTAAAAAAAAAGGTATTTTATCCCTCGTAATGCAAGGTTAGCTCTACTTGTTCATTAATTCAATTAATGACTCGTAATTGCCTGATTACCTCGGTTTCGCCGTTAATTAAGATAATGGTAAAATTTGGGGGTCCGTTGTGTTTCACAATGGGCTTGTGTCTAACATGTAATATCCCTAACTAGAGGAGAAGTGGTGAGCATGTTTACTCAACGTAAAACAATTCTTTCAATCATAGCTGGTGTTTCACTAGCATTATCTCAATCTGCTATAGCTAAAGATCGCGTTGTGCATTTTTATAATTGGGCAGGTCAAATTGGTAACGATACTATCACTGATTTTGAAGAATCGACTGGTATCAAATTAGTTTATGATGTTTATGACTCTAATGAAGCACTTGAAGGTAAATTAATGGCCGGTCATTCTGGCTTTGATGTAGTTTCACCTTCTGATAGTTTTTTAGCAAGACAGATCAAAGCTGATATCTATCTGCCATTAGATAAAAGTAAATTACCAAATTGGAAAAATCTTGATCCTAATTTGATGAAATTAATGGCAAACCATGATCCTGATAATAAATATGCAATTCCTTATGTATGGATGACGACAGGTATTGGTTATAACATTGATAAAGTTAAAGAACGTCTTGGCGATAATGCTCCAGTTGATAGTTGGGATCTAGTCTTTAAACCTGAAAATATGGAAAAACTTAAAGATTGTGGTGTTGCTTACTTAGATGCGCCAACTGAAATCTTTGCGAGTGCACTTAAATATTTAGGTAAAGATCCGAACAGTACTGATGCGAAAGATTATACCGGTGCCGCTTACGAGTTGTTAGAAAAAGTAAGACCAAATATTCGTTATTTCCATTCATCACAATATATAACTGATTTAGCTAACGGTGATATTTGTGTAATTTTAGGTTGGTCAGGTGATATATTACAATCTCGTGACAGAGCTAACGAAGCAAATAATGGTGTGCATATTGGCTACCATATTCCTAAAGAAGGTGCATTAGTATTTTTTGATACATTTGCTATTCCTAAAGATTCAGCTAATCCTGATGAAGCTCACGAGTTTTTAAACTTCGTTATGATTCCAGAAATTGCTGCACAGGTAACTAATGATGTTAACTTTGCTAGTGCAAATAAAGCGGCTAACGATCAGTTTGTAAGACCAGCAGTGAAAAATGATCCTGCAGTTTATCCAAAACCAGAAGTTATGGAAAAATTATTTACCCTTACAGTAAAAGATCCTAAGCTCGAACGTGTGATTACTCGCACATGGACAAAACTTAAAACGGGTAAATAACCGTTTGAACGTCAAATTATTGACTTATATATTCTAGGCGGAGAGGTTTAATAACCTTTCCGTCTCGTTTTTTTTGGCTTGTTGTTATGAGGAAAAAAGTGTGAACGATAAAACAACAAATCAGGTACAGCCTAAAAAAAAGATGATAACTCCATTATTGGAGATCAAAAATTTAACTAAAGTTTTTAATGACGACTATTATGCCGTCGATGATGTAAATTTAACCATTTATGATGGGGAAATTTTTGCCTTATTAGGTGCATCGGGTAGTGGTAAATCGACCTTATTGCGTATGCTTGCAGGGTTTGAACAACCAACATCCGGACAAATTATTTTAGATGGTAAGGATTTATCGCAAGTTCCTCCTTACAATCGTCCAATTAATATGATGTTTCAATCGTATGCTCTTTTTCCTCACATGACGGTTGAGCAAAATATTGCTTTTGGTCTTAAACAAGATAGATTAGCTAAAAGCGACATTAAACAGCGTGTAGAAGAAATGTTAGCGCTTGTGCATATGGAGCAATTTGGTAAACGTAAACCTCATCAATTATCTGGTGGTCAAAGACAACGAGTTGCTTTAGCAAGAAGTCTAGCTAAAAGACCAAAACTTTTATTATTAGATGAACCGATGGGCGCTTTGGACAAACAACTTCGTGATCGTATGCAACTTGAAGTGGTTAGCATTTTAGAACAAGTTGGTGCGACCTGTGTAATGGTAACCCATGATCAGGAAGAAGCGATGACAATGGCAGGGCGCATCGCGATTATGAACAAAGGTCAATTTGTGCAAATTGGTGAGCCTGAAGAGATTTACGAGCACCCAAATAGTCGTTATAGCGCTGAGTTCATCGGTTCAGTAAATGTGTTTGATGGCATTTTACAAGAAACATTAGAAGATGGATTAATTATTAGTTGTCCTATGATTAAGCACTCTTTAAAAGTTGATTATGATTCACCAGCTGTCGAAGGTGTTCCAATTCAAGTTGCCTTAAGACCTGAAAAAATCAAACTCTGTGATGAAATTGCTGAGGATGCCTATAACGTTGCAACAGGTGAAGTTGTTGAAATTGCTTATTTAGGCGATCTTTCAATTTATCACGTAAAATTGCAAAGTGGTCAGATAATTATTGCACAGCTACAAAATGAACATCGCTATCGTAAAGGTATGCCTACTTGGGGTGATATTGTCAACCTTAGTTGGGAAATCGATAGTTGTGTTGTGCTTACTGAATAAACACAAGAGGATATATTGATGCGATCCATTATATGGGGTTTGTTATTAAATGCCTTGGTGTTACTCGGTATTTATTTACGTTTTGTAACAACAAATGCATTTGACAATCTTTTTTTAGATGCGTTATTTACATCAATGGTATTAAGCTTTTTATTATCATGTTTAGGTGCATATTTAGCGCATTATAAACCATCTAAATTTGCTTATCGATTGATAATAGCTGGTAGTATTTTATATATACCTGAATTAGTCGGTTTGGTTGCTATCTATTATGCTTATAAAAAGATGCGACATCAACGTGATGATTCCGACTTAATGACATTATATGGTCGTTTGTTAGTTATCGCGATTCCTTACTTTTGGATGCTGTTACTCTTTTTATTACCATTTTTAATCGTATTTAGAATCAGCTTTTCGGAAGTGGCGATAGCCGTTCCTCCTTATACTGAACTTTTTAGTTATGAAGATGGGCTGGTAAATATTGTTTTAAATTTTGGTAATTATCTTAATTTATTAGCTGATACTATTTATCTAGACTCCTATTTACAGTCATTGAAAGTGGCTGCAATTTCGACATTATTATGTATTTTGATTGGTTATCCATTAGCATGGGCTATATCGCAATGCAAACCATCTACTCGAAATATTTTATTATTGTTGATTATATTACCATCATGGACATCATTTTTAATTCGTGTTTATGCGTGGATTGGAATATTGAATCCTAATGGTTTGTTAAATCATTTCTTAATGTGGTTAGGTGTTATTGATCAACCGCTAATCATTATGAAAACTTATCTAGCTGTTTATATCGGTATTGTATATTCTTACTTACCATTTGTTGTGTTACCAATTTACACATCATTAAGTAAAGTCGATTCAACCCTAATTGAAGCAGCATTAGATTTAGGCTGTAAGCCAATCAAAACCTTCTTTAGGATTATCGTACCATTAACTAAAAATGGTGTTATTGCTGGAGCCATGTTGGTATTCATTCCGGCGGTTGGGGAATATGTAATCCCTGAACTGTTAGGGCCTTCAGATAGTCTAATGATTGGTACTCAGCTATGGGCTGAATTCTTTAATAATCACGATTGGCCAGCCGCATCAGCTGTCGCAACAGTGATGTTATTGATATTAATTGTCCCTATCTATTACTTTAACAAATTCCAAAACCGACAAATGGGGGGTAAATAAATGAATAATTTACCATTAATCGTGCGATCAGCATTGATTGTTTTTATCTCCGCATTCTTAGGTTCATTGGTGCTATCGGTTTTGATTTCAGCATCTGGTTTTACTTTATTAAGTAGTAGTAGCTTATATGTGGGATGTTTTGTCTTCAGTCTTATTTTGACAATTATTGTAACGATATCATTGCTAGGTAAATTTTTAAAAGGATTAATTCTATTATTAGTGTTTTCCTTTTTATATATACCGATGATCATCTTGATTGTTTATTCTTTCAATAGTTCAAGACTTGTAACTGTTTGGTCTGAATTTTCAACTAAATGGTATTTTGAATTGATCCATAATGAAGCCTTACTTAAAGCGGTAGGATTGAGCCTTTCTATTGCTGCGGGTGCTGCATCATTAGCAATCGTACTTGGTACCTTAGCTGCTTATGCCATAATACGATATAGACGATTCCGAGGTTCTAATTTGTTTTCGTTTATGACAACGGCACCACTAGTTATGCCAGATGTAATAACCGGCTTGGCATTACTATTGTTATTTGTTGGAATGGGACAAGTACTTGGTTGGCCAACACAAAGAGGTGCAATTACTATTTGGCTCGCTCATGCAACATTTTGTACCGCTTATGTGACAGTCGTTATTAGCGCAAGATTACGAGAGTTAGATAGGTCAATTGAAGAGGCGGCATTAGATTTGGGTGCTAATCCATTAAAGGTATTTTTCATTATAACGTTACCTATGATTGCTCCAGCTCTTGTATCTGGTTGGTTATTGGCATTTACTTTATCACTTGATGATGTGGTTATCGCTAATTTCGTGACAGGGCCAGGTGCGATGACGTTACCAAAACTGGTATTTTCTAAAGTCCGATTAGGGGTTGATCCTCAAGTTAATGCCTTAGCGACAATTATTTTATTAATTGTTGGTATTATTGGCTTCATTTCATGGCTTTGGATGCGTCGAGCTGAAAAACGGCATTTGCGTGAAATTCGAATGCATTAATTGCCTTATCAAAAATTGCCGCTTTATGCGGCAATTTATTTATCCTCATAAAATATACGTGTTTTTTTTATTGAATTATATTATAGTGTTTGATGTCAGTTCACTGACAAAAAATTCTCAGGGCGGGGCGTAATTCCCCACCGGTGGTATAGCCCACGAGCGCTTAATAAAATAGATTTTATTAAGGACAAGCAGATTTGGTGAGATTCCAAAGCCGACAGTTAAAGTCTGGATGAAAGAGAGTAGCTTATCTTTTCTATATTTGCGCTATAGCAAAATCACTATGGTCAAGCACTTGCCCTGATTCTGGTATTTAATATATTTATAACTTAATGAATTCAAATTAATTAAGAATAAATATAATTAGTTTAATAAAACAGGATAGGTATTTACCATGAATCAGTTTAACTTAAATGAATTCGGGACACCCATCGAGCGTGTCAAAAAAGCAATCGCTTCAATCAAAGCTGGATCTGGCGTATTAGTGCTAGATGATGAAGATCGCGAAAACGAAGGCGATATTATTTGGGCAGCACAAACAATTACAACACAACAAATGGCGCTAACGATTCGATATGGAAGTGGTATAGTTTGTCTATGTATGCCGCAATCCTATTGCGATAAATTAGAGTTGCCAATGATGGTTACTAACAACACCAGTAAAAACCAGACCGCTTTTACTATTACTATTGAAGCTGCGAAAGGCGTAACAACTGGTGTATCGGCTGCGGACAGAGTCACTACGGTAAAAGCTGCGGTTGCAGATAATGCAAAACCAAGTGA
Organism: Gilliamella sp. B3127; assembly: GCF_026536935.1. Lineage (NCBI taxonomy): Bacteria > Pseudomonadati > Pseudomonadota > Gammaproteobacteria > Orbales > Orbaceae > Gilliamella > Gilliamella sp. B3127. The sequence continues at coordinate 554,146 of NZ_JAFNNI010000001.1, forward strand.
TTTAAATCATCCAGGCCATGTTTTTCCATTAGTCGCAAAAGAGAATGGCGTCTTCAGTCGTCGAGGTCATACAGAAGCCTCTGTAGATTTAGTTTCATTAGCAGGCTTTAAACCAGCCGCTGTAATTTGTGAATTAACGAATGATGATGGAACCATGGCTAGAGCACCACAAGTTGTCGAATTTGCTAAAAAGCATCAGTTACCAGTAGTTACAATTGATGATATTGTGGCCTATCGTAAATCATTATAAGCCTTTCAAGAAACCGCCGAAATATTCGGCGGAATAATTTACTTAACCTAAAACTTTTAAAGCACAAGTTTTAGTGATTTTTACACCATTTTCTAATGCTGATGTATCAAAAGTCATATCTGGATGATGTAGACCTGGTGTTAAGTCAACACCCAATCCCCAAAAACCTGATTTTACATCTCTTTCACGAGGATAATTGAAAAAATCTTCTCCACCTGGGGTAAAAATAGGATCTTTTAATCCATCTTTGCCAAGCACATCTATAATAGATTCAGCAATAATTTTTGTGACTTCATCATCAATTTCAGCTGCTGGTATCTCTTTTGATACTTTGATATCAGCTTTAGCACCAATTGATGCAACGCTGAGTTCGATTGCTTTAAGTGTTTTTGCTTTTAAATCATCCATAGCAGGATTAGTTGGGGCTCTTAAATCCCAACAAACATAGGCCTCTGATGGAATAGCATTCGTTACACCCGCATCACATATACAACGCGTGGCTTTCACGCTATAAGTTAAGCTGGGCGCTAGGTGAATAGTATTCACAGCTTGAATTGCCATAGTTGCAGCATCTAATGCATTTACGCCTAAATGTGGTCTTGCACCATGAGCAGGAATACCATGGATATTTACTTCAACTGTCGTTGAGGCTGAATAAAACATGGCAGCTGATGCACAGCCTTTTGGGCATTCATCTTTAGGACGTACATGTAAGCCAATGATCATATCAACATCGTCAATAGCACCGCCTTCTATCATGGCTAAAGCACCTGAACCTAACTCTTCAGCAGGTTGAAAAATTAGCTTTAATTTTCCTTTTTTTATATTACCTTCTTTAATGAGTTCTTGGGCTGCAGTTAATAACATTGATGAGTGACCGTCATGTCCACAAGTGTGTCTCGCACAGTGTTCACCTTCAATGATATGACCTAGAGCATCCATATCAGCTCGTAATGCTAACACTGGACCGGGTTTTCCACTGTCAAATTCAGCAATAATTCCTGTGGTATTGTTAATGTTTCGTGTTACTTTATAGCCAGCAGCTTCAAGTTTATCCGCGATATAGGCTGAGGTTTTAAATTCTTCAAAACCCAACTCAGGAATTTGATGTAAATAGTGGTAATGTTCAAGTACATTAGACATAGATATCTCCTTTATCACACTATAAATCGCATGATGATCATCGCAATTAAAGCATTAACTATACTGTTAAGCATTAATAGTGGCCAATATTTTTTAGGTACATCAGCAACACCCAATAAACGTCCCATATATTGTAATTGTGAGCCCATTAAGAAAATAGCTGGTGCTAAGATCGTGATATCAACACCACTTAAAATACCGCCAGAAATTAAATTTACAGCAACACCCGTTCCTGCTGAAGCTGATAGCCAAGCGGTCAACAATACCGTTATAGCTTCACCCGGTAAACCAAATAGCCCCATAACGGGTGCAAATACTTCACCGATTAATTGCATCAAACCTAATCTTTTTAATATTTCCGTGATAACAAATGCCATAATAATGTTAGGCATTAAATTGTTTATTGCAATATTGAAACCTTTTCGAGCACCAATAACGAAAATATCTAATGGATTGTTAGTCTGTTTTTGATTGGTTGAGTTATTCATTGATAAAATCCTTTTTATAAACTGAATTTAAAATCATGCGTACTAAAATTGCACCAACGAATTTCAATACAATCATAATGACCAATGGTGTAAATATTGCGACAGTCATTGAAGCAAAAAGCGCAGAACCAATAGAAAAGTAGTTATTAATTAAGCCCGCTCCTGAATATTGCCAGGCGCTGATAATGATAAGATCTTTTTTACTGATCTGTTTTTCATCATACAACTCTTTAGTTAATACGGCTCCAGCGTCAGTACTTTGTAAATCAGTAATTAACGCAAGGCCAGTTTTACCAGGAACCCCTAAAATAGGTTTAAGAAGGGGAGTTAATAGTTTGTGAGCTGCACGAATTGTACCGTAATGGGTAAAAATTTCTAAAACACCTAACGCAAGCATAACTGTCGGTATTAGTGATAAGGCAAAAATAAAGCCGGCTCTGGCGCTATTTCCACCTTCACCAACAAAAGTATTTTTTTCAGGGTGAAGCATCGTACCAAATTTACCACTTAAGCTGGTAAAATCAAATGCACCTAACCAAGCTTTTCCATCCACGTTATAAAATAGCCCGGAAAAAAACAGTATGGCAACAACTAGTGACACATAGGCCTTTATTCCGACTTTAAACTCATTGTCCGATTTATTTGACATTGTCTATTCCTTTTTGATTTATCTGACTTATTTTCTAATATAAATATTAAATAAGTTACACTTAAAGTACTTGAATTATTTTGATTTAAAATGAATTAAAATACTAAGCGACGTATTCTATATTGATTTAATTGAAAAAAAACCCCTTTCCTCAACTTTTTTTTAAAATTAGATAGATTTTATTCGTCAATTACGCGTTGAGTAAGATTGATCATTTGCTGGGATTAAGGATAGGATCTAAGCTATATTAAGTTATCATTTTTGGTAATTGATTTAAGTTAAATGGATTAATTTTATTTCGGATTTTCTCTCAATTTTTGAGAAAGTTATTTAAAAGCATACAATTATCAATAATTCTAGGCTTGCCATTTTTCATCCGTCATTATAGAATTGTTAATAAATAGTAAGAAATAGCATTAAAGTGTTTCAGAAACTATCGATATTATATATAAGGTTGAACTGTTTCTCTGCATAAACATCATAATCTTTAGGTGGCAAATGTTTTAGTTTGCGAACCGTCTTTTGTTTTCATTAAGCACATTAATGAAATAATAAAATTAAGCAATATAAACAAAAAATAAAAAAATAATGAGGTCATTATGTACAGCAGGAATAAAGAGTGGGTATTTGTTGTTCTCACCTGCTTTTTTGAATTGTGTTGGGTATTTGGTTTTACTACTGCGAGCCAGTGGTGGCATTGGGTGATTGTTGTATTAGTCATTATTGTTGATTTTACGTTTTTAACTAATGCATGTAAGACTATTCCTACAGGTACTGTCTATGCAATATTTTCTGGTGTTGGCGCGATTGGCTCATTACTGATTGATATGGTTGTATTTGGCAAACAAATTAAACTGATTGAAATATTTTTTGTAGCTTTAATTATCATTGGTGTTGTGCAATTAAAACGAGCTGATAGCTAATTAACTAAAATTTGGATTGAGATATGGGATGGTTATTTATTTTAACTGCTGCAATTTTCGAAGTTATTGGCGCTATAGGTCTTAAGCTATACTCGCAACAAAAAAGCTTGTTGCGATTAATGTTTTATTGGGGCGGTTTTTTTGTTTCATTTATACTATTTTATTTTTCACTCAAGTATCTGGATTTAAGTATAGTTTATCCAGTGTGGGTAGGGCTAGGTACTTCGGGTGCGGTTTTGGCTAATATGCTCATCTTCAATGAACCGAAGAATTTCACTCGAATATTTGGTCTGAGTGTGATTATTATCGGTATCGTTGGTTTACATGTTACCATTTAGTTGTAAATGAGTTTTCATTCTGACAATTATATTAATTTGAGAATAGAGGATTTGCATTAGAATATAAAGTTATATAGAATATCCCAACTAACTAAATGGGTTGTTAGCTCAGTCGGTAGAGCAGTTGACTCTTAATCAATTGGTCGCGGGTTCGATCCCCTCACAACCCACCATTCACCAGATTCATCCAATACTATTATCCCACATCTTGGAAAATAATTATTGATTTATTAAGGCGTTACATATACTATTTCTCTTCTATGAAGTTGAATCATAGATTTGTTATGATTCTTAATAGCACGTTATAATTATTTAAGTATAGAAATTCCAAATGTTTTCACTAACTACAGGCCAAGTAATTCTAATTCTGTTAATAGTTGCACCGTTTTATTTTTGGTATATCTATTTACCAATTCTTCTCATAGGTATTCTTTTGCTTTGTTTCAATAGAAAGAAGCGAGAAAATGAGACAAATAGGTTTTATTATAAAGTTGGTAAATTTTTAATTGAATTTATCATTGTTAGCTTAATTATTTCATTATTAAGCATTTTGTGTTTACTTAATAGCTGAATATTTTTTGAGATGATGCTGATAAGATAAGAGTATTGAATGCTAATTGAAGTGCGGTATTTAATCGAACTTGAACAATTTTTTCAATGTTTGAGATTGAATCGACTACCGAAATCTTTTAATAGGGTATTTTTTATTTTATCAAAAATAGTGAGCAATTGTCGTGCTGATTAACATATTTAATCGTTTAGCGTAATTTATAAAAAGTTCTGAATCAAATGTATAAATCAATGAAAATTGATAATGACTTTAAGGGACTCATCACTCGAAAAGTAATATACTAAAAAGTAATCCGTTTTCTTTTAACTTTTTACTTTATTATTGAGGAGTGGTATATTACATCAAGGTGTTGAGTGGATAATAAACGTTATATGTTTAATAAGTATTTTTTTAATAGCTCTTTTCTGATCCCTCATACCCCTGCATTTATTCTATTTTTTCCTGAATTGTGTGTTTACTGAGTTTGTATAGATCACACTAAGATTTATGGCGAGTCTTCATTTTTTATTTCAACTAACTTATGAGTCATAATATGAATTCATATCTATTACTTTTTATTGCAATTATTTGTGAAGTGATTGCAACTTCTTCATTAAAACTTTCTAACGGTTTTACGCATTTAATGTATTCAATAATTACTATTATTGGTTATAGCGCGTCATTTTATGTTCTTTCGTTGGCCTTAAAAACAATTCCTGTCGGTATTGCTTATGCGATTTGGTCGGGTATCGGGATTATTATTATCAGTTTGATAGCTTGGATTTTTATGAAGCAATCTTTAGATCTAGCAGCATTAATTGGTATGGGCTTTATTATATTTGGTGTGGTTATTATTAACCTATTTTCAAATGTTAGCGGGCATTAATATAAACATATTGCGTTGATAATAACTTAAATACTATTTGAACGTTATCTGACTGTAGTTCGCGTTTGAACATAAAAAAACCGGAGTTGTTCTCCGGTTTGCGTTTTTCAAAATATTTCTGAGCTAATTATAATAGTTTGTTTGCTTAACTTAGATTTCATTAGCGTGTTGTTTTAAGTAGCTAGCAACGCCATTTGGATTTGCTTGCATACCTTGTTTTCCTTTTGTCCATTGTGCAGGGCAAACTTCGCCATGTTCTTCATGGAATTGGAAAGCATCAACAATACGTAGCATTTCATCAATGTTACGACCGATTGGTAAATCATTAATTGTTTCATGACGAACAACGCCTGATTTATCAATAAAAAATGATGCACGAAGAGCAACACCAGCTTCAGGATGTTCAACACCATAAGATTGCATAATGCTATGCTTTATATCAGCAACGATAGGGAATTTCACTTCTCCAATACCACCTTTATCTTGTGGTGTGTTACGCCATGCATTATGAACATATTCTGAGTCCATTGAGACACCAATTACTTCGACACCACGTTTTTTGAACTCTTCTAAACGGTGATCAAATGCAATAATTTCTGATGGGCATACAAAAGTGAAGTCCATAGGCCAGAAAAATACTACGGCATATTTACCTTTAATATGCTCAGCTAAATTAAAATTATTTACAATTTCGCCAGTACCTAGTACTGCCGCTGAAGTAAAATCTGGCGCTTTACGAGTGACTAATGTCATAAAATTTTTTCCTTGTGTAGCTAATGTATATACTGAATATGCGTTTTATTATATCAATCTTAGCCAATACGCCAAGTTGTTATCAGCAATTGATTTCATAAGTTTAACCTATGGTAAATAAATTATTATTCGGTTTTAATTATCGTTTTATTGGGTTTTCCCTTATTTTTAATGTCTCGGTGACGTTGTTTTAGCTTTTTCTTTTTAGTCTCTTCTTGCTTTTTAGCCGCATTTTTTTGTTTAGCTTTTTGCGAAGGTTTCTTTTTTGTTACTGGTTTAGGTGCTTTGGTTTTTGGGCGTAGTTCATCAATTGTTCTTAATTTGATAGGCTCACGAATATAACGTTCAATTTTTTGTAATAACTCATTATCGTGTGCCTCAATCAACATAATTGCTGTACCTTTTTTCCCTGCTCTAGCGGTTCGACCAATTCGATGTAAATAAACATCAGCCGTTTTAGGTGCATCAAAATTGATAACATGGGTGATATCGTTAATATCTATCCCTCTAGCAGCAACATCAGTTGCTACCAGTACGTTGACCGTGTTGTTATTCATCCGTTTGATGGCTTCGTTACGTTTGGTTTGAACCATTTCTCCTTCTAAATAACAACTATGAATTCCAGCTTGATGCAGCAGTGAAACCAATTCATGTACACGTTCACGTTTACGAACAAAGACGATAGTTTTTTTAACTTCTTTCTGCTTTAATAAGTGAGTTAACAATGCGACTTTATGTGTTAAATCATCAGCACGATAATAAAATTGTAAAATCTTCTTTCGTTCTTTTCGAGAAGGATCAGCATTGATTTCAACAGGTTCGTTAAGAATTCGATTAGCAAAACTATGTAAACCTTCACCTTCTAACGTTGCTGAAAATAATAATGTTTGTTTACGCCAGCGCGTTTCAGCTGAAATGGTTTCAACGTCTTGAGCAAACCCCATATCTAACATGCGATCGGCTTCATCCAAAATGAGCATTTCAACTGCACGACAATCAAAGTTTTCTTCTTTAATGTATTGTAATAGACGTCCGGTTGTTGCAATGACTATATCCTGATTTTTGCTGAAAACTTCGGCATGATTCATATAAGCAACTCCACCTGTAATCGTGGCTATACTCAAGTGTGTTGACTTGGTAAGTAGTTTTGCCTGTTCAGCTATTTGCATAGCTAATTCTCGAGTGGGGGTTAAGATTAATATTCTTGGAGGTCCAGGTTTTCGACGTGGAAAATCAAGCAGATGTTGTACCGCTGGAATTAAAAATGCCAATGTTTTACCGGTTCCTGTCGGGGCTGATCCTAAAACATCTTTACCGTCTAGGGCTACAGGGACAGTTTGTGCTTGTATTGCAGTGGGTTCGTTAATGTTTTGCGCTTGCAGATTTTCAATTAAAATTTCATCTAACTGTAAATCAGAGAAAGTTTGCGTTGTCATAGTGCTCTTCTAATCTATCATTTTGCCCCACATTATAACGGCAATCGCTATAACTACAATCTTTATCAGCAACCAATCATATTATATGAAAGTAAAAATTGTTTTAATTGCAGACGCTTTATTTGATAGGCAACTACTGGCGTATTAGCTTATCATAAGCTGGGGATTATGATAGAATTATGATTTTTAGAAATTATAAAATACTATTCACTCTTTATCAAAATTGATGGTCGAATTATAAATATGACAGAATCTTTTTCGAACGATAAATATAACCAGCAGTTACAAAATAAAATAACCAATTTAAAAACGATATTATCTGATTTTCAATTACCCGAGTTAGTGACTTATTCTTCACCTATTAGTCATTATCGAATGCGTGCTGAATTTAGAGTTTGGCATAATGGTGATGAGCTTTATCATATAATGTATGATAAGAAGAAAAGAGTCAGAATAGATAGTTTTCCTATTGCCTCAAAACTGATTAACAAGGCAATGCAGTCGATTTTACCTTTAATTCAATATAACGATAATTTGCGTCATAAGCTTTTTCAAATTGATTATTTCTCTACACTTAGTGGGCAGTTATTAATAACACTTTTGTATCATAAAAAATTAGGTGACGAATGGATAATTGCTGCTGAGCGTTTAAAACAACAATTAGCTGAACTAGGAATTAATGCTAATCTGGTTGGTCGAGCAAGTAATCAAAAAATTGCCATTGATGCTGATTATGTTGATGAGGTTTTACCAATATTTGATAAGACTTTTAAATATCGACAAGTTGAAAACAGTTTTACTCAACCTAATGCGGCTATCAATATAAAAATGTTGGAATGGGCTGTTTCGGTAACTAAAGAGTCGAAAGGTGATCTTCTAGAGTTTTATTGTGGTAACGGTAATTTCTCGATTGCATTGGCTCAAAATTTTAATAAAGTCTTAGCAACTGAGATTGCAAAAGCTTCAGTCTATTCAGCACAACATAATATCAAAATCAATAATATTAATAATTTAATTATTGTGAGATTATCTGCTGAGGAGTTTACTTCTGCCATTAGGAAAGAGAGGGATTTTAATCGATTAAATGGTATTAATTTAGATGATTATCATTGTCAAACTGTGTTGGTAGATCCTCCTCGAGCGGGATTAGACGATAAAACGATTAATATCATTCAAAGTTATGATCGAATTGTCTATATTTCATGTAATCCTTATACTTTAAAAGATAATTTGCAACAACTTACTCAAACGCATTATATAGAACATTTTGCTATGTTTGACCAATTTCCTTATACTGATCATATTGAAACAGGTATTGTATTACGTAAAAAGGAATATCAATAATATTCAAAAACGGTTAATCTGGTTTAAATAAGATAAATTTTATGCCAAATTAACTGTTTTATTCCAATTATTTCATATTAAGTGGTTTAAAAAGCAAAAAAAAACCCTAGATAAACTAGGGCTGCATTAAATTGCAAGGAATGGATGAAAGGAAATAAAACAATGAAACAATACTGTCTAGCCTCATGAATCATTGTGGTGCTACTATAGCAAACCTAAACAGACGTTTTAATGACTGAAAGATTACAAAATAGTCACTTAAATGTCATGATGTCATTTGACTTCCTAATATATCCTATAACTGCATTATGCAATTTCGATAACCTGATAAAACATTAAGGAATATTCAATATGAAATTGTTAGTTGTTGAAGATGAACAAAAAACCGGTGAATATCTTCGTCAAGGTTTAGTTGAATCAGGATTTATTGTAGATCTTACTGATAACGGACTCGATGGTTATCATCGAGCAATGACTGAAGATTATGATCTGATTATTCTTGATGTAATGCTACCTGATATTGTGGGTTGGAAAATTGTACAGTCTTTGCGTGAAGCAGGGAAAGATACTCAAATTATTTTACTTACTGCAATGGGAAGTGTTGAAGATAAAGTGAAAGGACTCAATTTAGGCGCAGACGACTATTTAGTTAAACCTTTTTCTTTCGCTGAATTGTTAGCAAGAATTAAATCTTTATTAAGACGAAACGTTCCACAAGTTAATAATTATCAATTAAGCATTGCTGATTTAATTATGGACTTACCTAAACGAACAGTAACCCGAGGTGATAAAAGAATTGATTTAACGAATAAAGAATTTTTATTACTAGAATATTTTTTACGTTACCCTGGAGAAGTTTTACCAAGATCACTTATTGCCTCACAAGTATGGGATATGAATTTTGACAGCGATACCAATGTAATTGATGTAGCAATTAGGCGATTGAGGAATAAAATCGATGCCGATTTTGAACCTAAATTAATTCATACAGTCCGTGGAATGGGATATAAATTAGATGTCTTGGATGAAGCAGAGTAACATCATATCGTTTCGTATACCACTTATCGTATGCCTGCTAACCTGTGGGCTACTTTATTGTTTTAGCTACCTTATTGAACATACATTTGAAAAAATTTCAATTCAGCAAAATGTTTCTGAATTGAATTCAGTTATTACCTCAATCGAACATGAACTTACCTATTATTCACCCGATGAAAATCGAGATGAATTCTTTCAAAATCTATTACTTATCCTAACAGGTCATCATCATCTATTTGTTTATATCATTGATGATTCAGGAAAAATTGTGTATCGCACTCGTGGTCCTAATTTATCTATTGCTTTATCACAAGAAGATTTTGAACGATTGATTACCGAAAATAGTACGGCGATTTGGAATATCGATAAATCATCTTATCGCATCGGTGCTTCCAGAGTTCTACTGGATGAAGGACGTCAATATACGACAATAGTTGCAGTAGCGCGTAATTTACAGCTTGAATTTATAAATCGATTGAGAAATGGATTAGGTTTACTAATTGCTATTTCTTGTGTGTTAGCATTGATTGGATCGTTAATTTCCATTTATTACACACAAAAACCAATTAATCGTTTAATTAAAAAAATTGAACGAATTAATATGAAAAGCTTAAATTATCGTATTTCAACAGCTTCGGTTCCTGTAAAATATGTGAGTTTGGTTAAGGCATTTAATAATATGCTTCATCGAATGGAAGATGTTTTTGAACGACAACGCAATTTTACCGCAGATATTGCCCATGAAATGCGAACACCAATCACAAATCTAACGACACAAACGCAAATTGTTTTAAATAATGCGCGCTCTACAGAAGAGTACCGAGAAATTTTATATTCTAATTTAGAAGAGTATGAAAAAATGTCTCAGATGATATCGGATATGCTTTTTTTAGCACAAGCCGATAATCATCAGCTAGTACCTAATCTTATCGATATAGATTTACATTCGATGATTAGTTTAATGTGTGAATATTTTGAACCTTTGACTGATGAGAAAAATATTACTTTTGCACTTGAAGGTAATTGTTCTCATATTCAAGGTGATAAAATGATGTTAGGGCGGGCGATAAGTAATATCATCTCTAATGCGATTCGTTATACCCCTGAAAATCAAACAATTAAGATTAAATTGGGTCAACTTACACAAAAACGAATTCAAATTATCATCTCTAACCCTGGTAAAAAGATTGAAAGTCGTCATTTACCTCATCTTTTTGACCGCTTTTATCGAGTTGATGAATCGCGTCATCGAAATAACAAAGATAGCTCAGGTACCGGAATTGGTTTGGCTATTGTAAAATCGATTATCGATACACATAAAGGTCATATTTATGTTGAATCAGATGATCTGTCTACACGTTTTATAATCAATCTTCCGACCGTTATTTAACATCATAATCACTTATTAAGAGATTAGCTGCAGCGTATGCGGCTTTTTCTCTTAGATCTTGCGGTACTAGTTGATTATCGACTACTTCATTAAGTACCATCATTACTGCACCTAACGCATCTTCAATATAACCTAAATCATTACTGCCAATTTGAGCATATCTTTCACGAATTAGCTCATGATATTTGTTCATATTATTATCTTCCTATTTATTGAAACTCAAATACAATTTAAATAAACGCAGTTAACATTTGATAAACTTCATTGGATGTGATTGATTGCATCGTTTTATCTTTTGAAATGATGCTGTGTTGGTTTTTGCCATATCCTCCAATTAGGTTTGGATCGGTTTTTCCAAATAAAGTTATATTAGGACGATCTAGTGCCGCTGTTAAATGGCTTAATCCTGTATCTACTGACACTACAGCTTTTGAACCCGCAATAACCGTTGCGATTTCGTTAAGAGAAAGCTTTGGTAATACTTCAACGTGATTAAATCCTTGTGCTAAGCGTAAAGCCCGTTCTTGCTCATGAGGAGCTCCCCATGGTAGTTTAATCCTTAGTCCTGTTGGTTGAATTAATTTAATTAATTCTCGCCATGCTTCTTCTGTCCAATGCTTTTCTTCGCGAGTAGTAGCATGAAGGAATACTAAATATTTCTGGTTATCATCAGGTAATGCAGTTAAGAAATGACGAGCAATAGCATAATCACCGATTGAATCAGGTTGCAAATAATTAAGACTTTTAGCAAACAGCATCCGAACACGTTCTATGGCATGCATCTGTTTAGGGACATGATGTTTAACATCATAAAACCAACTAGCGATGGGTTCTTTGATGCTTTGTCGATCTAAGCCATGCTTAATACCTCGCGCTTTACGAGTAATTAAAAATGCGCTTTTTATTAAACCTTGAGCATCAATGATGCAATCATACTGTTGTCGTCTTAAATGTTCTATAAATTGGTGGCGTTCTTGACGAACCGTTTTAGCAAACCAGTTTTTTCGCCAACGCCTTATTGCAACTGGGATAACTTCATCTACAGCAAAATGCCAACTTGGAATCTGTGAAAAGTTTTCTTCAACTACCCAATCAAATGTAATATTTGGTAGATTGTTGGCGGCATCTGTTAAAGCCGGTAAAGTATGCAACACATCACCCATTGATGAAGTTTTAACAACCAATACACGCATAATTAATTACTCTTTTCACAGCGAACGATAAGTTTCATCAATGTTTCAAAAACATGATCGGGTTTTATATCAATTAGACTTTGATGATAACCTTGCTCACTATCACCTTTACGAACTCGGTGGTAGCCAGTAATGAGTCTAATGACTTCAGCTTTATTTGATAATGGGGGAGTAAAATCAGGGCTACTTGGTCCATAAAGTGCAACTAAAGGCTTATCAAGTGCAGCTGCAACATGCATTAAGCCTGAATCATTAGTGACAATTGCTTTACATGCCGCAATCAAGTTGATCGCTTGTTCTAATTTTGTTTGGCCAGCAAGATTAATACACTGATCACCATGCGCCATTTTGGCAATAATCTGTTCTCCAACAGCTTTATCTTTTTCTGAACCAAAGATAATAATTTTAGCATGTTGTTTTACTATCAAATCAGCCAATGCAGCATAGTGATAATCAGGCCAACGTTTAGCAGGGCCAAATTCAGCGCCAGGACAAAATCCAATTAAAGGAACATCTGTAGGAATATTAAAGTTTGATAATGCTTGCTCAACCTCATCCTTTTCAACACTCAGTTTTGGCCATAAAATTGGTTGAGGAATATCTTTTGCTGAATGGATATCTTGTTTAGGGTAGGCAAGGGCGACATAACGTTCGACCATTAATGGAAAAGCTTTTTTATCAAGTATGCGCATATCATTTAATAAACCATAACGCATCTCACCCTTCCAGCCAGTGCGTTTAGGAATTTTAGCAAAGAAAGGAATCAGTGCTGATTTAAATGAGTTAGGTAAAATGATTGCTTGGTCGTATTGACGTAATTCTTTTCCTAGCTGGTAACGTTTAGTTAATGCAAACTCCCCATGATTAATTGGCATAGCAATTGATTGATTGACTTCAGGCATTTTATTCAATAAAGCACGGCACCAAGCTGGTGCCATTACATCAATTTCAATACTTGGCTCTAGATGCTTTAAAGTGCGATATAAACTTTGTGACATCATCATGTCACCAACCCAAGATGGACCAATAATCAGGGTTTTCATTGTAGTTCCTCTTATTGCTCGTTTAACCATTTCATATATTCAGTTGTACCTTGTGCAACTGTTTTAAACTCAATTGGACATCCTGTTTTTCTAAATTTAGTCAAATCAGCTTGAGTAAAGCTTTGGTAACGTCCTTTCAGGTGATCTGGGAAAGGAATATAATCAATTTCACCTTTTTGATGATAATTTAAAACGGCATCAGCTACTGATTGGAAAGATTCAGCTCGCCCAGTTCCACAATTAAAGATGCCAGAAACATTATTTTTCCAGAACCATAAGTTTACCTCAACGACATCTCCAACATAAATAAAATCACGTCTAAAATTATCACTTCCAGTAAATAATTTAGGTTTTTCCCCTTTATTGATTTGTTCATTTAAATGGAATGCGACGCTAGCCATGCTACCTTTATGGTTTTCCCGTGGACCATAAACATTAAAATAACGAAATCCACAAATTTGTGAATTTGCTTGTGGTAATATTTCACGGACATATTGGTCGAATAAGAATTTTGAATAACCATAAACATTTAATGGTTTTTCATAGGAACGCTCTTCAATAAAATTATCGCTCCGACCACCATAAGTGGCAGCTGAGGATGCATATAAAAAAGGAATATCAAAATCTAAACAATAATGGAGCAAATCCTTAGAATAATTATAATTATTTTCCATCATAAATTTGCCATCCCATTCTGTTGTGGATGAACAAGCACCTTGATGGAAAATAACTTCAATATCAAGATTTTCGCCAGATATTATTTCTGCTATAAATTCATCTTTATCCATATAATCAGCAATATCTAAATCGGCTAAATTTGAAAATTTAGTACCATCAGTTAAATCATCTACCACTAAAATATCTTTGTGCCCTAGATCATTTAATCCTTTAACGATATTACTTCCAATAAACCCAGCACCGCCAGTAACAACAATCATAATCACAACCTTTAACTAGTAAAAATAATATAATAACGATTTATTGGCAAATTTTCGAGTATTCATTTCTACAACTTAGTTTTGTTGCTAATGAATTTATGATAAAAAATGACACGATTTAATGGTATATATCAGTTATGTGAATCATACCTATGAATTTTTCATTAACATCAAGTACCGGTAAAACTGTTATTGGTCTTGGCTTGTGTTGTTCCATTATATTTAAAGCATCTGAAACTGTTTGGTTTTGTTCAACTGTTACAGGAGTTGATATCATCAACTGAGTAACATTGATATTTAATAAATCTGGATAAGTCTTTAGCTGTCTTCGAATATCGCCATCAGTGATTATACCAAGTAATGCATTTTCCTTATTTACTATTGCAACTGCACCTATTCCAGAATTAGTCATCACAAAAATGGCATCAGAAATAGATTTTTCAGCAGTAATCGATATCTGTCTATTATGTTTTTCTACCAATTGCTTAACAGTCATTAAACGAATTTGCCCTAAACTTCCGCCTGGGTGATAAAAAGCAAAATCATTTTTGGTAAATTTTTTAGCGTTCATAACTGAAATTGCTAAAGCATCACTTAATGCTAATTGGACAGTAGTACTTGTAGTTGGCGCTAAATTTAATGGGCATGCTTCATTAGTTATATGCGCATCTAAATTATATGTTGCAAATCGGGCTAACGTCGATGAAGGATTACCACAAATTGAAATTAGTGGAATGTTAATTTTTTGTATGGTGGATAAGATATTAAGAATCTCGGCGGTTTCTCCGCTATTTGATATCGCAATAATGGTGTCAAATTTAGTAAGGCTACCTAAGTCACCATGGATTGCTTCAGCTGGATGTAAATAAAATGATGGTGTTCCAGTACTCATAAATGTAGCTGAAAGCTTACGAGCAATATATCCTGGCTTTCCCATTCCAGTTACGATAACTCTTCCTGACGTATTCAAAATTAACTCGACAGCATTAAAGAAACTTTCGTTGATGGTATCAACAATATCCTCTATTGCAGCTGCTTCTTGTTTTAAAACTTGTTTCGCCATTTTTAAAGTTTCACTTTTAAGTGTCAAAAGGTTCGCAGATTTTGTGGTCATATCTCAATTATCCTTATTTATAAATTGATTTAATTGAATTAATTCTGTCAACAACGAATTAAACTTGTTTAGAAATTGTACTAATAAAATGAAAAATAATTTTGATGATTCACAAAATACTTACGATGAAAAAGTGAAAGTTTGATTGGGATCACAATTGTTAAACTTGGTTGTGAAAGTGTTAAAAGATTAACATTTTGTGAATTATTTTATTACTACAATGCCCTCAAATTAATTGAGAAATTAACTATGAAACAAGAATTACCGAGATACAAAAGAATTTTAGAGTACTTAGATGAATATGATGTTGCCAATATCAATTCATTATCTAAGCTTTTTTCCGTTTCGCATATGAGTATTAGGCGTGATTTAAAGCTTTTGCAAGAAAAAGGCCTAATAAAAGTATCTTATGGTGGTGAAATAAAGAGAAGTTTTTTAAATGGTACCCCTCTATATAACATCAAGCAAAATCGATTTTCAGAAGGAAAAAAGAAGGTAGGTAAAATTGCAACAGGATTATTGCAACCAGGAATGGTGATCTTTATTGATGCAGGCACAACAATGCGAGAATTTGCATTGAACATCAATGTTCCTATTACAGTTATTACTCCAGATTTACACGTTGCTCTTGAATTATCTTCTCATCCAGAAGTGAATACCATTATTTGTCCTGGTGAAATACAAGCGTCTAGTGCAGCCATTTATAACTCACAATCAATGAAGTATCTATCTGAACAGGTTATCGATTTGGCATTTATTGGCGCTGATGGTTTTAATCTTGAAGATGGCGCATTAACGACATCTCAAATTAAAGCTGACTGTAAATGGATGGCCTTAACCCGATCTATTCAATCTGTTTTGCTTGTTGACAGCAGTAAATTTGGACTTAGATGTCGATTTAAAATCTGCGATTTGAGTCGCTTTAATTACCTTATAACTGAAAAGCAATTTCCGAGTAATTTTGAAAAGCAATTATTAAAACAGGATATTAAATATATGTTTGAAGTCGTGTAACAAACTACCTAATGGTAGATGTATAAAAAGTTCATTAACTGAACTTAATTTTTGAGAGGAAGCAAAAATATGAAAGTAGCCGTTGTAGCTGATGATTTAACAGGTGCTAATGCCACATGTGCTTTATTAAGCAAAAAAGGGTTTAACGCGATCACTTGTTTGGAAAAATTTAATGAAGATCTTAGCAAATTTGATGTTATTTCGTTTGCAACAGATTCTCGTTCAATACCTTATAAAGAGGCATATTCGCGTGTTGTTGATTGCATAAATCAATTTAGTAAATATCAACCTTTAATTAGTAAACGAATTGATTCAACATTACGAGGAAATCTAGGAGCAGAAGTTGATGCCGTTATTGATAATGATCCTAATTTAATGGCTTTAGTTGTTCCAGTTTACCCATCGAGTGATCGTATCTGTGTAGGTGGTTCTTTATTAGTTAATGGCGTTCCATTACAAAATACAGCGATGCGTAACGATCCTAAAAATCCGATGACTGAGTCTTCAATTATTGAATTATTTCGATGCCAATCCCGTTATCCAGTTTCTCATATTGCACTAAAGGATGTTTTAGAAGGCAAAGATAGAATTGAGCAACGGTTAAAACAAATATATCAACAGGGAGGACGAATTGTCATATTTGACGCAACAACAGATACGGATATAAGCGTTATCGCTCAAGCAGCTAATAATATTAATTTGCCTGTTTTTTGTGTAGATCCTGGACCATTTACTGCGCAATTTGCAGATCTTCGTTATTCGTCTGAAAAAAAAATGGCAAACAAAGTCTTTGTTGCAATAGGAAGTGTTTCAGATCTCACTCAAAGACAAATTAAAAAATTGAGATATGACCGGAAAGTTTGGTTAGAAACAGTTTTAGTCGATGAATTAATTGAGATTGCAAAAGACACTAAGAAAGCTAAACCTATCGTCGATAAATTGTTAGAAAAAGTCGAACAATTTGATGTTATTGGTATTGATACAGTTGAAATGCCTGAGCATGTCTGTGATTTAAATAAACTCGCTACTAAACATAATATGAATAAGAGCGAAATTAGCAACACGTTAAATCAAGCCATTGCTGAAATTACTGCACAGGTATTACTCCATCCTGAATCTATCATACGTGGCATTTATACCAGTGGAGGTGATGTAACCGTAAATGTTGTTAATCGCTTAGGCAGTAGTGGGTTCTTGCTAAAAGATGAAGTAGAGCCATTAACGGTTTACGGGCATTTGGTTGGAGGACAATGCGATGGTTATTCGATTGTAACTAAAGGTGGTTTTGTTGGTAATGATAATACTTTAGTTCATTGTATCGATTATCTGAGTACAAAAATTTCATCACATGAAAGTTTAAAACATTAATAACCCTGAGTTAATTTAGTTAATAAATAAAAACAGAGTTTAATAAATTCTGAAAAAAGTTAAAGGAGTAAGACATGAACCATCGTAGCTTAATTGGCGTGCCTATGGGCGATCCAGCAGGAATCGGTCCTGAAATTGTTGTTAAAAGTATCGCTGCACCAGAAACGTATAAATATGGATGTGTAGTGGTAGCTGGTGATAAAAAAGTATTAGAAGATGCCTGTAAATTCTCCAAAGTAAATTTACATATCAATCAAATAACTGATCTTTCACAAATACAAGATGAACCTAATGTTTTGAATCTTATTCAATGTGGCCAATTAAATTATGACACTTTCAAAATTGGCCAAATTGAAGGCCAATGTGGGCAAGCTGCATTTAATTATATTAAAGTTATAACCGAGCTTGCTATGCAAAAGAAACTTGATGCTATAGCAACTACACCAATCAATAAAGAGTCGTTAAAAGCAGGAAATGTTAATTATATCGGTCATACCGAGATATTAGCAGACCTTACTGGCAGTAAAGATCCTTTAACCATGTTTCAAGTTAGAGATTTACGAGTCTTTTTCCTAACACGCCATTTGGCTCTTATCAAAGCCATCGAATCATTAACACCAGAAAGAGTATGTGATTATGCTATCCGTTGTAATGAAGCATTAATCAAATTAGGTATTGATAAACCTAAAATGACCGTTGCAGGAATAAATCCTCACTGTGGTGAGCATGGTCTTTTTGGTCATGAAGATGATGATGTCCTATTACCTGGTATTGAGTTGGCTAAACAACAAGGGATTGATATTAATGGTCCGAAACCGGCAGATAGTGTTTTCCATTTTGCCATGGGTGGGGGATATGATGCAGTGTTATCTCCGTACCATGATCAAGGTCATATTGCAACGAAAATGGTTGATTTTCATCGTACTATTTCAATTACCAATGGTATGCCTATTCTCCGTACTTCAGTTGATCATGGCACAGCAAATGACATTGCCGGTAAAGGAATAGCCAATCCAGTTAGTTTGATTGAAGCAATTCGTTTAGCTGCGCTTTACGCACCAAATTTCAAACGTTAGTAAGTATTTATACTTATAACTATTTATTTTTCGATAGTGATTATCATTGTCGAAGGAGGGTTTGCATATGTCTAAAAAAGAAAATAATAAAAAATCACTTTATCCTTATGTCTTATTAAATGGCATTATTCTAGTGGTTGTAGGATTAATTGTTTTTTATTTAGGAAGTTTACATAGTATTGAAAAAAGTAGCTGGCGAATGGTAGCTGGTTTGCTTGTTGCAATAACTTTATTACTTTTTATGATTTTAAAAACAAGAATTCAAGCATTTCCTGCATTAATTATATCTGCTGTAATTACTGGATCATTAGGGGGAATGCCTGGTGAGTTTATGATAGCAACAATTAGTAAAGGCTTTGGTAACACACTTGGTAACATCGGAATTGTAATTGGTTTTGGTGTTATGATGGGGTCTGTTTTGCAGATGAGTGGTGCTGCACAAAAAATGGCTCAAGTTTTTATTAATTTATTAGGGAAAGGAAGAGAAGAATTAGCCCTAGTTATTATAGGATTATTAGTTAGTTTAGCTGTTTTTTGTGATTCAGCATTTATTGTCCTATTACCTCTTGTAAAGGCAATTTCTCGTAGTACAGGTAAGTCTGTTGTGGGACTTGGTTCAACATTAGCAATGGGATTAGTTATTAGTCATAGTATGATCCCGCCAGCAGTTGGGCCATTTGGTGTTGTTTCTCAGTTTGGTATTGGACTAGGTGAATATATGCTATGGGCAATGGTTGTAGCTATACCTATTACTATTGCTGGATTTATTTATACTCGTCATGTGGGTCGTAGCATTTATCAAATTCCAACTGAAGATGGTGAAAACTTCACACGGGAACGCTTGACTGTTACATCACAAAATATACAAGATGACCAACAATTACCAAGCGCATTAGCATCTTTTGCACCAATAGTTACTCCAATTATTCTGATATTAACTGCGACATTAGTTAATGAAATGAAATGGGATAACTCTATTGCTATTATGTTAAAAACTATCGGGCACCCAATTGTTGCTGTTGGAATTGGGTTATTAATCGCAATAATGGCCTTAACCAATTCATTCCCAAGAAAAGATGTTGTACATCAAATGGAAAATTCAATTCGATCAGCAGGTATTATATTGCTTGTCATTGGTGGCGGTGGCGCATTAGGAATGGTGTTGCGTGATTCAGGGACAGGGCAAATAATCGCAGAGTATATTGTTCAAATTGGAGTCCCAGGTATTTTGTTACCGTTGACAATCTCGACTTTGATTCGATTAATACAAGGATCAGGTGTGGTTGCAATGATTACAGCAGCAAGTATCACTGCCCCAATGATTGGGACACTAGGTGTAAATCCAATTATGGCAGGGTTAGGGTGCTCTATTGGATCATTTATGTTCTCTCACTTCAATGATGCATACTTTTGGGTGGTTAATCGTTCATTAGGGGTTACAGAAGTTAAAGAACAAATTAAAGTTTGGAGTATGACAACTACAGTTCTTTGGGCTGCAGGAACGGTTACATTATTAGTTGTTAATGCAATTTTCTTTTAAAATAAAAAAGGATAGCGTAAAGGAATATGCTATCCTTAATATCTTCTATAAATTTCAATTTAATAATTTTGCAGTAACTAAAATATATCTAGCTAAGTTAATATAAGGTTCGCTTTGGCAGTATTGTTTTTCAATTTCTAATAACTGATCAAAATGAGTTTCTGCTTTTGACTTATTAGTTAAATAGTCATGAAAGACTCGGATTCCTGTTTTATTCGTAATCTCAAAACTTTGTTCAATTAGCCATTGATACACTTGATTTGGATCACGAGGATAATCAGGCGATAAGGTTTTCTTTTTGCGTTTAGCAAGTCCTGATTGAGTATATCCAAAGTTACCTAATGTCACCGTTTTAAATAATAGTCCATGATAGTTATAAAACATTAAAGATAAATACCCCTCTTTTTTTAGATGTCTTTTTAAAGATTGGATTATCTGTACAGGATCAGCTACCCACTCTAATACAGCATGGCAAATCACAAGATCAAAAGGTTGATCGATAAACTTATCAAGATTTTGAATTGAACAATGAATAAAGTTTAAGGTTAAATTTTCTTGCTGCGCTTGATGGCTAGCTAAATCCAGCATTTGTTTGGAAATATCACAAACAGTTATATTATGTCCTAATTTGGCAAGTCTACACGCTATTTGTCCTTGACCACCACCAGCGTCAAGGATGTTGATAGGTTTAGGATATTTGGCTAATATGTTTTCAAGTTCTTGCCAAACAATAGCTTCTCGGATTTTGCCTTTAGTTGTACCATAAATATTTTTAGCAAATTTATGGCTAATATCATCAAAATTACGATCGTTAACAGTCATATTTATTATTTAATTTAGTTACTTCTAAATTAATTTGAGCAATTTTTTCTGACATTTGTTGATAACATTGTTCCATCAAAGTTCTTGCATCTTCTTTACGTAAATTTTTTGTCTCAATAGGCGAGAGCATTTCGACAATCATATGACCATTATTGAGGCGATTTAGCTTAATGTTATTCGTATCCGATACACAAATTGGCACAATAGGAACTCCAGCTGCAATAGCTGCTTTAAATGCGCCTGTTTTAAAGGGTAACAAACCTCGCCCTTTACTACGGGTTCCTTCAGGAAACATCCAAATTGATATACCACGTTTTTTTATTTCTTTAACGACCAAATTAATCGTATCACGAGCTTTTGATTTATTGTTACGGTCAATCAAAATATTTCCTGTAAGGTAATAAAGTTGACCAAAGAATGGAATCAAAGCAAGACTTTTTTTGCCTACCGTAACTGTTTTAGGTTGTACAATATCAGCAGCGACAACCATATCATAATTATTTTGATGATTAGCAATAAATACACAGCTACCTAAATTTTCAATTTCGGGGTATTTACGAGTATCGACTTTTACTCCTAATATTGGTTTAAAGAAAAAGCTGAAAAGATGGGCAAATCGAGCCACATTTTTGGGGTTGCGAGGATTGAATAAGCAAAAAATAACGCCTAGTACACAAGTTAAAATACCAATAAATAACACGATGATTAAGCGAAAAAGAAAAACCATAATTTACCTCATAAGTTAACTTGGCGTATTATATACGTAATCTATAAGAATATACAGTTTGTTAAATATCGCTTTGAAGGATGTTTATGCACGAATCAACAATCATTTGGGATGAAAATCAAACCCCAATTTCTCGTTATTTTGATGATATCTATTTTAATACCAACGGCGCAATCGATGAAACACGTTATGTGTTCATTGAAGGAAATAGTTTATATGAGCGTTTTTTGCAACATCAGCGCGAAATCTTCACTATAGCAGAAACAGGTTTTGGTACAGGTCTAAGTTTTTTAATTGCTTGGCAGATATTCAAACAATTTAGAGAGAATAAACCTAATAGTCCTCTTAAAAGATTGGATTTTTTTAGTGTTGAAAAATATCCTTTATCTGAAAAAGAAATGTCAAAAGTTCATAGTAAAATAATCAACAGTAATGATTCTTTGAGTTTACTAGCCAAACAATTAAGAGATTCTTTAAACGAGTCTCAAAGTATTGTTTTAGATGATACTCATTTAGTTATTTGCTATGACGATATCACTCACTATCCAAAGTTTTTAAAACAACAAAATTGTTTGATTGATGTTTGGTTTTTTGATGGTTTTTCACCTGCAAAGAATCCTGAAATGTGGTCGGAATCGCTTTTTAAAAAGTGCTATGACTTAACGAATGAAGGAGGTTCTTTTGCTACTTTTACTGCGGCAGGATTTGTTCGACGTAATTTAATCAATGCAGGTTTTAATGTCAAAAAACATAAGGGATTTGGGGTTAAGCGAGAAATGCTTATTGGTAGTAAATCTTAATTTAGTTTGCAAATTTTGGCAAACTAAATTAGATGTTTGAAATTAATTAAATTCAAATTGATAAATAAGATCTAAAGTTTGTGCTAGACCAGAAGCAGCTTCCACGTATAAATTTGGTAAAAGTCTATATCGTAAGGTAAACGTTGCTAATGAGTCAAAAATACCTACACCATATTTTAATTGTAGATTAGGTAAAATATAGCCACTTACTACCACTTTTGAATTATTACCTGCTCCTTGAGTATCTAAAGTTAGATTTTTAATTCCAAAAGCATTACCTATATCACCGATGAATTTACCTGTTTTTGCTGTCCCAACACCGACTAAAAATGCCGTCATCATATCGTTGTCACTCTGATCGGAGCTATCAAGACCTTGGCCTCGAATTAAATAAGAAAGTGCTTCTTGTTGTGACATAGCTGGATCAGAAAATATTTCGATCTTAGGATCTTCTGTAGATCCTTTAACTCGGATTCCTGCTGTAATATTGCTATTATCCATTGAGTCAGGATTTCTTATTGCTTCTATATCTAAGATAGCTTGATCGGTTGGTCCTGAAAAAGTGACAACTCCTTTGTGGATAATTAAATCTTGTCCATAGGCATGGAATCGACCATTAGGAATAAGAATTTCACCATGTAAATCTAACCCTTTATTAGTCTGTGTTGCGATCAATTTCCCTTTTAATGATGCTTTTAATCCAAATGCATCGACCGTGACGTTATCACCAATATTGATTTCGATATGACTATTAATTTTCATACCAAAGTTTTGTGGTTGAATTTGTTTATAGTTCCTATCCAACATTACTTCATCAGGAGAAACATCAATACTTGAAGGCGGAAGTGAATCAACCGTAATTTTACCTTTTGGAATTGAAACTTTACCAAGTACCGTTAGTTCATCTTGCGTTGCCTCGATCTTAATGTCTGGAATGACAGACATAACAATCATTGGCGGTACAGTAACCTCCATAGCGGCACCATTTACAGTTATATTAGCTTGCCATTTTTCAAAGTTATTCCAACTAGCTTGGCCATTAATATTGATATTTCCAGATTTAGTAACTAATACACCTTTTAATGTTGATGATTTACCATTAAATTTAATATCAACCATAGCGGATTTTACATCAATTGGTAATTGATAAGTCTTAATATCACTATGTCTTAAAATGATGCCACCATTTAAGATTGGGTCCATTAATGAGCCAGAGAATTTGATATTACCATTGATAGCGCCTTTGGCATATTCATCTTTACTTAATAACGGATTTACAATCGCTAATGCCAAATTGTCAATATTCAATTGGCCACTTAACTCTTTTTTGGCGGTAGGATCTTTAATTAATAAATCACCAGTGATCTTTCCTAATTTATTTAAACTAAAACGCCAATCTAGCTTAGCTTGTTGCTCATTAAATTCTGCATTGATATTGAATAAATCAAATGGAATCGGCAAAGCTTGATTAGTGATCATTTGTTTAACATAAACTTTATTACTAGTTATATTTGCTTTGATACTTGGAATTTTGCTTGAGTCATCAAATTTAATATTTGCCTTTCCATTTATGAAACCATCAATTTTAGTTTCACCATCATTTGGAATAGGTAACTTAGCCAGATCAATATCTTTTAATGTAATTGATGTTTCATTATTTGGCGCAATGGAAAATGATTTATCTAAACAGATACTTGAAATATTATCACGCCAACAATGAGCGCCAATAGTTGGAATTTCTTTAGTGATATCATAAGAAAGACTGATCGGCTTGGTTAATTGCCAACGGCTCTTATCACCTAATGTTATTAAACTACGTGGTATATTTCCAGTCCATATAGTATGTTCTTTATCAAGTTCACCTGTTAAAGAAGTTGTCATGGAAAGAGGGCTACCATCAAGATTGATGGTTAAAGTGTGATGAGCTTCATTACCTGAAAGTTCTATGTTAGCTTTTTTGATACTTTCACTTGCAATATCGATATTTTGACCAACTAGATTCAATTGACCACTAAATTGATTGGTATATTGAACTTTGCCAGTTAGGTTTGCCTTGGCTATCGAAATAGTTTCATAACTTAATGCGTTAATATTTAAGTTCGTGTTAATAACAGGAGAAGCACTATTTCCTGTCATTTTAACATTTCCTACAACAGCACCATTAAGATTATTAACCAGTAATGATAAAGCACTTAAATTAAGTTGCGCATTCAAATTTCCCTTATCTGTAGAACCATTGATGTTAATTTGGTTTTTACCCCAAACCATTTCAAGGTTATTGGCTGATATAGCGTGGTTAGAATCGGCAAACAAATTACCATTAGCTGAAAAGTTTGCTTGTTTTATATTACCTTTTAACTGTATATCCGGTATATTTAATTGCCATGAATCCTCATCGAATGCCCCAGTGGTTTTTAATTGTCCGGCTAAACGAATAGGGTAGGTAGGTAATTCTTTAGTAAGATCAACTTTATCTAATTTTATATTAGTATCCCATTTTAAAGCTTTTTGCCAATCTAAATAACCTGTAATATTAATACTACCTTGAGGTAATTTAATATTAGCATGAGCAAAGGATGCTGATTGATTTGTTCCATTACCAACAACGTCTAAACTGGTATCAGGTAAACCTTCACCTTTAATATCGCCTTTGGCTAGCATATTATATTTTTCGGTATTTCCATCTAATGCGATATCAAAATTATTAAACTGATATTGTGGCTTACCTTCAATTGGCCATTGAATATGTTTACCATTGATTTTAGCCATTAATGGTAAATATTTCTCAATAAAGTTAATTTGCCCATCAATAGTAATTTGATTCAATCCGTTAATATTGGTGTAAGTGGACAATTGACCTAATAATTTTCCTGAAAACTCTCCATTGAGATGATTACTTTCAGTATCCACTTTCACTAAAGCAAAAATAGGCCAATCATCGCCTAAGGTAATCTGTCCTGATACAAAAGCATGTCCATTGGCATATGGTGTTATAGCATCAGTTTCAACTTGTTTTACAATAATATGATTATTAATCATATCCGTTTTAATACTAACCTGGTTGAAATGGTAATCTTGACCACCAATATGTAGCAACCAATTGTTACCGGTTAAACTAGCAACATCAAAATCTAATGGTATATTAACTTGTGGTAGTGACGTAATTAGAGGTTGATTAAATATTTGGTTAATTTTTTGATTTAATGGTAAATCATCATTTGAAGTAGTAATTGATTTATTATCATCAGTATCGGCAAAGATAGCTGATAAATCCATAGCAACTGATGGATAAACATAAATTTTTTCATTCACCCATCTAGCTTTACCTGTAAAGTCTGACATGCCAAATTGCATATCATTGACTTTTACATTGACATTAGTGATATGGGTCTGCTTAAGATCAATTGGTAGTGGTGTACTAATTGTTTCTCGTTTTTCGGGAATAGGTTCATCTGGTGAACGATTGATTTTGTCAGTATCAATAATAACGCTTACACCATCAGCATCAAACTGTTTGACACAAATTTTGGTTTGAATCAAACATGAACCATTCAATTTGAATTTTGCATCTTTTACTTTAACATCAATGCCGGGAAGTTCTAATGACAGCCCTTGAAGGTGTAAATTATGAAAAGTGCCATCTATTTGTTCAATTTTTAATTCTGGTAAAAACTTATTAAGTACGTAAGTTGTTAGTTTTACACCTAAACTGGTATAGATCATCAAAATAATAAAGGTGATGAGAAAAACAAAAATGGATAACACGACAATACTGCGTTTTTTCCACTTTCGGATTCGCTTTATTTTTTCAGCTTTTTTTACTCTATTTGGATTTTTTGCCATTTTATAATTCGCTTCCCAAACCAATATATAGATGTATTGAGCCTTTATCTTTTTTGTTTAGAGGTGTTGCTAAATCGAACTTAATTGGGCCTACCGGTGAAGCCCATCGAACACCTAAGCCTGTACCTGTATAAAACTTAGCTTTATCGACTTTATCTATCGCTTCACCAGTGTCAATAAATGCCGCTCCCCACCAAGAACCAGTAACATTGTATTGATATTCAGCAGAACCGGTTATCAGTTTTGACGCGCCTTTTAATTTACCTTTTTTATCTTTAGGTGATATGGATTGGTAACTATACCCGCGGATGCTTCGGTCACCACCAGCAAAAAATCTGAAAGAGGGCGGGACCCGTTCAAAGTTACTGGCTTGGATAATGCCGAAATTACCTCTAGCAATGAATCGATGAGATTGATTTATTGAACGAATCCAAGTTTGTTGCGTTTGAAAACGCACTAAATTGATATCAGATCCTAACGCATCAGCACCGCCTTCAATTGAAAAACGTTGAGAATCGCCCCACATAGGCAATAACTTACCATCATTACGAACACGCGAAATACTAACTGATGGATAATATAAGTTAGTTTTGTAACTGTCATCACCTTGGGTGAAGTTGTCCCGCAACATATTTAAGCCTAATGCTGTTTGCCAACCATCAAAGTTATCCCAATTACGAAGCACGCCAAATGTATAAGATCGAGAATAGGTATCGTTATTATCGATTTTTTTATAACCACCTTGAATAGTATAATATTGTTCAATCGGATTTTTTTTCAATGGGATTTTATAGCTCATCGTAATAATCTGTTCAGGCGATGAGAGGGATAAGCTACTTTGAAAACTCTGTCCTCGGCTATTGATCCAAGGTTTATTCCAACCAATTTTACCATGCACACCATTATCGGTTGAAAAGCCCAAACCTAAGTCCATTGCATTTCTTTTTCTAGGTGTTGTTGCAACTTCAATGGGTAATGCTTTATCTGCTGTAAGATGAGGAAAATCTGGTGTAACCACAACAGAATTAAACCAGTTAGTTGAACTAAGACGGCGATTTAATAAAGATAAATCTTCAGCAGAGTATTCATCACCTTCTTTAAACGGTACAATATTTTGAAGATAATCCTGACGGATTTTTGCATTAGAAAAATTGACTTTACTAAATTTGTAACGCTTACCTGTATTAAAGTCGATATTCCAAAAAGCTTGATGATCAAATTGAGCTATCGCCAATTGATGAGTAGGCATATCTGCGTCAAAGTACCCTTTTTTTAACGATATGCTTTGTAATCCTTTCTTGAAATTCTCATAAGTGCCATGGTTCAACACATCACCAATTTTAGGTAATTGTGTCGCCATTAATTCTTGAAAATCTTTATCTTGTTTCCCTTCACCATTCAGATTGATATTTAATTGTTTTATTCTAACAGGTTGTCCAGGAGTTATTTTTACTGATAATACTTTAGGATCGGTTTCATCATATTCAAAAGTAGGGGAATAATAACCTAAAGCACGTAGTGCCTTTTGCGTTTCACTCTCAAAATAACGTTTGAAATTTGGCGTATTATTAATCTTATCTGGCGTAATTAAAGAAAGGCGTGCGTCGACATTTTCTTCAAGCTCTCCAGACAATCCTTTAATGGATAACTTCATATCTGCATAAGTTGATGCTGTCGTAACCATTAAAAGTAAGCATAATGAGCGAGAAAATCGTAACACATACACCTCGATAATGTTTAAGATTCAAGTAATTTCACATGTCCAATATAAGGTAAGTGGCGGTAATGTTGTGCATAATCGATACCATAACCAACCACAAACTCATCAGGGATGGAAAATCCAATATATTTAACAGGTACTGCTACTTCACGCCGAGATGGTTTGTCTAGTAATGTACAAATTTCAATACTACGCGGATGACGCAACTTAAGTATTGCCATCACTTTGCTAAGCGTATTACCTGTATCAATAATATCTTCGACAATTAACACATCTTTATCACGAATATCTTCATCTAAATCTTTTAATATTTTAACATCTCTATTACTTACCACCGCATTGCCATAACTCGAAGCCGTCATAAAATCAACTTCATGCCCGACAGTAATAGCACGGCTTAAATCAGCCATAAAAATAAACGAACCTCTTAACAAACCAACTAATATAAGCTCGTTTTGACTTTGAGCATAATCTTGGCTAATTTGTTGCCCTAATTTACTTACTCGTGTTTGGATATCTTCAGCCGATATCATCGTTTCTAATGTGTGCTTTTTCATCAATAATGCTCAGTGTACTTTTAAAAAATCAGAACAGATTTTAACAATTTTCATAGGTAAAAAGAATTAATTTTTTATCAAATAATTAAGATATGATTAAAAGAATTTTCTTTTAAATATTAAATTAATCTTCAATTGTTTTGAGGATTGATTGTTTATTTTGCTTTTTTTGTTGGCGGCGCTTCTGAAAAAAAGCGCTTAACATTGAACTACACTCATCAGCCAATACGCCACCAATGATTTGAGCATAATGATTAATTCCTGTTCGGGAAAGAATATCAATGTAAGAACCTGCCGCACCAGTTTTAAAATCACTTGCTCCATAGACCACACGCTTGATGCGACTATGAATAATTGCCCCCGCACACATAATACAAGGTTCAAGGGTGACATATAAAGTTGTATTTACTAATCGGTAATTCTTTTTATACTGACCGGCTTGTTCTATTGCCATAATTTCCGCATGAGCAGTTGGATTATGATTAATTATTGATTGGTTATAACCTTCACCAATGATTTGGTTATGTTCATCAACAATAACCGCTCCAACAGGAATTTCGCCTAGTGATTCTGCGTGTTTTGCTAATTCTAATGCTCGTCGCATCCAAATTTCATCTAACATACTCAATATTATAGATTGTTTAAATTAAGCACATCGCGCATATCATAAAGTCCTTCAGGTTGCTCAGCAAGCCATAATGCAGCACGGACTGCACCATTGGCGAACGTCATTCGGCTTGAGGCTTTATGGCTAATTTCGACTCTTTCGCCAATATCGGCAAAAATAGCCGTATGCTCACCAACAATATCACCAGCACGAATAGTTGCAAATCCAATAGCGCCTTTTGGTCTTTCACCGGTATGTCCTTCACGGCAATAAACTGCGCGGTCGTTTAAATCGCAGCCTAAAGTATCAGCAATTGCTTCGCCCATAGCTAGTGCGGTGCCAGAAGGTGCATCAACTTTGTGACGATGATGTGCTTCTATAATTTCGATATCAGTATAACTACCCATAATTTTAGTCGCTTTTTCAAGTAACTTGAGCACTAAATTCACGCCAACGCTGAAATTTGCAGCAAACACAATAGCAATTTGCTTAGCGGCTGTTGCAATAGCTTTTTTGCCTGCTTCATCAAATCCTGTTGTACCGATAATCATCATTTTTTTATTGTCTGTACAAAAAGCTAAATGAGCCAGTGTGCCTTCAGGACGAGTAAAATCGATTAATACATCAAATTGGTCTTTTGCCTGTTGTAGATTATCAGTCACTTTAATTCCACAGGCCCCAATTCCGGCAAGTTCACCAGCATCACTACCGATCAATGATGATCCTTCTCTTTCAAATGCTGCACCTAATGTAACCCCTTCTATTTGTGACACAGATTGAATAAGCTGTCGCCCCATTTTTCCACCAGCGCCAGCAATAGCGATACGAATCATACTTGTAGCCATATAACTTTCCTTAACTTTTTTATCAGATATTTATAACAAATTATTATAGCGGAAAACTTTCAAGTTATATACTTAAACAAAATGATATACATTTCATTCTTTATGAGACTAAGTCGAAACTAAATAACAATAACGGATGCCATAAGACGGCACTTTTAACCATATTTTTAAGAGGATTGATTAGAAGGGGGCATTTTTGCCTATTGCTGATAATTTACACTTTAGTCAAAAAGCGTTGTCTTATTTTATAGATAATACTTGCTTGGTATATCCATTTTTTATTGCGAAATATTAAGAGATCAAATAAAGCAATTGATTTGCGATTGAACTTGATAATATGGACGCGAATGCGCCCATAAAAATTTATAGCACTTTTAATAATTCTACATCGAAAATTAATGCACTATAAGGAGGAATTGAAGCGCCAGCCCCTTGCGAACCATAGGCTAATTCTTGAGGAATATATAAACGCCATTTTGAACCTTCTGGCATTAATTGTAATGCTTCAACCCAACCGCGAATCACACCATTGACAGGGAATTCAGCTGGCTGTCCTCTTTCAACTGAGCTATCGAATACTGTACCATCAATTAACTGTCCAGTATAATGGACTCGAACACGGTCAGTTGCTTTAGGGAATGCACCATCACCTTGTTTAATAATTTCGTATTGTAAACCAGATTCAGTCGATTTGATGCCATCTTTTTTTAGATTCTCAGCTATAAAGTCCTTACCTGCTTGGGCAATTTTTTCTGCTTGTTTAGCTTTTTCTTTAGCTGCTTCTTCATGAACATGACGAAGGGCATCATGTAATTCTTGTAAAGGTAAAGCCGGTTGATTACCGCTTAGCACATCTTCCATAGCAAGTTTTAATGCATTTAACTCTAAATTATGTAAGCCAGATTCTTTTAGCTGTTGGCCAATTTGAAGTCCAATTGCATAACTTGCTTTTTGCTCAATTGTATCTAATTTCATTTTTTACCTGTCATTTGTTGAGAATAGTTTTTTATTATAGAGCATTAACATTCGAGATAAAAAGTAAAATATTAGCAGTTGTTAATTATCATCAATATAAGCAAACATTTTATATCCTATTACCTAAAGTTTTTTTTTATTTTATCTAGCGCTTAGTCAAAATATCAGCGATAATAAGCGACATTATATATTTGAATGGATTAATTTAGATGTCGTTTTTCAAACTTATTCCGCTTGCAATTGTGACTAGTATATCGATAACTGGTTGTTCACTTGTTGACCGTTTAGTTTATAGACCTGATATCAATCAAGGTAATTATATCTCTCCAGAAGCGATTGAATTATTACAAGTTGGTCAATCCAAAGATCAGGTCGTATTTATTATGGGCTCGCCAATGTTAACTTCAGCTTTTGGTGGTAATGTTTGGTACTATGTTTTCCGTCAACAACCTCAACATGGAAAATTAAGCCAAATTAATTATGCTATTTACTTTAATGAAATGGGTATAGTTACTGATATTAAAACTTCGTCTTTAGAAGGTTCTTTATCTTTAGAAGAGATGAACCAACAGGGTATTTCAGACCCAATTAATATAAAATCTGATGATGATCAACCGAATAGTTCACGTCCGCCACAAGCCCCTGAAGAGTAATGATCGGAATAAAATTTTCAAAAAAACCTCGTCATTCTGCGAGGTTTTTATTTATTTAATTCGATAAATTATTACTGTGTAAATTATTAGTGATTAGCTATAGAAGCAATGATTGAAAAGATGATTAAAAGGTAGATAAAGAAAAGAATAACTGCACATATAATTCCAATTAATACATATTTCCAATACCCATGTAAATTTCTGATAGCTTCAGTAAAGTCTTCTCCTCTACCGAGGGCTGCTGCTAGACTAAATGCACTACCGGATTGAAAAAGTTTAACTCCGTTGATTATTACTGGAATACCAACAATAGCTGTAATTATACCTAAACAGCTAATTGCACCTATAACAATATTTACTACGCCAAAGATTTGTTGCATAACTCCAATAAATCTCAATTGGCTTTTTAGCAATTCTGTTGATTTAATTAAAATAGTATCTGTATTATCTGTTAACATTTCCATTCCTATCACTACCAATTATTATATTTAAAAAAATGCAAGTTAGAATAACACGTTATTTACCTATGTCGAGGTAAATTTGTTTAAGAATTGTACATCGTTAACTTTTATATTAATCACATCATTCTAAGGTACCCCCCTGAAATAACGAAAAGGCTAGCTCTAACGAGCATTTGAGTAAGACAATTAAATGGGAAATTAGTACCACTGGGAATGATATTAAAAAAGACTTCACACATCTTAAAATTAGCTGCTCAATGCCTGATTAAGGCTAAAGTGTATTACAATGAAGGTTTAAAGAATGTAGATGAAGTTGTTCCAAGTATAATAATATTTTAATATAACCAACAAAGACAGTTTTAAACACCGGTATATCAATGAAATCAACCTTAAATAAATTTTCTATAGCTCCAATGCTCGATAGGACAAACTAACTGTATTTTTAAGGCTTTTCGTCCATCTTGGGTTCCTATTGGGTGCCTGAACAATTCTAATATATATTCAAATATTCCAATAAAAACTAAAATTAGTAATAACTTACTTAGAATAATACCTAATATGATAAAAATACCATAAAAAGTAAAAATAAAGTTGGACTTCATTTTTGACGAGAGTTACTGTGTAGCCATTGAAACAAACAACACATGTGGAGAAAATGAAAAATGACTGAAAAAGGGCTAAATAATAACAATTTTATCGAGTTTTTGAATTCGTTAACTGAAACTAGCAAGTATTATAATATTGCAATAAATAGCGATGTTGCCAACGCTCCAGATGATAAAAAAATATGTTATGCAAGTGATGACCGTTTGCATTACATAAAGAGTCATATCCGTTTTTTACGTGAAATTGAGGCACTAACAGCATCAACAGGTATCATGCTATCGGGTGAAATTAGCTTTATCGATTTAAATGGTTTAGCCGAATTTGATAGCTACAAAACAGAGTCAAATCATCTGACCGCTACAGCTACAGACTTTAGTTTACGAAATATAAAACAAACTAGGGTACATAAATTTATGTTTATTAGATATTAAATAGTAATTAAGCTCGGCAAACCGAGCTTAAAATAAACAGAATATAAAATTTTACTTAACTATTAATCTCTTTAAGCTCATCTTTTGCTATTTCCCTCTGTTTATCGATGTAGTCAGCCAAATCTTGTATATGTACAATTCTGGGAGCTTTTTGTCCTTGATCCAATCTGAATGATGGAATCGACAGCTCACCACAATTAGCTTTTTTATTTGCTGTTGATATTGTCATGCCTAAATATTTTTCAGCAATTTGTGATAGGGGGATTGTCGGCGTGTTAAATTCAGCCATCAATAAAAATACTGTATTCATTTTTAATACTCCACTTTTACTATCGTTATCTGCAACTTAACGATGTTTGTTTAATGTTATTCTGCAGCCGCACACATTTGTTCGGCATCTCTCATAGCATCATGCAATGAGTTATGTTTTATATAATTAAATGATAGTTTATGTCCGTCGAGATAACCACTGTCATCTCCACTCAGAGCATCAATATAAGTGCGAACATCTCTGACATTATAATACTCCCACGGAGTGGGTAATCCGTATTCACTGAATGCGTTTTTTAAAATTACAGGATCAAAGTCGGCACCTCTAAAATAAAACATGATTTTAGGATTAATCTCCGTCCATTTATTAATTTTCCGAATTAAAAAAGCGAGAGTTTCAAATAATTTAGGCTGACGATTACCAAAAAAAAGCGGTTTTATAGAACTCCAACTTTGATCTCTCCACCAATTAATAGTTGATTGACTAATAGTCCTTTTTGATAAAATTAATTGGTCATTTAAATTACAAACATAATACAGATGATGAGGTCCTTCATTTTCCTGAATGCTTGAATTTTTTATATTTTCTAAAGTTTCATTTAAATCAAATCTATCAAACGCAAATGCGCCGATCGATAATATGACAGCTGTTGGTGCTGTATCTAGTGTTTCAATATCAATAATAACTGTATTAATTGTCATGCTAATTTTCTCCATGTTAGCTATATTTAGTCATGTTTAGCCCTTAATGTTTCAGCGTAACACTTTAATTCTGCTCGATATAGCTGTTTGAGTGCATCAGTACCAATCGGGTAAATATATATTTTGCCGTCAGCTTTTTTTAGGGCTTCTTCAATCCCCTGAGCTTTGATTTCATTGATTTCTTGTTCTAAATATACGTTTAAACCTCTGTTCCATTCATTAGATAGAATTGTTTCAAAAAACTCCTTCTTTGTTATAGAGCCAGTATCAAGGCAAACGGAGCCACAACAAATAAAAAGTAGCAATTTTTTAATTTTTTTTGACAAACTCTCAAAATCACGGTCAACGTTAAAATATTGGTTTAATTTATCTTCGTTCCATCTAATGTCCTTATAATCACCATCGAATTTACATGTAGTGAACTGGTTAACAAATTCGTCAATGTATTCGGGGTTTGGAACGTCATTTATTAATTTAGATATAATCTCAGACTTACCCTCTTGGTATCGCGTTTCTTTTTCAGCTTCCTGTTTTTTAATTATTGTTAGTAGGTGTTTGACTACAAGTACGTAATCCTCATATTCAACATACTTGCCTGATGATGGATCACCTGCAATCAATCCACCTAATAGCGTATATCTTCTTATCTCCTCCGCTTGTAAATGGCAGCGTTTTAATTGTTCAGTCATAATTAATCCTTAAAATAAATTATTTAACTTTTTACTTTGCTTTTTTCATATTCATAATCAGTCATAAAATTATTAAAAACGTTTTTACTATTAATCATTTTCATGACAACTTGTTCCGTAATTTCAGTTGTATTTGGTGTAGCTAACCAGAATTGAGTTAATCTATGTAATGGGTTGGCCGTTTCCCACAGATCAACTTGAAATTCAGCAAGGTAATCAGATAATTCATGTGTAAAGTATTCCTTAGCAGTTATAAACGTATCTGTTTTTAAATACTCTCTCTTCATCTGATCTCGACATATAACACCAGCCATTATTTGCCACTTATAACGTACTTCATTTAACATACGAGCTTCAAATGATTTGGGTTTAATTTCAGATCCCTTGTAATAGACAAACACATCAACCGCAGTAATATCTAAAATCATATAGTCTTTGGCCACAATTCTAGATATCTGCTGATATTTCAATGTTGGGTTATATTTTTTATTTCGCTTCTTTTTCATAATTACGTTCTAACCTTTAGTAATTGCAGTCATAAATTACTATTAGTTATTTCATAAAATCGACGCATAAAGCGATTAAACGCAACATTGCTTGGTAGTGGTTCTATTTTTCTCTCAAGCAAAGGTATACCTTTCAGTATTGGCCATTCTTTACCGTCATTGGCTATATCACGATGCTCAGTTGCTAATAAAACAAGATCAGCGTGTTTAACTTCTGGAGAAATAATTAATGGCAAATTAAATTTTTGCCTGATAACTTGATCAACCTTATCTTCAATCAGACGATAATCAGGTAATAATTTCTTTAAGGGTGATGGGATGTCTTTACAGTAAGCCTCAACGGCATCATGTAAAAGTGCTTCTAATTTAAATTTATCGGCAACAACGTAACTACATTCAACAGAATGCTGTGCAACCGAATAAAATCTATCAAGTTGACCAGTGTATCTACATTCATGAGATAAGCCTTTTGCGATATCTTCAATACAGATTGCATTGGCGATAGGGTTTTGGTAATCAAAATGTAACCCAGAATGGGTTGTAATCCAAGTCATACTAATACTCCACTTTAATTTTATTTAATGTCTGTTCTCGTTCGTTCTTTATTGAATCAATACGCTTATGTACAAGCTTTACATATTCATGATTCAATTCACATAGAATTGCGTTTCTATTATTAGCTATTGCAACTCCTCCGGTTGTCCCTGTCCCTCCAAACGGATCAAGTACAATTCCCTGAGGAGGGCATCCGCTTAAAATACATGACTCTACTAATTCGGGTGGGAATACAGCAAAATGAGCATCTTTATAAGGACGAGTATTTATTGACCATACGGAACGCTTGTTTCTTACACAAACACCATTTTTAACCCTGCATTTATCCCGCGTCCTGTTAACTTTTTCTGGTTGTTTATTTGATTTGATAGATGGTTCTAACAGGATTTCATGATCAAAATAATAATTTTTTGATTTGCTTAGTAAAAATAAATATTCATGTGAAGTTGTGCATCGATCTTTTACACTTGACGGCATTGCATTTGGTTTATGCCAAATAATATCTTGTCGTAAATACCATCCGTGAGCACGTAAAGCAAAAGCCAACATCCACGGTATGCCTATTAAATCTTTTGCTTTTATGCCATGTTCTGCCCATGTTTTTGGTATTTTTGATTGAGGTCCTTTAGGGTCGGGTACATAACTTTCAATCTGTGCTTCTTTATTATTCCATATTCCTTTGCCACTTCCGGCATAAGTGTCGCCAATGTTAATCCATAAAACGCCATCATCTCGTAATACACGTTTAACTTCTGCAAAAACCGCAACGAGTTTATTTATGTATTCGTGAGGGTCTGTTTCTAAACCTATTTGTCCATCAACGCCATAATCACGCAATCCATAATAGGGCGGTGATGTAACACAACAATTAATTGTATTATCATCTATATTTTTTAATAATTCTAAACAGTCACCTGTTAGAACTGTTAGTTTTGGTTCCATGTAATACTCCACATTTAATTAATAACGTCTGCACTCGTTATTTGTAATTATTATTCTTTTTTAGAATTCTTATTATTAAATTCATCGCATATCATATTTGCCGCTTTTATGATTGTGTTTAACTGCTCATTTGTTAATAGGCATTAGCAATCTCCAGTTTTGATTTTATTTCTTTGTATGGCTCTTGAACAAAAAGAGTTTTGTCATTAAATATTTCAATAACTGTTTCAATACTATCGGTTTCTTGAATATAAATAATGCTTTCTATGTTAACTAACATCTTACCGTCTTGGTCTGTTACCTCAATAAACTTAGCCAATTATAGACCCCTCTTAGTCGTTAACTATTGTAGTATTATGTAATTGCCACTCTGTCGCCAACGGCGTGACTACCGTCTGGATACGGTTTATTGGCTTGTATATTTCAAATTAGTGGGCTAACTACAAAGGAATGGATCACTGCTAACACTAATTATCAGCGCATATACCAGACGCTGTTCTTATTGCACGGCTCTAGTAAAATCTTTAATCAATGCAGCTAATTCATTAGTAACTAAATAAAAATCTGCTTCTATTCGTTTAGCTTGATCATCCGGTGAAATATCACAATTTTCATCTAGCATTTCAGATGAATAGCTAATTTTGGAAAAAACTAACTCAGTATTTACTGTAAAAACTGTTTGCTGTTTATATGAAAACGATAGCGATTTAATTTCACGCCCGCCATTTAGATAACTTTTGACTTCTTCTGCAGTGAGGTTTTCGTCGATAAGTTTTATTTTCCCATTACCGTCCAAGGTATCAGCTAACATTGCATCATTGAGTACAAAAAAGTTAGCTGGAGGATTGTCATCTAAAACCCATTCTTTAAAAAATGGGGATACTGATTTTTCAGTATGAAGAGGTGTTAAGGATAATCGTCCCAATTCTTTTCTAATTAAGGACAAAATATCTTCAGCAACTTTGAAACTAGATGTTTCGATTGCTATAAATTGATCTTGATGATTAATCCAAACATACGTGTATTTATCTTTAGTAAATGCAACGGGTAATAAGTCAATAATAACTTCATCTTTTACACGATGTTTTTCCCCCTTAGTTGCTCTACGACCTAGTTTTTGTTCGAGTTGTTCAATTCGTTCAGATGTTTTTTTCTTGATAACAGAAGATGGTAAAATTTTACTTTCGGTACGTACTCTTAACAACGAGTGACCTTGGACTTGCAATTTTAAAACTTCATCATCACCAATTGGTGAAACAAAACCTTTTTTTATTGAGTCCGTTGGTCCGCAGGGTGTGAACGCCATGTTTTTTAGCATGTCATTGTTTAAACGTTCTATACTACTGTTTTTATCAAATTGATAAATAATTAGGTTTTTGAAAAACATATTTAATACTCCACTTTTTTATTTTATCTTTCTGCACTAAGATATCTTAATTAATCGTAATTGTTCGGGTAAACAATGTCGTCTACGTCACAGTCAAATACAAGTTTTGATTGACCATAATAAAGGGCAATAATTAAGTTTTGATATTTTGTATTGGTTGGTTGTAATAATTCCCCTATGCGGTTGCCAACAATTTTTGCTGCATAAACGTTATAAACATAACAGTCATCTAGATATAATTTACCTTTTACTTTTTCGTCTAAACGGCGACACGCGAGATAGTTGTCCAATGAGTGTTTGCTTCTTTCTGATAAATAACCCTTTTCAGGTCTCTTATCAAAATAGATATGCATGTATTCATTGTTATAATCGCTTTCCTCAATCCGGATGTCTGGACTGTACCATCTTTCCTCGTCTGCCTCCTCGACGTATTCCTCAACAAACGCCTCCAGCAAATCAGATAGATAAATATATTCAGGTATGGGGTATTCATTAATTATGTCATTAAGCATTTTTGTTGCTGTGTCTACAAAATGTTGCTCAACACCTGATGACATCCATTGCTGTTGAAGAGAATTAACAATTAATTGATTATATTTAGGAAGGGAAATGATATCTTGAATATTGGCTGGTAATGCTTTTTTTACTGCATTTCTTAGTATTTCACCAAAATCTCCATACGAGCGAAATTCACTATCGATTATGTCTTTGAATAGTTTTTCTATTGCATTATCTATTATTAATGCTGGTTTATCACTGTTATTAAAGCGGTCTACACCTTCCAGCAATAAGTCTTTTAATGTTTTATCTGTTTTATCTTTCATTTTTCACTCCACACGTGTTGTAAATTAATTTCTATTTTGTGGGTCTACTGCATTATTCCCACAATTTCGGTTATTTAAATATGGCAATCATATAAACTAAACATTTCGTCATCTGATGCACTGTTCACCAATTCCCAAAATTTACTATTCCAATCATCTTGTGACATAGTATCATCAGAAATACCAAACCACCCCATTTCCCCTTCTGAATACCATTGGCCGTCTTTTATTACTGCATACGTAACAAAACATGATTCAATTTTGCGTTTAATAAAACTTTCTTTTGATTTTCCAAAATAATCAAATGGACACTTAAACATTGGATATAGTTTAGAAATGATCTTGTCTTGTTCAATCAGTTTAACGGCTGGTTGATTCTGGTAGAACTCGCGAGCGTCGTTAATATTTTTATATTCTTTTCTACATGCAGCCCATGTTTTAGGGAATTCTAGATTATGTCTGGATAGGAATGATTGAAATAACGTATAATTATAGTCCGCCTCTGACCGTTCTTCGGTGATAACGGTATTAAAATCAATATTTTTCTTTAGGGCTATTGGTGCTGTCTCTCCATTTTTTAGTAAAAAATAGCTTCTCCATCTACCGCCTAACATATACCAATCCCATTTTGAGTTGGGGTTGGTTCTTTTGACCGCTCTAATCAATTTATCATCTTTGACTATTGCATAACCATATTTATGTCGGTTAGTTTTATCAATTTCGCGTTCATCTTGAACAATCAAATCTTCTAAATCTTCATTATATAGGGCTTCATTCAAATCAATTGCATCACCTTTATCAATAGATGAATTGATCTGTGCTGTGATATCTATGTCTTTAACATATTGATCATCAACCCCAGTGCTTTCAAATTCATGATACGGCGCTAACTGTTCGTCTGGATTATTTCCTATAACTAAAACTGCAAAATGGCTCATAATAATACTCCACAAATTTAAAAAAACGCTCTGGTCTGCACTCCGAGAGCGTGCGATTATTTCACAAATGATTAAAAACGTATCTTCACCGTAAAATATAACTGTAGATAATATTACTTTAGGTAATATTGTTAGTCAATAAAAAATTACTAATATTAAAAATATTATTATTTTTGATAATAAAAAACCCAGTAAACTGGGTTTAATTGAAAAGTGGATTGGATTTATAATTCGATCTTTGCTTCAACTACAACACCGATAATTGTGCAACTATCATCAATTTCAATTATTGGCCACGAGGGATTTAGGCTAACTAAAAATTTTTTCCCTGCATCTTC
The DNA here is from genome assembly GCF_026536935.1 of Gilliamella sp. B3127. NCBI lineage: Bacteria > Pseudomonadati > Pseudomonadota > Gammaproteobacteria > Orbales > Orbaceae > Gilliamella > Gilliamella sp. B3127. The sequence goes on from NZ_JAFNNI010000001.1 coordinate 594,818, forward strand.
AACGTATTGCTTAAATGTTGCTTCACTGTCATTTTTTAATTTTGCGATTACTAGTTTATTTGATTTTGGTTTAATAGACGGATCTACTAAAATTAACATCCCTTCTGGTATACTTAGGCCAGACGGCGCAGTCATAGAATTCCCTTTCACTCGCAACCAAAATGAGTTTTTATCAACCATTTTTGTTGTTGATGGCCATTCTTTAACATCGTTAGTATTATACGATTCCATACTTTCTCTCCATTCTCCAGCAATTGCAAAATTTATGAGAGGATATTTTAGTTTTTTTGAAATTATATTCAAAATTTCGTTTGGTGTATAAAAGGCATCCGTTTCTTTTTTATTAGCTATTTCATAAACATGATCTTTGCTTGAAATCAACTTCATTTCTTCAGCTAACCTAGGGCTAAAACTACTAATTGGAACCTGTAAAATCTGAGCAAATGCAGAGGCAACTTTCAGGTTTAAGGCATTCACACCATTCATATAATGGCTAACAGCTGCCTGACCCGCAGTGATTGCATCTGCCAAATCTTGTTGATTTATACCAAGAATATCTTTTTTATCTAGATATATTCTTTTTAAAGCTTTGCTTTCATTCATTTGTTCTGTCGATAAATTTTTCTTTTTATTCATTTAGTTCAACCATAAACATAGTTTTGTTTATTTAATTATATTACTAAAACTTATATACAAAAAATACTAACGGTATATTGACATAATATTACTTTAGGTAATATTATATGTTTACACCTGCTAAAAAATGGAGAAAACATGCATGCAAATATCCTTATCAGAATTTGTCAAAAAACATACACAAACCGAAGCTTCAAAGGCACTTAATGTGGAACAGAGCTATATCAGCCAAACATTAAAAGCGGGCAAAAATGTTTTTGTAATTTGCAATGATGATGGTTCAGTTGATCGTGCAATTGAAATAAAACCATACCCCAATAAAAGAAAGATACAAAAATAAAATTGAATTATAAACCACAATATTATAGGAGGTCATGTGGATAACAGAAACTTTCCAATTCCTGATGAAATTATTGACGCAGTCCATAAGTTGATACGTTCATATCCTGGAGGTTATAGTGAAATGTCCAAACGTTTGGATCCAGAATCAGGCACTGAAAACTCGTTACGAAATAGAGTGAGAAAAGATAGGAATGATCAACAAGTCACGTTAGGAATGATATTAGAAATGGAAGCAGAAGCTAATTCTGATGTGATTACAGAGGCTATTGCAAAATATAGAGGCGGTGTTTTTGTTAAGTTGCCTGAATTTAATGAATTTGATAACGATGAGCTACTAAATAAATTTAATAATTTGATTGCAGATCTTGGTCAATTTTGCCGGCAACATAATGAATTTACTGCCGACGGAATTTTGGATAAAAAAGAGAAAAAGTCATTAAAGGCAACATCGTATGCAATTCAATGTAGATTGAGTGAAATTATCGTTATAACTGAGATGATTTTTGGAAAGGGTGACCGATAGCGAATTTTGCAGAAGCACTATCGGTCTAGTTGCAACAACACGTGTGGAGTATTAGTCGCATGAATAGTTTAACACTAAAATGTACTATAACGCAATTGCGTTGTAGATTTTTGCCGTTCGGCATTCAATATGAAGCCATGATAAACAATCAGTGGCAAGCTGTCACCCACCAATATGCCGAAAATTTGTGGGATCTGTTTAGAAGGTCTTATTCATGAGTAGACTTTTTGACGTAGTTACTCAAATGAGTGGACAGCGGAATAACATTAGCATACCGCGACCATACATATCATTTTGTAAAGGGGACTATAATCTTGCCGCTGTACTAGCTCAGCTTGTTTTTTTATCAGGTATGGGTATGCGAGATGATGGTTGGTTTTGGAAGAAAAATGAAGAACTTGGTGATGAACTTGGTTTAACAGTTGATCAAGTAAGATATTCAATAAAAAAATTGAAGTCATTGCTTGGTATCAGTTTGGAAACTTGCAAAAAAAAGGCATATGGCACACCAACAACACATTATCGTTTTAATGAAGATCTATTAGTCAAACTGTTGTTTCCAAATGGTGAAGAAGCCGAGCAATCCCGAATCGGTAAAATTACCGAATCAGAGAGGGAACCGTCACCGCACCCATTCGGGAAAATTCCCGAATCGAAACGGGAAAATTCCCGAAACCATGGATTCGGTAAAATTCCCGAATCTATAACAGATCCTATTACTAACATACAGATCCTAATTAATATGTCTCGGAATTTTTCAAATTCACAAGACGAAGGAAAATTAAATAAATTTTTATCTAAATATAACGATGCTTTTATCTACACTCCTAACGGCAAAAAGTGGGGGACGGAAGATGATTTAAAAGCCGCTGATTATATCTATAAGAAAATCCTGAATGTAAATCCAACCGCACAGGTACCGAATTGGTTTGAGTGGGCTAATGATATTCGATTACTCAGAACACAAGTGCTATGCGACAAATTTAGTAACCCACATCATGAAATCTGTCGTCGTTTCAAAATAGCGTATCAAGATGATTTTTGGCATAAAAATATTCTAAGTCCTGCTAAGTTGCGTAAACATTGGGATAGATTCCATTCTACAACAAACAATAAACAAACATCATCAGAAATTGATTGGCACAGTACTGGGTGGGCTGGAGGAACTGTATGAAATCGTTGACCGAGATTTATGACAATGGTAATGGGTTAGCCGTTAAAGCTCAGCCAGTTGATCGTAAAATTTATGTTATTAATGAAATTGAAAAACAATTCAATCAAATATTCATTGAGTTAAAAGCGGTATTCCCTGCAATAACGGCTCTTATTAAAACACAATCAGATCTAGATACATTCAAAAAACAATGGTTATTGTCATTTGCTGAAAATGGAATAAACACATTACGTCAGTTTGAAATTGGTATGAAGAAAGCACGTCAACAAAGCACTCCATTTGTCCCGTCGCCAGGTCAATTTGTTTCATGGTGTAAAGAGGGTGAGGCATCAGATATGGGGTTGCCAACAGTTGCTCACGTTATGAGAGAGTTCAACAAGTATGGTGCTGAGATTGGTTTTTCATGTCAAACAGCGGAGGAATTTCCATGGTCACATCCAGTTATGTATTGGATTGTCACAGATTTAAGACGGCACATGAAACAATATAACCAATCATTAGCCGAGGTGGAACAACGAGCTGCATTGTTAATTAATAAATGGGCTAAAAAATTAAGCAATGGTGAAGTTGTACCAAAAATTAGAATTCAAATAGAACATAAAGAAAAATCTGTCATTACAACACAATATCAAGAAACACAAGCAGTGAAAGATATGTGGGAGAGAATCAGAGCAAAACGGAGTCGTGAAAATGGGTAAGGTAGATTATAAACATTCAAAAAGTAAAACAGATTCAGATATTAGAGATCTGTGGCAAACACCGATTGAATTATATGAATATCTAAATGCGCGCTTTAATTTCGTTTGTGATGTAGCAGCTAGTGATCACAATTACCTGCACCTGAATTATTTAACAGAATCATATGATTCAGTGCTTAACGGGTGGTCGCATTTAAAAAGTGGTTATGCGTTCTGTAATCCTCCATATTCTCGCATTTTGCCATGGATTAAAACTGCGAGAGAAGCGGCGGATCATGGAGTTGGTACCGTGATGCTTTTACCAGTGGACACCTCGGTTGAATGGTTTAATGAATTACGCAGATTAGCAAGTGAAATCTATTTTATTGTTAATGGACGAATTTCATTTGTTCGATCTGATAATAAACAAAAAATTAACGGCAACAATCGAGGTTCATTGTTCGCAGTATTCAATCCGCGCGGTTTTGGTGATTGTCGAGTTTCATTTGTTGATCGTGATGAAATATTCAAAACATACGAAAAAATAAAGGGAAACATACCAGACCCAAATATTAATACAGTCTGGCCAAAAGAAGTGAATAGAATTTTTGATTCAATTGAAAATGCCAAATATTTAAAACTTGAGGCACAAACAAAGGTCAGACAAAGTATTAACAAAATGATTATGGACAGACTACCCCCAGAGCAACTGAACAATGCCGCTAAAATTTTAGTTGATCGCATGGAGGCTAAACTATGACTTATGAATTGCTTCATGGTGATTGCTTAAGTCTGATGAAAGACATTCCAGATAACAGCATTGATATGATTTTATGTGATATGCCGTATGGTACCACGCAATGTAAATGGGATAGCGTTCTTGATTTACCTACAGTTTGGAACTGTATAAATAGAGTAACAAAGGTAAATACGGCTGTTTGTCTATTCTCTGCACAACCATTTACTAGTGTATTAGTAAATAGTAATCTGACAAACTATCGAACGGAATGGATATGGGAAAAACCTGCAGCTACTGGTTTTTTTAATGCAAAAATTCAACCACTGCGCGCTCATGAAAACATTGTTGTTTTTTATCGCAAAAAACCGACTTATAACCCTCAAATAACACATGGACACCAGCGTAAAACCGCAAGAAAGCATAATGTGATTCAATCAGAGTGTTACGGGAAAGAAGTGTCTGTACAAGATTATGATTCTACTAGCAGGTACCCTCGCGATATTATTAGGTTTTCTAGTGATAAACAATTATCTAACTTGCACCCCACTCAAAAGCCTGTTTCTATTTGTGAATATCTAATAAAAACCTATTCAAATAAAGGTGAAATCGTCCTAGATTTCACAATGGGTAGCGGTTCCACAGGTGTGGCTTGTTTGAATACCGATCGTAAATTTATTGGCATAGAGAAAGACGATAATTATTTCAACGTTGCAAAAAATAGAATTGAGCAACATGAATTATTTTTACAAATGGAGCTTGAATGATGAGAGAGTTAATTGTTGATAATTTTGCTGGTGGTGGTGGCGCATCTACTGGTATTGAACTTGCAATTGGTAGAGGTGTTGATATAGCCATTAATCATGATCAGAATGCTATTGCAATGCATGAAACTAATCACCCCGACACGTTACATTATTGCGAATCTGTTTTTGATGTCGATCCAATTGTTGCGACAGCCGGTTATCCAGTCGGACTTGCATGGTTTAGTCCTGATTGTACTCATTTCTCAAAAGCTCGTGGCTCTACGCCAGTTAAAAAAGAGATTAGAGGACTTGCTTGGATTGTTATTCGCTGGGCATTGCTCAAACGACCACGAGTTATCATGCTTGAAAATGTAGAAGAGTTTAAAACTTGGGGACCAACAAAAATCAATGAGAACGGAGATGAGTTTCCTGACTCTACTCGAGCAGGAGAAACATTCCGTGCATTTGTTGATATGCTGAGTACTGGTATTGATAGTAATCATCAAGCGTTAGATGAAGTTTGCGATATTATAAATTTAGATCGTAATGGCCCAGAAGTGGAAAGGCTAATCAACGGACTCGGTTATCAAGTTGAGTTTAAAGAATTAAAAGCATGTGACTACGGAGCACCTACAATTCGTAAACGGTTTTTTATGGTAATGCGTTGTGATGAGCGGTCCATAGTTTGGCCTGAAGCAACCCACGGTGATCCTAAATCTGCTGATGTAATAAATGGTAAATTGTTACCGTATCGTACAGCTGCTGAATGTATAGATTGGTCCATTGAATGCCCAAGTATTTTTAACCGCAAAAAGCCGTTGGCTGAAAATACAATGAAACGCATAGCTAGAGGAATTAAACGATTTGTCTTTGATAATCCAAATCCTTTTATTGTAAGAATTGGTCAAACTGGTTTTGGTGGTGATCGCTTATCTTACGATATTGATAAACCATTAACGACTATTACAACTAAAGCGGAGCATTTATTAGTTAGCCCAACAATTATCCAATATCACACTGAACGGAATAATAGCGAAGTACGAGGTCAAGATCTCGAATCGCCAATCAAGACTGTTGATACTAATCCTCGTTATGCATTGGTATCTAGTTTTTTAGCAAAGCATTTTGGTGGCAATTATAATGGTGCAGGGTATGAACTTAACGAACCGATGCATACAGTAACAGCAACCGATCATAATGCATTAGTTACATCCCATTTAATGGAGTTACGCGGATTTTGTAAAGATGGACGTATGCTTGATAAGCCAATACCAACAATCACGACAAGTGGTGCTCATTTAGCGCAAGTAAATGCCTTTTTACTTAAATACTACGGAAATGAAAAAGAGTGTCCAAGTCTCGATGAACCTCTTCACACAGTTACATCAAAAGACCGTTTTGGATTGGTAACTATCCATGGTGTTGATTATCAAATTGTTGATATCGGAATGCGAATGTTACAACCGCATGAACTGTATAAAGCACAAGGCTTTCCTGATTGGTATCTAATTGATCACGACTATAAAGGCACAAAATACCCAAAATCAGCGCAGGTTGCCAGATGTGGTAATGCGGTACCACCACCATTTGCCGAGGCTCTAGTGAGAGCAAATTTACCAGAATTATGTGTTGTTAGAGAGGTTGCATAACAATGTTGAATATATCACGTGAACGTATAGAGTTTGAATCCGTCATGCGCAAAAATGGGTTTCCTGATAATCATTTACGAAAGGATCGTAAAGGTAGATATTTGCGAAAAAATGTTGAGTCTGCATTTCAGGGATGGATTATGAAAGCGATAGCTAAAAAAGGATGAGAGATGAGTGAATTGAATCATAATGAACTTTGTTTAATAGCTGATAAATTTCTAAAGCGTAATGGTTTTGGAGTGGTATTCCATGACCGTTATCAAGCGTGTATAGGAACTGGAGAAAAGCCTGATGCTATTGGATTTAGAAATAATGTATCTCTACTAATTGAATGCAAAACCAGTCGATCTGATTTTTTGGCTGATAAAAAGAAAACGTTTAGGATCAATCCCAATCTTGGAATGGGGGACTGGCGTTTTTACCTGTGTCCACCAGATTTAATCAAAATTGATGACCTGCCCATAGGGTGGGGGTTACTGTATGCCTGTGGCAACAGAGTTAGAAAAATACACGGGTTTCCTACAAATGTGACGCTGATTACTGATAAACCATTTAATAGCAATAAACAGGCCGAGTGTGATTTTTTATATGGTGCACTCAGGCGTATGGTTATTCGCGGACATTTTGATGATATTTATACAAAATATAACGCAAATGAATAGTAGCAGACGAAAAAAAGTATGTACTTTTTGTGGGTTAAATTTAACAAATGATAGCACCATATTTTGCGATGGAGTAATAGGCTTTATGAATGTTGTTAGCGAAAATACAGTTATTGGCTGTGACGCAGTAATGTGTAGAAATTGCGCAACAAAAATAGGATTTAGTCATTATCATTCAGAATATGCCCCAGTGAAAAAAATCATTGACACGATTGATCTGTGCCCGATTTGTAATAACAACCACGCAGATGGCGAATTAAATATTGTTACCAATGTTGAATCTGCAAAACGGGCGCATTTAGCGTTAATAAATAGAAGTTTGTTTAGGATTGTAAAATGATTACTTTGATTTTGCCATTTCCACCCTCAATGAATACATATTGGCGTAATTTAAATGGAAGAACGTTATTAAGTGCAAAAGGTCGCAAATATAAGACTGATGTTGTTTATGCAGTTTATGAACAATTAAAACGGGTTCCAAAACCAATTACAGATAATGTTGCTGTCAACGTTGAGTTTTATCCGCCTAACAATATTAGGCGTGATATGGATAATTATTTTAAAGCTTTGTTTGATTCGCTGACTACAGCTGGTGTTTGGATTGATGATAGTCAAATAAAACGAATTGAATCTGAGTGGTTTGAGTCAGTAATTAATGGTAAAGTAATTATCTATATAAATAAAAAATAGTTATTATGTCAGACACCAAAATTATAAATTATAACGACCTTAATTTAGATGATTATTGTGCAATTAGTATTGATACTAATGTTTTTAGAAAAACTGGATATAACTTTCAAAGTTCTTTAATAAAACGCTTACCTGAATTAGGGATGATCTGTGATATTTTAATTCATGAGATAGTATACAGAGAAATGGAATCTCACTTAACAGAAGAACTACAAAAAATTGATGAAAATGTAATTAGTACTTTAAATGAACTAAAAAAGAAAAAATCACATATAACTAATGAACAATTAGATATAGTGAAAAATACGCTATCAATTGGTCATCATGAGAATATTATCGATGTCAAATTAACAAAATTCTTACAAGAAACAAAATGTAAAATAATAGATTGTTATGCTGATTTTGATATAAAACGTTTGATAGATGATTATTTTAATAACAAATATCCATTTGAAATAAGAAATAGCAAAAAAAATGAATTTCCAGATGCAATAATACTTCATTCCCTTGAAAATTATGCCAAGAGAAATAAACAAAAGATTTTAATAATCTCTGAAGATTTAGGGTGGCAAAAATTTGCTGAAAAATCTGATTACTTAGATTGTGTTGATAACTTGTCGGTTGTTTATGATGCTATTTATCCATTTGAAATAAAGCAAAATATTATTAACTGTATAAAGAAAATCTTTTTTCTTCAACCCAATCAACAATATGACACCCTTTTTAACTTATTATCTTGTGAAGTCGAAAAGTTAAATATTTCGGTTATAGCTAGTTGTTCTTGTGCAGAAGTAGATTTAGTGGATGAAAATTATCAAATTGATCTTGAAAATATTATTTTATCTAAAGATTTAAAAATCAATGTAATAAGCATAGAACAAGGTAAGATGAGTTTTACACTTCCAATAACGCTAAATATTTATATAACCACAATGCTAGCTTTTTATAAATACAGCGATTATTCAAATTATTATGAAGTCGGCCGTCAACCTTATGAATATGAAGAATTATTCACTACGGATATCACATTGGAAATTTCATTTTCCAATTCACTTCGTTTGAACGATCTTACTATGTTTGATTTAAAGATAAATCGGGTAGAACTACCTTTTAATACCTTAGATATTGATTATGGAAGCGTTTATTTAGACATATATGAAGATTATTAAGTTTCTTTTTATAAAAAAGGGATATATGAAAATATTGGTTGAATAAAATTCAAATAGTTGTAATTAGCAAATTAATTATATATATTAAATCTGTCAGAGTGCAGACTGACGTTGAACAAGTGCTTAACAATAGTGGAGTATTAAAAATGTATAGCCAATCTTCTGTGGTGACAGATAATGCCACATCAACAATGCCGAACGGCAATCAGTTAACCATGTCTAGCCGTGAAATTGCAGAATTAACTGGGAAAGAGCATAAAAATGTTATTAGAGATATTAATAACATGATTGAATCTTTAAAAAAAGATGGACCAAATTTGAGCCATGAAATAAATCAATCAGTTACATATCAACATGATGCCAGAGGTTATATTAGCAATATTTTATTAATTAAAAAGTATGTTGAATGTTTATTAACAGGTTACAGCATTCCTTTAAGAATGAAAGTAATTGATCGCATGCATCAATTAGAAGATAACTTATTTAAATTGCCTAAAACATTACCAGAGGCGTTACGTGCATATGCTGATGAATGTGAAAAAAATTTAAAGTTGGAAAGTAAGATACAAGAGGACGCCCCTAAAGTTGCGTTTGTTGATAATTATGTAATAAGTCGCAATTCTAAATCTTTGCGAGAAACTGCAAAAATTCTCAAAATGTCAGAAAGGGCTTTGATAGAAGCATTGATCAGAGATAGGTTTTTGTATCGGCTATCTGGTAATTTATTGCCGTATTCTCGCCCAAGCATAAAATCTTATTTTACTGTTAAAACTGGTTCCGCTGAAAATGGACATGCATACTCACAAACTCGAGTAACAGCGGAGGGTATTTCATGGATTGCTAGTCGTTATGCATCTGAACTAATGGTTAATTAGGCTAATTAATGAAAGCAATCCTTACTCCTTATTATCAACCCGAGCTTGGAATTATTATTTTAAAACCTGGTACTGAGTTATTAAAGAAACTGAGTGACGGTAATCGTATAATAATTTCTCCAGCACAGGACGAACACGCAGGTATCAAATCCGGCATTCTTCAAAATGACCAACAATTATTAAATAATGAATATATAGATCCATTCATTTTACATGACACTGTAGTTAGTAAATTGAAGAAATTATATAGTTTTGACGTATGGTTAAATAGTCGATTTAATTGTCAGCTTGAAGATGAAGAATATTGTTATCATGAGTTTGTTAATGAAAAAATAGGAAATTCAGCAATACACATATGCTGGCATCATAATAAAGATTTAGTTATTGACGAAAAAATAAAAACTATCGCTAATAGAAATTTAAAATCATTTCTCATTGATTGTATTATTTCAGAATTAAAGCTGGAGAATGATCATCAATTATCAATACAAGAGTTGGCGTGGTGGGCTGTCATTAATAATGTATATGAATACATACCAGAAAATATGGCCAGATTATTATGTAATCGGCAAATTGAAGAAATAAAGCACGTTTATAAGGAGTCTGATTTAATTGCGAGTGATGATCGTTCTGGTCCTCGACTAAAAAATCAAATTAACAGTGTATATCAACAACTGCAGAATTTAGAAAAAACAATCAAAAAAATAACAGTTGACCCAGAATCGCCAGCATCATTTATGTTACGTCCAAAAATGAAACGGTGGGAATCAGAAAAATATACTCAATGGGTTAAAACTCAGCCATGCGTTTGTTGTGGAAAACAATCGGATGATCCGCATCATATAATTGGATACGGGCAGGGTAAAATGGGCGGGAAAGCGCATGATATATTTACGATACCGCTTTGCAGGAAACATCATAATGAATTACATCAGAATGTAGAAAACTGGGAACAGAAATACGGTTCACAGTTACTATTACTATTCCAATTTTTGGATCGCGTTTTTGGTATAAATGTTATAGTTTGAATTTATGGATGTCTATACATCTGGATGTCTTGATGTTAAAATGCTCGTATGTGGAGTTTTTGCAATCAACAGAGTGCAGACTGTTTTTGTGAAAGTTCTCTCTATAAGATAATTTTACGGAGAGTATATGAAACGAGATATAAAACTAGTCCTAGTCGCGTGGGCTAATGTTAGACGTAGTATAAAAACGGGTTTAGAGTATCCCTACAAATCATCAATGATTAATAGTAATGGCTTTGATACTCGTCCATTGCTAAGTGAAGATGAAGCTGAAATTGTTGATAACGCTGTTTTGCGCTTATCAAAAATAGACGCTATTTCTCATTCTATCCTTAAATCAGTTTATATCAATCAACAGTCGTGTCGCCAATTAGCTAAAAATATACATAAAAGTAATGATTTTGTTTGTGACAAATTAAAGCTTGCTGAAATTTATGTGTTCGCTAAAATTCATGATGTAATAGATGATGTAATTTTATAAGCTGAAAATTTCATACCATTTATTTCCTATTTAGCAATAGTCTATCTGCCCTCAATGTTGTGGTAATACTTGTGGGTATACATTTGCTAGATATATAGTCAAAAAAGGAAAGACTATATAAAGAATGGGGCGGTTTATCCCAATGCATATAAAAATACATTTTATGTAGTTGACTGTCTCGATGTCGCAACATATAATATGCCTATATTGCGGTTTTCGCATTTAAATTAAACCAACCCTGACTTACTCAGTCGGGGTTTTTTATTGCCATAAAATTATGGCGAGAAGATATAAACATCGTACTCCACATTGTTAGCTCACGTTGTTTATATCACTGCAACTCGCCACCTCTTTTTTATGTGAGATGGGGGACTGATACATGCGGACACATGCATCAGACATTAATACCCATTCCCGTGGTCATGAGTATCAACCAAGCCCCAGCCGATCGGCGGAGCATATTCTACAGGATTACTGTGAAAATGACCAACAAAAAAAGCGATCAAATTCAAATAGATAACCTAACTTTGATACATGATGATTGTCGAAATGTATTAAAATCTTTACCAGACAATCATATAGATTTAATTTTAACAGATCCCCCGTATTTCAAAGTCAAATCGAATCGATGGGATAATCAATGGAAAACAGCAGACGATTATCTGGGTTGGTTAGATGATATCTTTGCTGAATTCTGGAGAGTTTTAAAACCAACCGGTTCGTTATATGTTTTTTGCGGACCAAAACTAGCTGCTGAAACTGAAATATTAATCAAACAACGATTTAATGTATTGAATCACATAGTTTGGTCTAAACCGAATGGCACATGGTTACGACAGCATAAAGAGTCATTGCGAACGTATTGTACATCAAATGAACGGATTATTTTTGCCGAACATTATGGCGCAGAGGGTTCTTTTAAAGCTCAAAATGGATATGCATTTAAATGTGCGGATTTAAGACAATCTGTATTTTCTCCACTGATTGAATATTTCAAAAATGCGCGTGAAAAATTAGGTGTTTCAGCTGCTGATATTAATAAAGCTACTGGCACACAAATGTGTTCACATTGGTTTAGTTACAGCCAATGGCAATTACCAAACGAAAAACAATATCAGGCATTGCAAGATTTGTTTAACCGGATAGCTAAAGAAAAGCATGAAAATAACCAGTTGAATATTAGTCATAATGATTTAACTGATGACTATAAACATTTACGTGAAAATTATATAGTTTTAATTAAACAATATGATGATTTAAAAAAAGAATTTGAACACCTACGTCGGCCGTTTCATGTAACAAAAGATGTTCCCTATACTGACGTTTGGACATATAAACCAGTTTCTTATTATCCTGGTAAGCATCCATGTGAAAAACCATCAAGCATGATTGAAGATATGATTCGGGCTAGTTCACGCGAAGGTGAGCTGGTGGCTGATTTTTTCATGGGTTCCGGTTCAACATTAAAAGCAGTCAAAAAACTGAATCGTCGTGGTTTGGGTGTTGAGTTTGAAGAGGAGACATTCTTAAAAACTGTTAAAGAGGTTTCTGAATATTAATCTAAGAGAAAGCCTCGTTAGGAGGCTTTTTGTTAGAGGAATAATGAAAATTTAGGCAACACTTAATTCAAGATGTTTGCCTAACGCAGATAATGCATTACTAATTGTATCAATTTTTGTTGTATGGTTTAGATTAACGATTCGCTGAACCTCTTGAGGTTTCACGTTAATACGTTTCGCTAATTCTACATTAGAAATATTCTGATCTACCATTTCGTTCAACAAAAGCACTTTAGCAAAAATACTCGCTGGTAATTCAATTAAATGTTCGCCACGTTTTGCTTTACTTGGTAAAGGTACTTTGCGATGATCTTCAAAGTAAAAATCCATACTTGTTATTAATGCATCTTGAGCCATACTTAAAGCGTCTTTTAAATCATCACCACACGTGATTGCTTCAGGAATATCTCTAAATGTCACAGTATAACCATTGTCTTCTTTAGTTAATTTCGCAGGATAAAACATAATTACCTCATATCAAAGTAAGCCCTCAAAGGAGGGCTTTAGTTAAAGATTTAATTGCTTTTTGATTGCTTTCATTGTACCAATTTTTAATTCCTTGCTTGGATGTCTTGGCATTGTTGATTGCTTTCCGTTGTAGTAGAGCTTTATGTGATTACCGCCTTGCTTTACTTCAACACCTTGAGCAACTAACCATCTTAAAAACTCACTTTGTTTCATTATTCCTCCGTGTTGTTTTAAGATGAGTTAATGATAAACAAAAATGTTTATTTTGTCAATGTAAAAATAAACAAAAATGTTAATTTTTTATCGGTAGCAATGCTAGACACTCTCATGCGAGCGTTTAATCATTAGCTGGTACGCTACCACTCATTAAACTAATTCAAATTAAGAACTAAAAAATGGATAAATACTCTTCACCTGTCTCCTACTTTTGGGGTGCTATATGTACATTATTTGGGGCTATCAGCCTGAATGATATTGCGGTTATAGTGGGCATCATTTTGTCTATAGCAACCTTTCTAATTAACTGGTGGTATAAACGCCGAGACGCAAATCACAAAGAGAAATTAAGGCAAGATTTTTATGAAAAACATAAAAAAACTAACGACGAGTGCGATTTGTAGTGTTTCGGTAATAATCGGCATAGTGGTAGCGAACTACTCAGACGAAATTAAAACGAGCAGAGCCGGACTAGAAATAATCGGCAATGCTGAATCGTGTATCAGAGAGCCATATTTATGTCCTGCAAATGTGTTAACAGTTGGCATAGGGTCAACCACGGGCAACATAGAAAACAGATATTATTCTGACGACGAAATAGCACAACGTTGGGTTGACGATATAAAAACAGCTGAACGATGTGTTTACCGTCACGCTAACGGATTTCATCTGCCTCGTAGTGTTTTTGACGCAGTAACGTCAATTACGTTTAACGTGGGATGTACAAAAATGCGCACGTCAACAATGTATAAATATTTGAATACCGGTGACTATAAATCTGCGTGCAATGAGTTCCCGAAATGGAATAAGGCAGGTGGTAAGGTATTAAATGGGCTGGTTATCAGACGCGAAAAAGAGAGGCTGCTATGTCTGTCGTATGCTTCATCATCGCTGCAATAATGGCTGTTCATGGTGTAAATGGTTGGGGTTGGTTCTTATTTGTATCATTATTGTTGAGCGATTAGTTATGACAAAGGAAAAGATATTGAGTGTAGCGTTAATCATAGTAGGTTTTGTTTTTTCTATTTATTTTGGTTACAACAATTACCAGGAGAAAAAACGATTAAAAACCGCTAATGCTGAGCTAACTAATCAAATTAATCAGCTAGAGCAAACCATATCTAGAAACAACCAAATCATCGCAGATAATGAATTATCTAAACGTGAATTAGAAAATCAATCTATAGAACGGCAGGAGCAAATTAATGAGCAACTCAAAGACAATGATTGTGCTAAGCAGTTTGTGCCTATGCCTGTTTCTACAAGCTTGTACAACCGAGCGAAAGGTATACGTGAATCGACCGATACCAGCCAATCTATTAAGTGACTGTTTACCAAATTTACCACCTAATCCCATAACTTTTGGTAATAGCCTCCGATATAACGAGCATTTATTAAATGTCATTGAGAAGTGTAATGCAGATAAAAGGGCAATAAAACAAATTACCAACGGAGAAACAAAATGAAATATGTATTATTAGTGTTAACATTTTTATTAACCGCTTGTAATGATGCGGATGTAGCATCCGAAAACTTAAGCAAAGCCGCCGATAACTTTGAGTTAAATCGTCGGATAGTTTTTTATAACGGTATTACTAACGATTATATGCTAGTTATTGAGGGATTATGTTCAAAGGACAATACCAGCACGGAGCATACTCTCGGCATTGTTTGTAAAGTAGGAGAAAATAGTTATAAGAAGCATTTGCTGGGATTGTCTGATAATGTAACGTACTTCATTGAGCAGATAGATGGGCAAGAAGTTAGCGTTTATCACTATCGAGTCATATTCAAGCCATCAACGCTTATTCCTGATTTAGAAATTAAATAACTATTACTAAATATTTAATCAAACATATATGATTAAAGCAAATAAAATAACTGACAGACAGTTCACTCTAATCTGTAATAAAAAAGGATGCAAAAACATGGTTCAAAAAGGCAAGCGGTATTGTTCTTTACATGAAAGGTATTCATGATTATGCCAGTGTTACCCAAAACATTTAATCCAACACGTAAATTAAATACTCCAACCAACGCTATCAAAAAAGCATGGGGAAATGGAAGAGGAGGTAGATCATGGAGAAAATTGCGTAAATCAATACTTGAAAGAGATTGTTACATATGTAAATGTGACGATTGTATGCGCTTGAGATTAGTAAGGGTTGCTAATGAAGTTGATCATATCATTCCATTATCGCAAGGTGGTACAGATGATGAAGATAACCTACGTGCTATTAATAGTGAATGCCACAAAAAGAAAACAGCACAAGAAAGCCGTTCGAGGATTAAAAAGAAGGAGGGGGTGGGTTAAAAGTCTAAAGCTTTTTAGCTGGACACCGACCGCCTAATCAAATTTTCACACCGTCAAAATTAATAATCCAATTTTTTAGGAGAATCAATTATGGGCAGAAAACGGACTGATCCCAATTTAAAGGTGATTGCAGGCACCGACCGCCCAGACCGAGAAATTCAAGACGTACCTAAGTTTGACTTAATTGATGATTTCCCAGAAGCGCCATTTCATTTAAATGTTGATGGTATTCAAATGTGGAATAATTTAGGTCCACAGTTAGTGAATACAAAAGTTTTACAAGTGGTCGATTTATACCCACTGGAACAACTATGTGTTGCGTGGCAAATGTTTAGAAAAAAAGCAAAAGCTGATATGGAGATTACGGCATCAGAACACCAAGCATTAAAAGCATTGTTTTCAGAATTTGGCATGACGCCTGCAAGCCGTAGCAAGGTAACTGCTCAGGGCGATAAAAATACTAGTAATAAATTTATTAGCAATGGGAAACGAAAAGCGAGCTAGATTATGCGTGATTATGTTCAGATAGCAATAGATTACGCTAATGATGCTATTGCAGATAAAAAACATAAGAAATTTTGCAAACTGATTCGGCAAGCAGCAAAAAGATTTTTAGATGATTTAAAGAGAGCGGACAAAAAAAGTTGTCCGTTTTTTTTTGATGAATGGCACGCTAGTGATGTTTGTGATTTTATCGAAAAATTGCCACATGTTGAAGGAAAGTGGAATTGTCCAACAATTATTATGCATCCGTCTCATATTTTCTTTGTGGTTCAACTATTTGGATTTAGAAAAAAAGATCCTCTTTTTATTGATAACTGGGGTGAAGATAACAAATTCTATCCTCGCCGTTATTCTGCTGCATTGTTTGCTGTTGCCCGTAAGAATGCAAAGAGTACATTATCCGCTGCAATAGCAATTTATTGCTTGTGCTGTGAACCAGAAGAAGGGGCGCAGGTAATTAGTGCAGCTACAACATTCCCACAGGCTTCAATAATCTTCAATACAGCAAAAAGAATGGTTGAAAAAACAGCGGATTTAAAAGATGCTTTCGGGCTAGAGTGTTGGGCTAAAGCAATAAGTAGATTTGAAACTGGAGCAACATTCAAGCCAATACATGCCAAGGCTTCAACACAAGATGGTTTAAATCCTTCGCAAGTTTTTATTGACGAAATACATGCACACAAAACCGCCGATCTCCTAAATGTATTGCAGTCAGCAATGGGGGCCAGAGCCAACCCATTATTTACATATACCACGACCGAGGGATATGTAAACGCTGGGCCATGGCAAGAAATTAGAAAATTTGCTAAAGACTTATTAAAAGGCGTTTTTAAAAATGAAGCAGATCACTTCTTGGCAGTTTTTTATTGTTTAGATGACGATGATGATGAGTTCGACGAATCAGCATGGATTAAAGCTAATCCGCTAATGGATGTTAACCCTTATCTTGTAATATCCATCAAAAAAGAAGCGGTTGAAGCCAAGCAAATGCCGTCGAAAATGGCAGAGTTTAGGATCAAGCGGTTAAATAAACCCGCATCCGCCGAAAATGGGTGGATTGATTTAGGTAAATGGGATAAATGCAAAGGCAAGGTTGATTTAGAAAAACTAAAAAGTTATCCATGTTACGGCGCATTAGACCTTTCATCAACAAGCGACTTGACATCATTTCGTCTTACTTGGGAGATTGAGGGGGAAATTTACACCTATGGTTGGGGATGGTGCCCAACTGAGGCAATAGCCTATCGCACTGAACGAGGCACCGTCCCTTATGCTGGATGGGTTGAAAAAGGGTATATTAAACAGACAGAGGGAAATGTAATTGATTATGGAATAGTTGAAAAGGACATAGTGGAACTTTTTGAACAATTCAATATTGTTTCAGTTGCATACGATCCATGGAATGCTACAGATTTGGTTAATAGATTAGTAGCAAAAGAATTACCAATGATCCAATTCATTCAAGGCACAAAATCATATCATCCAGCAATGCAAGCAACTGAACGCTATTATATGTCAGGAAAATTACATCATGACGATAACCCTGTACTACGTTGGTGTGCATCAAACATTGTGGCCCGAAAAGATGAAAACCTAAACATGGCGCCAGATAAAAAACGTTCAGCTGACAAAATCGACTGGATGGTCACATTAATAATGAGCATTGGATTAATCGTGGCAAATAACATAGAAAGCGACGAAGATGAAGACATGCAAGCTGCATTTGAGGACGTATTAATAATATGAAAATAGCATTAATTTTATTTATAATTTTTAGCCTGTTAGGAATGGCTTTTCTTATCATATATGCATATCTCATGTTCGGGTTTGAACATACAATTTTAATCTCTTCTCTTTGTTTTTTCTCTATCGCAATTTTCATTATGACGGGGTTGAAAAATGGCTAAAAGCTTTTTCCAAGTAATTGCCGACTCTATAAGATCACCAAGAAATGAAATATTGGATACTGGCGGAAAAACCATCAGACCCTCTGATAGTGAATTCTGGGCAAATTTTTTTGGTTGGCAATCAGCAAGCGGGCAAAATGTATCTGTAAAAAAATCTTTAAAGCTTTCTGCGGTTTGGTCTTGTGTTGGCTTAATATCTGATACTGTAGCAACGTTACCACTTAATCTATATGAAAGGTTGCCAGATGGAGGGCGTAAAATTGCAAGCGACCATTCATTACAGGACATATTGCATAACAGCCCGAATTATAACAATACCCCATTTGAATTTTGGCAAATTGAATTAGCGGCAATGTTACTAAGAGGCAATGCATATGCTGAAATAAAAAGGTCAGCAAATAAAGTTTCGTCAATTAATTTTTTGCTTCCACAAAGCATTACAACAAAAATACAAAAGGACGGTAGTCTTGAGTATCAATATTCCAATCAGCATGAAACCAGAATAATATCAGAAAACAATATGTTTCATACGAGAGCATTTACATTAGATGGTACAACGGGTATATCACCTATTCAATATGGGGCAAATGTCATCGGTTCAGCAATGTCAGCGGATATAGCAGCAAATAGCACGTTTAAAAATGGATTAATGCCAACGATAGCTTTTGAGACAGATCGAGTAATTAAAAAAGAGCAAAGAGAAGAATTCAGAGAAAGCGTTCAAGCTATATCTGGAGCAATGAATGCTGGCAAATCTCCTATACTTGAATATGGATTGAATGCAAAACAAATTGGTATTAGCCCAGAAGATGCGCAACTGCTCGAATCCAGAAAATTCAGCATCGAAGAGATTTGTAGATGGTTTAGGGTTCCACCTTGGATGATTGGATATACAGAAAAAAGCACAAGCTGGGGAACTGGATTAGAACAGCAGATGATAGCTTTTGTTACATTCAATCTAAACCCGTGGATAACCAGAATTCAGCAATCTATCAATAAAAGGTTATTGTCACCAGAGGAACGCTGTAAATATTATGCCGAATTTAGCTTAGATGGTTTATTAAAAGGCGATAGCTCAGCAAGATCTAGCTTTTATTCAGCGATGGTAAATAACGGTATATATACGCGCGATGAAGTTCGTGTAAAAGAAAACCTACCAAAACGGGGTGGTAATGCAGATGTATTAACAATTCAAACAGCAATGGCGCCGATTGATGCGCTAGGTAAATCAGAAAAATAAGGCATTTAAATGAAAAAAGAAAACTTACCTGTAGCGCCACAAACGCTACAAAGGATTCCTATTGCATTTGATTTGAGTTCAAGTGCTTTGAGCAAGTGGGAATCAGGAATTAGGGCTGAAACAGAAGAAGATAATACCATCACTATTTTTGATCCTATTGGCTATGACTACTGGACCGATGAAGGCGTTACAGCTAAACGCATTGCTGCTGCATTAAGAAAAATTGGAACTGATAACGATGTGGTTGTCAATATCAACTCTCCAGGCGGTGATATGTTTGAGGGGTTGGCTATTTACAACCTTCTTCGTAATCACGGAGGAAAAGTTACGGTAAAAGTACTTGGAATAGCAGCATCGGCAGCATCGATTATTGCAATGGCAGGTGATGAAGTGCAGATCGCAAGATCTGGATTTTTGATGATACACAACTGCTGGTTGTATGCAGTAGGAAATCGGCATGATTTCCGAGATGTGGCAGAAACAATTGAACCATTTGACTTAGCAATGTCCGATATTTATTCATCAAGAACAGGTATTGATAAAGACACTATTTTATCAATGATGGACAAGGAAACCTATATTGTTGGTAATGATGCGATTGATCAGGGGTTTGCAGATTCTCTTCTTCCTGCTGATGTAATTACCACTCAAAAAGACGACACTCCTAATTCATCGATTAAAAAACTAGACGTGCTGCTTGCTAAAGCTCAGCTGCCAAGATCAGAGCGTCGAAAACTCATTCAAGAACTGAAAACTAGCATGTCAGGCGCTGTTAGTGAAAGCAAGCCAAGCGCTGCTTCAGAAGTTCAAATCAATGTAGAGGTTGGCTCTACGGCAAAATTATCAAATTCATTAAAAGGTATATTAAAATGACAGATTTATTAAAAATTGAAGCGGAATATAAACAAGTACAAAACGATATCAAAAATGTGGGTGATGACTTAAAAAGATATGCTGAAAGTGCCGAAAAACAAATCCAAGCACATCAGAAATTAACTGAAGAATCAAAGCAAAAAGCGGATGATGCATTATTAAAATATAATGAACTTAATGCCAAATTAACCGATCTAACACAGAAGCTGGAGCGGCCAAAAAGCGAAAGCAAAGACGATTATCGCTCGTTGGGCGAAATAGTTGTAAATAGCGATGCATTCATGCAAGCGAACGTTAGCGCATCTTATCGTGGGTCTCTTCGTGTAACGGCCCCGCGTTCTGCTATTACTACAAATACTGCTAACATTGTTGCACCAGATCGCCTTGAAGGTGTTATTGCACCACCAGAGAGACGAATGACAATTAGGGATTTACTAATCAAAGGCACAACCGATTCCAATTCAATTGAATATGTTCGTGAAACTGGTTTTACTAACAATGCCGCCCCAGTTCCTGAAGGCGAACCTAAGCCTTACTCGGACATAAAATTTGAATTGGCAAACGCTCCCGTTCGTACTATTGCTCATTTATTTAAAGCTTCCAGGCAAATTTTGGATGATGCGAAAGGTTTGCAGAGTTACATAGACGGAAGAGCACGTTATGGACTGCAATTAGCTGAGGAGAATCAGTTATTATTCGGTAATGGTTCAGGAGCAAATGTGTTAGGTATTATCCCTCAAGCATCTTCTTTTAATCCATCAATTACTTTGGTTAATGCAACTCCAATTGATCGTATTCGACTAGCATTACTGCAATCTGTATTAGCTGAATTTCCAGCAAGTGGTATTGTTTTAAATCCAATTGATTGGGCTGGAATTGAATTAACTAAAGACGGTGAAGGTCGCTATATTATTGGCAACCCTATTGCAGGCATTGATGCACGATTATGGAATCTACCTGTGGTTGCAACACAGGCAATGACTGCAAATAACTTTTTAGTTGGTGCGTTTAATCTAGCGGCACAAATCTATGACCGCATGGATATGGAAATATTGATTTCAACTGAAAATGATAAAGATTTTGAAAACAACATGGTTACCATTCGCGCGGAGGAACGATTAGCACTAGCAGTGTATCGGCCAGAAGCGTTTGTAACAGGTCTAGTGTCACAAGTTAACAGCTAATCATGAGGAAGGCGAAGCAATTCGCCTTATATTTTCTATGGAAAAAATAAAAGTTATTGCTTTAAAAAGCTTTGAATATGACGGCATTGTACAAACACCACAATCCCCCCCTTTTTATGTTAATAAATTAGATTTAACTTTTTTTGAATCGAATAAAATGACCAAAATTTATATCGATCAAGATAATATTCATCCTGAAAAAAACGGAAACCAAATTTCTATCATTGATGAAAATCCGCAACAGAAAACAAAAAAAAAGAAGAAATCAAAAAATGTCGATGATAACACTTGATGAGGCAAAATTGCATCTTCGCATAGATCATGATTTTGATGATCAAGATATTCAATTAAAACTGGATACCGCCGAAGAACAGGCTATTAATTTTCTTGAAAGGCAAGTTTATGCAACGGAAGATGAATTGAATTTAGCTATCACGTTGAATAAAGCCGGTGAACGACCTATGCTGATAAATTCTAGTTTCAAATCAGCAGTACTTTTGTTGCTTGGTCATCTTTATGAAAATAGAGAGGAAATTGGTATGGCAAATTCATCAAATGTTAAATATGGATTTGAACGATTGTTAAACCCATATCGGATTCATATAGGTGTTTAGTATGCAGTCAGGCAGATTACGCAATCAAGTAACTTTTCAGAAGCAAATTAAACGCAAGGACGAACTGGGACAGCAAGTTAATGAATGGGTCGATGTTTGTACTGTACGAGCTGAAATTCGTGATGTGTCGGGAAAAGAGTATCAAAGCTCACAATCTGAACAAATGCAAACAGATTGCAAAATTCTAATCCGATATCGAAATGATATCACGTCAGATATGCGTGTAATGTGCAATGGTACCCATTACGACATTAAAGCTGTATTAGAAGATGTAAAAAGAACAAGGCTTGAATTACCCTGCCAAAAAGGCGTACGTTATGATTAAACCAACATTATCAATAGCTGGATTTAAAGAGCTTGAAGCTGATTTTAAATTACTGTCAAAATCAGAACAACGGAAAGTATCAAGAAAAGCCGTTAGGGCGGGGGCTGTTGTTTTTCGTGACGCTATTCGTGCAAGCGCGCCAGTTCGAACTGGACGCCTCAAAAAATCGATTTCTGTAGATACAGCAAGAGGTTCACTAACTGCTGGCGTGAAGTTTAAAAAAATTAGAGTTACAAAGAAATCAAAAAAAGGGAAACATAAAAACATTTTACCTTTTTATTGGTGGATGATCGAAAACGGCACATCGAAAATGTCAGCACGACCCTTTGTACGTCCTGCATTTGATGCAAATGTAAAAAAAGCGGAAGATGCCTCATTTCAACAGTATTTAAAAGATATCGATGAGATTTTTTTAAAATGATAGAAGCTAAAATAAATGAAGCTTTAATAACTTTGTGTAATGGGCGTGCAAGCCCTTTAATCGCTCCACAAGGAACAAGCCCTCCTTATATCTGTTATACAAAAGTTTCGGCCATTTATGATGATGTCATGTGTGGTCAATCATCCGTTGAATATTGTTTTCAGATAGATGTTTATGCAAAAACCTTACTTGAAGCAGAAAACATTAAGCAACAAGCATACGAAAAGCTAAAACCATTAAAACCATTCAATATTGTTAATCGTCAAGATTACGAATCAGATGTCGAACTCTATCGCGCTACATTAGAGTTTTATATTCAATAAACAATCAATTTTACATTTTATGCCGCTTAACCGCGGTTTTTTTATTTTTGGAGATATTAATATGGCTGAAGTCCAAACAGAAGTACAAAGTGAATATACAAAAACACGAGATATTGGTGTGTTTGTTAGTAAAGACCCGTCTCTTAAATTTATCGCGCAGGCGACAGCAAAGCTTAGCTTAGAGTGTACTGTTACTGATTACTCAATGACAGCCCCCGAAGGTGAAGAAATTGACGTATCGACACTTTCATCAATCACAAAAGAAACTATCAACGGCTTACCAGCGGAAGCAACGGTATCTATGAATGCTAATTTTGTTATTGGTAATACTGCACAGCAAGTTTTACGCAAATCGTATGATACGGGAGATAACTACGCATTTCAAATTAAGTACGAAGATGGTAGTTCAATAGATTGGATTGCGCGAGTAACTAGCTACGAGTTCAAAGGTGCGAAAAATGGCGTAGTAACAGGTTCTTTCTCATTTAAAGTTAAAGGGAAATTTGTGTTTAACACCCCAGCTCCACAAATTGGCGGACAGTCGGTGGAGAAAAAATAATGAATTTAAAGCAAATTATTACAGCAAAAAACTCAGGCTTTCGTACAAAAAGGGTTCATGTTGAAGAATGGGGCGTTGAGGTTACTATTCGTGAGCCGTTACACACCGATTTTAATCGGTATATTAAGACAATCAAAGATATCACAGATAATGCAAAACTAACTGATCATGAAAAAGATTTACTAAACATTAAAGCAGAAGCAACACTGTTTGCGACTGTGCTGCTTGATGATAACGGTGATTTTGTTTTCAGTAATGATATTGATGATTTAGTAAAAAGCTATGGTCCGGTTCATACGCGTTTAGTCAATGAGGCTTTTAATCTTCTTGGTTTGAAAAACGAGCCAATAAAAGAAGCTGAAAAAAAGTAGAAAGCGATCCTGAGCTGTTTTTTAAGCTTAAATTAGCATTAAGGCTCGGTAAAACTCTTGCCGAGCTTGAACAAACGCTGTCAGCAAGAGAATTTTATTATTGGGTCGCGTTCGACAAATTAAACCCAATTGGTGACGAAAGGCACGATTGGCATGCAGCACAAGTCGCATCAGCTATCTATCGCTCACAGGGTGCAAAAGTCGAGTTTGACGACTGTTTACTTAAATTCAAAGAAGAAAAGAAAGAGCCTGTCAAGCCTGTCAGCATATTTGATGCGCTATCAAATTTACTTGGGAAATAATTAATATGGCTACATTGCGAGAATTGGCAATACGAGTAACTGCTGATTCATCATCATATCAACGAGAAATGAATCGAGCGTCTCGGCTTGGTACAGATTATTATAAAACAATGGAGGAACGATCACGACGGTTTGATTCATACATTGCTAGTAATAATCGCTCAATTCAAGCAATGAACATGCAATTAACTCAGTTAAAAGCATCAGCATTAAGCGTTGCTACTGCTTTTGCTGGTGGCTTTGCCTTTACTAGCATTGTCAATATGGCAGACGACTGGGGGCAAATGGCTGCTCGTGTCAGAATGGCTATTTCTTCTGTAGAAGGTTCAGCTGATAATTATGAGCAGGTGCAAGGGCGTCTGCTTGAAATTAGTAACCGTAACGCTAAAGCGGTCGAAGATTCACAAGAACTATACATTGCAACAGCATCCTCAATGCGTGATTTGGGTTATAGTACAAATGACACGATCGACTTTATCGAAGCAATGTCAAATAGCTATACAATAAATGCAACTTCTGCGGATAAAGTATCAAGCAGCATTAACGCTATCACTAAGTCGATGATTACCGGTAAAGTTAGTAGTAATGACTGGAAATCGATAATAGCATCTACGCCAAATGTTGTTACGGCGCTGGCAAACTCTACAGGTAAAGCTGAAGATGTCATAAGGCAGCTAGGTATCAACGGTAAAATATCAATGGGTGAATTAGCTGATGCAATGATAGCAGCAAAAGTTCGGACTGGTGAAATGGCTGATGGAATGGGGAATACTGTAAAAGACGGTTTTACTCAGATATCAAACAACTTTAAATCATTGATAGGCGAATTAAACAGCAGTACCGGTATCACGCAGGGGATTGCCAGCGGTTTAAAAGTTGTAGCAGAAAATATTCATTTAATAACTGGTGCAGGCGCAATTCTAACTGCATTAGGATTGTCTCGTTATTTTGGCAATCTCTCACAATCAATTGTGAACGCCACAAAAACAACGTTGGCAAATAGAACAGCACAAATATCACAAGCTCAGGCACAATTGGCTGCCGTTAAAAGTCTACAATTGAAGGCTGTAGCTGAAGTAAACGCTGCACGATTTGAGGCTCAACGTGCGGTTGGTTTGAAAGCGAATTTAATTGCACAAAATAACTTAACAGCAGCTATTAATCGTCAAACTCAGGCTAATGCAGCATTAGCTACATCACAAGCGAATGTAAACGCATTGACAAGTAAATTTGGTCTACTGTCTCGCGCTGGTAGCGGATTACTCGGTTTATTAGGTGGTCCAGTAGGTTTGGCGACTACACTATTAAGTGTGGGCGCTGGATTTATGATGATGGGCGATAAAGCAGAAGAGGCTAAAAAACCGCTCGAAGAATTGCAACTGCCTGTTGATCAGCTACTTGCTAAATTTAAAGACCTAAGTAAGGGAACACAACAGTCAATTACCGCGGGGTTAACACTAAAAGTTGATGCAGACTCAAAGGTTCTTGATGAAGACATAAACAAATTACAGAACAATATTCAGGAAAAATTAAAAACCGAATGGGTGGCTAGCGGTAACTATTCTGTAAAAAAAATTGTTTCTAAAGAAAATCAAATTGCAATTGATGAGTATATTGAACAGCTTAAAATTTTAAAAAAATCATATGATAGCGGCGCCATAAGCGAAAAAGACTTTGGTAATAAAGTGGGCGAGCTAAATGATAAATTAGTGGAGGCTACCGGCGGCGGTAATTCACTGAAAATTGCACTTGGTGATATGACGTCATCGCTATTTTCATCAGCTAAAAATTTAGCAGAAAGCAAAGAAAAATTAGATGCGATCGGTAAAGCGTCATCTGAAGCTGCTACTGGAATAAAATTACTAGATACAGCATCATTTCCAAATCTTGATAATCAGCTCGGAATACTTAGTCAACAACTTGATGTAAATAAAGTAAAATCTGAAAATGGGGCAGAAGCAGCGTTTGTTTTATCTGGTTTACAAAGAGCGGCTGGTGATGCTGCACTAGAACACGCAGCAGACTTAATAGCGTTAGCAAAAGGGCAAGATTTATCAGGAAAAATGACTGATGAACTTGCTGAAAAACTATCTGAATTTGCAAAAAAATTGCGTGAAAGTTTTAAATTACAAGAGGGTTTTAAGCACACAAAAACAGGTAAAAGTACGGCTGATATTTATAAAAATCAACTTGATCGGCTTAATAATCAGATTAATGCCTATACAGATATTACTGAATTACAAAAAATTCGGCGCCAACTAGCAGAGGGCGAATTAGGCAAACTATCTGAAATTCAAAAGAAAACATTGGAAACAAAAGCTGCTGAACTTGATCGACTTAACGCGCAAAAAGAGTACAAAACAATTCTTGATTCTTTACGTAGTCCTGTTGAGCAACAACTGGACACATATAAAGAGCAATTAAGTATCATCGATAAATCCAATCTTTCATTGCAACAGCGTGAAGAGTTGCTTGATAAGATGTCCAAAAAATCAATGGAATCAGCGCCTACTTTTAGTTATCACAATTCTTATAATGGGCTTGGTAGTGATTTACTGAATGTTGCAGAAGATGATAAAAAGTTGCGTGATTGGAATGAACAACAGCTACAAATACAAAATGAATTGCTTTCGCAGAAACTAATTAGTCAACAGGAATACGCAGATGCAGTTGTCAAGATTGAAAAAACTATGCAGGAAAAGCAACGGGATATTCAATCCGCGTATACTTTAGCTACACTTGGGACTTTTTCAAGTTTAACTGGTTCAATTGCAGATATGTTTAAAGAAACAGCGGGCGAATCATCAACAGCGTATAAAGTAATGTTTCTTGCAAGCAAAGCAGCATCAATTGCTCAAGCTATGATTAGCACTGAGGTTGCTGCAGCTAAAGCGCTTGAGATTGATCCAACAGGCGTTATGTCGGGTATTACAAGAGGGCTGGGTTATGCTTCAGTTGGACTTATTGCTGCACAAACTATATCAGGTATGGCACATAGCGGTATTGACAACATACCAAAAGAGGGTACTTGGTTACTTGATGAAGGCGAGCGTGTAGTCGATGCTAGAACAAACGCTGATTTAAAACGATTCTTGCAAACATCGAATAAATCAGGCGGTAATATAACTATTAATGTGCCCGTTAATATCGGTGATAGCGGTTTATCTGATGAGGAAGGAAAGCAATTAGGTAAAAATATAAAGGAAGCCATCCGCCTTCAAATCCAACATGAGCAGCGACCAGGAGGGCTACTAAATAAGCATTGATTTAATGGTTTGAATTTCATACTATTACCTAAAAAATAAGGAGAATGGTATGAAAAAAATTGTATTGTTTGGGGGAATTAGTTTTATGTTGGCAGGGTGCTCATCTTCACCTGTGTCTAATGATGAAGCGGTAAACGTTCCTCAAAAGCGGATATACAATCAGGGCATTTTTGAAAAAAAAGAAGATTCAGGAACAGTTATTATAAAAAGAGATAAAGGCTTTGTAAGTAGCGCATGTTCTGATTCTCTTTATGTTGACGGCATTAAAATTGCTGATTTAAATCCATCTGAAAAAATCACAATTTATCCTCGGACTGGGAAGAGAGTTTTTAGCATGATAGCTAATGGCATTTGTGGCGGTGGTCTGGCTGAGGTTGAAGGGGATGTTGAGAAAAGCCAGGTTTTAACATACAGGATTGCTCATTCCTTAAATGGTGGATATGGTATTTATAGAACGGCGTTTTAAATGGACCAATCATCCATAGGATGAATGGCATGAAAAAGTATTTATTGTGATATCAATAGCAGTATTTTTGATTTATGTATCTATAGTTGGCATAGGTATTGCCAGTTATTAGGTTAAAAATTTCAAAATAAACATAATCGACTATTATATTAAACCACCTTCTGGTGGTTTTTTATTGTCTGGAGAAAATTATGGAAACATTTCATTGGCAAGTTGCTCCGAATATGAGCGAAAAAGCCGAACCGAAAATAAAAACCGTCAAATTTGGCGATGGTTACGAACAAAGGATCAAAGATGGAATTAACAACGATTTGCGTTCATACAGCGTCACACTAAAAGTTGATCGAGAGGATGCGCATCACATCAATAACTTTTTAACACGTCACGGAGGACTTCATGCATTTAAATGGATAGAGTCGAACTCGCATCGGCTAATTACAGTTAAATGTCCAACATGGACATCTAACGTTATGAACACAGTAACAACAATAACTGCAACATTTGAAGAGGTGGTAGCATGAAAATTGTTAAAAAATCTGTTAGAGAGAGCGGTATAAGTTACGGAACAGGTTGCGAAATTCCTAAAGAGGGTACGTGGTTACTGGACAAGCCTGAAAGAGTTGTAGATGCAGGAGGTGACCTAAAAAAATATCTCGCACAAAATTCAAATAAAGGTTAGTTATTATGATTTTTACTTCACATGTACCTACAGAAACGCTTAAACTACTAAATAAATTTGAACAAGGTGCGATGATTGACCTGTACGATGTTGACCTATCGAAAATTGCAGGCGAAAAATTAATTTTTAGATTTCATGCAGGATTAAATCAACTGAGGCGAGCTATCGTTTGGCAAGGCAATACTTATGAGCCTTACCCGATTCAAGTAACGGGATTTCAAAAAAACGGGCAGGGGACGAGTAACCGACCCACGATGACAGTCTCCAACGCTTTTGGTTTAATTACCGGCTTAACTAACACTTATGATGATTTGTTAGGAGCAGTAGTTACTCGACGTCAGGTTTTAGCTGAATTTTTAGATGCTGTAAATTTTGAAGATGGAAACAATAAAGCCGATCCTACACAAGAAATTGTTTCACAGTACCTAGTCGAGAGACTAACGAATCTAATACCGAGCGAATCAGCTACATTTGAACTAGCGTTACCCTGTGAAAGTGACGGTGTAATGTTACCGGCCCGAGTGATTATTGCGCATACATGTTGTTGGCAGTATCGAAGCTCTGAATGTAGTTACACGGGTGGCGCTGTCGCCGATGAACGAGACAACCACACTGATGATGTAACTAAAGATAAATGCTCTTACACTCTTACCGGTTGCAAACTTCGTTTCGGTAAAAACGGCATTCTTCCATTCGGCGGATTTCCTGCTTCTGCAAAAATCTCTTAATTAAATATGAAAACACAAATACTTAATCATGCTAAACAATGCGATGAGGATGAATGCTGCGGTTTTGTTATTGATAATAGAATGTACATACCCTGTAAAAATGTTTCTGATGACCCCAAAAACTATTTTGAAATATCCCCCGATGACTGGATTAATGCAGATAATCAGGGGGTTATAACCGCTATTGTGCATTCTCACCCGAACGGCGTACCAATACTCAGCGAGGCAGACCAGATTTGCCAACAAAAAACAGCAGTAGATTGGTGGCTCGTATGTAATAACGAAATTCACCGGTTTAGATATATGCAGCCTTTAATAGGTCGCGAATTCAGGCACGGTACAACAGATTGTTATACTTTGTTTCGTGATGCGTACCATCTATGCGGTTTTGATTTTCCAAATTTTCATCGCTACGATGGTTGGTGGGATAACGGACAAAATCTATATTTAGATAACATGGAATCAAATGGGTTTTGTCAGGTAAGCTTATCTGACTTGCAAGAGGGTGATGTAATCCTTTTCTCACTCAATAGTAAAGCTGTTAATCATGCAGCTATTTATATCGGCAACAACTTAATTCTACATCATCTACCTAAACGATTATCAAAACGTGATTTATTCAACGGATACTGGTTTAAAAATTATCATTCAATCTGGAGGCATCAACAATGGCGATCGTCAAATTTTATGGCAATCTCAAACAATATGGCGACAAATTCAAAATAAACGCAGAAACGGCAGCAGAGGCACTAAACTGCCTATATTTACAAATTGCTGGACTAAAAAACGACATTAAAAATGGTTTTTTTCGAGTTCGTATAAACAAACATGACATAACCGAAAAAACAGTACAGGTTGGGCTACAATCTCGACTTTCTGACAATTCTGTAATACATATTGTCCCTGTTGCCGCTGGTGCTAAAAATGGTGTTTTAAATGTCATAGCGGGGGTGGTAATGGTTGTTGTAGGTTGCTGGACAGAACAACCGTGGTTGGTTGGGATGGGCATAGGGATGATGGCTGGTGGTGTTGCGATGATGATGACTAAAATGCCGAAAATGAAGGACGACACAAACGACGACGGGAAAAAAAGCACTTCTTTTTCAAGTCTCGGTAATACAGCTGCACAAGGAGCCCCAGTACCGCTACCTTACGGGGAAATCATGGTTGGTTCACGAGTTGAATCTGAGGGTGTTGAAACAATGGACGTGGAGTAATATAAATGGGGAAAAGTTCAGGTAAGGAAAAATCACCTTCAATTGCCGCTGATAATTTAGAATCAAAACAACAATTATCTATTATTGATATTATAGGAGAAGGTCAGATTGAGGGACCGATTGACGGATTGAAAAGCGTTTTTTTAAATAAAACACCAATCCAAGCTGAGGATGGGGCTTACAATTTCAACGGCGTTGAAGTTGAGTGGACATCAGGAACACAATCGCAACTACCATTATCTGGTTTTTCTGAAACACAAAATGAAATTCCAGTTAGCTTAGAGGTAAAATATAAAACACCGATTGTCAGAACAATTACCGACCCATACATTGATCGGGTTCGTGTAACTGTAGGTGTATCTTCATTATACGGGCAAACGACAAGTGGGGATATATACAGAACGGATGTAAAACTGGCTGTACAAATTAGCGTTGGGAATGGGTGGGTTACAAAAAAAACAATCGAGCTGATAAATAAAAAAACACGCTCACAATATTTAACGTCTGTGATTTTAGATGACCTACCACAACCCCCATTTAATATTCGCGTAGCTCGCATTACTCCAGATAGCAATTCAGATTTATTAGTAAACAATACTGTTTGGTCATCATATACTGAGATTTATGATGCAAAATTATCATATCCCAATACTGCTCTCGTGGGGTTACGATTTGATTCGTCGCAATTTAACGGAGTTCCAACTAGAACATATTTAATTCGGGGGATCAGATGTAAAATACCAGATAATTATGATCCTATTTCTCGAACATATAATGGTATTTGGTTGGGTGAATTTAAAACAGAATGGACAAACAACCCTGCATGGATAGTCTACGATATTCTAAAAAATAATCGTTACGGAATGGCGCGTCGATTTGGTCAATTCTCAGTTGATAAATTCATGTTGTATTCAATAGCGCAATATTGTGATCAATTAGTTGATGACGGATTTGGCGGTCACGAGCCCCGTTTTACATGTAACTGTTATATAACAGAGCAATCTCAAGCCTACGATTTAATTAATAATCTTTTCTCAATTTTTAGAGCGATGCCGATTTGGAATGGGACACAGTTAACGGCTGTTATTGACAGACCAAGTGATATAGTTGCTATTTATACAAATGCTAATGTTATTGACGGTAAATTTAGCTATTCGTCATCAGCTATGAAAGATAGACACACTGCTGTCAGAATTAAGTACATCGACCCCAGTTGTGGTTGGGAGCCTGTTACAGAATACGTTGCAGATGATGACGCAATCAAAAGATTTGGGTTGAATGTTTTGGATGTTGAGGCATTTGGCTGTACATCGCGAGGGCAAGCGCACAGAACTGGTAAATGGATTATTGCTACAGAAAAATATGAACGACAGACAGTAACGTTTTCAGTCGGTAGAGAGGGGTTAAAACATTTACCAGGTGATGTGATTGAAATTTTAGATAATGAATACGTGATGTCAAAATCTGGCGGTCGAATTGTTTCCGCTATTGATAATATTGTCACATTAGATCGTGATGTAGAAATTGATAAAAATTCATATTTAACATATCAAGATGTTAATGGTAAGATATTAAAAATCAGGGTATTATCACAAAAAATGCCTAATTCTTTAGTTTTAGATCAAAACGTGAATACAGATCAGTGGTCAACTTGGATTTTAACGAACCTTAATGTAACGTCACGCCAGTTCAAAGCACTGGCAATCTCTGAAAATGACGATGGCACTTACTCTATAACCGCGTTAGAGCATGAACCTAAAAAAGAGGCTATCGTTGATAATGGAGCAGTTTTCACTCCAGATAACAATCAATCTATTAGTTGGGGAATCCCACCGATTGAGGGGCTGGCTGTTTCTGTTACACCAGATAGTGATGAATACCAGGCTGTTTTATCGTGGACAACTCCGAGAACAATGAATCACCTCGAATTTAAGGTCACTATTTTACGCAACGGTAATTTAGTATCACGTCAGAATGTGCCTGAAATGAGTGTGACAATGGGTAATTTGGACGAAGGTAAATATATTGCATCAGTAAGAGGTATATCTACAGAAGATGGACGACTAGGCGATGAGTCTACCGTGTCATTTACAATTGCAGCACCTGAAACACCAACTCAACTCGTTTTTGCGTCAACTAGTAATACTGTAACCATTAAACCAATTATGGCATCAAATGTCGGGCTGGGTACTACATTCGAATATTACAAAGGCTCAACATTAGATGAAGTAAAGGCGATGACTAACTATCTGGGTAGAACTTCTAATAAGCTGATAGATGCAGATGTTCAAGCTTCAACAACATACTACTACGGTGTAATTGCTGTGAATGCAGCAGGACGTTCGGGCATGTGTACAGGGTCAGCAACAACAGCCGATGACACAGTCGGCACAGCTGGAGGTATATTCAGGATAAAAACGGCAGACGGAAAATTTCCAGAAAATGGTGATGATGCAACGCAGCTTTTTCACGATGTATTGGGTATGTGGCCCTCACGAGATACGGTATTAATTGTTTACTCGGCTGACGAAAATAATAACGTAACTAAAACAGAAACAAAAATGTATGACGGTGCAAAATGGATTAAGCCGGCACTGTTTTTGGATGGTAATTTACTTGCAACAGGTTCAATCAATGGCGATAGACTAGTTGCTTATAGTGAGATTAAGGCCCCAATTATCCGAGGAGGTAGCATTAACATAAATGATAGATTTGTTGTTGATCACAACGGGCACCTAACTGTTACAGCAGCAGATGAGTTGGGTAAATTTACACTAAAGAAAAACTGCATGGAATTTTTTGACGAAACAGGATTCAGAGTTGCACGGTTGGGAGTGTGGAAATGACAGCGGGGGTACAAATATGGCGACGAGATGCTATAGATAGTAGCAGGTTAACATTAGATATTACATCTAGATGTTTAAATGTTTTCGGGTTTGTTGATACTGGTATGTGGATTGCATTTAACGATCCCGAATATCCTCCCTCCGATCAGCTTTGTTATAACGGTGATAACATATTTAATTGGCGCTCTATATATGTCCCCGAGTTTTCGTATGGTGCGCCGTTTTATAATGTTAGTTATAAGCTAATTAAAACGGTGTTTTCACAAAAGGGAGATGGATTTAGGAGATGGGTATTTGATGAACTTTCACATGTCAATAATGACCAAGAATTGATGGATTTATTAACAAATGATGATGAATGTTATATATCTAGTTTAACGCCAGACATAAAAATAGAGGGGAATTTTCTCAAATATAGATATAACGACGAATGGAGGGACAATATATTTGGGGACGATCGCATGTTCGTTTTGATCGGCGGGTTTAGAATATCATATGGAGTTTTGTAATGACTGTTGGCGTTCAAATTTTTAACAAACATCAAACTATTCAGATTACGAATAATGACTATCCATATGTTTTATTAAAAAGCACACGCATTGACAGCTCATACAAATGGAATACATCAAATGGTATTTCATACATTGAAAATGCATTAGGTATGAAATATCGTGATGATTTTGACGATATTGTAACATTTTATTATTGTTCAAATAAACGAATAATGTGCTCGCTCAGCGCCACAGGTCGATTATACAAATGGCATAATCAATCCTTAGGTCAAAACGATTACATAGATATTTATGCGTTTACCCGAATAAAACCACGTGAGCAAGGACGATCAGGATTGCAATTGTTTAATAGGGAGCGAGGGTTGGTTTTTGATAGTTCCTGGTATATTTTAAATATCACCGGATTTTATGTAATACCACCCCAAACCCCCTCAGTAGCTAATTTAGATATTAATAATATATATCAGATTAACACTCATTTTGATAATGGGCGTTATGCTGTTGCGCTATCAACTTATAAACAAGCTTATTTTTTTAGATTTAGCCCGTATGAATTTATTGAGGCACAAAACGCCATTTGGATGGACGGTTCCACAATTAAGATCAACTGGATACCAATAAATAAACAAAATCACGACCATGTTTGGGCTAGTCAATCGGGTTTTGGCCAAAAAAATGAAACTTATGCCTATGTCATCGATACAACCAATTTACCGCTACCCTATGAAATTAGGGTATAATATAACAGGAGGTTACCTATGCCTACAATTTCGGGAGTTTTAACCGACGGTGCAGGAAATATTATAAACAACTGTACTATTGAGTTATGCGCAAAAAAAACAACAAACAGAGTTTTAATAAAAACACAGGCATTCATCGTTGCTGATGACGGAAAATACGAAATAAATGCGTCACCGTGCGAATACGACGTGACATTGATTATCAACGGATTCCCTCCCAAAAAACTAGGGGCGATCCAAATTTTTTCGGATTCTGTAGACGGGACATTAAATGATTTCCTACTCAATCCCACAGAGGATGAGGTAACTCCAGCAATACTACAACAGGTATTTGAGGCTCGAAATGAAACAAATAAATCTGCAAATAGGGCCGTAGAATCAGAGAAAAAAATCAAAATTTCAGAAAATAATGCTTTAGAGTCGTCAAAATTAGCTAAAACTAGTGCAGACAACGCCAAATCTAGTGAGGAAGAGGCATCCAAAACAGCTACTGCTGTTAAAAACAGTGTAGATGATGCTAAAAAATATGCTGAGCAGTCGGCGGTTGGGGCAAACAATGCTAAAACTAGTGCAGATAATGCGAAAAACTCATCTGATTTAGCTAATCAGTCAGCAACAAATGCAAAAAATTCAGCCCAGCAATCAGCAGATAATGTTATTGCAACCAAATCTTCAGCGGATGCAGCTAAAACGTATGAGCAGTCTGCTAAAAAATCAGCAGATGACGCTAAAAATGCCGCATCATCAATTGATACTACAGGTTTCATAAAAAAATCTGGTGTAGATAATCAGTCTATTGATGGCTCTTTAGATGTTAAAAATTTAACTGAAAATGGTCAGCATGTTTATTCGCCGAATAACAAACCAACGGCTGATGATATTGGTACTGTTCCCGCTGTTAAAAAACAGGTGAATGGAGCACCTATTTACGTGGTAGGTAACTCTGTTGATTTTGCTAAATTAACCGTTAACGGGGAATCAGCTATTACAGATGTGTCTAATATTAACAACAAAATCGATGAGTTAAACAATAGAATATACATTGTTGAGTCATTTGTGCACGGCGATAGCTGGTATAACAAATATTCAAACGGATTCATTGAACAATCTAGTGTAATTCTAGCTAAAACCCCATACGCAAATGCCGTTTGCGGCACGTTAATTAATTTGCTAATACCTATGAAAACGCAAAACTACGGGGTTAGCATTGACAAAATAAATAATGGGATATGGGGTGATATTGAATATTCATACGCAGAATTATTCCTACCCTCGTTGTGGTTAGCATCGTACTCACCCGTGGCTGGCGAGGCGTGGATTAGATGGACAGTAAGAGGATATTAGCATGACATACACAAACACAGAATATGCTGAATTAGCAATAAAGGCGAACGCGGAGGGGCGGGCGTTAAAAAACATAAATGGCAAGTTAACGATTGTTGATCCTGAGCCTATCCACCTGTCTGATGAGCAAATTATATTGCAAAATCAATCAATAAAAACAGCATTAATATCTGAAACTAACGAGAAAATAGCGGTGCTTCAGGATATTATCGATTTAGATATGCAAGAATCAAATGAAGAGGACCAACTTAAGCAGTGGAAAAAATACCGCATATTATTGACTCGTATTGATACATCAGATATTAATGTCGTATTCCCCAAAAGCCCTAAACGGGCTTGATTGGCAATTCAATATCAGGTTTATTTGCATCAATCGATTTTAATTGAATGCGATAAAGTTTCCATTTTTTTAATAGTTTTTTATCCTCATCAGTTGCTATTTCTAGATCTATTTTGTCGTTCAGGATCTCGACCTCATTGTTAGCCTCAGATAACAAATTTGCAATATTTAATTGATGTTGTTCAATGATAAAAGTGCTTTTTTGCTCTTCATCAAGCACCCATTTTTCACCGTTCCATTTACAACATTCAAATGGTTCCAGTAATGTAAAGCCTTCTTTAATTTTACCAAGATAATCAACTTCAACTGCTTCTTTTGTTTCTAAGTTGTAAGCTGTTTTTTCTCGATTATCTTCAACAAGAATCCATTTTCCATCTTGTTCGCACGGATAATAACCATCTTTAAATATAGGGGCAATTCGCAATGCATTATCCGGCGGTAATGTGTCATCATGCGCTTCTAATTGATGTGTGAATGGTTTTAGTTGTTTTGTATTATCAAAATAATAATTAATCATAAATTTTCCTATTTTTGTTTACCTACTCGACAAGTAGGTAGTTGGGAAGATGATGCTATTCGCAATATTAAGGGATCGATACCAAATGGTCCCGGACGAGCAGTAATCGGGCATGAAAACATAACAAAAGGTGAACATGACGGAGCGATATCAGTTTATCACTGCGATGACGATTGGCTGCAAGTAGGTCCGCGTCGAATGAGGTGGGCGTTTTTCGATTTTGATGCATCACGCGTAGTACCCACAGCTCACGAAAATAGACCGATTAATGTCGGCATGACGCCAGCTATATATTTGGGAGTTTAAACTCCAAGATAAATTACGGGGGTCAATCCGAGATTGACTGTTCTGTTCTCGTTTGCGGTAGGTACAACATTTGAAGCGCGAAAATCATAACCCCAAACTTCATAATCTCTAGTTGCTAAAAATGCCGCGTTTGTAGGATTAATTGCTCGTGTACCTTTAAATGCACCTCTAGCATACTCGTTGTGATTTGCCACTACGCCAGAATCAAAATGCCCCCAAATGTCCCTTATTGCATCATCCTCCCAGCTACCTACTTGTCGAGTAGTTCCATTAACCGCTCGCTCAAAAAAACCACGTCCATCTGGAGCAAATGCCGTTGGAACGTTAATATATTGTTGTCCGTTTAAAGTTTTAATCGTAATACGATGGTCTAATTTATAATTAGCGGATAAACCATTTAAAACCTGCCCTTGTGGTGAATCTAAAAGAAAGTTGTCGCCATTTCGAAAATACCAACCGAATGGTAATTCATCATGTCGGAACGGCATTAAACGTTGGTCTCCAATAGCATCTTTAAACACTAAATGGCTACCTACCACGTAAATAGGATTAATTTATTCTCAGTTTTTTATACTCACGACCTCTACTATCATTATATTTATCAGTCATTTGCTGGGATTTGTGACCAAGTAGGGTCATAGTATCAATGCGCTGTTCTCTATATAAACGTTCTGCTAGTGAGCGAATTTCATGGAATGTGGTAGGTGTCCCTGTCCAATAATCACGACTAAACACTCTGTCTCTTAATCGTGAAAATTGACGCGTTATATCGTCTAATTTTATTTTTTCATTATTACGACTGACTAGAAAATCATTATCAGCTGATTCAATAATGTCTCGTAAACTAGTGCCAATTTTTTTGCACTCTAATTTTATCGGTAGCGCGATTTTTGCACCTGTTTTATACTGATCAACTAATAAATAATTTCGTTTAACATTTGATTTTTTCATTTCAGCTATATCTGAGCGACGTTGACCTGAAACTAGTGCAAGCTTCATAGCGTCATGCATTATTTTATTTCCTGTTTTTTCTGCCTCACTCAATATTTTTTTGAACTCGCCTAGCGTCATCCGTGAACGTTTGACCACAACTGTGGGACATTTGATTGGTTCAGCTGGGTTTCTGTCATTCCAACCGTGAGCGTACGCCTCACGAAACACGTCTTTTAGCAGATGATACATGCATTTTGCGGATGGAGCCTTATCCTGGTCGGTGTAAATTTTGATTAATTTTGTGATATCGGGTGGGATTATTTGAGAGAGGGGATTGTTTCCTATTTCTTGACGAATAACTTTTATTAAATATGTTTTTATTTCGATTGTTTTCGGTTTTAAATTGCGTTCAGCCAGTATTTTTATATATTCGTCTAACCACTGATTTACAGACCTGCGTGTTGATATATTTAATTTAAATAGTGATGATAAAAACGACATTGTAACTCCGAGCTAGTAAAATTAGTTATTTTATTAGCTCATGAGTTACTTTTTTAAAATTTTTTATAATTTTTGCAAATGTGGAACAAAATCGATATCGACGTTACATGCGTCTAAATATTTAAAAATTGTTTTAATGCTAGTACAATCAGGGCTTTTCTCAATTCTGCTGATATTTGAAGCAGGCAAATTTAATCGTTCAGCTAACTCTGTTTGTGATAATCCAGCAATTTCACGAGATTTAATTAGTAGCTCTCGTAATTTCCATGTTTTGTCTGATTCGTTATATGCTGCCCGTGCTATAGGATCAGCCAGTGCTTGTTCTTTAATCTCACTAAATGGCGTATTGTGTTTTTTAGTCATTTTCAATCATCTCCTTCAGGCGAATTCTAGCTGTTTTTAGTGCGTCTGCTGGTGTTTTTTGAGTTTTTTTAACAAACGCATGTAATAAATAAATAGTTTTTGAATGTTGATACACGTAAATAGTACGAGCAATATTGTTGCGTTCGATGACTCTCAACTCGAATAATCCTCCGCCCAATGATTTACTAAATGGCATTCTAAGCTGTCCAACGGTTTGCAATTTTTCAATCAGGTCGATTGTTTTACCTCGTAGCACCGCTGGCAAATTTAAAATTTCCGCTTTCGCATCATCATGCGTTCGTATTGTAAACATTTTAGTAATTTCGTATATCATTTTTTATAATTATATCAAATATGATATTTGAATCAATAGTAAACCATCAAAAAT
This sequence comes from Gilliamella sp. B3127, assembly GCF_026536935.1. Taxonomy (NCBI): domain Bacteria; kingdom Pseudomonadati; phylum Pseudomonadota; class Gammaproteobacteria; order Orbales; family Orbaceae; genus Gilliamella; species Gilliamella sp. B3127. The sequence continues at coordinate 634,532 of NZ_JAFNNI010000001.1, forward strand.
AATAAAAATATCAATTTTAATAAAAATATCAAAAAAAGTATAAAAATAGCTGGACTTCATTTTTGACGAGAGTTACTGTGTAGTCATTAAAACAAACAACACAGGTGGAGATCAATATGAAATTATTAACTCAATTAGAAGAAATTATACGAGATGTTGAAAGTGCAAACAAACGACGAAACAGCAATCTAACAGAGAACTTGTTATCATGGAAAAACTGGCAAGCAAGTGATATTTTTGAAACTTATAATATTAGTAGTAGCATAGTTAAAGCAATCATTGAACGAGCTATTAAAACTGATGGTGCATCACTTGAAGTAGATATATCAAAGTTAGAGAAGGCGGCTTAGACCGCTCTATCAATTCTATGCGTTACTTATCTTGACCATTTATTTTATCAAATTTATTATGTAATGAATTTGGAAATAAACTAATATAAATATTCCAAAGTGTTTGTAAATTACGATGCCCAGTAACTTGAGCAACTTCTTCTATTGCAAAGCCTTGTTCTAATAAACGGCTTGCTCCTTCTCTTCGCATATCATGGTAACGCAAATCTTGAATACCTAGTTCATTTCTAACTCGTTGGAATCCAGCAGTAACCGAACTTGAATTATACGGGAAAACCAAAACTTCATCTTTTGGTTGAGATTGTAAGATATTCCATGAGTCGCCGAGTAAAGGGACCAACATGTGATTACCTATTTTTTTTCTTGGGTCTTTTCTATTTCTAACTAAGATAGCTTTTTGCTCATAATTAATATCATCCCATCTGAGTGAACATACTTCACTAATTCGCATACAAGACAATATTGAAAAATTTAAAATATCAACAAAGGGGATTTTTGAATTTTTATGTGACTGCCTTTTTTGTAATTGTTTAACAATACGATCTAATTCATCATTCACCGGTCTTCTTGTTCGACGTTGACTTTTTCCGATTAGGTTCATTTGAATTAATAATGGCCGTGCATCTTTCACGACAGTATCGTCAATGTTAATTCCGTAAACTGGGCGAGCCGCTTCAAGAGCTGATCTAATATAACTAACATCGTGACTGACTGTGGCCGGTAGTGTTCCAGTTGCTACTCGACCTCTACAATGCTCTATAATGTGATGTGTTTTAAGATCAGCTAATTTAATATTAGCTAAATCGCTTTCAATTAGCATTTGAATTACATATCTTTTAGTTCGGCCTGCTTTTTCTCCGAGATTTGGATCTGATAGATATTTGGATAACAGGTTCCCAAGAGTTAATTTTGTTATGTCGTTTTTTTGTGGGATCCCGAATTGCTCAATTTTAGATACCTGGTTATTACCCCATGTTTTTGCTATTTGCTGTTTGCTGAAAGTTTTTGACTCACGATAAATAATCTTAGTTTTTTCTTTAATTACAACGGTACAGCGATATCGCGGAGTTCCATCCGCACGAACCCTTTTTTCTATGATATAATGAGCCATAATTTCAAACCTTAATTATTTTTGTCCTATCGCCGTGGGAGCCTCTATGGGATCCTGACAATAAAAAAATATAACAAAATATAATAAAATAAGCAAAAATAATATTTAATATAATCGATTAAATACAGCCTTAAACACTGGTATATCAATGAATTCAACACTAAATAAATTTTCTGTAGCGCCTATGTTAGATTGGACTGACAAACATTGTCGATATTTTCATCGAATATTAACTAAACAAACATTACTTTATACCGAAATGGTAACCACTGGCGCAATTTTATATGGTAAAGGAGACTATCTCGCTTTTAATGAACAGGAACAGCCAGTAAGTTTACAATTAGGTGGAAGTGATCCCATAGCTCTGGCTAAATGCGCTAAGTTGGCAGAGGAACGAGGATATAATGAGATTAACCTTAATGTAGGTTGCCCATCAGATCGCGTTCAAAATGGTATGTTTGGTGCTTGTTTAATGGGAAAAGCTGATTTAGTCGCAAATTGTATTGATGCCATGCAAAAAGAGGTAAATATACCTGTCACGGTAAAAACACGCATAGGTATTGATAATCAAGATAGTTATTCATTTTTATGTGATTTTATTGAAAAAGTGATGCCATATACCGATACATTTATTGTTCATGCTCGCAAAGCATGGCTTTCGGGGCTAAGCCCAAAAGAGAATCGAGAAGTACCACCACTTGATTATGAGCGAGTTTATCAGCTAAAGCGTGACTATCCGCAGTTAACTATCGCCATAAATGGTGGGATTAAAACCATTGAAGAAATCAAACATCATCTAAACTATGTTGATGGTGTCATGGTTGGGCGAGAAGCTTACCAAAATCCAATGCTATTAACTCAGATTGATCAGCAAATTTTTGGAGATGATACGCCAATTATCGATCCTATTGTCGCAATACAAACTCTTTATCCTTATATTGAAACACAACTTAGTCAAGGCGGACAACTCAATCATATTATGCGACACACCTTAGGAATATTTAATGGTAGAAAAGGTGCAAAACAGTGGCGACGTTACCTTAGCGAAAATGCGCATAAACCAGGAGCGGGAATTGAAGTTGTTGAACACGCGTTAACTTTCATTCATTAAAGAATTTTGTCTAGCTTAATTGGTCATGCGTCTGATTGCGCATGATTGATAAATCAGTATATACTAACGAACAATTTTACTTAGGGCTTTTCTTCTGTGCGTTTAAATCCAAGTCAACAACAAGCTGTGGAATATGTTTCGGGGCCATGCCTTGTATTGGCTGGTGCGGGTTCGGGCAAAACTCGGGTAATCATTAATAAAATAGCTTATCTAATTCGAGTCAAAGAGTATTTACCTCGTCATATCGTTGCCGTGACTTTTACTAATAAAGCTGCACGAGAAATGAAAGAACGTATTGCTCAATCGCTAAGTAAGCAAGAGGCAAGAGGTCTGAAAATTTCAACTTTTCATACTTTAGGCTTAGATATTGTTCGACGAGAACATAAACATCTTGGTATAAAATCTAATTTTTCATTATTTGACGACCACGACCAAATTGCTCTACTCAAAGAACTAACACAACAATGGTTCGATGGAGACAAAGATCTCATCAACCAATTACGCTCTACCATCTCAAATTGGAAGAATGATATCGTTGATTCGACAGTTGCAATGGCTAGAGCACAAACCAACAAAGAAAAATTATTTGCTCACTGCTATCAACTTTACGAAAAACAACTTAAGTCTTGCAGTATATTAGATTTCGATGATCTAATCTTATTACCTACATTGTTACTAAAAACAAATGAAGAAGTTAGAGAAAAATGGCAAAACCGTATCCGCTACCTGCTTATTGATGAATATCAAGATACTAATACCAGCCAATATGAATTTATCAAATTATTAGTAGGTAGCCGAGCTAAATTTACGGTTGTTGGTGATGATGATCAGTCGATTTACTCATGGCGGGGGGCTCGTCCTAAAAATTTAATTCTACTAAAACAAGACTTTCCTAAGTTAGAAGTGATTAAATTAGAACAAAATTACCGATCATCAGGAAGAATTCTAAAAGTTGCTAACATCTTAATTGAAAACAATCCGCATATCTTTGAAAAAAAATTATTTTCAGAACTCAGTTATGGTGAACATTTAAAAGTGATCTCCGCCGACAATGAAGAACACGAAGCGGAAAAGGTTGTTAATGACTTGATTGGTCATCGTTTTGCTAATAATAGCCAATACGGTGAATATGCTATTTTATATCGCGGAAATCACCAGTCTCGCTTAATTGAAAAAATGCTAATGCAGTATCGAATACCTTACCGAATTTCTGGTGGGACATCTTTCTTCGCTCGCATTGAAATTAAAGACTTAATGGCATACCTTCGCCTATTAACCAACCCTGATGATGATAATGCTTTTATCCGCATTATTAATACACCAAAACGAGAAATAGGGCCGGCAACTATCCAAAAACTGGGTGAATGGGCAAATCAACGTGGTGTAAGCTTATATCATGCAAGTCATGATATGGGGCTAACCGAATTATTATCAGGCAAAAGGATGGAAACCCTACATGCCTTTATCCATTGGTTCGATTCTCTAATAGAAAAATCACATTCCGAACCAATGGCCGCGATTCATGAATTATTACATGGGATTCACTACGAAAGTTGGATCTATGAAACGTCTACCTCACCAACAGCTGGGCAGATGCGAATGCGTAATGTTGAACAATTAGTTAGCTGGCTAAATGAAATGTTACAGGGTGATGAAATAGACGAAGCATTAACGCTAGAACAAGCAGTAGCAAGATTTACGTTACGTGATATGTTAGAACGAAATGAAACAGAAGAAGAGCTAGATCAAGTACAATTAATGACATTACACGCCTCAAAAGGCCTCGAATTTCCTTATGTTTATTTAGTTGGTATGTCTGAAGGGGTATTACCTCATCAAACAAGTATTGATGAAGACAATATCGAAGAAGAGAGACGACTTGCTTATGTAGGCATAACTCGAGCCCAAAAAGAGCTAACCTTTTCATTCAGCCGGCAGAGAAAACAATTTGGTGAAACAGTTTATGTTGAACCAAGTCGCTTTTTACTCGAACTTCCACAAGACGATTTAGTTTGGCAAGATCAGCGTAATGAACTATCACCAGAAAAGAAAATGCAACAAGGCCAAAGCCGGTTAGCGATGCTAAAAGCGCAAATAGCTAGCGCAAAATAAATTATCTATATATTAAAAACAATTAACTACTGCTCAAATTATTAAAGTAATTTATCGCCATAATTGAAAAAAAGTTGAGGAACGGGGTTTTTGAGATCGAATAAATGAATATTTTTTCATTTTTCTGATTATTAGTATTGAATTTATTGCTGATAACGTCAAAATTGACGATATTTTGTCTATATAGATTGATAATCAATTAAAAAGCATTGACGGATCAAAATAGCTTTATATAATACTCAGCGTTTAATCACTAAATCCAATCGATGTCTCCTTAGCTCAGCTGGATAGAGCAACGGCCTTCTAAGCCGTAGGTCACAGGTTCGAATCCTGTAGGGGACGCCATTGATGCTATATATAATCAACGAGTCATAAGTTTAATCCTTAATATCTCTCATACTTAATCACACTATTCAAAGTGTTTATATCATAATAAATTGTAATAATTAATAATTGCATTAATTAAATTAAATCAATATGATAAAATGAATGTTATAAACGGTATTGATAATTCTATAATATTCGTTTATCCATATTATCATTTTCAAAATTATTAGAATTTATAAGTGAGTATTAATTGAGTATTAAAAAAAGCGCAATTTTTCAATATTTATACTCTACCGAGGAGAGTAAATATTTGTTTATGATTACCTTAAAAGAAAGTGATTGTTCAGGCGTAGCCTATTGATACAACAAAATAAAAAAGAATCTAATATGAACGTCCATCATCTATAAAATCGTCGTTCTGAATTTGCCTGGTTATTAATTTCGGTTCGTTTTTTTTACGCTTTTTATTAACCCTAGTTAATATTTAAATATTGCAAATTTAATTCCTTAACGACGGAATTATTAGCATAATATTTAGGAGCTTTAACTTTTTTATATGGGATAATTAATCTTTATTAAATTTCTTAATATGATTGATTATTATATTCAAAGCGAGCTTGCGAATAACAGATGTCAACGATAAATTGGTTATAAATATCATCATCAATACTTTTACTTTCCAGTTTGATTTTGAGTAGTTCGATGATTTGCCAGTCATTGTCATTACCAAAGTTTTTAATTAGTTCTTCGGCTCGGCTTTCAATCCATTCTTCCTTGGCATCTTGCATTTCAATATTGTTTAACATATTGCAGTAAGTGCTTTCGTAACCATTTTCAACCAATTTATGTAACTGCATAACTCACCTCGTAGCAATCTGTAGCATCCAGTAGAACAAGCCAAATAATCCACCTAAAATCACAAAGTATGTGCAAAAGAGGGCAAACTTAATTTCGCTGTCTGTTAACTCATAATCCTTGTGAAATCTATCTTTGATTTTCATATTCACAAAATCTTTATTAGTCATAATCACCTCGAAAAAAGACCTCGCTTGGAGGGCATAGGATGTAGCATTGCGCCGTCTTTCCGAGCTGTCAGTATTCATAAACTTGCTAGTAAATAATTTTGTGAATAACGTATTTGGCTGTATAGTGTGTTTTATTTATACACGAGAAACAGATATGAATATATTTAAGAGATTAGTTAAAGGCGAACTAAGCCTTGCAGTAACTTTTTGGGTGTTCGGTGTTTTATTTAGTGTGATTTTAATTGTAATTTACATTGCAACTACTTTTATACTCGATACATATCGTGTTTCAACATTGTTTAGAATTAGCATAATCTCATTTATTTATTCAATTAATTTTTTAAATTCGATTATGGTTCTCATTGGTATATTTAATCTATCAAAAAATAATGGAGTTACGTATTGGAGAGTGATAGCTTTTGTTGTCTGGTTATGCGCTACTGTATATTCAGTGTATGATGATAGTAGCGACATATTACATTTAGTTACGCAGTAGTCTGAAACCCTTTATACCAGTATTTATTAAAATTTAAATCCACACTAAAGCGCTATTATTCTAAGCAGGCAATTACAATAAGCTCCCTAATTATTAGGTCACCACTTGAGAGAAGTGACCACCATCAATTCTTTTCAAACTAGATATCTCTCACTGAAAGGCATTTAGTTTGATTGTATACCGCCTGTATTGAGTCACCGCCACAGTCCCGACGCATAGTTTAAAGTCGCGCCGTTCGACTATCAAATCAAAACCGCTGTACTTTCATATGCCCCAGCTAGCTACTTGAATCTTGTTAACTAGTTAAATAACTCGTAGTCTTGTTTAACTTTGTTGTTAAGTTGATTGGTTTTGATGTGATAATGATAACTTAGGTTATTAATTATGTCAATAATAAAAGTTATCAAATTTAAAATAAAGTTATCAAAGGTTGTTGTGTGAGGGGATCTTGATGGGTTAATGCTAGTCTTAGGTATGAAAAAACCGCCGAAGCGGTTATTGTTATATCTTCATTCTCAATCCAATATAGACGACTGCCACCAAACACGGCCTAAAATAGTTATTTCATCTTGAGACACTATTTCATCATCATAGCCAATGTTATAACTTTTGATTTTTATTTGATTGCCAGGCATTTTTTCTAAAATTTTTATTCTTAATAATCCATCGTGATTGATTGCATAGATTTTGCCATCTCTAACATATGTATCAGCTTGATCGATTGCTACTGTAGAACCATCTCTAAATACAGGTTCCATGCTGTCTCCATAGACAGTTAGACATACAGTGCATTCTTTATCAATGCCATATTTCCGCATAGTGGATTTGGATAAGCGCAATTTATATCCGTTATAATCCTCAATATCATCAGTGAAACCATCACCAGCGGCTAGCCGTACATCCTTATAAAATGGCACTTCAATCTCATCATCATCTAGCGGTGTTTTACTATCCCAATCTTCGATAGATCCTAATACTGTCGCATTAGATTTATTTTTGTTTACTTTGGCTTTACCAACACCTTTTGTTAGCCATATAGGATCAACGTTTAATGCGTTAGCGATTTCTAATATTTTTCGTGATGTACTGGATTTTCCTGAAAGCAATTTTTGAATAGCTGGTTGGCTAATTTTTACTTTCTCGGCTAGTTGATGCTGAGACAGCCCAGATTCCTTTAATGCTAAATTTAGTCTATCTGTAAATGTAGTCATAGTTTCTTCTCGGTTTATTGATTTGTTAATTATATAACTCAAGTTATCACCCATCAAATAACAATAGTTATTGATTTGTTTAATAACTTTGGTTATTATTGATAATAAATATTATTGCCAGGCTTAAAAGATAATAATTGAGAATGCTGCAAAAGCTATCCATATTTTAGGAAGTTAAAGGAGATAAAAAATCACTATCAGATTACACAAAAGGGAGGTATGGACACATTAAAAACTAAAGTCAATGCGTTCGAAACCTTACAACATTTGCAAGTGATAAAACAATCAATTCAGCACAAACATAAAATTTATCCGATTGTTAGATTAAAGGCATGTATCCACGATTTAATAAATTACCAAATAGTGACTGAAATTATTTATAAAAATGATAGCAATTTTGCTGAATATTTTTGAGGTAACACAATGAATATAGTTGAAATATTGAAATTAAAAGGAAGACCCAACGCCTATTATCCAAAAATGGCTAAGCCGTTAGGTGGTGTTAATGCAGCTGTTTTATTTTCTCAATTATTTTATTGGCAAGATAAAGCTATATCTGATTTAGGGGTGTATAAAACGCGCGATGAACTTGAGGAAGAAACTGGTTTATCTCACAACGAACAAAGAACTGCTATAAAAAAATTACAAGATAAGGGCGTTTTGATAATTACTGAAAAGCGATTAGATCATAAAACTTTTTACAAAATTGACAATAAAAAGGTCAATGAAATTTTAGCTAATTTCGCCAAAACTATTAATCATTTACCGCGAAATGAAGAAAGTAATCACCCCGAAGTAGACATCGTAGATTCCGGGGAGACTACAAAGTCGAGTTCATTATTTCAAGAGATTACAACAAAGACTATTACAGAGAATACTACAAATATTATTGCGGATAAACCTCAACCCCAAAAACGAGACTTCCCTAATGATTTTAAACCCAACGATCATCATCGAAACATAGCACTAAATGAAAATGTCAATTTGGATACTGAATTTATTAAGTTTAAAGATTATTGCTTGGCTAATGGGAAAAAATATATTGATTGGAACGCTGCATTTAATAATTGGCTACGTAATGCGGGGAACTATAAAAAATCGAATCACTCTCAATCTCAATCAAGATTTATGACTCTTGCAGAACGTAACCGAGCTGTCTTAGAGAGTATGAGGAGTTGATTATGGCAAAAATCTCAGATGGTTTTTTAGCAATTATTGGTGGACTTCTTGAACTCTACGGACAGCAAGCGAGTACAACTAAAATCAATATTTATTGGTCAACACTTAGTCAATACCCAATTGATTCATTGCGCAGAGCAGCCAATGTCTGGGTGCGTAAAAGTGAATTTATGCCGAAGCCTGCTGATTTAATTAATTTAATGGGTGGTCCTAATAACCATTTATCACCCGATGAGGCATGGGCAATCGCAATACTTGCTAGTGATGAAACTAATACTTTAGTTTGGACTAAGGAAATAGCAAAGGCATGGGCACAAGCTGAACTTGTTTATCGTAATGGCGACAAAATTGGAGCAAGAAGAACTTTTATCGAAGCTTATGGACGTTTAGTTAACTCATCAATGATGAATGGTAAAAATGTAGAGGTATTTGTATCACTTGGTAGCGATAAAACAAAACGTGCTGATGCAATTAATCGTGCTGTTTTCATTGGTTTATTAACACCAGAAAAAGCTAATTGCTATTTGCCAAAACCAGAAAACACGATCGCAATGCTTGAGTTTAAAGATGATCAAGTTTCAGCAAAGAGTATGGAGCATATCGCTAACATTAAAGAGATGTTAAAAAAAAGCAGAACTTGTATTAAAGCTAATTAGCCTTTGTTAATAGCGACTCTATTAGATGTTCAACAAAATAGTAATAGGTTGTGTATTAGGATTAACAACAAATGTAGCAAAAAATAAATATAAATCTGTAAAGCAAGTCAATAAAAGAAATATTCTGAACAAAGTAAGCAAATCGAAGGGATTAATACTGAAATGAATTACAAAACAACGGCAAAAGTGAACGAAGATTGGCAAAGTAGGGAGAGAGTAATGAGAGAAACTAAAGATATTTTAACTGCCTGGAAAAATACGCGTATATTGAAAAGAATTGGAACTGAATATCCTTCAAAATCGACTGTTTTTTTGGGAGCACCAACAGATGTTGATTATCGCCAATATTTAACAGAAGATGAAGCTGAAATTGTTGATAATGCGGTACTGATTTTAAAAAATGACAATTATTCTCAATGGATTGTATTGACCGCATATTATCTGCGAGGTGTTTCGTGTAACTCGCAGGCAAAAGCAATTGGGAAGCGTCCACACGATATCATTAATTTATTGAATCAAGCCGAGATGTTTATAAGAGGAAATATTTATCAATATTTTAAAAAAGTTGCTTAACCGCTTGACTTTGCGCAAATGCGCATATATAATAAGGTAAAAATGCGGTTTAGAACGCATATAGTTAAACCCAGCTAATTAGTTGGGTTTTTTTATATCTATATTATTCTGTTTTTTCTAGAAAAATAATAATCAACACGCTAGCTACTAGCTTAATTCTTTTTTTGCCAACCTCATTTGATGAAATACTCAATGTGATTTTATTTCTGTTGTAGCTATTTCAATTTATTTTTGTTTACTATTTTTTTTATATCAATATTTTGACTATTTGCTCATCACTGAATCGATAGCAATGCTAGACTCACCCATAACTCACATTCAGCTAGTATGCTGCCACTCATAATTAATAAGAAGATTTAAATATGCCAATAAAAGACCCTAACAACGTCAATTGGACTGTTGTTGTGTATTTATTTTTTGTTACTTTGCTTGGTTCTCTATCAAGTTATTGCTATCAGTTCCTAAATGGAAATAAATTTAATATTGGGGTGCTGTTTGCGCAAATATTTATATCGATATTTGCTGGAACGCTTGTTGTATTAGCCGCAAGTTATTTTAATTGGGACTTTGAGTTAGCAGGAGGTATAGCTGGCTTAGCTGGATGGTCAGGTGCAGCGTTAATCAAGGCGTTAGAAGAACGATTAATAAGAAAAGCCAAAGGAGATGATTAATGAAATTAACTGAACATTTCACGCTAGAAGAATTTACACGTTCATTAACTGCTAGTCGTTTAAAAATTGATAATTCAGTACCCCAAAATTTAATGCCAAATGTGCAGTTAACAGCCATAAAGCTAGAACTTGTTAGAAAAGCATTAGATAAACCAATTATTATCACATCTGGATATCGCTGTCCTGCATTAAATGCAAGAGTAGGCGGAGTCTCAACAAGCGCTCATACTAAGGGCTTAGCGGTTGATTTTCGTTCATCATATGGTACCCCTAAAGAAATATGTCAAAGATTGATTGATGCTGGTGTTCAATTCGACAAACTTATCCAAGAGCATAATCAATGGGTACACATAGGATTTAGTCCTAACAATAACCGACAAATAGTATTAACAGCCGTTAAGCAAGGTGGTAAAACTATTTATAGGAGCGGTTTACTATGAATAATGAAAAGATATTGGGCATATCATTTATTATTATCACTTTTGCTATTTATTTTTGTTATAACAATTTTGAAGAAAAAAAACGATTAAAAAACGCTAATGCCGAGCTAACTAATCAAATTAACCAGCTAGAGCAAACCATATCTAGAAACAACCAAATCATCGCAGACAACGAATTATCAAAACGTGAACTAGTAAATCAATCACTAGAACGGCAGGAGCAAATTAATGAGCAACTCAAAGATAATGATTGTGCTAAGCAGTTTGTGCCTATGCCTGTTTCTGCAAGCTTGTACAACCGAGCGAAAGGTATACGTGAATCGACCTATAACAGCCAATCTATTAAGTGACTGTTTACCAAATTTACCACCTAATCCCATGACTTTTGGTGATAGCTTACGATATAACGAGCATTTATTAAATGTCATTGAGAAGTGTAATGCAGATAAAAGGGCAATAAGAAAGATGACTAATTAGAATTTTACTATAAATACGTAAGAAAAAAACATTAACAAATTTCCAGCAATTTTAGTATTAGATAATATCAATAAATAACAATTAATAAAAAAAATTTATGTGAATTATCGCGATAATAGATAAGAAAATCAAAAGGATTATGGCATTGTTTTTAAGCCCTATCATAGGGCACTAGCCTATTTTTAAATGTTAAACGAAAATACTGGAGGTATATATGATGCTAAATTTGTTTAATCATCATTTGAAAATTTTTTACAAATAGATATTTATGCTTCAACCTTACTTGAAGAAAATCATTAAAGAACAACTATATGAAAAACTAACACTAATAAAACCATTCATTATCATTAATATTAAGCTTGAAAAGTCTGATTTTATCATGCTGAATATAAAATATTATAATCAATAAACAATCAATCAATCTTACATTTTATGCCGCTCAACTGCGGTTTTTTTATTTTTGGAGAATTAATATGTCTGAAGCTCAAACACAAGTTCTAAGTGAATATACTAAAACAAAAGATATTGGATTTTTCGTCGGAAATGCGCCGTCACTTAAATTTATAACATCCGGAATGGCCAAATCAAGCCTTGAAGGGACTACGACCGATTATTCAATGACTGCCCCAGAAGGTGAAGAAATAGATGTTTCAACATTAGCATCAATTACAAAAGAAACAATAAGTGGTTTACCAGCAGAAGCGACGGTATCAATGAATGTTAATTTTGTTTTGGGTAATACTGGACAGAAAATTTTACGTAAATCATATGAAACTGGTGATAACTATCCATTCCAGATTAAATATGAAGATGGAAGTTCAATTGACTGGATTGCTCGTGTTACGAGTTATGAATTTAAAGGCGCTAAAAATGGTATTGTAACAGGCTCTTTTTCATTTAAAGTTAAAGGTAAATTTGAATTTACTGAACCAACCTCATCAACACGAACAACGGAGAATAAATAATGAATCTTAGAAAAGTCGCTATTGCTAAGAATTGTGGTTATCGCACCACATCATTTACGGTTCCTGAATGGAAAAGTGAGGTGTTTGTGCGTGAACCGCTTCATCTTGATTTCGCACGTTATATTAAAACTATTGAATCAATTAATGAAAACAAAAAAACATCTGTTCGAGAAAAAGATATCTTGAAAATTAAAGCTGAGGCAGAACTTTTCGCATCGGTTTATATTGATGAAAAAGGTGATCCAGTTTTTAACAAAGACGTTGATATTGAGAGTTTAGTAAAAAACTACGGTCCAATTCATACACGTATTGTAAATAAATCAATTGATCTAATTGGGTTATCTGAAAAACCCATTGAGGAAGCAGAAAAAAAGTAAGTTCAGACTCTGAACTTTTTTTCAAACTTAAACTTGCTCTCAGGCTCGGTAAAACACTTGCCGAGCTTGAGAAATCACTTTCATCTAGTGAATTTTATTATTGGGTTGCATTTGATAGATTAAATCCAATAGGTGATGAGCGACATGACTGGCACTCTGCACAAATCACATCAGCTGTTTATCGTTCTCAGGGAGCTAAAGTTGATTTTGAAGACTGTTTGATGAAATTCAGAGAAGAAAAGAAAGAGCCTATCAGTATGTTTGAGGCTATATCTAAATTATTAGGGAAATAAAGATGGCAAAATTGCAAGAATTAGCAATACGAATTACCGCCGACTCATCATCATATCAACGAGAAATGAATCGGGCATTAATTATAGGTAAGGGTTATTACAAAACAATGGAAGACCGGTCAAAATGTTTTGATATATACATTGCTAATAATAATCGCTCAATTCAAGCAATGAATACCCAATTAACTCATTTAAAATCGTCTGCGTTGAAAGTAGCTGCTGCTTATATTGGTAGTTTTGACTTTACTAGTGTTATAAATATGGCCGATAACTGGGGGCAGGCTGCTGCTCGCGTCAAAATGGCTATTACTTCAGTAGAAGGGTCTGCTGATAGTTACAACCTAGTTCAAGATAGATTACTTGAAATAAGCAATCGTAATGCTAAATCAATAAGTGATTCGCAAGAATTATATGTATCTACCGCATCATCAATGCATGATTTAGGTTATAGCACAGAACAGACACTTGATTTTATCGAGGCGATGTCAAACAGCTATACTTTAAATGCTACAGGAGCAGATAAAGTTAAAACAAACATCGACGCCATAACAAATTCAATGATAACAGGTCGAGTTAGCAGTAAACAGTGGGAATCACTAATGTTATCAACGCCTAATATTGTTAATGAGTTATCTAAATCAACAGGTTGGGCAGAAAAGTCAGTCATACAGTTAGGTTCAAATGGTCAAATTTCAATGCGTCAATTAGCAGATGCAATGATAGCAGCAAAAGATCGGACTGGTGAACTTGTTGATGGGATGGGGAATACTGTCAAAGATGGTTTTACTCAGCTATCAAATAACTTTAATGTATTAATTGGTAATTTAAACAGTAGTGTAGGTTTTACACAGAGAGTTGCTGGTGGCTTAAAGCTTGTCGCTGATAATATTGATTTAGTATCAGGAGCTGGGGCGGCTTTTGTTGGTATTGGCCTATCACGATATTTTGGACGTTTATCTGAATCTATAGTCAATGCAACAAAAACGACTTTAGGAAATATAACTGCGCAAATATCAAATGCACAAGCAGAATTATCTGCAGCCAAAAGTTTGCAATTAAAAGCGGTTGCTGAAGTAAACGCTGCAAGATTTGAGGCTCAACGTGCTGTTGGTTTAAAAGCAAATTTAATTGCTCAAAACAATTTAACAGCAGCTATTAATCGTCAAACTCAGGCTAATGCAGCATTAGCTGCATCACAAGCGAATCTAAATGCACTGACAAGTAAATTTGGTCTGCTGTCTCGTGTCGGTAGCGGTTTGCTTGGGCTTTTAGGTGGTCCGGTAGGTTTAGCTACTACACTGTTGTCGGTTGGTGCCGGTTTTTTAATGATGGGCGATGGTGCTGATAAAGCTAAAAAACCGATTGAAGAGTTACAGTTACCTGTCGATCAGCTGCTTGCTAAATATAAAGAGCTTGATAAATCTCGCCAATTGGCTATAACGACAGGGTTAGAAACTGAGATCTCAGCAAATTTGAATGATATCGGCATAGATATTGACGATATTAAAGATAAAATTCAAGATAATTTGTCTGAAATCATCATGGCTGCAGATTTTTCTAGCGCGATTGTATATTTATCTCCATCAAATAAAAAAGCTATTGATGAATATATACAACAAATTGACGTCCTAAAAAACAAAGTAAAAAATGGAGAAATAACAACATCAGAATTTGGTGAAAGTTTATATGATGCAGGGCAAAAATTAATAGCAACAGCGAGTGGAGGTAAAGAGCTTGAGCAAGCAATTGGTTTATTAACCTCTGGATTATTAAAGAACATACAAAAACTAGCAGAAAATAAAGAAAAATTAGATGCAACAAAGAAAGCATCTGAAGATGCAGAAGCAGGAATAAAGAAGCTTGATATTGCTGATTTCCCAAATTTAGAAAACCAACTCGGTGTGCTCAACCAAGAGCTTGAAGTAAATAAATTAAAAGCAGATAAAAATGGAGAAACCGCTTATGTGTTGGCAGGATTACAACGCGCAGCCGGTGATGCTGCACTTGAACACGCAACAGCTTTAAGTGCATTAGCGAAAGGAGCGGATTTATCCGGTCAAATGGAAGATTCGTTGCTCCAAAAACTAACTTTATTGGTTCAAAAATTACGAGAAAATTATAAAGAACAAGAGAAATTAGCACAAAAAAAAACTGGCAAAAGCACGGTTGATATTTATAAAAATCAACTTGATCGGCTTAATAATCAGATCAACGCTTACACTGATATTACCGAATTGCAAAAGGTCCGTCGTCAGATAGCTGAGGGTGAACTAAGTAAACTATCTGAAATTCAGAAAACAACGTTAGAAACAAAAGCTGCTGAACTTGATCGACTTAACGCACAAAAAGAATATAAATCAATTCTTGATTCGTTGCGTAGCCCCGCTGAGCAACAACTTGATACATATAAAGAGCAATTAAGTATTGCCGAAAAAGCTAATTTGTCACTTAAAGAACGTGAAGAATTACTTGATAAAATGTTCAACAAATCCGCGGAATCAGTGCCAACTTTCGGTTATAACAATTCTTATAATGGGATTGGTAGCGATTTATTGAACGTTGCAGAAGATGATAAAAAGCTTCAAGATTGGCATAATCAACAATTAAAATTATTCGATGATTTATTGAAAGAAAAGAAAATAAAACAACAAGAATATGCTGATGCTATTGTTAAGATTGAAGAGAAAATGCAGAAAAAACAGAATGATATTCAAGATGCATATACATTGGCAACATTAGGTACATTTTCATCATTAACTGGATCAATTGCTGAAATGTTCAAAGAGACTGCAGGAGAATCGTCAACGGCTTATAAAGTAATGTTTATTGCTAGTAAAGCGTCTGCTATTGCGCAAGCAACAATAAGTACTCTTGTTGCAGCAAATAAAGCTCGGGAATTGGGGGAACCGTACGGTGAAATTATGGCTAATGTTGTCATGGGGCTGGGAATGACAAATGTTGGGCTAATCGCAGCACAAACCATTTCAGGTATGGCACATAGTGGTATTGACAGCATTCCATGTGAGGGTACGTGGTTATTAAATAAAGGTGAACGTGTTGTAGACGCTAGAACAAACGCAGATTTAAAAGATTTCTTGCAAACATCAAGTAAATCAGGCAGTAATATAACTGTCAATGTGCCCGTTAATATTGGTGATAGAGGTTTATCTGATGCGGAAGGAAAACAATTAGGTAAAAGTATAAAGGAAGCCATCCGTTTGCAAATCCAATATGAGCGGCGACCAGGAGGGCTACTAAATAAACGTTGATTTAATAGTTTAAATTTCATGCCATATTACTAACATTTTAAATAAAATTAATGGCATGAAAAAGATTATTTTGATTAGCGTAATTGGTATTGCTTTGGATGATTGAGGTAAAAAACTTGCCCAGATATAGTTACAGACGCTTGGGACCAAGCTCAATATATAGTCAAATCAGGATTAAAACACCTTCTACAGCGGATTTTCCATATCCAGGAAAAAGCGGTTTATTGATATTGGCGAACTTGATGGAGAGTGCCATTATTACATCGGGGGCGATGTTGATGCTTAAAATAGCTTTGGTGGCATTATTAGGAATCGTTATTCAATGAGCCTTAAGTACAATATATCTACAGAAAAATGGGTTTACGAAAATTTAGAAATAAAATTAAAAGACTATTATAAAAATCAAACCACCTTTGGGTGGTTTTTTATTGCCTGGAGAAAATTATGGAAACATTTCATTGGCAAGTTGCTCCAAACATGAGTGAAAAAGCCGAGCCGAAAATAAAAACCATTAAGCTTGGAGACGGCTACGAGCAACGAATTAAAGATGGTATCAACAACGATTTACGCTCTTACAATGTCACGCTAAAAGTTGCGCGAGAAGATGCGCATCACATTAATGATTTTTTAACACGTCATGGTGGATTGTATGCATTTAAATGGCGAGAGGTTAACACGAACCGATTAATAACAGTTAAATGCTCATCTTGGACATCTAACGTTATGAACACAGTAACAACAATAACCGCGACATTTGAGGAGGTAGTAGCATGATACCAAAAAAAATGCTAATTGATATAACCAAAATTGCACAAGATGCGATTATTGATTTATACGAAGTCGATTTAACTAAAATCGTTGGCAATAAAACGATATTTCGATTTCACAATGGCGTTAACGACTTGAGACAACCGATAACTTGGCAGGGTAATGTCTATGAACCTTATCCCATAAAAGTGGAAGGTTTTGAGAAGAGTGGGCAGGGTGTAAGCAATCGTCCAACTATGAGTGTTAGTAATGCTATGGGCTTTATTACGGGCTTAGTTTCTGATTTTGACGGCTTACTTGGCGCAATTGTCACACGTCACGAAGTGCATGTTAAATACTTAGACGCGGTGAATTTTGAGAACGGTAATCAATATGCCGATCCATTTTGTGAAATCGTTTCAAATTATGTTATTGAACAAGTCAAACAACAAAACTCAATGGTGGTTACATTTGAATTAGCGTTACCGTGTGAGTCTGATGGCGCATTAATTCCTGCTCGTGTAATTATTGCTAATACCTGTAGCTGGATATATCGCTCGTCTGAGTGCGGTTATACCGGTGGACCTGTAGCAGATGAATTTGATAAGCCGACTAACGACATCACTAAAGATAAATGTAGCCGTTGCCTAAATGGCTGTAAGCTTCGTTTTGGCCAATACGGTATTCTTCCATTCGGTGGTTTTCCAGCTGCCGCTAAAGTCTCTTAATTAATTATGAAAACACAGATATTTAATCACGCTAAACAATGCGGTGAGGCTGAGTGTTGCGGATTTGTTATTGATAATAAAACTTACCTGCCTTGCAATAACATCTCACCTACACCAACCGAAACATTCGAAATAGCAACCGAGGATTGGATAAAAACGGAAGAAAGTGGCGTTATAACAGCTGTAGTTCACTCTCACCCAAATGGTTTGCCTATCCTGAGTGAAGCTGACCAGTTTTATCAGCAACAAACAGGATTAGACTGGTGGTTGGTTTGCAACAATAAAATTCACAAATTCAGGTGTATCAAGCCATTACTTGGGCGTGAATTTAATCACGGTGAGATCGACTGCCTTACATTGGTGCGAGATGCGTACATGTTAACCGGCATCAATTTACCCGATTATGAGCGTCAAGACGACTGGTGGCACAAAGGAAAAAACCTTTACTTGGATTTATTGCCTAAAAATGAGTTTAAACAGGTTGAGGATATTCAAGAGGGCGATGTCATCTTGGTTTGTCTTGGTTCAACAATACCAAATCATGCTGCTATCTATATTGGTAAACAATTTATTTTGCATCATTGTCCAAACCGTCTCTCTAAACGAGATTTATATGACGGATTTTGGCTTAAGTACACACATTCAGTTTGGAGACATAAACAATGGCAATCATTCGCTTTTACGGCAATCTTAAACAATATGGCGATAAGTTCAATATGAGCGTTGAAACAGCATCAGAGGCATTGAATGGCTTATATTGCCAGATAAAAGGCTTGAAAAAGCAGATTATAGATGGCTATTTCCGAGTCCGGATTAACGGCGTAGATATGGATGAGGACAATTTACAGTTTGGTCTGCATAGCCGAATACCACAAGATGCCGTTATCCATATTGTACCTAAAACAGAGGGTGCAAAAGGTGGGGCGTTCAGCTTTATTGCTGGTGCGGTGATGTTTGTTGTCGGGGCTATTTTTTACTGGACTCCCGTGGGTTACCCATTAATGGCATCAGGCTTGGGTATGATGATTGGCGGTGTTGCACAGATGCTAACAAAATTACCAAAGACCGATAAGCTAGTAGGCGATAAAAACAATAACACTTATTTTTCAAACTTAGATAACACAATAGGGCAAGGTGCACCGGTACCACTTTGCTATGGATTAACAAAAATCGGCTCTAAAGTCTTATCACAAGGGCTTGAAACACTAGATGAATAAATAAAATAGATTAAAAACATCGACACCAATTCCATGGGGTGAAGTCTTAAAAGGAAAGAAAAATGGGTAAAGGTTCAAAAAAATCAAAAACACCAAAGGAAGCTCAAGATAACCTAAAATCCCGCCAACAATTAAGCATTATTGATTTATTATGCGAAGGGCAGATAGAGGGGCCAGTAAACGGACTACAAAGCGTATTATTAAATGATACACCAATTCAAGCTCCAGATGGTTCATATAATTTCAATGGTGTTGAAGTAGAATGGACGGCAGGTATTCAGTCACAAGCTCCTCTTGAGGGGTTTCCAGCAACAGAAAACGAAGTGCCAGTAAACTTAGAAGTAAAAGCAACAGCGCCAATCGTGCGAACCATTACTGATCCTAATGTTGATAGGATACGTATAACTGTTGGTGTACAATCGTTAAGCTCAACAGACAATAAGGGCAACATAAATAGAACATCAGTATCAATGGAAGTTCAAATAGGTGTCGATGACGTATGGAAAACAGCAAAAAAAGTTGATTTAATCGATAAAAAAACACGCTCACAATATTTAACTTCTGTCATTTTAGATGATTTACCACAAAAACCGTTTAATATTCGAGTTGTGCGCAAGACCCCAGATAGCGCATCATCATTGTTAGTTAATAATACGCTATGGAGTTCATACACCGAAATCTATGATACTAAATTTTCATATCCGAATACGGCTGTTGTTGGCTTGAAGTTTGATTCATCGCAGTTCAGTGGTGTACCACGCCGAAATTATCTTATTAAAGGGATGATAGTTAAAGTACCCGACAACTACGACCCAAATATACGAGAGTATAAAGGCTTTTGGTCGGGTAATTTTAAGCTTGCTTGGACCAACAATCCAGCTTGGATATTTTACGATATTTTGACTAACCTACGTTACGGAATGGGTAATCGAATCGGTCAATTTGGTGTTGATAAATTTGCACTATACACGATTGCTCAATATTGTGACCAGCTAGTTGACGACGGCTTTGGCGGTAAAGAGCCACGGTTTACCTGCAATTGCTACATTACTGAGCAACGGCAGGCGTACGATGTTATTCATGATTTATGCTCGATATTTCGGGCGATGCCAATTTGGGATGGAATGCATTATACAGCTGTCATGGATAGACCAAGCGATCCTGTGGCAATTTACGCAAATGCTAACGTGGTAGACGGGCAGTTCAACTATACTTCAGCATCGCAAAAATCAAGACATACGGCGGTGCATGTGCGTTATATTGACCCAAGTAATAACTGGGAAACAGCAACCGAATACGTTGCTGATGATGAGTTAATTAAACGATTTGGATTAAATGTAGAACAAATTGATGCGTTCGGCTGTACATCTCGAGGGCAAGCGCACAGGATTGGGAAATGGTTAATTCAAACTGAAAAATTAGAGACACAAACCGTTACCTTTAGCGTGGGGCGAGAAGGTATTCGTCACTTTCCGGGCGACATTATTGGTATTGCTGATAATGATTTTGCAGGTACCATAATCGGCGGGCGAATTTTAGAAACAAATGGTAGCACCATTACGTTAGATCGTGATATTGACATTAAAAATATGAAAAATGCATATATAAGTGTCACGGACACAAATATGAAGCTACAAAAAGTCAAAATTCAAGAACAAATTAAACCAAATCAGCTTGTTTTGTTGAATAGTGTTAATGTCGATGAGTATTCTGTCTGGGGCTTATATGACAATAAGATCAAACCACGATTATTTAAAGCATTGACGATTGCTGAAAATGATGATGGGACTTATTCTATTACTGCGCTACAACACGAGCCTAAGAAAGAAGAAATTGTTGATAACGGCGCTAAATTCGAAGCGGAAAACGGTAGTATTTTAGGCTGGTCAATTCCGCCCGTTGAGCAGTTACAAGCTGAAATTATACCCGAATCCGACCTATATCAAGCTCGTTTGTCATGGTTAACACCAAGAACGATTCAAAATCTGAAATTCGAAGTAAAAATCTATCGTGATGATAAATTAATTAGCCGTGAAACTGTTAATGATACTGAATATTATTTATCAGAATTACAACAAGGTAAGTTCAATGCAACAGTCAGAGGAGTAGCAGAAGATGGGCGGCTGGGCGATGAAACCACGATTGCATTTTCTATTTTACCTCCAGCTAAACCGTCAGGATTAGTACTCACGCCAAGTAGTTTTAATGTAGCAATTCGTCCAGTCATGACAGCGGTGTCCAGTCTAGGGACCCAATTCGAGTTCTACAAAGGCACAACTAAAGCCGAAGTCGAAGCAAAAACTAATTATCTTGGTCGAGCAATGACGCTTACTGATGTTGATTGTCAGCCTGATACTGATTATTGGTACGGCGTGAATGCGGTTAATGTAGTCGGCCGTTCTGATATTTTCATCGCTAACACTAAAACTTTAATTGCAGAAAATGGCGCAGGGGGATTATTTAGAATTCAAACACAGGACGGTAAATTCCCAACTAACAATGATGATGCTACTCAAATGTTTTATCGTGAATTTGGGTTTTATCCTGCCCGTGATACCACATTAATTATCTACTCATTAGACGGCGCAGGTAAAGTTGCTCACTCAGAAGCCAGGATGTATAACGGCGCACAATGGGTTGAGCCAGCGATGTTCTTGGATGGTGATTTAATTGCTACTGGTACTATGCGAGGCGATAGATTAATAGCGGGCACTGAAATTAGAGCACCGCAAATCACAGGCGGCAGGATGATAGCTGGTAGTGTTATTAGTGCAGGTACCCCCCCTGCTTTTGAGCTTTGGGAAGACGGTACGCTAAACGCAAGACGTGCTAACATCTCAGGTAACATTTATGCAAATTCAGGGCAATTAAACAATGTTGTGATTAATGAAAATTGTCAGATTCAGGGAAAATTGACAGCAATGCAAATTGTTGGCGACATTGTAAAAATGCACGTGTGTAAAAAAAATGGCTCTGTTACTATAGCACCTGAGCCATTTGACAGAGATTTATTTATTTTACCTTTTACGTTAATAGCGTATCAGAGACCTGATGATTCTCGCATATGGCATTACGGGGAAGTTGAAATATCTATATTCAATAACACTAATGGTAGGTTTGTTTTTATACAAAAAATTGAAACAACACGTTATAATCCTGTTGCTAGCAAAACATATTTTATTGTAATTCCAGCTCACGCAACATTTAGTGTTAGTATGCGCGAGAGCGATAAACATCATACAACGGGCATTCCCGACACCATTACGCTTATGACATTAAAAAAATAAAAAACCGCTACTAAAGCGGTTTTTTATTATCTGGAGAAATTAAAATTATGGCAAAAATTTCGGGAGTTTTAACCGACGGTGCAGGTAATGTTATCAACA